>CAZENR010000008.1:0-631 GCA_964513925.1 uncultured Candidatus Peribacteria bacterium
CGGCAAGACGCTGACTATTCCCAGCAACGGCTCGTTCTCTGGCTCGTTGCGCGTTGTTGGCGGATTCTCCGGTTCCGTCATTGAGGCTACGACTATCTCCGGAGTCACGCTTATTGCTTCCGGCACCGGCACCAAGCCGCTCTTGTTCACCTCTTCTCCTTGGGCTGGAGTAGGCATTGGTACTGCCACGCCCACTCAGCGTCTTACCGTATCCGGAGGCAGCATTCTCAACATCGCCGGAGGCACCGTGAAGGCGTTGTCGGGTGTGAATTTGGCAGCCGATACCACCGACGTGGTAGTGATTGGCCGCTACGCCTACAGCACGGTGCTCAGCGCTACGAACCAATTCCGCATTACCGATATTTCCAGTCCGCTTGCACCGAAGATTATCTCGTCGTTGACGGTGGGCAACTCTTCATCCAAGGCCCTGGCTGTTTCGGGCAAGTATGCGTACGTGGGTACTACGGTCAATGCGCAAAACAGCATCATCAGTGTTATCGATATCACCAACCCAGCAGTGCCGCTCATTGTGGCGCAACTCGATCTTGGCGACACAATCAACGTCCAGTCTTTGGCTGCTGACGGCAAGTATTTGTACGTAGGTCGCGGCCAGAACTTCAGCTCAATCAAC
>CAZENR010000008.1:641-60535 GCA_964513925.1 uncultured Candidatus Peribacteria bacterium
CAACGAATTCCAAATTGTCGATATCTCTAACCCGTTCACGCCGCGCGTCATTTCCGGTTTGGATATGGGATCGTCCATTGCTGTGTACTCCATCGCCATTCAGGGCAAATACGCGTACGTAGGTATCGATGACGATGCCAGCACGGCAAATGAGTTCCGCATTATTGATATTAGCAATCCCAACAGGCCGCTTGAGAAGGGAGGCCTGAGCTTGAGCGCCGATGTGAATGCCGTTTCCGTTGCAGGCAGGTTTGCATACATCGGCTTGGCTACCGTCACCGGCAACGACTTCCGTATTGTGGATATTTCCAACCCGGCATCGCTGACAACCGTAGGCGGCTTGGACTTCTCCACGGACGTTCTGTCCGTAGATGTCGCCGGCCGCTATGCATACGTTGGTCTTTCCAGCGTTGCGGGCAATGACTTCCGTGTCATCAACGTTTCCAACCCCGCGTTGCCGAGCGTTGCAGGTGGCACAGATCTGTCCACGGCCGTGCGCGATGTGGTTGCTGCCGGCAAGTATGTGTATGCCGGCCTTACCGCTGTGGCTGGGGCTGATCTCGTTATTCTCGATATCAATGGCATCGATACTCCGTCTGCCACGATCGGTACCCTGGGCGTGGAATTACTCTACGTCAGCCGCAACGCCACGGTTGCCAACACGCTGTCCGTACTCAACAGCTTGAACGTTGGTGTCGGCGGCATTAAGTCCGACGGCATGTTGTCCATTACCGTCGGTTCCGGCTCCGCAGTCTCCGGTTTGACCGGCGCAATCATCGTGAACCGCGGCATGTCCGGTACGGTATTGGCTCTCGATAGCTGGGCAGGCAACTCCATGTCTTCCGGAGCCTTTATTGGCAGCGGAAAGTACGTGCCGCACTTGCTATTTGGCTACCGCGGCCAGTTCGATACCAGCCTGTTCCGCTCCGGTACCGGCCAGCTGACGACGTCCGGCACCTTGGTGATTAACGACATGCGATCCAAGGCCTTGCTTAAGCTGGAATCCGGCCAGAACTCCGACTCGGCAAACATTGTCGAGGTGTACAGCAAATCCACGTCCACCTACCCCGAAAGCGGCGCACGTAACTTCGTTTGGCGCATGGAGGGAGACGGAGAGGTCTACGCCGACGGCGCGTACAACGCCACCGGCGCCGACTATGCCGAATGGTTCTCGGCTACCGATTCCACTCTCAAACCGGGCGAGGCGGTCTGTTTGGACGTCACGAAGGAGATGAGCGTGAAACGCTGTGACCGTTCTGGTGACCCGAATGTCATGGGCATCATCTCCACGCGGCCAGCCTTCATTGGTAACCGTTTTGGCGCTACTGCAAGCGGCAAGCCGAAAGATGCCGCGCTCGTGGGTCTTATTGGTCAGCTGCCTGCAAAAGCCAGCGCAGAAAACGGCCCGATCGCCGTGGGCGATGCCATGGCAGCCGCATCGAAGCCAGGCCTTATCCGCAAGGCCAAGGCAGGTGAGTCCACCGTTGGTGTTGCACTGAAGGCACTGGCATCCGGCGAAGGCGAGATTGAAATCCTCATTACTCGCCGCAATCAATCAGATTTGGTGGAGAAGATCGAGAACGAAGTGACGCAGAGCATTGCCGACATGCACATTGAAGACGATGTGCGCCAAATGGTGCAGAGCGCCATGAACAGCGCCAATATCAACGGTACCGTAGCAGCAGCGGTGCAGGCACAAGTGCAGCAGCTCAACCTGACATCGCTCATTAACAGCGTGCTGACCCAACGTCTTGCCGACGGCAGCTTGTCGCTCCTGGCAAACGGCTCGCTTGCTACCGACGTGCTTTCTACCGTTGAAGGCGAGCACGGACAGGGGATTGCCGATGCAGTTGCGCTGCGCTTGGGCATGAAGCGCGGTACCGGTTCCATGCAACTTGCCGGCGACTTGCTGGTGGATGGATCGTTGGATGTGCAACAGGACGTCCTTGTCCGCGGAACATTGCATGCTGCCGCTATGACCGGACCAATCCGCTTCGACGGACCGATTCTGCCGGGTGCAGACTTTGCCGTCGGCGCACTGTCCTTCTCGGGAGCATCGGTGAACATCGGCTCCCTGGCAGACCCAGGCGCGCTGCAAGTGCTGGGAGATGTAACCATCGACGGTCTGGCCGTATTCTTGGGCTCCGTCGAAGTGCAGGGCGAACTGATCGTGAGTGCAAACCAGGCAGGATTTGCGATCATTCCCGCCCGCAGCAACGGTGTTACCATCACGTTCGGTACCGGCTTTGCTTCGACTCCGGTCGTTAACGCCACGCCCAACGGTCGCGTCGGATCCGAATGGTGGGTCGATGCCCAAAGCCAAACCGGATTCGTGCTCCGCACAGACAAGCCGGTAGCGAAAGACGTGAAGTTCTCGTGGACGGCCCTTGGCGTACGCAATGCACATGCAGCAGCAACTTCCGTAAGTGCCGCTGCGGCCCTGACAGCATTCCATGTCGATACCGAAGGCAGGCCTTACTCCACGGTAGATAGCATTTGGAACGCCTGCATCCGCAATCCCGACGCCTTCGATGCTTGTCGCGGTTACCACCAGGGCACCCAATGGTTTGCTCACCCGGATATCGTTGCCGCAAACGGCGAAGTGCTGCCGTTCGTGTATGACCCTGCATTCGGGCCTTCCAGCTTGAATCTCCCGGCAAGTTACTCCGCAATCACAGTCGACGTGTCGACGGCGGCATCGTCCGGCACTAGCAGCTCGGCAGCACCAGTTGAACAAACGCCTGTCACCACCTCTTCCTCCGAGCCTGCTGTAACATCCTCCGAGCCTTCTCAGCAGGCGGCATCCAGCGAAAATGCTGCAACTTCTGAGCCAGTAGTTTCCAGTGCCGCAAGCAGCGAGTCGCCGGCATCATCTGCATCGGGTGCTCCTGCCGTCGATGGGACTACGTCTTCACAGGCGGGGACTTCTAGCAGTGAGCCAGTCACGCAGTAGTTCGCTGCTGAAGGCGCTTCCGGCAAAGGCATCCACGGTCTACACTGTGTGCCTTGCATGGGGCTATCCATCGTCATACCGGCGTATAACGAACAAGACCGTTTGGGGCGTACGTTGGAGCACCTGAAGACCGCATGGGCTACGGTACCGCTCACGTCCATTCCATTGCACGAAATCATCGTAGTGGATGATGGCAGTGCAGATCGGACCGCCGCCATTGCAGGGGAGTGGGCGACACAAATGCCGGTGAAGTGTATCCGGCTTCCCTCGAATAAGGGTAAAGGAGCGGCAGTGCGTACCGGAATGCAAGCCGCCACTGGCGATTTCATGCTCATGTACGACGCCGACGGGGCAACGCCTGCGCCGGAAATCGCAAAACTGTTTGCGGCGCTGGATCGCGACGGCAGCGACATTGCCATTGGTTCCCGCGTGATAAAACGGGAGACCAGCCTGGTGACTATGCAGTGGCACCGACGCGTGATTGGCAGAACGTACCATGCCCTGTGTTCCCTGCTTGTTCCCGGCATTCTCGATACTGCATGCGGCTGCAAGCTATTCAAGGCAGCGGCTGCAAAGCGATTGTTCGCAGTGCAGCGTATAGACCGCTTTGCCTTCGATGTGGAAGTGTTGTCGCTGGCACTGCACTATGGCTACCGCATCAGCGAGGTGCCGCTTGCCTGGACAGCTGTTCCCGAGTCGAAGGTGAGACTGTTGCGAGACGGATTGCAGATGTTCTGGTGCGTCATACTGCTGTACGCACGCAAGGCGTTGGGACGCTAACGTGTTGCCGGGCACTGTGGGTTTGTCGTGCGTAAAATCGTAGCTTGCGGATTGGAAAACACAGGAATCGCGGTACCGGTCCATGTGCGTACCACGTCGCGCGGAACCGCAATCAGCATGCCCGGTTCCACCAGCACGGTGCATGCTTCGGCGAATGCGCGGTCGAACACCTGGGAATCCAGCACGAAATCTGCAGGTGGGCGGAAGACATATCGCCAGAAAGAGGGAACAGGAAGCTTATTTGCCTCGGCTAAGTAGATGGCTTGTACCGTCAGCACAGGATCGGGCTGCGTGCGAAGTACGTCTAGCACTTCCTTATAGTGCGGCAATCCAGGGTTTAGCCACGTTCGCAGCAGTAACGGCCCATTCATCTGTACATGCCAAACAAGCAGCGCTGCGCAGGCAACGGCAGTAGTCGGCTCGCGCAGGCGCACTGGAAATATATGGGTTATTTCCCGTAGCAGCAGTACTCCGGCGGCTACGCCCAGTGCCAATGCCGGTCCGGCTGAAGAAATGTAGTGGTCGAAGTAATTCGTGGACTGAAACACACTCAAGAACACCGTTGCCAGCATGCCCGCGTACAGCCAGCGCCACCGAGCGAACATGCAGGATGCCAGCAGTAGCGAGGTGGTGCCAAATGCCATGAAGAGCGCATCGGGCTTATGCAGGATGCGTATGACGCGCGCCCATCTGCCAAATCCGGTTCTGTATACCTGCTCCAGCACTACTTGCTGGAACGCGCCATGCACCAACGCAAGGTATGCGGCTGCGCAGGCGGCGGCCATGAGCAGGATGACCGTGTACGTACGCGCTTGGCTACTGCGTTCTTTCTTAGGCGCACACGCAACAAGCGCAGCAGCCACTACCATGAGTTGCAGCAATGCCGGCAGGAACAGCAACGCCGACAGCAGCGCACACACACTTTGCAGCACTCTCCGCCGCCAGCCCGCAGCGCAGCAGACATGGCACCATACGAAAACAATGAAGAACGCGTTGGCCAACTGCCGAATGGCAAGCATGCGAAAGTCGTGATCCATCATCTCGTTGAAGGAGAGATAGAACGCGATGCCCAGCACCGTTGCCAGCCCGCTGCCTGTGACGCGCTTGATGATTGCGTACAGCGGCAGTACCGCGAGACAGTTGATGGCCAGGTACGCCAGGCGTATGCCGTACATTCCGCCAAACAGATGCTTCCCAATTCCGGCAAGCACCGGCAGCAACGGCATGTGCCACAGCGGAATATCGCTGTGCAGTGCATGGCCTTGTAGCAGCATATTGCCAAGCAGCGCGTACACGCCCTCATCCGTTGCAGGCAGCAG
Source organism: uncultured Candidatus Peribacteria bacterium (assembly GCA_964513925.1). Classification (GTDB taxonomy): domain Bacteria; phylum Patescibacteriota; class Gracilibacteria; order Peribacterales; family Peribacteraceae; genus DAORHV01. The sequence continues at coordinate 5,694 of CAZENR010000008.1, forward strand.
TATGTTGCCCAAATGCCATGCCTGCAGCATGAACGCGCACGACACCATGGCGGCCACCACCACCGCGTCTAGGTGCTCCGGAATCCATGGGTGTTTCTGGCGCATGCACGAGAGACTACCATGTTCTCGGCGTTGAAAAGAGAGCTGCATCGTCGTACAATCGACCTGTTTCTCCCATTTCCCACCGCTATGGATCAACACACCGCTCCGGTTGCCAGCCAGCACGGCATGCGCAACGTCCTCATCGTCGTCGTCATTCTTGCCCTCGGCGTCCTTGCCTTCCTGAACTACCGTCAACGCGTAGATTTGGAGCAACAGCTGAGCAAAATCTCCATCCGCGAGAACAACCAGGTCGGCAGCCCGCAGAACGTGGAGGCGGCTAAGCGCATTGTAGAGCGCGTCAAGAAGCACTATGCCATTCCCGGCAACGTCGATCCGACCGTGGCCACCATCGTGGATGTGGAAACGCTGAAGGCTCGCAACGATTTCTACAAGCTAGCCAAGAACGGCGACCACCTGGTCATCACTCCGACCCGTGCCGTGCTCTACGATCCCGATCGCGATATCATCGTGGACGTGGTTCCGGTACAGCTGACGCCGCAGCAGCCCGCTCCGTCGTCCAGCGCGTCGTCGGTCGCCAAGTAGTGAGCCGACATCATCCTCTTCACCACTCGGACGTCGGCGTCCATTGATTCGCCTGTGTCACGAGCTACACTGTGACAACTATGCCAGTTGGTTCTCTTCCGCCTCGAAAACGCCAGAATCAGGCGTTTACCGTAGCGTTTATTTTGTTCCTCGTCTTCTGCTCGCTGTACTACATGACAGCGCCTCAGCGCACCGAAGATGAGAAGTATTCCACCGCCAAGACCATTTCGCTTAGCGAGATGACGCGCGCGTATGCATCGCGCGACTTGGAGTACATTCTGATTCGCGGCAACAACGTGTATGCCAAGCAGGGGTCCGGTTCTTACATTCAGGCATACAAGGAAACGGCGGACACCGTATCGCGCTTAAACTGGAACGACCCTTCCAATCCCACCAAGGTGGAAGTGGAGAATATGGAGCTGAAAAACTTCTTCAAGGCGCACATCGGCGACTTGATCTTCTTCCTGCTCATTATCGGTGGCGCCATGTGGGTGTTCCGTTCCATTGCGCGCAGCCAGAGCACGGCTATGTCGTTTGGAAAGTCGCGTGCGCGCATTGCCGACATGAAGGATGTAAAAACCAGCTTCAAGGATGTTGCAGGCTGCGATGAGGCGAAGGAAGACCTGCAAGAAATCGTCGACTTCCTGAAAAACCCCCGCAAGTACACCAGTATCGGTGCCAAAATTCCGCGAGGCGCGCTGCTGGTAGGTGCTCCGGGTACGGGTAAGACGCTGTTGGCTCGCGCGGTGGCCGGCGAGGCAGGTGTGCCGTTCTTCTCCATTTCCGGCTCCGAATTCGTGGAGATGTTCGTGGGCGTAGGCGCCAGCCGCGTGCGTGACTTGTTCACCAAGGCCAAGCGCAACGCGCCATGCATCATCTTCATCGATGAAATTGATGCCGTGGGCCGCCAGCGCGGAGGAGCGGGTTTCGGCGGCGGGCATGACGAGCGCGAGCAGACGCTGAACCAAATTCTTACCGAAATGGACGGCTTCGATAAGGAGACGAACGTGATTGTCATGGCCGCTACCAACCGTCCGGACGTGCTGGATGTAGCCTTGTTACGTCCTGGTCGTTTCGACCGCCGCGTCTTCATCGATCGACCGGACCTGCAGGCTCGCAAGCAGATTTTGGAAGTACACTCCCGCAACAAGAAGATGGGCCGCGACATCGATTTGGAAATCATTGCGCGCCAGACCGTGGGCATGGCCGGCGCGGACTTGGAGAACATCATGAACGAGGCTGCCATTTACGCCGCACGCCGCAACCAGAAGTTCATCCGGCAGCAGGACATCGTAGACGCAGTGGAGAAGGTGACAATCGGTTCTGAGAAGAAGTCTCGCAAACTCAACGATAAAGAGAAGAAGATTACCGCCTACCACGAGCTGGGACATGCCGTTGTTGGCTACCTGTGCCCGGAATCCGATCCGCTGCACAAGATTTCCATCGTATCTCGCGGCTTTGCCCTGGGCGTGACCTGGTTCTTGCCCAAGGAGGACGAGTACACCACCAGCAAGACCAAATTCTTGGATCAAATTTGCGGACTGCTCGGCGGACGCGCTGCCGAGGAGGTGATCTTCGGCGAAATCACCACCGGTGCCAGCAATGACATAGAAAAGGCATCAGCCATCGCCCGAAACATGGCCACGCGCTACGGTATGGATGACGACCTGGGCATGGTGGCCTATGGCGAACGCCAGGGTTCCATGTTCCTGGGCGTGGATGTGGGCATGTCCCGCAACTACTCGGAGGATATCGCCAAGAAGATCGATGCCTTCGTGAAAGACGTCATTGCACAGCAGTACAAGCGTGCCAGGAGCTTTGTCCAAGAGCACCGCAAGAAGATGGACGAACTGGCAGAGCTGCTGCTGAAAGTAGAAACCTTGTCCGCGGAGGAATTCGCAGAGATCTTCGACGGTGGCAAGCGCCGCCGCGTGAAGAAGGCCAAGCGTGAGGGCAAGGAAACGCCTGAGGAGTAAACACGGTCTTTTGGTAAGCCGGAGGCGACTCCGGCTTTTATGAATGCTGGATGATCTCGATGCGCGGCTTCTTGCCCGCATCCATGCGTATCGTGCCGCCGATAGGGAGTGTTGCCGACGGATACGTGTGACCAAAGTCTACGTCGGCGATGATGGGAAGTCGCTTCAGTGCTTTGTTGCGCGCCACGATGGAGTCTAGTGCGGCAGCGGTAACAGGGCCGAACTCCTGGTTTACCGCAGAGCGCTGAAAACGGCCGAAGAGCATGCCTTGCACATGTGCAAACCACGGTTGTTGCGTCAGCGATGTCAGGTCGCGATCGAATGTCCGCGGGTGGGTTTCGTGGTCGTCTTCGACCAGCAGCACGATGTGCTCGGCATTCGGCATGTACTGGGTACCTTGCAGCAAACTCAGTGTGCACAGGTTGCCGCCGATCACGATGCCTTCAGCTTTGCCCGGCTGCAGTACGCGCCAGCCAGGATTTCTCTCAAACGGCCAGGGCTTGCCTTCGCAGAAGTACTGGTCGGTCCATTCTGCAGACGCCTTCAGGTCTATGGGTTCCTCGCGCATGACGGCTGCCTCGAACAGATCGTAGGTGTACTTGAGCTTTTCGCCATAGCAGAACTGGCTAAAGTTCGGACCGCTGTACGTCACCAAACCGGTCTTTGCGAAGATGGCGTTGCTCAGTGCAGTGATATCCGAAAACCCGCACAGGATCTTGGGGTTTTTCTTGATCAGCTGATAGTCGATGTACGGCAGCAACTGGTTGACATTCCAGCCGCCGCGCATGCAGATCATGCCCTGTACCTTGGGGTCGCCGAAGGCTTCGTGTAGATCCTCGATTCTATGAGCAATGCTTGTTGAGCCAGAGGCATCCACTTCGCGCAGATGCTTGCACTCGCTTACGCGTATTCCTCGGTCTGCAAACCACTGCTTTGCCTTGTCCAAGAGCGCATCTGTCAGCCATGGCATGCTTGGCAGCGTGCAAGAGGGTGCGATGATACGTACATGGTCACCGCGACGCAGTCGGGGAGGCAGCAGAATGTCGTGCATATACGCTAGCGTACGCCAACCTTGTCCGTAGAGACCACATGTTCCAGCACGGTTGTCAGTTTCCAGATGTCCGCCGGTTGGATTGCGGGGAAATTGGCAATACGGAAGGTATCGGTCTTGAGCTTTCCGTATCCCGAACCCAGCGTAATGCCTTCGGCTTTTGCGGCTTCGTGCATGGCTGCAATGCGATGCGGATCTGCCTGAATGCACAGAACCGATGTCGAGCGCTGCGAAGCATCTTGCACGTAGAAGTTCAGCGCCGGGTGATGCTCCACGAACGCGGATACCATCTGCGCCTTTTCGCGCGTGCGTTTTTCCTGTTCAGCCAGTCCTCCGGACTGGTTCCAGCGTACCAATTGCTTGCCGAGCAGGTAGATATTGAGCGTGTTCGGCGTACAGATGGTTTGGAATCCTTTCTCCATGCATTCCTGCATGGCAGAAAAGGTGAACGTGCCCGCAAGATTGGTACCGTCTTGTTCTAGTTCTTGAGCTTTTGCAAGCGCTCGCGGCGAAACGAACATCAACCCAAGACCGCTGGGAAGGCCGAACCCTTTCTGCACGGAGCATACCCAAATGTCTGCATCAGCGATGTTGAGCTGTTGCATGGCGGCAATGGAAGTAATGTCCACTGCCAGCAGCATATGCGGGTGCGCGGCCCGGACTGCGGCAACGTCAGCGTTGTTGCACATGACCCCGGTGCTTGTTTCGTTGTACGTCATGCAGATGAGCTCTGCCTCGGCCGGGGCGCGGACAGCCGTGTACCGGTTCCCTTGGCCCCAGGGCGCTTCGTCGCGTATTGCCTGCTTGTACAAACGCGCCGATACATCGGCGAACAGCTTCGAGAAGCTGCCATGCACGTAATGGAAGCTGGTAGTCCGCACCAGATTGCGGATGGTCAGCTCCATGGCCTCTGTTGCAGACGATGTATAGAAGACCGCGTAATCCTGCGGTATGCCGAAAAACGTACGAAGTCCGCGAACGGCAAGCTCGCTGATGGTGCGGAAGTGCGTGCTGCGGTGGCTCATGGTCAGCACGCCTTCGCGCATGGCAGACTCCATGTCTCGCAAGGTTTCTTGCGATACCTGCGATGGGCCGGGGTTAAACGTGATGGGTGCCATGTATTAGTAAAGAATGCGGGTACGGATAGTCCCTGGAATGGCTTGCAGCTGGGCTCGGACAGTTGCACTGCCCTTCTGATCTATATCGGTTACCACGTAACTGACACCCTCGTGCGATTGCAGGTACTGGCTGCCGATGTTCAGTCCCGAACGCGCGAACACGTCATTCATTTTGGCAAGCACGCCCGGTTGGTTGTGGTGAATATGCAGAATGCGGTGTCTGCCCGCATGCGGCGGCAAATGCACTTCCGGAAAGTTGACCGCACCGACGGTGGCGCCGGTATTGCTGTACTTGAGCAGCCGGTCGGCGACCTCGGCACCGATGCGCTGCTGGGCCTCGGCGGTGCTGCCGGCAATATGCGGCGTAAGCAGCACGTTCTCCATGCCTTGCAGCGGCGAATGGAACGGAAGATCCTTGGAGGTTGGCTCCTGCGGGTGCACGTCTATCGCCGCGCCTGCAATGTGCCTGCGTTTCAATGCATCGCAGAGCGCCTGCGTCTCCACAATTTGTCCGCGAGCCGCATTGATGAGGCACGAGCCTTTGCGCATTAGCTTGAGCTCCGCAGCACCGATGAGGTTCTTGGTAGCGGGTCCGCCGGGTACATGCAGCGTTACGACATCGGCCTGGCGCAGCAGTTCCGGCAGGCTTTTTACCGGCGTGGCATTGCCTAGCGACAGCTTTTCTTCGATATCGTGATACAGCACGCGCATGCCCAGCGCTTCGGCCAGCAGTCCTACCTGGGTGCCAATATGGCCGTAGCCCACAATGCCAAGCGTCTTTCCGCGCGCCTCGTACGATCCTTTCGCGGTTTTGTGCCACTCGCCGCGGTGTGCAGCCGCGTTTTTTGCCGGAATATCGCGCAGCAACAAGAGCAGTTCTCCGATAACCAATTCGGCAACACTGCGCGTGTTGGAAAACGGCGCATTGAACACCGGTACGCCCCGTTGCATGGCCGCATGCAGGTCCACCTGGTTGGTGCCGATGCAAAAACATCCAATGGCCAGCAGCTTTTGCGCTTTTGCCAGCACGCGTTCGTTCACGTTGGTTGCAGAACGAATGCCCAGCATGTGCACCGATCCGATGCGCTTGATCAATTCCGCTTCATCCAGCTCTCCGCTGAGAAGCTCCACGTCGGTGTAGCCGTCGGCAAGGAACATCTCTTTGGCGGAGGCATGTATGCCGCCAAGCAGCAGTACCGAAATGCGCTGTTTAGGAAGAGAAAGAGTGCTCATGCTACAAGGGTGAAAAGATGGCTACGAAGCGATTCCATATCGGTGAAGAAATGCGGCGCAACTTGCTCCACTTTCTTACGCAATGCATGAATGCCAAAGCCCACGAAGTAATCCGCCCCTCCTTCCAGCCATGCCATGGCATCGGTCATGCCGTCGCCGATCATGACGGTGGTGCCGATTTTGCCTTCCGTTTTCAGTTGTTTGATCAGCACCGACTTTCCATCCGACGTGGCAAGCGGATGCTCCTCCATGCCCACAATAATGCCCTCATTGTCGTAGATCGGCGTATTTGCGTACACATCTTTGCTGGCAATGCCGAGCGCGCTTGCAACCGGAAGAATTGCCTCGGTCATGCCGCCGCTGATAATAATAATTTGCTGAAATTTGCCTTGTAGATCCTGCACCAAGCTGTCCATGGTCGGCGTGATGTACATCACTGCATCCTGTGCAAACTGCGCGACATGATCGCGTGACAGTTTCGCTGCCTGTAGCCGGAGCTTTAGTGACTCCTGCATCGATAGTTCTCCGTTCATGCCCGCATCGGTAATGCGCTTGAATTCGGTCATCACCTTTGCGCGCTGGTCTTCGGTGGCGGCTGCCAGACTCATGTCCACAAGCGCATCCAGCGTTTCCACTTTGATGAGCGTGGAGTCGAAGTCGAAGGCGAATGTTGTCGGAGCGTGTGGCATGGAAGAATGAGAAAGAACCGTCTCCTTTGTGGGAGGCGGGGAGTTGTGACGCTGCTCGTCACGCACTACCTAGCCTCCACCCTGGCGGCGGCCGAGGCGGAAGGGGAGCAGGCGGTAACGTAAGCGCAATTCATTACCGCGAGCGTATCAGGTGCTCCCGGGGTGCTGTCAACTACAGCATGCCTTGCAATCCGCGCGGCGTTGCATCTTGGCCCTGGCTGTAGAGCGCCAGCGAGGCGTAGGCGATCTGCGGGTACTTATCCCATGGCAGCGACATCAACTGTCCGATTTTCTTCAGTACGCCCTGCAAATACTGCAGGTCACGGGCGGCCGCTTCGCGTTCATCCATAGGCTTTTCCTTACTTGCATACACGCCGCATGCCATGAGAATTTGCAGTTCCAGCGCCACCAACCTGCGCTTGAGCAGCAGCCGCTGGTCTGCCGTGAGCGAGTCCAGCGTGAGAATGGAGCCAAGCGCATGCTGAATGGTGTCCCTTGCCTTGCCTTCCACGAAATTAATGCGAGCACGCTCCACACCTGCGGTGTCTTTCCATTCCAGTTCCAGCAACGTGGCCAACCGCTCTTCGCGGGTGCCGAACGGGTGCGTCTTGTACTTCGTTTTCATTACTTCGCCAATGCCCTTCTTATCGGTTTCCGCCCAGTGCGCAGTGCGGCTTGCAAGAAACGTCTCGCGCTCGATTTCCTGTTCCACCACGGAAATATCCTTCAGGCTTACGCCATCGCTTGCCGACCAGGCGTCCATGACGATATCCACGGCCTTATACCGCATCTCATCGGTAAAGCAATCCTTGCCGCTCACCAGCTCCCACAGCTTTTTACGTAGCTCTCGTTCCAGCACGACGATCTTGCCGTCACCCGTTTCCAGCGAGCACAAATGCGGCACTGCTTCCTTGAGCAATGCCAGGATGTCTGCAATGTCATGTTCGCGCCGTAGGCTTCCACCCGCGGCGGTAACGAATAACTGTTGGTCATGACGGCTGGTGCCAATTTGCCTGTCGACCCAGAATTCATGCTCTTTGTCATCACTCAATACTTTTTGTCCCTGCCCCCACAATTTGCTCAAGGGCGAAGATGTCAGCAGGCAGCCTGTGTTCACCCGGCACAACAGGTCATGACGGAGCGATTGTGCGGTGTCTTCCAGTGGCGCCTGGCGGTGCAGCGTTCCGCGGACGGCGCGGTCTATTGTCTCGAATGCCAAATAGTACTGGGCGGGACGGGAGTAGTCCCAACGGTGGCCTTTCAGCGCCGGATGTTTGGCAAGGACGGCAATCAGTTTTTCCCAGACTTCTCGTACGAAATCTTCAACACGGTACGGGGTTTCCGTAAGCGTTGAGCGGGTCCAGTAATACGGGTACGGGCTCTCGCGCTTCCATGCTGCAAGCAAGTGCGCATTGTGGTCGCCGTGGTGTAGTTCTGTTACCGGAGTAGGAGCTGGTTGGTTCATGAGGAAGTGGCATACGGTACGTTGAACAAGCGCTGTTGGCAACTTCTGCAGCGAACGTGCGGGTTTCTGCTACACTGGTGGCCCATGCAAGCCCTCTCCCCCTTAGACGGTCGTTACGCCAGTAAAGTGGATGCGCTGCGTCCGTACTTCTCCGAAGAAGCGCTCATGCGCGCGCGCATCTACGTGGAAATAAGCTACTTTGCCGCACTTGCCGACGAGAAGGGCATCCGCGAATTAAAGCCGCTACTGAAGCGCGAGAAGAAGGCGCTGCAGGACATTGTCGATACCTTCGGTGACCGTGAGGCAGACAAGATCCGTGCGATTGAAAAAGTCACCAACCACGACGTGAAGGCGGTGGAGTACTACCTGCGCGGACAACTGGAAAAAATGAACGGCGCCAAGGCCAAGACCGAATTCATTCACTTCGCGCTTACCAGCGAAGACGTGAACAATTTGGCGTACGGCGTGCTGGTGCACGATGCCATTAAGCGCGTGCTCAAACCCGAGCTGCAAGCGACTATTGCGGCATTGCGCTCGTTTGCCAACGCGCACAAGCAACGAGCCATGCTCAGTCTGACGCACGGCCAGCCCGCCACTCCCACAACACTGGGCAAGGAAGTGATGGTGTTCGTGGAGCGGCTGGAGCGCCAGCGCGATCAACTGGCCGCATTCCGCATGCAGGGGAAGTTCGGCGGTGCGGTTGCCAATTACATGGCGCACAAGTCCGCGTACCCCGACGTCAACTGGGAAGCGTTCGGCCGCAAATTCGTAAAGTCGCTGGGCTTAGACCCCGTTGAGAACGCCACGCAGATCAATCCGCACGACGATATCGCCGAACTCGGGCACATCTACATGCGCATCAACACCATCTTGCTCGATTTCTCGCGCGATGCCTGGCTGTACATTATGCGCGGCATTTTTAAGCAGAAGGTGGTGAAAACCGAGACCGGCTCCTCCACCATGCCGCATAAAGTGAACCCCATCGACTTTGAAAACGCAGAAGGCAACTTGGGTCTTTCCAGTGCGATTTTCGGACATTTGGGTGAGAAGTTGCCGATTAGCCGCATGCAACGAGACCTTTCCGACTCCACCGTCCAACGCAATATCGGCGTGGCATTTGGATACCACTTGTTAGCGCTGAAGTCGTTCAACAAGGGGCTCGGCAAATTATCGGTAGACAAAGAGCGTATGGCGCAGGAGCTGGAGCAGCACCCCGAAGTGCTGGGCGAAGCCATTCAAACCGTCATGCGCAAAAACGGGTACCTGGACGCGTACGAGCAAATGAAGAAGCTCACCCGCGGCCAGAAGATTACCAAGCAGCTTTTGGTTGGCTTCGTCGAAAAGCTCGACATCGCGGGCCCCGACCGCCAGCGGCTGCTGAAGATGCTGGGCGAGCCTTAGTCGACTGCAGCCACGCAAAAAGCCGGGTACACCATTTCTTTTGCCAGCTTTACGTTGCGTTCGTAGACATGCTGAATGACGCTTTTGCCATCCGCTTTCGCAAGCAGTGCCGCACACATGGTGCGAATGCGTGAGCCGGATTGTCCGACAGGTAATCCGAGCAGCACCTCGGATTTCAGCGCCATGAAGATGCGGTCGCCGTCGCGCCGTAGGCAAAACCATCTTGGGTTCACATTGGGCTCTTGGTGCGTACCACGACCTGCCTGGAACAGCCTGCCGTACATGGCGGCGAACACATGGAAGTGAGCGCTGGCCAGCAGCTCCAGCGTTTCTATGCTGTTGCCTGCAATCTCACTTGCTTCCTCCACCGTTGGAACCTGGCCAGTCTCCTGCTCGAACACCGCAGGCAGTACTGCCAGCAATTGCCACATGACAGTATTGGAATTGCCCGAGGCAGAGAGCAGGTTCTCCACGGGAAGATGCGGTAATCCGGTGGCCATGGCGTTCATGGCCGTGGTACCTGCATGTGGTTCTATCGCGTCGGGATGCGCGTGTTTCCAGCGTGTATATGCCTCGAGCATGATGCTGGCGATGCTGCGCTGCGTATGCACAGCAATCTGTTCCATGGCAGCGTGGACTGTGGGTGCATCCTGGCACCGCTTGCGCAACTGTTCAGTTTGAAAGTGCGTCAAAAATGTTGTTGCATGCAGCCCTGCTCGACTGACAGGCAGGTGACCCAACCGCTCGCCAGCGAGAATTTTTGGTAATCCGTATGGCGGATGCTCCTTCATGTCTGTACGCAGGAGTTCGGGAATTAGTTGCATCATTTCTGTCTCACATGCCGTTTTGAATGTTTTGCGTTCAGCGCTTTTTGCGGCATCTTCAGAATGCCCCGCCAATGCGATCGCTTTTCCCATGCGCGACAGCCCATGCTGCTTATGAAACGCGGTGAGGCTTTGCGCAGTAATTGCGCTTCCATCTTGGTCGTATTCAGGCACGCACAGCGGGTAGGTTGCCGTCTCGTTCATGATATGTTTATACAATAAATATGTATTTATGCAAAAAAATGCATGCTGTCCGTTGCATGGGTACAAGTAGCGCACTCGGTCTGTTCCTGGTATAAACCCTGCGCTACAATCTAGATCCTCGCTCTTTCCTTATGTTAAAAGCCCATCCGAAGGGATGGGTCTCGTGGGCCCCATCCCTGCAGGATTCCATAGTGAGGGAAGGGGGTCCGTGGGGGAAACCGCTAGGTTTCCCACGCGATATGCCCAGGTGGCGGAATTGGTAGACGCACCAGCTTGAGGGGCTGGCGACCGCAAGGTTGTGGAGGTTCGAATCCTCTCCTGGGCACCATCTACTCTCACGAAAGCGAAACCTGCGGCTTCTCTCTCGTGAGCTCTCTCTTCCGAACGTGGTGCGGCTCCAGACAGGCGGAGCCTGTCTTCGCCGATTTTTCGAGTAGTCAGTGTTAATGTGTGTTCTAGCCAAAGTTTACATCGGAACATCTTTTACACCGCATCTTTCGGGTGCTGTTGTAGATATTCCAAAATCCACAGCAAGCACGGTGTGGGTTGCATGTCTTTGGGCAGCGGTTGCAGCGGGTCCACTGCGCGTACATCGGTTATCTCCACTGCATCGGGAGTGGGTTGCAGCGCGGTGTCGTACCGGTAAAAGCGCATGCGTTCGGTTTCGTGCGGGTAGCGGATGACCTGGGTGACTAGTGCCTGCAGCGGTGCATCTGCTTGCAGGCCGAATTCTTCGCGTAGTTCGCGCACCGCGGCCTGGTCGAAAGTTTCGCCGCTGTCTACGTGACCGGCTACAGAGCACGTCCAATATCCCGGGTACGTGTCCTTGGTCAGGCTGCGCTTTTGCAGCAGCAGCTTGCCATCTACAAACACCAGGATACCGATAGACCTGTGCATGAGCGCTGGGTTTTGATGTGCTTCGCCGCGCGTAGTCACACCAATGACGTTGTCGTGTTCATCCACGACGTCGAAGCGTTCATCTTGCGGGTCGGTAGTGCGCATGCACGCAAGACTATACCTCCTCCCGGCGCGGAAGAATTTCCGTGTATGTTTCAGGCGCTCCTGCAGCACGATCCAGTGTTCCCGGTGCCAGTTTTGCCACGCGCTTTAAGTGCCAGCTGTACCGGCCGACATGCGCGCCGACGGCTGCCAGGCTGTCGTGCAAACGCTGCACGCGGTTGGTTGCGCGCTCGCTCGTGCTTTTTCCTTCCGCCTGGTACGGCGCTCCGCAGTACAGCTCTACTCGGGCAGGACGGTGCGCCTCGGGCGATGGCTCGTCTACCCCTACAAAGTTGAACGGCATCTGCAAGTGCAGCGGCACCATGTATGCCGGAGCCGGCTCCACTGTGGCGTATAACCCAATACGATGGTCGCGACGCATGCGGCCACCTTCGGGACAGCGCAGCATCATCATGTTTCTGTGCTGATGAATTCCGGCCATGATGCGGTTGATCACCCGTCCCTGCGCACGCAGGACTTCCTCCTCTTCCTTGCTTACTCCTTCGCGATACTTGGGAGCCAATATGGAAATACTGTTCACCGCTCCGGCGAAGATGCGGTGAATAACGCTTAGGCGCACTTTGTGGCCAATAACTACGATGTTCTCCTCAAGGAAGCGGCTGCTTTCTTTTCGCAGGTTCAGCGATGTCGTTCTTCCGGCATCGTGCACGATGGCCTCCACGAAGACCGGGTCTAATTCGCTGGTGTGCGGCGTAATTTCCCAGGTGATATCGGCACCCTGGTCGTGCATGGCCATTGCGGTGCGAAAGTTCTCCACGCTGTCCTCATTCGCAAACCCGCTGCCAAACTGCATCATGCGCCTGGCAAACCCGCGCACTACGCGTGATCTGTCTGGCTCGCGTCCGCGCAAAAAGTCGGTGTCCCCCTGCTCGCGGTGTTGCTCGCGAAGAAATGCGGTTCCAAGCAGCGCGGTGTCGTGAAGAGCGAGCAATGGCAAGGCATGTCGTGCCGAAAAAATTGTCTTGAGCATGCGCGCGGCCATGGCGCCTCGCCCTTGCTTTACCGCGCTATCGCGGAACATGTCTGCCATCTGCGTACCGCCCTCTTGCAGCGTGCCGCCGCCGGTGACATCGACGTCATGTCCTATGGCTGCCAGGTCGCGTAAGACGCGTTGTTGGAAGGGCGTAGGCATATTCTAGGAAATTTATATTACAATAAGATTTTGATTAGTCAATGCCTCTGTCATCTGGCTGGATTGGCCTGTGGTCAGCCCTGTCTTGCGACCATTGACAAAATACCAAAAAAGATTGTATAACAAACGATTTTGCCTATCATTACCTTAGATGGAACCAGCCCTCTGTGGGTCTACCACATCCACCGTCGCAGGCGCCTCGATTGCCGAGGAGCCTCCTCAACGACGTGCGCCGGTGACACGCAAGGATATTCGGCAGTTGTGCGATGCGGTGGTATGCCGCAAGCCCGGCTTAGATGTTGTTCTAGCCAAGGATGGCATTCAAACGGTGTACGACTACGTACGCAGCTACGTGGCCAGACAAGTGCCCATTGTTTCCAAGCAGCGCCAGCGCCAACTGATTGACTGTGTTTGTATGGAAACCGAGCGTTTGCTTGGTCCGGCGCTGGCCAAATCGGTAGATGCGCAGCTCACCAAGTACTATAGCGCCTCCACCATGGACCACTCGGGTCCGCTGTACCATCCCTGGGCGCTCAACTTCGATTTGGCTTCGTCCATTGTGGCGCTGGAGCACCCAGATCCGACACTGGCAAACGTCATTACCCTGGCATTCTCCAACGTATCGCTCAATAACTTCGCTTTCCCGCGCGGCATTGCATTTCATGCACTGGATGCCAAGGGAGCCCTAAAGCAGCATCGTCTTCCGTTTTTCCCCAGCAAACTCAGCACGTATCCCGTCTTCAATTTGCCGGCATACACGTTTGCGGATATTGCCCGCATGAAAGATGCATTGCATGCGTCAAAGCGTTCCGGAGAGATAGATGCGGCAGGCGCCGACGCCGCCGAACGCATGTTGGATGACATTTACGCAACGCCCGATGTCCTGGCATGCGCCACCTATACTGATCAGATCGCCAAAGTGAACGCCGCACTCTGGAAGCGCATCAACGAGCGTCATGCTACACGCAAGCAGGTGAACTTAGTGTACTTAGAGCAGGAGTCCATTGTCTCCACCTTGCTCATCGACCATCACCTGCATGCCGATACGCTCATTGGCAGGCTGATACTGGATCCTGCCCCGGTGACTGCGGCAATGCGCCACTTCGACCGGTTGCCTGAAGCATTTTCGGTATGGGAGAAGCGCGGCACCTACCTGTTCTGGGCGCTACCAAAAGGTGCCAAGCGTCGCATGCAGCTATGGAAGCGTGGTGGAGAATTGGTGAGTGACGACGGCACGTTCCGCGTGCAGCTGACAGCCGCCGCCATTGCCGAGAAACTCAAGTCCCGCGAACTGATCCCGGGCACCATGATTTCGCTACTGACCATGTCGTTCTACCACGGGCTCACGCCGTTCGGCGGCCTTGGACAGGTGTGCTATTTGCCGCAAATGCAAGCCGCGTACCTGCAGTTGGCCCGCGAGTGGAAAGACCGCGAGAGCGAGCGCGTCTGCCAACAGCTAAATACTCGTTTGTTCGGCGGAGAAATGATGATGACCTTCCTGGAAGGGGCCAAGAACGAGGCAGTGCTCGCTACCGCCATCGATATGGTGCTGTATGCCAACAAGCACATGCTGAACCGCGTGGCATGGTGCGCGCGCAACGTCACGCTCAACGAGTCGTTGGATTTTGCGTTCCCGCTGGAGTACCCCATTACTTACCGTGGCGCCGAGCGCGAGGAGAGGTTTATGGCCATGACCGTAGCGGATGTCATTTCGATTGCGTACACATCGCACCGTTTCCGTCCGGCATTGTCGTTAAAACCCCGAGCCGACTACTCGCTGTCGTCGTTGCTAGGCAAGGTGCAACATGCGGTGCCCGCAGTGTCGTCGCTGGGTTTGAAGCCGGCATAGACAGCTTCCACGAGAAAACAATGACAGCCCACCTTACTGTGGTGCCATCCACGAATCGGTAGGGTATTCTTACAGCACTTTCACCTTTGCATCATGACCACAAAGCGCATTGTTCTCAGCATTGGCACCCTCGGGATTGCTGCATTGGCAGCTACCGTGGTATTTCCCTCATTCCTGAAGCAAAGTGCACCCGTTACAGGAAGCGTATTAGAATCCGATGCGGGAAATGAAGCCGATGTACCACCCGCGCTAGAGATGCTGCTCGATGATGGCGATGACACGGCGTTAGCAGGGGTCTGCAAAGATACTTACAAGAAAATTAACAGCTTCAAGGCCGCAGGCAATACGCAAAAACCCTTCCCTGCCACTGCTGCCGAAGGCAAGGCAAGTGCTTTGAAGCAGGCTGAATTCCAGTCACAAAAGCATTGCTGGAGCCTTGCGTCAGATCCAAGCTATGCATCGACGGTACCTGTGTGTGATGCCAGTTGCAAAAGCGCAGGTGGCACCAAGTCATATGGGACGAAGACGACAAGTACAACATACACCTCCATGGGCGTAACCACACCGACTGCATTTACCGCAGATATCGAATACGAGTGCTATGCCATGCGCAAATGCGAACCGACTACTGGCGGGGGAACGAAAAAGCTAGATGAGAGTGGCGAAGGAGAAGATGGTGGCCTGGCGCAACCCCCAGCGCTAGAGCCAACTTAGTAGCAGCCTTTTAGCCGGAGGAAAGTCCATAGCTCACTTCAGTTTTTCCTACGCGTGCCGCGATGGGTTCTTCATGTACTGGTTACCTGCAAAGCTCATGGAGAGATAAGGCTGCGCATCGGCCGTGTATTGTGCGTTGAAGTGTAAATCTTCATCCAGCCACAACCGGGTGAACTCGCTAACGTCCACCGCTCCGTCGAATCCGTTATCTTTGTTCTGCACGACGCCGTTCTTCATGATCTTGTACGTCCAATGCAAATGCGCTGCGGTGCACATGCCGCTTTGGCCGCTTTTGGCAATGGGGTCGCCCTGGTAGACCGTTTGTCCGTTTTGCACCAATACTTCCGAGAGGTGCGCAAGAATGCTGCGGCGTTTGGCATCTTCGATTACCACGTACAGTCCGTAGTTGTTCGATCCGTCATCTTTTATGCTGGCTACGCCATCATGCGGGGCGTAGATCACCGTGCCTACCGGTACGCCGAAATCGTGACCGTTGTGTCCCAGATACCCGAATTGCGAGTAAATTTGTGGGTTTTGGCCAAAGCCCTGAGTGACGATGGGCGTGCCGGGCAGAGGAGAGAAGATCATGAGCGTGCGGGGGCGAAGTTGTAGAAGACTATAGCAAGACTAGACTCCAAAGACTCCACGATTCCTTGGACTCCGCTTCAAAGAGGCGTAAGCATCGACGTACAGCTTCTCTCTGCTATCGTATTCTCATGATCGAACTCCATCGCAAGCTCTTAGGCGATAAAGTGCGTAACGATGCGTTTGCGAAAGCGCTGAAGAAGGTGATTATGCCCGGTAAATCCGTAGTTGCCGACATTGGCGCGGGTACAGGTTTCTTAAGTTTTTTGGCACGAAAGTACGGTGCAAAAGAGTGCCATTTGTACGAATACTCCGATGTATTGCAGCTTGCCGCGGCAGTGGCGCAGCAGAACGGCATCGATGGCTTGGAATTTTTCAAAGGACATTCCACCGACTTCAAAAACGTGCGAAAAGCGGACATCGTGGTATGCGAGACGCTCGGGAACTATGCCTTGGAGGAGAACATTCTGGAAACCATGAACGATGCGCGCCGTTTCTTAAAGCCCGGTGGCGCCATGATTCCTGCGGCTGTGGACCAGTTCGTGTGTCCGGTAGTTAGTCCGAGATTGCAGAAGGCGGTGGACGTGCTGGATGTGGGATACGGGATAGACATGGGCCCTGCCCGCGAGGTGACGCTGAATAATATGTACGTGCAGGTGATAAAGCCTGCAGACTTGTTGAAAGGCGGCGCCAAGCGGTGGGACAGCATCGACTTCGCCAAGCACAACGACAGCGTGCGTAGCGCCAGCGTCTCGTGGAAAGTGACGCAGCCCAAGACCGTGTATGGCTTTGCGTTGTGGTGGGATGCACTGCTTGCTCCCGGTGTTCGGCTTTCCACGGCGCCGGATAAGCCAATGACACACTGGCAGCAAATGTACCTGCCACTACTTGCTCCCATGCGTTGTGCCAAGGGCGACGCGCTTACGCTCACGCTGGAATCCGACACGCGCTACGAGGTTCGCATCAACTTGGCATGGCATGCATGGCGTACGAACAAGGCGGGCACCATGCTCGATGAGCAGCAGCTGGATATGCGCAGCGGGCACATAAACTAAGCAGTTGCTTTCTCCGCACTCATGTCGAACATGTACAAGTGCAGCATGTCGCGCTCGGTTGCGTCGTAGCGTTGTAACGAGGGTGCCAGCACGTCTGCGTACTCGCCTTCGTCTTTGGTCGCGCCGTACTGCATGTACAAATGCTTCAGCTGCTCTGCAGCCGTAATGCTGATTGCGCGGCGGTACCCCCGCTTGCGGATGGTATCCAAGCACGCCTCCAGCAACACCCGTCCGTACTGCGAGCTTTGGTGGTTTTCGGCGACGGCGAAACTGCGGATAACCGCCGTGTCTTGCTCGCGCTGCAAGTTGGTGTAGCAAATGGTACCTACTGGTACTCCCTGGTGTTTAAAGACCAGAGTGCCCGCAAGATCGTTGAGGATTTCTGTACGTGAGCGTGGCTTTAAGTACGAAGTTCCCTTGGGTGTTGTGAACTTCTGCGCCTCTTGGAGCAGCGCCTCGATGGATTCCACATCGGCTTCCGTTGCCGTGTCGATGAGCACGCTCTGAAACCGTTCGATCATGGTGCCGCTGCCGGTGCGGGTGAGCACTTCGTCCAACAGTGCCGGGCCATCTGCCTTCAGAATGTGCACCGCGCCCACCCGTCGGCTGCCGATGGCGACTTCGGCGGCATCCAGCTTGGGGTACATACCTTCGTCTACCACGAACTTCGGCATTCCGCCGCCATTCGGGGTTTGCTTGCGCAGCAGTCGCATCAGTTGGTCGCGATCCATGAAGCTGATCCTTCGAGATCCGTTGCCATTGCGACCCGGAAGCATGACGCCGTCCGTGCCCGTGAGCATGATGAGCTTCTTTGCATCCAGCGCCACCGCAACTTCCGCTGCATTGTGGTCCGCATTCACATTCAGGTATTCGCCTTGGTGATCGCGGCCGCCGAACGGCAGAATAGGCATGCTGCCGCGATGCAGCGCCGCGGTAATTTGACGCTTATCGATATCCCGTACGCGGCCGGTTTCGCCGTGGAACGGAATGCGTTCTGCATCAGCAACGCCCGGGTCCAGCACTTCCGCCTGCAGGCCGATGTCGCCGCACAGTGTCGCAATGCGACTGGAGAGCGCGCTGCGCGCCTCTTCTATGCGTGCAACGGCATGCTTGGGCGTAATGCGCAGCTGCGATTCCGGATGACGTTCGGCAGAACCGAGAATCTCGTCTACCTGCACGCCGCCCCCGTGTACGAACACGCAGGCGATGCCGTGCTTCCGAAACTGTGCGATAGATTCCAGAATGCTTCGACAGACATCGGGGTTATCGATTGGTTTGCCGCCAAGTTTGATGACGAACGTGTCGCCGGCAAACTGCTGGTAGTAGCCTTCGGCTGTGGTGAGAGTGGAGGGGTTCATGGGTGAGGGGAGGACCTGCAAAACACGGACAACTGCCCTGATCGGGCTTCTTGTTCTCCGGGGTGGGGTGCTTGGTGCTGACGTGTGTTCAGCGCATCGCCACCTCGCGGAGGAGGTGTGGACGACGCAGCGCGCTTCGCAAGGAAGGGCAGAACATAGTGCGCAATTGTACGAACAATGGATGTGAATGCAAGGAAATTGTTGGGCAGATACATCGGCGTTTTGTATTTCCTACTCGCTTTGCGAGATGGTTAGCGCGAGGGGTTGGCACCCTTTTTCTCACCGAGTTCTCTCCACTTTTTGGCGCAAAAAAGTTGAGCAAAAACGACTCAGATTCTCTATGCTTTGGGTGAAGAAATTTCGCTGCATAAGCAATGTCTTGTTCTGGGAATCCAAAGCGTCTCAACGCTTTGAGGAGTCCTGGAGTCTTCGGAGTCCTTTCGTTAGAGCATCTTCCTAAACTCCGCTTCGTCAATAACATTCACACCCAACTTCTTCGCATCATCGAGTTTGCTTCCTGCCTCTTCCCCCGCCAGCACATAATTCGTCTTCTTACTTACGGAGCCGCTGACTTTGCCGCCACGGTCTTTAATCATCTGCTTGGCTTCGTCGCGCCCCAGAGTAGGGAGCGTTCCGGTAAGCACGAAGACCATGCCTGTCATTGTTTGCGCCACGGTGCTGGCAACGGGCAGCTGCAGCCGCACGCCGCCGTTACTCATTTTATGTAGCAAGGCACGGTTATCCGCATCGGCTATCCACTCCTGCAGCGTTGTCACCACCGCTTCGCCCACGCCGTCTATTGCCAGCAGTGCTTCCGGTTGCAGCGCATGCAACACGCGCGATACATCGTCGGGGGTGATGTATCCGTCTTTGACTTGGCCCCAATCCACGCGACGCGCCAGGAGGTCGGCGTTTTCGCGACCCACATGACGAATGCCGAGTGCGAACAGAAAGCGTTCGAGTGGAATCTGCTTTGCGTTCTCTATGGAAAGCATGGCCTTCTCGGCTTTCTTTTCCTTAAACAGCGGCAGACCCAAGAAGTCCTGTCCGGTGAGAAAGAACAAGTCGCCGGGGTCGCTGACCAGGTTTGCGGAGATCAGAGCCTCTATCGTTTCGCTGCCGATACCCTCCATGTTCATGGCATAGCGCGATGTAAAATGCTCCAGGCGCTGCTGGCGTACTGCTCCGCACTTTGCATTTGGGCATCGGTGTACCGCCTCACCCTCGGGGCGTACCAGGTCGCTAGAACAACTTGGACAGTGCTTGGGGTAGCGGTACGGCTTGGCACCCGGCTTGCGCAAGTTGGGCAGCACCTCCACCACCTCCGGAATAATGTCGCCTGCTTTCTGCAGAATGACCGTGTCGCCAATGTGAATATCCTGCCGGATGATTTCGTCTTCGTTATGCAGCGTTGCCCGCGTGACCGTGGTACCCGCAAGCTGCGTTGGCGTCAGGTGTGCTACGGGCGTAATTGCTCCGGTTCGGCCCACTTGCAGCTCTATATCCAGAATGACCGCCGTGGATTGCTGCGCGGCAAACTTGAATGCCCTTGCCCAGCGCGGTGCCTTGGCCGTGGAGCCTAAATCCTTTTGCATGCGCCTGTCGTTCACCTTTACCACCATGCCGTCTATGTCGAACGGCAGCTGGTCGCGCTTCTTCTCCAGGGCCATATATTCCTTTTCCACTCCATCCAGCGTTTTCGCTACCTTGGCATCCGGCTGTACCGGCAAGCCCAGCTCGCGCAGGAAGTCTATGAGCCCCTTTTGTGTCTCTATGCTGAATGCGGCGCAGGCGTCTTCGTCTAGTGCATAGCAGAACATCTTCAAGTCGCGCTCGGCGGCAACCGCCGGATCCAACTGGCGCACGGTTCCCGCGGCAGCGTTGCGAGGGTTGGCAAACCGATCAGCTTCGGCCAGTGGCTTGTTGATGCGTTCCAACGTGGCTTTTTCCAAATACACCTCGCCCCCGATCTCCAGCAATTCCGGCAGCCCGATGATATGTGGGGGAGTAAGCGTAAGTGGCAAACTGCCGATGGTTTTGACGGTGTGCGTGACATCTTCTCCCTCTACGCCGTTGCCGCGTGTCACTGCGCGCTGCAGGCGGTATGTTCCACTCGCCAAGGCGTACACCAGCGACATGTTCAGTCCGTCTATTTTCAATTCCAGCTCGAACTCCGGCTTACGCTCACCGCCCAGCGCCCGCGTCATCATTTCCAACCACTCGTCCATGTCGGCGCGCGAGAATGCGTCCTGCAGCGACTGCTTGGGGTGCAGGTGGGCGCACTTCGGCAGCCTGCCGTCCAGTGCCGCACCCACGCGTTGGGTGGGGGAGTCCGGTGTCACCAGCTCCGGGAATGCCCGCTCCAATGCAATGAGCTCTTTTTTTAAACTGTCGCGCACGTCTTCGCTTACCTCGCTGCGGTTCTCCGTAAAGTAGGCGCGGTTGAGACGCCAAATTTCGGCTTTGAGCTGTTCAATGCGCTTGTGGGCCGCAGCTTTGTCCATGACTGCAGTATGCTGTTTGGAACGAAAAATCGGAAGACCGAACGGCGCAGATCGGTCTTTTGCCTTATCTCGTACGTTTGTCAATTGCAATCCGGCGTGGAATGGAGAGGATACGCCGCGTATGCCATCGGTCTCCGATCTCCGCCGCCAAGTCGACACGCTCGACCGCCAACTTGTGGAATTGCTCTCCCGCCGCACTACGGTGGTAAAGCAGATTCTTGCCCATCTTTCCGAGGAAGAGCCAGATCGCGAGCGCGAACAGCAGGTGTTAAGCAACTGGCTGGAAGAAGGCTTTGACTATGATTTGGACGAGAACGCCTTGGAGAAAGTATGCAAGGCGGTGATGGAGTTGGGGAGGAAGTCGAGGGAGGCCTAGTCGATACCATCCAAGTCGCCAAGCTGCATTTTTTGTGATTGTAAGGGGATTCCGAGATTCCCAGACTCCTTGGACTCCGCAGGCAAGACTGAGGATATTTTGGATTCTTGGAGTCACGGAGCCTTGGAATCCTGTTTGATTGCAGCAACTTCACCAAAACACCTTTTTCTGGTATACTGGTCAGATGGCCCAGAACCTTTGGAAGCTGGCAATGGATAAGGACGCCTCCGACCTGCACGTACTCTGCGGGTACCCGGCCATGCTGCGCATAGACGGCGCACTGGTACCGGCTGGAGACAAGCCGCTTTCGGCGGCCGAGGTAACACAGATCCTCAAAGACTTTTTGGACGAAGACCAGCTGAAGCGTTTCCACGCGGTAAAAGACCTGGATTGCTCCTACACCCTGGCAGACGGCACGCGCTTCCGTGTGAACTGCCACATGGTGGGTGGCGAACCGGCCTTTGCTGCGCGCCTTATTCCTTCTTCCATTCCGTCCGTAGAAGATTTGGCATTGCCCCAGGTGGTGCTGGATATTTGTCGCCGCGAGGATGGCCTGGTGCTGTTTACCGGCCCAACCGGCAGCGGCAAGAGCACATCTATGGCCGCCATTCTGCAGCGCATCAACGAAGAGAGTCCGGTGAACATCATCACCCTGGAAGATCCGGTGGAGTTCCGCTTTAAGCCCAAGAAGGCCATTGTCCGCCAGCGCGAACTGGGCAGCGACTTCGTCAGCTTTCCCGAAGGACTAAAGCACGTGCTGCGCCAAGACCCCGACATTGTGATGGTGGGCGAAATGCGCGACTTAGAAAGCATTGGCTTAGCCCTCACGCTGGCCGAAACAGGCCACTTGGTGCTGGCAACGCTACACACGCCGAACACGGTGCAGAGCATAGATCGCATTGTAGACGTGTTCCCAGCGCACCAGCAGAACCAGGTACGCTTGCAGCTGGCCATGTCGCTAAAGGCCGTTGTTGCGCAGCGCCTGGTACCCAAGAAGGGCGGTGGTCGTCTGGCCAACCGCGAAATTCTGGTACGCACGCCTGCCGTTTCCAGCATCATTCGCGATCATCGTTTGGCCGAATTGGAGAGCGTCATTCAAACCGGTGCCAGCGAGGGGATGGTGACATTCGATAAAGACTGGAAGCGCCTTGTAAAAGAGGGGCTGGTGGAAGTGGAGCAGCAGGGCTAGTTGAGCAAGTCGATGGCATACGACAGCGCTGGGTCGTTGGTGGCATCTGGCGGCGGGTTTACGATGTCGGCAATGCCGTGCACGTACTGGGCGTCGAACAAGATGCGCGCCTCGGACTTTGGCAGCAGAAAGGCATCTGCCGGCGCGCGGAACAGTCGTAGCACGCCGTTGGCCCGCAGCGTAAGCAGAGCTGTATCGTTGGCCTGCTGCTCGGTGAGCACCACGGTTACCGGCTTGGTGCCCGCGGTCTTCAGCGCGCCGACTAACAGCGCCACACCTGGTGATGGATTGCTCGACACCAGCACGACTACCGGCGTATCCAGCGGCAACAGCGGCTTACCCTCGGTACGTACGGCACTGGCGCTGGTTGCGGTTTGCAGGGTGGCAATGGTGCTGTCTTCCGGCAGCAGGAAGCCAAGTACGGAAAGCAGCGGCTCTAGCTGTCCTCCGGGGTTACTGCGCACATCCAGTACCACGCCGCGCGGGTTTTGCGTCTGCGTTTGCGTAGTGATCATTGTGCGAATGCGCTGCGCCGCATCGTGCGAAAAACTGCGAAGAGTAAGCACCGCCACTCTGCCCTGCATTGTGGCGCTGGCATCCTCTCGTTGTATGCGCTCGCGCACCAGAATCGCCTGTATTTCTCCTACATTGCGTCGGCCAAGCGTGATCACTATTTGCGTGCCCTCCTTGCCTCCCAGCTTGGCTGCAAGCTGCTCGGGGCTGATGTTGCTGCCTACGGGCTGCCCATCTAATTCCAGAATATCGTCCTCGGCCTGCATGCCGGCCATAGCTGCCGGAGAGCCGATCTTGATGCGCGATACCCAAAGACGCTTGCCGCTTTTGCGCAGCGTTACTCCGGCGTCTACATAGTTAGCAAGTGGCTTGCCACGGCGCGGGAGAGCGGAGCCAGTTTGTTGTGCCGGCTGCGCTAGCGAAGGGCCGGACAACTTTTGATAGCGCTCCTGAATGCGCAAACATGTACGCACCTCGTATACGCGGTCGGTGCGCTCGCAAGGCGAAGCGGCGTGGGTGGTGCCAGCTCCAACAAGCCACATGCCAACCAATAGTGTTGCCCAACTGCGCATATGGCAACGGTACTGGATACATTTTTTTGGCTCAAGGGTTACAGTGCCAACGAGGTTGCAGACGGAGTGCTGAGTATAATGACTACAACGTGCAGTACGAACGTACCGATAAATAGTGCAAGGAGGCGGCGGTTGCTCATAAAGGAGTAGGGGAGGAGGCGATGCCACTATGATAAAAGCCCCCTACGCGCGAGGGCAGATGCCCAAAGCCACCTCTACAGCGCCTTCATTGTTTTTGCTTAGCGGCAAGCCAAAAAGGAGGTTCTAGATCGGTCTAGAACCTCCTTAAACACTCACGAAAGGGGCTTCGCCCCTCTCGTGCACTCTCCCGAATATGGGAGCGCTCCAGCCCGGAGTGAATCCGGGCTTCGCGCGTTCGTTACTTCGTCCACCGGAACGTCTCAAATATCTCCTTGGCCTGCTCTCTGTTATCCGTCATCTGGCTGATGCAGATGACCACCGTCTTGCCGTCGTTTTCGGAGCAGAATGCATACGCATGTGGTGCCGCACCACACTTCATGTTGGAAGTGTCGAACATGTATCCTTCTTGCTTAGAGAGCTCCCAGATATCTGCTCGCCCCCATCCTGCCTTGCCATTCGAGATGATGAGCGGTTCTGTCTGCGATGCGCCGGTGAGGGAGGGGGAGCAGGGAGAATGCAATTCATGGAGCTCAATAGCACGCATCCCATTAGCACCATTGCTTGGGTATCCAAAATAGAAGTATTCGCCACTAGGCGCTTTCTCCGCATACGCATAACCAGCGAGAGCGGTTATTCGATAGCCAAACGAACTTTCATAAACTGGTAGTTTGACGTGCGAATTAACAGTCAAGTCCTCGGAGCCCGTACAGGCTCCGAGGAGTAACGGAATAATGCTAACTAGTAACAATTTCATAGAGTTTCCCATAATTGAGTTTGAGGATTCCATTTTTTAGTTTGATCAATAGAAAGCCATGCATCGACAATGCGACCATCTTGTAGCTGGTGTACCCACACCACCCTCTCCCCCACAGTCCCATCGGCATTCCAGGCGTAGGCAACGTTCTCAGCAACACGATGGCCATTCTCTAGGTAGTAAGAGCCATCTGCATTGCGCTTGTCTTGGCGTACCATAGCGATGCGCTGGGAGTCGTTGACCAAACTGCATGCGGACGCGCTCATTTCGTCCACCGAAACGTCTCGAATATCTCCTTCGCCTGCTTTGAGTTGTCTGTCATCTGACTAATGCAGATGACCACCGTCTTGCCGTCTTTTTCGGAGCAGAGGGCATAACCAGCACCGGACACGATTGGGCGACATAGTGGTTCCTGCATATTTGGGAAATCGCCAGTGTAATAAATGTCGAAATAATCGACTTTGCCCCACTCCGCTTTCCCGTTGGCATTGGGCAGCTGCTCCGTCTGCGATGCGCCGGTGAGGGAGGGGGAGCAGGATGAATTTGAATCAATAATTTTAATCAGCACGTCCCCAGTTATAGATGTATTTGCATAGCCAAAGAATGTCGTTTTCTGATCAGCTTTACGATCAACAAAATCAGACGGAATGTCAACTACATATTCAGATGCTTGATAAGAATAACGAGTATCAACTGTTGTATGGATACTCGTAGTATTTGGCTGGTTACTTGCAGAGCAGCCAGCCAAATATAAAGCCAATAATAGACCTAACGATCTTCGAATAGTTGAGTTAGAGGATTCCATTTTTTAAGAAAGTTATCGGCTTTTAACCAGCCGTTAATAATTGTTCCGTCTGGTAACTTTTCTACCCATACTATTTTGCCCATCTGCTCAATCGTCTTCCCTTCCTCCCATGCCAACCAGTGCTGCTGGGTTTGCACACCTGGCGTGAGGGGCAATTGATCGCGCCTGTCGAGTACCAGGTGCTCTGCGGTATTGACCCAGCCCAGAGCATCATTCCACGTCACTACTCGTGATGCATTGTCTGCAATTGTTGCCCAGTTCTCATCTGGCCCTGCATCAAACGCCTTCACTGTGGTGAGTCCTGCTGCAAAGACTGCCTTGCGCAGGTCAATTGCTTCATTATCAATTTTCGCAAAGATATGGTTGTGAGCATTGTCTAGCCCTTCACTGTATGAGCCATCTTCGTTGCGAGACTCCCTACCTCCAGTGAAGCCAATACTCTCCTTTGCGCGAACGAATTTGCCATCCCAGACAAAGATCTTCTCCGTCGTGTCCACCACAATCCCATTCTCTGTCTCCTGATGGCGAATTTCGTAGATGTCTCTTTCTTGTAGCTCTATTGAGCCATTCACCATGACCTCTACGATTTCCTTCCTCCCGGTCGCGAAGATGGGCATATGCAGATATCCGCTTTGCCAGTGAACGGTGATACCGTTGCGTGTGGTGACGTGATCAATGGTGATCGCACCGGTATTCAGATCTTTTTGAACATCTGCTGTGTATGCCCCTATCCGCAAAATGCCTTCAGCCATTGCTTTTACAACATCTCCACGATCAGAATCGCCGCCTTCATTGCTGTTCACATCAACAGCATGGTATTCATGACCATCATGGTATCCGGAGCCCAAATTCCAATACCTTCCTTGCGGGTTGGCAACCGGGAAGTTGTTGGCAACTTCGGTTAATACAACATTCTGACGTTGGTGCTCCGCACCCTGAGGAAGCGTTGAGAAATCGCCACTTTCAGGCTGACCATCCCACTGCAACGTGATGAGGTCACTGTAGCCGCCTCCGATGACGTTGTTGCCCGTATCCCACACCGCAACTTTAATGCGCACTTGGCCGCTGAAGGATTGCCCTAATTGCGAGAGAGGAAGATCGTAGAACAGCTTGCCGAATGCATTCGGTGTCCATTGAGGATCGAGAATTAGCGTCTTATTCGCATCGGCAATGGAAATGCGAGCATGCTTCGGCGTTTGGTTTGGCAGCACCGGTGGCGAGAACATGATGCGCACTGTGCCAGAAGTGTACGCCTGCTTATCGGTACTGACGAGCATGTCAGTACCACGTTCAATGAAGTTTGTAGAAAACGCCGAGAAGATCTTCCCAAAACCTGCTTGTGTAAATAGCAGTCGCATGCCGCCAAACAGGCGCTCAGCATCGTGGCTGCGAGTCATGTTGTAGAGCTGAGTAGGATCGATGCCTATGACGCGTGCGACTTTCGCAACGATAGTCATGCTGTGTGCGCTGTCCCCCGCCCAAATGTTCTGAAACATGCCCATGAAGATCTTTCCGGCAGCAGTTGATGTATCGACATACACATCATTAATCTTTGGATATGTCTGCCCAAGCGGAGGATTGTATAATCCGTAGATTTCTTGGAATACCGCTGTTGGATCACTACGACCAATATTTGCAACAACCGCTTTCAATGCACTTGTGGTAGTTTCCGGATTTGGTTCACTACCACCAAAGCCATCTGGAGGAACGTCGCGACCAGTATCGTGTAAATACGTGAACAGCAATTGCTGGTACAGCGAAGGATCACCATACCGCGTATCGCCAGTTGAGAGGAGTCTCTGCTGTCTCCACTGCGAGAACTGTGTGTCTGCTTGCCCATTACTTACTACCGTCGGCCCAGCGTAACTGCTAGGCTTCCATTCTAGTAACCACGTCCCATCTGGTTGCTGTGTAGCCACCCGCTTCTCGCTGCTCTCCCCTTGCAGCTTCAGCGTCCTCCCATCCACCACTCTCCTGCCATCGGGCAGCACCACGGTTACGCTGAGTACACCGTTCTCGGGAGTTGCGAAGTTGAGGGAGACGGACTTGGCAGCTTGGCCTGCGAGCGTGAACGAGACTTCTCTGGCATTAGGAGTGCCTTCGTTGGTAATCACCCGCACTGTGCCCCCGGTTTGGCCTGCATTCCACACATTCAGGAGCACGTTGCCGCTGCTGGGGGTTATAGCCCTCCCGGTGTCTGGCACAGACGTCAGTCCGTCACTCACGCCTTCGCCTGGGCCGAGGTTACGAATGGCCAAGATATCGGTACGGATGGTCATAGCCTCCGGCGGCAGGATGTCTGCTGCGTTGGCAGACTGGATATGGCCAATGTCCACAGTGCCGGGGTCTTGGGTGCTGCCGCTGGTAAGGTAAATGACTACCTGGCTGGGGGCGCCGGGATACAGGATCACGGTCTTGCCGACAATGCGGTAGTAGTCTTGGGAGAGCTCGGTATCACCCCCGGAGGTATGGTAGTGCACCTTTTGCGGAGTAGCGCTGCCCTGCAAGGTACTCAAGGTAATGGCGCTGTACTGGCTTTGGTTACGCACCACGCCCACCTTGTACGGATCGAACCGGCCCACTGCCAGGTACCCCGGGCTTGGCCCACGCCGAAGCGTGTCATCGTTCTGGCGCCAGTCGGGCGCATTGACCAGCAGACCAGTGGGTGTTGTTTCCAATGTGTGCGGTACGGTTGGCTGCGACTGCGCGTTGTTCCCGGCAATAGCGATGGTGTCCAAGGTCAGCGTGGCATAGCGCCGGCCATTGGCTGCCTCCCGCAAGATGTCCCACTTCTCTGCATCGGGGATACTGCTGTGGGCAGGTTGTGCGAAGTAGGCAAGACTCGCGCCGCCGAACTGCGGGAAGCTCTTAAAGCCATTCTGGTTCCACCACTCCCACGCGTAGCGACTGGCTTGGTACTGGCCGTCGCGACTGTTGAAGTAGTTCAAGAACTCCTGTGCCTGCTGCGAGAGGGCCTGCTCTTCGTTCAGTACCACCACACCGGTAATACCCTCGTTGTCGCTGTGGCTTACAGTCGCGCCGGACTGCACAGTCTTTGTTGCAAGAATGTCATCGCCGCGCAGAAAGCGTACGGTGGCTTGATTGCCGGTGGAGGTGGTGGCAACAAACGAGACGCTGGTGACCCGATGCGCCGCAGACGTAAGATCCAGCGTTGCGGCAGAGCCGGTGAAGTTGAGCGAGCCATCTTGATTGCGTTCCAGCGCAGGCAAGCTGCTGCGTACACCTTGCCAGCTGCTGAGTCGTACGCTGCCGCCGAGTGTCTGTACGTCCAACAGCGCGTCTATCCGTCTGTCTTGCTGGGTTGTCTCCAGCGTATCGGCTTCCACGTATTGCGCTTGGGTGTTTGCATGCGCCAACAGCTCCATGATGTCATCACGCTCGGTTTCCTCCGCTTGCAGGAGCGCTAGCTGGCTAGTTGCCTGGGAGAGCTGTCCCTGCAGCACCGTCAGATTGGCTTGCGCGCTGTCCACCGCTGGGTTCGGTACGGTGTATCCAGGTAGTCCGCTGCGATCCAGTGCAACCATGCGCGACGCCGCACCATCGCCGCTCACTGCGGTGACAGTCTTGCCTTGCACGGCCAAACTGCGTGGTCCGGTGCCAATGCCTGTGTACGTTGTCAGCAGCGTCGGTACTTGGTTGCTGCCAAGCGGGCGCAGGTCGTACGCGTTTACCTGGTTTCCAGACGCGACAAACAAGTGGTTGCCATCGCCGCTGATGGTCAGGCTGCTTACGTATCCAGACTGGTTTGGTAGCTGTGTCTTCTGGCCTGTGGAACGGTTCCACACCGCCAAGGCACCGCCGTCGCCTCCGGCAAAGATCCACTGTGCATTCGGACTTGCCGCCACCGCGCTTGCGGCATTGCCAAGGCCCGTTAGCCGAAGGATGACGGCGCGGGTTGCCGGGTTGATGATGGTCGGCCCGCCGCCGTCGCCAACCAGCATGGTGCCGTCGCTTACGGCTGCCACTTGCTCGGCCCAGTCGAAGCCGTCACCAAGTGCATTGATCTGTTTTGTGCTCGTGTTGATGGTGATGGGAGACACGCCATGCATATCCACCAGCAGCGTTGCGCCGTCTTGGGACATTGCGGCATTCAGGCACAGGCTGGGGAGTTCTCCGGAGTCCCACAACAGGCTGCCGTCGCTCACATTGTACTGTCGCACGTGCTTGTCGTAGCCGGACGTCCACATGCTTTGACCGTCGTTACTCCACACGGCGTCAATGACCAGCGAGTTGTTGCCAGACAGCGTGCGCACCAATGCTCCGGTGCTTGCATTCCAAATTTTTGCGGTGCGGTCTTGCGAAGCAGTCACGAAGAATGCGCCATCGGGACTGAAGCGTGCGTTGTACAGGTTCTGGCCCGGGTGCACGTTCAATTTGCCCAAGATGCTCTGCGAGGCATTGCTCCCTTCGGGCCACGGAAGATTGGTAACCGCAGGTGGACTTGGCGTCGTGTTTTGGGCGTTTGTCAGGGCTGTTTGGGCGTCCGCTGTTTGCAGCGTGAGTGCTGCGACACGGTTTGTCAGCTCGCCTGTATCGCTAGGAGTGTCGGCAAAGTACATCTGCACCTCTATGCCGTCTAACCCCACCGGTCGCAGATCTCCCTGCGCGTGCACATTGATGAGGATGATCCGCTGAATGCCCAAGGCTGGGTTCCAGGGAATGATGCCGTTTGCCGGAATGGGTACAGTGGTACGCCCGTTTGGCGTATCAATC
Organism: uncultured Candidatus Peribacteria bacterium; assembly: GCA_964513925.1. Classification (GTDB taxonomy): domain Bacteria; phylum Patescibacteriota; class Gracilibacteria; order Peribacterales; family Peribacteraceae; genus DAORHV01. Next base: position 35,601 of record CAZENR010000008.1, read on the forward strand.
AGCACGTTGCCCTGGGCCGGGGTGGCCGGGTTCACGTGCTTCAGCAGTATGGCGCTGGCTCCGGTAAGCAGCTGCGGGAAGTCGAAGGTCATGTGGTCTGTTCCCAGCGGGTTCTGCTCCGTGCCATGCAGAACATCATACGCGTCATTGAGTGCAAGCAGGGCTGCGTCCCGCACCACGCTGGCGCCTCCCGTCCCCGTGGACACTTGCACTTGCACGCCTTCGCCAAAGTTGACGCTCGCGTTGTTTGCAACCAATCCGCTTGCATGGGCCTCCAGCTGTGCGGTGACGGTTTGGTAGCTGCCGGAAGATGGAGGCGACCAGACCAGGGCGCTGTCGTAATTGTTTTCAGGAGTACCAAAGACGGTTGCCGAAAACATCTCTCGGTCTTCCAGGCTTTCTAAGCACAGTTGTACCGAGCTTCTGGTGCGAGACACGGCGCGCGAAGGCGTTGGCAGCGGCACCGAAGCAGGTACTCGAACATCGATGGGGGCAAAGGAAGCAAAGTAGGCGTCTAGGGCCTCGGTGGAGGGTGTGTGCGCTTGCTTGGACATGCAGGCAAAGGGGGGGAAGATGCCCCTATTGCACGCCTGTATGCCGGCGGCGTCAGCAGGGGGGAGTACCCGCATGCACAGCAAAGTCTTATTTTTGGCTTTAAAAAGCCATGGATGGGGTTCCAGGGTAAGACAGAACACCCCGTAGACATGTGATGCTGACTTGTCTTCGCAAAGTCACTTCAAACGGCGTAGGATGCCGGATTAAGGGCGCTTCTCGTGCCGAAGAGCGCACCACTGTCACTACCAGGTGTAAACTTTACTTTCCAAAGAAAGGTCGTAGAGTACAGGTTTGCATTTTTGCCTCCTCACCATTTCCGACCATGATCGCCATTCTCCCCGCCAGCATCGAGCAGTACCTGAAAGATGCCAAGTTCTCGGCAACCGAGATCTTGGTGATTCGTAAATTGCTCGAGGAAGACGCGCTGACATTGCGCGAACTTGCTACCAAAACCGGCAAGAGCACCGGAGTGTTGGATCAAGCGCTCAAGAAGCTGATTGGTAAAGGCATCGTGCACAAACAGGCTATCAATGGCGGCTACAAATACATCATGGCTTCGCTCAAGCCCATTCTGGAGTGGATGGAGAAAGACATGAAGCAGAAGTACGAGCTGTTGGAGCGCCGTCACCAGAATTTCGAGGCGTTCATTGCATCGCTCACCGTGGACAAGGCGCGCCCGGAAATGCAGTACTTCGACGGTGAAGATGGCATTAAGCGTGCCTACATCAAGCTGTTGGAGCAGGGGAAAGAGCTACTCTGCTACTGGCCTCTGGAGTGTTTTTGGGACGAGCATCCACTGAAAGATTTCTACGTGCAGTACTTCCGCGAGCGGCACCGCCGCGGCATGTTCTCGCGCGTCATCAGCCACGACACCACCTTTGGTCGTCGCTTCCAATCGCGCGATCCGTTCGAGTACCGCAAGACCATTCTGGTGCCGGAAGCAGAGTTGCCGATGCCGTTTGAGAAGGTGATTGCGGGCGATATTGTCGCCTGCTTTAACCACAAGCAGCAGCAGGCATGTTTTATTAAGTACCCCGAATTCGCACACGCCGAGCGCATGCTGTTTGAAAACCATTGGAAAGAAGCGCAGCGCAAGCAGCTGCAGGAGGCTGTTTCTGACACCGCCGAAGAATCTGCGTTGCAGCCAGAAACTGGTGCACTGGAGCCGGTATTGCAATCGCCAGAAATTGAACTGCGGACGAAAATTCTCTCCAAACTGCGCGAGTTCTTCTTGAGCAAGGCGAGCGTGATCGCATTTGTTGTTTGTGCCGTAGCCGGCCTGGCGGCAACGCTCGGTGGCCACGTAATGCGCGGCGGCGGCATAGATGCGCTGTCGCTGCGTACATTCGTGCCGCTTGTCGTGTTTCTGGTGTGCTTTCTTGGGTTTGCCGTGCTGCGATTCGGCGCACTCAACAAGTCGTTGCTGCGCGAAGTCATGAAAATCGCCACCATCCGCAACCTTGCTTGGAGTTTGGTGCTGTGCGCACTGCTAGCCACCGGCGGATCGTACTTGCTTAGTAGCCAGACGGCGTACCTCAACTTGCAGCGCGTACGAGAGCAGGTGCGCTCCGTAGCGGCGACTGCCGCACTGCAGTTCGATGCCGGGGTCATAGATGCCATTCGTGCCCCGCAAGACGTGCGCAAGCCGCAGCATGCCGTACTCGTGCGCCAACTAGCCGATGTTCGCAAGCAGAACCCCAGTGTGAAGCATGTCTACATCATGCGTTTGTCGGGCGATGCGTTGAGCTTTGTAGCCGATGCCGATGCACTACATGCACCCGGCGATGTGCATGAAAAAGATCCGGAGTCTCTTGTAAGTGCCATCACGAAGAACGAGGCCAGCGCGGACGAAACGCCGTATACAGATCAATTGGGAACATTTATTTCAGGAGCGGCACCCATTCGCAATGCACAAGGAGAGGCTGTTGCCCTTGTAGGCCTGGACATAGATGCAACCAGGTTGCACGAACTAGCGAAAGAAAGCCGTTGGTCGCTGTATTTGCTGCTTGGGCTAGCGACTCTGTTCCTTCTTGCAAACCGCAAGCTCTGCGTACTGCTCTTCAAGCGCGCAACGGTGCGCAGTGCCGTGCTCGGCATTGCAGCATGTGGCATGCTGGCCCTGGTGGGCACGTACGGCATGTATATGCAGACGCTCTACATTCTTAAGACAGAATTGTCGGAAAAACTCATGTCAATTGCCAGCACTGCCGCCACGCAATTCGACGTGAAAGATTTAGATCAACTCCGATTCGCCCGCGACATGAAGACCGAGGCGTACCAACGTGTATTCCGGACATTGAACCAAATTCGCGATAATAACCCGGATATTCGCTATGCGTACATTATGCGGAAAGTAGACGATGGTATGGGCGAATTTGTGGCCGATGCAGACTCAAATTACGATTTACCCTTTTTGAGAGATGACAATAACGATGGCGTGCTAGATGAATTGGATGAGGCGGTTGCGCCGGGGGTTCGCTACTTAAGTACGGCCCCAACCTTTGTTTTGGGTTTTGAACAACCAATTGCGGATAGTCAATTTACAACTGATCAATGGGGGACTTTTATTTCGGGCTATGCACCCATTGGATCTATAACAAAAGGCAGTTACATGCTTGAGGTCGATATGGATGTTTCGCAAATTCATGAAGCCATTAGAAATAAGTTCCATTTTCACTTGTGGTTCTGCGGCATTTTTCTACTTGTAGTAGGCATTTTATGTGTTTTGCAAAAACAATTAATCCCAATTCGCCGTTAAAAATTTCACGGAGTTAGTACGAGGCGAATGTGGCCATTTTTTCTATTTTAGATACTGAAGCAATAAAATATTGTGGTTCAAATTCCTCGAATATTTAGCTTAATAGGCTTCTAAGCTCATTATTGTCAAAAATATAAAATATGTTGAAATTGTAAAATTTGTATGTTAGGATTGACCTTATGGCCAAGTTGCTTTCCATAAAAAGGCGGTCGGATTTGCTTGTAACAAGTTCAATCATCTCTCCTTCTCGAGAAGGTATTAGCCAGATAATCCCCGACATCAAATACGAAATTTTGTATAATCATGGTCATCTTTATGATATTGCTTACGTAGGCCATGAAGGTGATGTCCAATTTTACAGCGACCAGGCAAAGTCAGGGCGAGTGTTATATTTGGGGGTAGGAACAGGTCGCATCTTTGCTGCTGCCGTAAAAATGAATCTCCATGTGATTGGTATCGACAATTCCCAGTCGATGGTGAACGTAATGCTTTCTCGTTTTCCTCATGTGAGGAGCAATCAAGTCATCATGGATGACGTTTTCAGCGTTGAATTGCCGCCTAACTCTTTTGATAAAATCATTGCTCCTTTTTCTTTCTTTACTCAGTTTGAAAAGGAAAAAAGTATTTTCCTGATGCAAAAATTGAAAGATTGGCTCGTCCCCGGAGGTGTTTTGGTTACAGACTTCTTCTCGCCTTTCCAGAATCCCATTTCGAAGAACGTAGAAACTAAACTGCGCAAGTTGCCTAAAGGCGTTTCTGTTCGTACTTATTACGTTTATAATCACGTTGAGCAAAAATTATTTGAGTACACTTTGGTTAAGCAGAAAAAAGAGGTTGTATTGCTTGAGCTCAAATTGAATTATTTCTATCCGAAAGAGATTCGAGAAATGGCGAAAGACGCAGGATATATTGTCGATTCTCTTTATGGCGGCTTCAATAAAGAAAATCTCACCACAGTTAGTCAGCTGATTGTTGCCTCTTTCCGCAAGGAATAACCCTCGTTTATGAGAGTATTCCGCAGCCTCGTTGGCATTTCTGTTCAACAGACACTCTTACACAGAGAATTTTGGATTAAGTTTGCATTAAACGGAGTTTTGCCAATCCTCATTCCGCTTTTAGTATGGAGAGAAATTGGCAATCTTTCGGAAGGCGGTACAGCGTTCGAATGGAACTTTAATCAAATTCAGGCATATTACTTAGTCGTGCTATTTATTTCGACTATTACACAGACAGAATTTCATTATGAATTTAGTTCACTAGTTCACACAGGAGCCCTTAATCAGTGGCTTATAAGGCCACTTTCTTTTTTGGAATTTGCATTTGGCAGAATCGCTGCTCGGACTCTTATCCTAATGGCGCCATCTGCAATGACGCTCTTGGCGCTGGCAATTGTTTTGCATTCTTCCATCTCTGTAAATCCCAAAATGCTTTTCAGATTGCTCAGCCTATTGCCACTAGCAATTGTTTTGCTCAGCTGTATTAGCGTAATTATTGGCACAATCTCATTTTGGACTATTAGGGCAGAAGGATTCTTTGCAGCAACAATGCTTGTCTTACATTTTCTTGGGGGGATGATGATCCCATTGCCTTTTTTGCCATTCTGGATTCAGAAACTGAGCCTTTTTCTACCCATGCAATTCGCGCTTTTCCTGCCGGCAGTAGCTATCTCTGGAACAGAAAATATTTCGATTCCCTATATTATCTTTGGTCAACTTGCTTGGGTGATATTGCTTCTGATTATTTGCAAAATTTTCTGGGAGAAAGGAATCAGGCGTTATGACGCAGTAGGTGTTTGATATATGTCTGCCTTATCTTATTATTTCAGGCTCTCACGGTGGTCCTTGCAACTACATCTTGCTCGCTGGAGCAGATATAGAGCAGATGTCCTGATTTGGATCCTGGCCATTTGGCTTACACTTGCAATTCAAGCAACATTCATTTACGTAACGAATCAGGCCTCGCCCGCAGGACTTTTTGGCTACACATCGACTGAGTTAATAACATTTTTTGCCATTGCAGTATTGGCAACAGGCTTAGCCCAAATGTTTGTCATTGGGGCTGTGTTGCATATGGCAAAAGCAGTATGGATCGGCCAATTTGATTATTGGCTTATTCAGCCACCGAGTTTACTCATGAGAATTTTACTGGAAGACGTAGGAGTGCTGTGGTTCTGCCCACATCTTTTCATTGGTTTTATTCTCTTGGCTATTTTCAATCCAGGACAATTAGGCATTTCTTTATTAGCAGCGGGCTTAGCTGCCTTGTTCGAAGTGGGTATCGTTCTTAGTTTTTGTTTTCCATGCATTAAATGGGGCAGATGGAATCCTGAGGATGGATTATGGGAATACCTTGAAAATGCAAGATCGGCACCGATTCTACGTTCCCGCAATACACTTTTGTTGATTGCTTCATTTGGGGTCATTCAGTATTCAATTGCAATCGAAGTAATCAGCGGTAAATTAAGTTTGTTTTTCCTGCTTGTTTTAGCCGTGGCATCAAATATTTTGGCGTATTCACTGCTTAAATATTTAGTACATCATTACACTTCCGCTTCTTCATAATGGAGTCCATCATTTCAGCAAAAAACTTAACTCGTGTTTATAAAAGCTATCAAAAGCGTGAAGGAGTTCTGAGTACTCTTTCCAGTCTTCTCAAAAGAGAATGGAGAGATTTTACTGCAGCAAACAAGCTTTCCTTTGAAATCGGTAAAGGAGAATTTGTTGGATTTCTAGGTCCGAACGGCGCCGGCAAAACTACTACCCTGAAAATGTTGGCGGGCATCTTGAATCCTACTGCTGGCGAGTGTGTCGTTTTGGGCTTTAGACCACACGAGCGTAAGAGAGATTTTAAAAAACAAATTTCCCTTGTTATGGGGCAAAAATCCCAATTAATTTGGGATCTTCCTGCGGCAGATACTTTTGCATTGCACAGAGATCTGTACCAACTTGAGTATAAATACTGGAAGGCGGCTAAAGATGTTTTAATAGATCTTTTGAATGTTAAAGAGGCAATTAAAATTCCAGTTCGCCAGCTTTCCTTGGGTGAGCGCATGAAATGCGAATTGATCGTTTCGCTTTTGCATGAGCCCAAGGTTCTTTTCTTGGATGAACCCACTATCGGACTTGACGTCATCTCTCAGAAGCATCTGTGGGAATTCCTCCGCTCCTACCAAAAAACGAACAGGACCACCATCCTGCTGACCTCACACTACATGGAGGATATCGCCAACCTTTGTTCGCGCGTCATAGTCATCAGCAAGGGCAGCCTCGCTTACGATGGAGGCCTGGATCATTTAGTTGAAATTACTCAGCCGGAAAAAGAAGTGATCGTCCGCTTCAGGCAGAAACTCTCTGATGATGAGGCAAAGAAGCTGAGCATGCTTGCCAAGGCGGCCGAAAAAATCGACATGGTCACCTACGCTCTACAGGTGCCGCGGCCGGATTTTTCCCAGATCATGGCAAGCCTTTTCAGAGAATTCTCTGTGGAGGACATTCAAGTCGAAGAAGCAGATCTCTCACTCGTCATGGAGCGTTCCTTTAAGCTTGGGCAGTGTTGATAGGGGCAGGGAACTTCATCGGAAGCTCGAAATAGAAGGTGGTGCCTTTGCCCTCCTCACTTTCAAACCACATCTTGCCTCCCTGCCCTTCGATGGCTCCTTTGGCGACGTATAAGCCAAAACCATTGCCATCCACGGTGTTGCGTACGTTGCTGGCACGGTACAACTTGCCGAAGATCTTGGACTGATCCGCCTTTGGGATACCGCAGCCCGTGTCGCGCACGAAGCACAGCATTTTGCCGTCTTCCAGGCGCACGTTGAGTTCGACGGTGCCCTGCTTTGGGGTGTACTTTACAGCGTTGCTCAACAGGTTTTCCACGGTCATGCGCAGGTACCTCTTGTCCAGGAGCACCGTGGGCAGTTGTGCGGGCAGCTTCTTGATGAAGTTCTGTTCGCGCTCTTTCGCTCCTGGCTCGATGACCTGGATGATTTCACGGAAGAATTGATCCAAGTTCAAAGGCTGTGCCTCCAGATTAATGCGATCCAACTGGATGCGGGATACGTCCAGGATCATGTCCACCAATCCCGTAAGATGATGGGTAACATCCTGCATGGACGCCAGCGTTTCTTGCTGCTCCTTTGCCAGCACGCCGATGTCACCATCCAGCAACAACTCCAAATTCCACTTAATGGCGGTAATCGGTTTGGCCAACTGATGGCTGACTATGCCAATCAGTTCATCTTTTTGGCGGTCGAGTTCCTTGACCGCGTCCACACGACTTTGCCAGATGTGCACAAGGAAAACGGTCAAAATGGTGAGCAGTGCCAGCAAGAAGGTGATGAATACGGCAAAGGGGATAAATGTGGTGCTGATGAGCTTCAGATATTTAGTGACCTCTACATCAATGCCTAGTACTCCAATTGTCAGGCCACGATCTTTGATTGGTGCGTATGCAGAAAGAGAGCTGCCCCACTGATCGGCTACGGGCTCGGGATCAGTAGTTGCTGCGTTTAATGCGGTATTCCTCAATGCAGGAACTTCACTAACGTCATACTCATCGCCGGGATACACAAGGGCGTCCATGTCATCAACATCGCCGTCATGATCTAGATCCATGCTTGCACTAGGGTCGAGTGAATCTGCATCAGCAATATAGGTAAAAATGTTTGCGTCTTCAGTAGGCCGCAGCAAATAGGCATACTGAATATTGTCGTTAAAGTTGCGCACACGCTGCAAGCCATCTACAAGTTTTTTGTAGGCCTTTGTATTCACCGAATCAGAATCTTTAACGGTTTCGATGTCCTTTGCATCAAAAACAAGTGTGGCAGTTGAAACGAGAGAGGTGAGCTTGTCTTTAAGCTGGGCCTCCAGAATTTGTCGCGTTGTGCTATAAAGGAAATACGTAATTACAGATGTCAAAATGGCACACAGCAAGAGAATACCGTAAGTGCGATAGTCCAGCCTAAGCTTGGGCTTTCCAGGGCTCATCATATGAGTATATCAAATTTTCTCTGGTTTTTATAGCCTTTTTTACTAATACGCCTTCCCTACGATAATTTTCTTTGCAAACGCACTAGGCTTGCCAGAGATAGGATCTTTGAGATCTTTGGCATCTTCCTTGGCTGCAAAAGGGAAGCAGCGGTAGCTGCCACCTTGAGTGTCGGCCTTCAGCTTGGCCACCGTTTCCGGCGTGCCATCCCACGGGACAAGCGCCCACTTACCCTCCTCTAATGCGGCCTTTACCTCGTCGTAGGTTTTTGCCTCCACGGTTTTTGCTTGTTGCATCTTCAGCGCGTTTGCAAATAACGACTGCTGATCTTCCTTGAGCATGCTTGCAATGACTTGCGGGGCGTTGGAGAGCGAAGTCTTTACCGCCTGCTCGCGGCTGCGGATGCGACTTTTTACAATGCAGCTGCCCTCGGCCAAGTCTCTGGCACCCAGCTCTACGCGCACCGGAGTGCCGGCATGAATTTGGCGGAAGGTTTTGTCGCCCAGGCGTAGCTCGCGGCGGTTATCTAGGCGTACGGTTAAGCCGCCTTCTGCCTGCTCGAACTGCTGGTCTCGGCCATGCAGCTTGTATGCTTTGGCGGCGGTTGTACGAGATGCATCGAAGGGATTTGCGCTGCCGGCAATCGCCAGAGATAAGTCTCGGGCTGCTTTCTCTACTTTGTCATCGTCGGTGCCGGCGTAAATGGGCAGCACGGCGGCATGTACCGGCGCAATTGCGGGCGGCAGCACAATGCCATCGTCATCGCCGTGGGCCATGAACATGGCGCCAAGTAAGCGAGTAGAGGCGCCCCAAGAGTCGTACCAGGGGACTTGCTGCTGCTCGTCTTTGTCCAAGAACGAGACCATGGGTTTGCCGTCGCTTCCCTTCAGGAAGTTCTGCGACAGCATGTGGCTGGTTCCCATTTGCAGCGCCTTACCGTCCTGCATCATGCCTTCTATGGTGTAGGTGCCAAGGGCCCCCGGGAAACGCTCGTGAGGCGGCTTGTCTCCTTTTACTACCGGAACGGCAAGCACTCGCTCGGCAAGCTCTGCGTACAAATCCAAAATTGCCAGCGTGAAACTGCGGCACTGCTCCTCGGTGGCAAAAATGCAGTGACCTTCTTGCCAGTGGAATTCCGACGTGCGCAAGAATGCGCGCGGGCGCTTTTCCCAGCGCATGACGCTGCACCATTGGTTTACAAGCAGTGGCAGATCTCGATGGCTCTGCACGCGTCCTCCGCGGCTGTACCAGTCTACGAACAATGTTTCCGACGTGGGACGCACTGCGTATGGGTCGGGTAACTTGGCGCCGCCTGCCTGGGTGACAACCGCACATTCCGGAGCAAAACCTTCTACGTGTTCTTTCTCGCGCTCGAAGAAGCTTTGCGGAATGAGCATGGGCAACATGATGTTCTCTACACCCATGGCGCGTAGGCGCTTATCCAGGTATTTGCGAATATTGCTCCACAATGCTGTAGAGAGTGGTCCAAAGGTAATGCACCCCGTTACCGGAGATTCATCGTATAAATCTGGCGCCATGCCAATAACGTCTTGGTACCACTGTGGAAAGTTCTGTGCGCGCTTGGAAATGTTCTGCTTGGCCATGCCTAGAGCATACCCAAGAGTAGGGAAGTGCTAAAGCGGAGATGTTCTTTTGTCTGAGTGACGCACTATGCAGATGCAACATACGGATCGAGCGCTACTTCTTAGTGCGCTATGTATGTTCTTTTGTCCGAGCGACAAAAGAACCAAAAGCGCGTGCGCAATGAGCCACCACGTCCCGCTGAGGCGGGACAGACCTCCGTCCCCCGAGCGCATTGCGCGCCGCCCTTTGGTGGATTGAGAAGATATCTCAGAGCTTGCTTGGCTCTCGCCGCCTTGAAAGGGTTCGCTGCGGTTCTTCGCGAGGCAAGGCCGCAAGCAAACGTGCCTGTTTGAGCCGCTTTCGTAGGGACGAAGCGGCGAGTTCACGTTTGCAGGCCTTGCTGAGCGAAGCAGAACCGCCGAACGCTTTCACCAGCGGCATGTTTTTTGCTCCACTTTTTTGCGCCAAAAAAGTGGAGAACATGACATCTATTCAAGAGAATAAAGTCTCTACGTCGAATGGTAATAGCTGATGCAGGCAGAATAGATGAAGTTTTCTCATCTGCCCCTCTCCCGTACCATGCCCACTATGAACCTGTTCCCCCTGCGCGGCATTCTGCGCACTCGCGGCCCAGCCCTGGACACCCTGACGGCTCTGCAGCGGGGAAAGGCATTTCCCGGTGCGCGCATAGACGGCGTGTGTTCTTCGCTCCGTGCCAAGCACATTGTGCTAGGCATAGGCCAAATGCACCCGGTGCTGAGCGGTAAGTTCGCACGGTTGCAGGCGCGCAGCATTGGCGTGGTGCAAGCCTGGATTTTCCGCGCATGTGCCGCGCTGGTTCGACTGGCTAAAGTAGATACCTTTGGCCAGGAGGGGTTTTCTACACCAGATGGCCGCCCCGTGCGGGCACGGGCAAATGAGTCGGTGCTGGAGTCGGTGCGCCGTGAGGCGGGCAGTGAGGGAAACGAAAGCGGCTACCTGCGGACTGTTGCCGCCCGCTGGCGCTTGGCGCTTGCACGGCGCGATGCCACTGCCGCTGCAGAGGAGGCGTTTAAGTTAAACGGCTTGGTCATGCTGCAGGCGCGCGACCAGCGTGTGGGTATATTCCCTATAGAGCACCAGGCCATTCATGGCGCGGTGGGGGAGAATATCCATCGGCTGCAGGGGCTTATTACCCAAGTGGAGGCCACTGCTGCCTACCAGGGCGCGCTTGGTAAAGACGGCAAAGACCTTACCAAAGAGGAGTACGACGCGGTCATGCGCCGCAACGAGCTCATTCATGCGTTTAACACCGCCATTGCCAGCCCCGAGCGCGACAGGGCCATGTTCCAGGCCGTGGTGGAGCAAGCGGAACTGGAGCGCAAGCGGCGCAACGATGTTCCTGGACAGGTGCTATCTGTGTTTGTGCTTGGCGCGGCACACCGCCGCGGGTTTTTGACACTTGCAAAGCAGCACTTGCCCGGCGACATGTTATTTGTGTGGGTGACTCCGGCACCGTTGTTGTTCATGCGCCGCCTGCGCGATGCCATTGTTGCGGCAATACTCCTTGCCATTCTGCTGCTTGGCATCGCCTCGCAGATTGTGGTGCAATAATTGACAAATTAATAAATAGTGTTATTTTATGCATATGAAACCACAAGATGTAGAAGTAGTGATTGGCGATGATCCCTCCGTGCTACAGCAACTGAATGCCGCCGATCCAAGAGATCCTTCTGGATTCTTGCGCTACGGGTACAGGCCAGAAAATCTTGCGGCGCTTTGTGCGCTTGTACGCGAAACAGCCGTGCTTGTGCGCAGCAAAGTCCCAGCTGAGTTGCTGGAGCATATGCCGCAACGCATTCCGCTGTATGGCGACCAGACTATCCCTGGCATTAGCGCATCGGCGCTCAACATGTCTGCATCCACCGATTCCAGCAAACTGCAGCCGTTTCGAGGCATGACGATTGGGTTGCCGCCAGGAGCTGCCGAAAAGCGAGATCAGCAGCTCTGGAATGTGACAGGACACGAGCACCTGCACACTGCCATCTATGGTGGTCCAGAGGCGACCCCCGTGAATGAATCGTTCGTTGGTCGGCTGGAGCAGGAGTATTTTCCGAACTCAAGCGAATACCGTCGCGACCCTCGGTGGGCCCCAGATGCATTTAGGTCTAGCACCGGCTTTCGTGTCGACGACTACGCCAGTTACGGTCGATGCAAAGAGATGTTCGCAGCGGAGTACATGTGGGCGAGTCATGCCATGCGCTTTCTGACTGCAGAGCAGGTATGGAAGGTTTGCGTTGGACTTGTAAAAGAAGGTCGCTCTACGGGAACGTTTCCCCGTTTCGGCAGCGTTGCTGATGCCATAACCGGAGAAGATGCTGCAAACGGCAGGAAGGTGCTCGCCACTCCGCCGTTCCTGCCTATGACTGCGGGGCCGCAGCAATTCATCTTCACACTGGGGACAGATCATGCGGATGTGTACTCCTATCTCGTGTCAGCGAACCCGGCCTACAACCCGGCAGGCGCTACGCCGGAATCCCGGGTGCAGTTTTATGCCCAGTCTGCTCAAGGTCGCAAGCAACTTACGTTCAACCTGCATGACGGACGTGTCATCTCTGCCGATATCGATACGTTGCCACCAAGTCAGGGTATAGACTTTCACGAGCTGGCTCGCGTTCTGCAGCAGCAGACTGGTATTCCAGTCAGTCAGATACGTTCCATAGATTGCGCCGTACACAGTGGGAAGTTCCAGGTGCGTCCATAGTCTTTTCCGTCTGGCGCTGGCGCTCGACAAACCCTGGGTCGTGACTATACTATTGCTGCCCGTCGCACGGTGCGACGATCATTCTCATCACCAGTGTCCATTCCCTGGCTTGTCCACATGCAGTAGGTGCATTGCCAGAATGGTTCATTGCCGCAGTAGACGTCCGTTCCCTGGTAGCTCAACGGCAGAGCACCTCGCTGTTAACGAGGGGGTTGCTGGTTCGAATCCAGCCCGGGGAGCCATTTTGAGCATGGAAGACAACACTCCGTGTTTCCTTCCATGAACCATCCTTCGGGCAAGGTGGCCGTTCCAGCCTGGCAGAGCCAGGCTTCACGGCGTTTTTATTGGTCCAACCTGCCTCGAGGTGCCAAGACGCCGATCTGTTATATCCTTTCACCTGCGTTACAATGCAAGGCATGAAGATCAACCGCCTAGATCACGTTGGCATAAACGTTCAGGACTTGGCTGCTGCCAAGCAGTTTTTTCTAGATCTGGGACTGCGAGTTCAGGGTGAAATGGGCTTAGAGAGTCAGCTTTTAGACAATGTGGTGGCACTGAAAAATGTGAAGACACACATGGTCATGATGGAAACGCCCGATGGCGAAGCAACGGTAGAACTGGTGAAATTTATTCGGCCGGTTGATGTTGCTGGCGCAGACAACACCGCCGTGAATGCACTGGGCATGCGACACATCTGTTTTGCAGTGGAGGACATAGAAGGCATTGTCGCGAAACTGAAAAAGAAAGGCGTGCAGCCGTTTAGCGACATTCAGAACTACGAAAACGTGTACAAGCTGGTGTACTTGCGCGGGCCGGAGGGGATCATCGTGGAATTGGCCGAGAAGATCTAGCGTTCCCGGCTTCTACGACTGCAGTTTCCGTGGTTCTTTTTGCCACATCGCAGACATGCACGCTACATCGCTTGCTATTTTCTTGCGCTCGTACTCCATAAGGGGGAGCATGACGCTGTCATGCGGCGATTCCTGTCCTCCGCAGGCTTCCCGTTCTGCACCGCACTGGTGTTCGCACTAGGGTGTGTTGTGGTGTTTGCGGTACTCAAACCGACCGGTGCCGATGTGGGCAACCAGGAAATTCTGCGCGCGTTCCGCATTGCAGGGTGGGCGGCTGGGCCGGTGGCAGCGCTCCTCGCGTGGATCATCATGCTGTTTCTCAATCTGGCGCGCCGCATCGTGCGCCTGCGTGCGGTGGCGTTGTTGCACCCGGCTGTTGTGCTGCTTGGCCTTGCGCCGTGGGTGGCTTTTGGCTTCCAGCTGACGTACACAGAACCTCGTTATACGGAATTTGGGCGTGCGGCAATCGATTTCGTGGGCGTTCCGTTGTGGTGGGGCTCGGTTGTTGCAGTTGCCTTCGTCGTACTTGTGTCCCTGTCTCTGTTGTTTCCGAGTAAGAGCAAATGAGTTTCTCTCCGATTGCCATGCGTCGCTTGTCTCCACTCCTTCTGGCGCTTTCCTCCTCGCTCCTGCTCAGCGGCTGCCTGGGCGAACTGATGAGCATGCTGTGCGAGCTGTCTCCAGACGCCGATCACTGTTACCAAACCGCAGCGGTACAGTCGGGGCAAATAGCAGAGTGCGAGAATATTAAGGGCGAGGGGTTTAAAGGCAGTAATCCGCCGCGCGATAAGTGCTACCTCATGATCGCCGAGAACACCGGGGATTACGAAGTATGCAAGCATATCCGTGGCGGGCTGATGTCTTACTCTCAGGAGGAGTGCATTCTAGGCGCTGCAGTGAAGCACGAAGACCCGGAGGGCTGCAGGCTGTTGAGGGGATCGGATTTCGAATCCTGCAAGCGCCAGGTTGGCGCGAGCATTACACCGGACAAGCTGAAGGATATTTCCGATGAGATTGAGGAAGCTAAGAAGGCTGCCGGAGCCAACCCGGACGATGCCGATGCCCAAAAGCGCTTGGCGGACTTGAAGAAGAAGGAAAAAGATTTGTTTGAGTTTGCCTCACCGGACGTTGCGAGCCAGTACTTTAAAGCCCAGCGCGAGGAGTTAATGAGCGACGTCGACGATGAAGATGTGAAGTCCGAAATTGCGAAGCTGTTCGTGGACTTCCGATCCAGAAACCCCGGCATGAGCATGAACGAGCAGCTTAAGAAAATGGAGGAAATTAAAGACCAGCAAGAGACCAGCAAGCGCTTGGACGAGTATGCCAATACGCTCATGGATCAGCTGAAAGAAGGGGCAACAGGGTTTGCCAACGACACGTTCGACGACCTCTACGGCGAAGACATTGAGAAATACAAAGAGGCCATGGCCGAGCGTGGCATGAAGTACTTAGAAGAGAAAGGTGGCAAAGACCTTATGCGAGGCATAGATAATTTGAAGTGGATGAAGGAGAAGTACGACAAAGCCTCGGAGCAATACGAGAAGATCAATGAGCAAATCGAGAAACTGCAGAAGGTGTACAACGAGGCCCAGGAAGTAGCCAAGAAGATCGATGACATCAACAAACTTCTCGCCGAAGGCAAAATAGATGCCGGCAAGGCAAAAGTGCTTCACGGCGCTGTGTACTTGGGCAAAGGCCTGGAGTACGCCACGGGCTATGTACCCATCTTCGGCTCTACGGTTTCCACCATCAGTAAGGAAACATTCGATGCCACAATCAAATTCGCCACGAAGCGCGCACAGCGCACTACTGCGCTCGACAAGTGCATCGAAGATCCAGAGCACTGCGACACCGATGGCATTACGGCGTACTAAAGAAGGCATGGATCCAGCACGTGGTACCATGAAGCGCATGCAGGCGGAACTACAGCAGTATCACGCGGCTCTTGCCCCGGGCGACAGGGAGATTTGCGATGCTCTCGCCGCTCACATTGTTGCAGGTTTACCCGAGGCAACTTCCAAAATTTGGCATCGGCATCCGGTGTGGTTTTTGGCAGGCAACCCGATTGTGGGGTACCACAAGCTGAAGGATTGTGTGCGGCTGTTATTCTGGAGTGGTCAGTCGTTCCAGGAGCCGGAGCTGAAAAAAGAAGGGTCGTTTAAGGCCGCAGAGGCGCGGTTTACGTCTGCCAAAGATATCGATGCCAAGGCGCTTGCACGCTGGCTTACCAAAGCACGCGATATCCAGTGGGACTACAAGAACATCGTGAAACACGGAGGGAAGCTGGTGCGCTTGTCGTAGGGCTTTACTGGCACTTCATCACCTTCATCTTGCCGCTGCAGTCGTAGCGGCACATCTGTATGCCGCCGCGCTTGCCGGCTTTGCCGATCAGCGTGCACAACTGGGAGTTGCCTTCAATAATGAAGGGGCTGGACGAAGAAGAAAGCGTGCTGCTTTCAGGAACGAATGTCGGCCCTTCGGAAGAAGAGAAGGTGCCGTCTGTGAATACGATGGGTGGGTTGTAGCCCATAGATGCGCAAATGGCCTCGGCTTTCTTGAGGAAATCGACTGTTTGGTCCACTTTTGCCATTGTTGCATCGTCTGCCTTGATGCTGCTTGCCTTCATCAAGGTCGTGGAAATGTTCATGCAATATGCGGACACACCCGGATTCTTACTGAATTTGCCGGCGCCGTCTTGCGGCTTGGCGGTGTTGGATGTCGAGCTGCTGGAAGTTGCACTGGAACTAACGCTGGAGCTAGAGGAAGACGTGGCTGACGATGATGTCGGTAACCGCAACGGTGCCAATGGCAGACGCAGTGTTTGGGCCGACGTAACCGGAATAGCAGTCACGACGAACGCAGCTGCAAGAGTAAGGAGGGTGTGGTGGGAGCGCATGGAGACAGTGTATCCATGTGGAGTGTGGCCGCAAGTCCGCTTGCTTATACGCTCTGCTCCGCCTTGCGCAGCGCCGCTAGATCGAACTTCTTCATCTGCAAGAACGCCTTGGTCACGCGGGCGATTTTTTCCTTGTCGCCGCTTTGCATTATGCGCTGCAACTCTGCAGGATTCACCTGCCACGACACGCCGAACTTGTCCTTCAGCCAGCCGCATTGCTCTGCCTCGGGCACGGCAGAAAGCGCGCTCCAGTAGGCGTCTATTTCCTCCTGTGAATCGCACTGCACCAACAGCGATAACGCCTCGGTAAAGCCGAATGCGTGCATGTGTCCGCTGTCCATGGCTGCAAACCACTGTCCTTCCAGCATGAAGTCAGCAAACATGATCTTGGCGGCTTTTTCTGGTGCCGCACCCGGCGGATAGGTTGCCGTTATGCCGCGCTTGGAATTCTTGAACACCGAGACATAAAAATCTATGGCGGCCTCGGCATTGCCCGTGTTGTCGCCGGTAAACATCAGCGACGGGATGATGAACGGCCTTGGTTCGCCTTCGGGCCGTGTGAGAATGAGCTGCCAGTTCACGCCGTACTTGTCTTGAATCCAGCCGTAACGCTTGCTGAACGGATACTCATCAATTGGCATCAGCGGCGTGCCGCCCTGCGATAATACTGCCCACAGCGCGTCCAAATGCTCGCGGGCTTTGGGGTCCTTGGACGGATCGAAATTCACCATGAACGAAATGCATGGGTTGAGTTTGAAGTACGGTCCGGCGCTAATGGCCATGAACGAATAGCCGCACAGGTCGAACGCGACGATATCGCAGTTGCCCGACGGTGTGTGCTCCAGCACCGATGTATGCGTTACGCGCGAGTCGCCTCCGAATGCCGCAACGTAGAACGAGGCAGCTTCCTTTGCCTCTTTGTCGAACCACAAGTGGGGGATGATCTTCTGCATGGCTCGCAGCCTAGCGCATTTCCCGCCGTACGCCGAATGTGCCGGTTATACCTTCTTCATTGCCGCGCTTACAAGCCCGGGCTTCTTTGCGGCGGCCTTGAGCACGGTAGCCAGTGCTTGCAGGTCCACATCTTCCAATTTCTTGAAGCGAATGCAGCTTTTACCCACGCTTACCTTGCCCAGGTTCTTTTTGTGCTTTTCGGCCAGGTACTGTTTGCCATCCAATGCGCAGACGTACAGGCTGATGTACTGTTTCTGGCTTGCCAGTGCAATTACGGGCCACTGCACCTGCTGCTTTTTGTAGTTGAGGTACGGGAACGATCCGTACCCGAGCATGTTGTACGCAAAGTGCGACTTGAGCGACGGCACCGTTTTTTGAATGAAGGTATGCAACTGCTCTACTTGTGCCTTGCGCTCCGCTGGTAACGCCGCAAGGTATGTGGCTACCGATGTCGCCTTGGTCGGCTTGAACATGTTCATGGGTCGTATGGTATCAGCAAGTGATTGCGAGCCGCGGGAAATTGACAAAAATGATTAATATAGTAATATATTCAACCTCATTTCATGAGCAATGAACCACTCTCTTGAGCACAGCATTGAAGGAGCGTTGCGGGCCACACAGCACCACCCCGATTACGCTGCCCAGGCAGAAGCGGATCTTGCAGCACTCATAGAAGAGTTTCGGTCGTCTGGCAGTCCGCCTGCCAGAATGAACGAGCTTCGTGCTCGCGCCAACGATGTCGTGCTCATGCAGGAGAAGTACTTCCGAGGCAGGGTGGCCTTCTTGATGCGTTTGGTTGCGTACCTAGGCGAGCGACCGGAGCAGCAACTGGATGTGGCGGAGGATGGGTGCGGCAGCGGTATCGATTTACATGTCATACACACGCTACTTGGGCAAAAGTTGAACCTGACTGGTATCGACATCAACGATGCGGCACTTGCCATCGCCAAGCAGCGGGTGCCAGCTGTCCGCTACCTCACGGACTTTGATGACCAGCAGTACCACGTCATTTACAGCGATTACGTCAGCATTGGCGATAATGCCCCGTGGACGATTGCCGCCAGAGGAGAGAAGTGTTTTGCGGCCTTGCGTTCACCTGGCGTGGTCTTGCAACAAGCAGACATGGAGCATGTGCAAATGTACCGCCAAAGCTTTGGTAGAAAGTTCTTGCATGTGGCACAGCCTGAATTCTTGGCAGACATTCCAGGCCGGTATAGCTGCCGACTCTATCGATTCGAAAAGCCGTAACATTTCTTTTTTTGCATGCAAAAGCCTACATTCATCCCCGGCAAAGCGAACATTGTGGCGGGAGTGCCGCAGTTGCACATCGAATGGCGCAACCCTGTTAGGGAACGGCTTGTGTTGCCGAATGGCGTCTATGTTCCGATTGGAGAACGTCCAGACCATGAATCGCTGCAAAGAATTGGACAACTATTTGGAGGACACGAATTTGCCGAACGTGTCATCCCAGCGGACCAAAGCACCGAAGGCGTGCTGCTTGGCAGCATGATGGACTACGGCATTAGTCCGGTGACTGCCAAGGATGTGAATTCGGAGCACGTGAACAACTGCCACATCTTGGCTGCGGTCGGCGTTGCAACGCAGGGGGCAACGCCGCTCCAAGAGCATGCGTTGTTTGCGCACATCAACCCTGCGGCACACATGTTGCAGACTCGTAATTTCCACACGCTGCTGCGAGAGCGCGTGCGACAGCTTTGCAGTTCCACGCACCGGTTTACTCGGGACGTGCTGTTTGCAGGCGGGTGCATAGATGTTTCCTCGGAACAACGGGCCGATTGGAGCACGGAGCTCTGCATACAATCCATAGAGACCATGGCCAAACTCTGCGAAGAGCTGGATGTAGAGCCCACCGTTACCAGACCCGGCATTCAGGACGTTGATACGCACATGTCCTTGGCCACACAGCAGCGCAAACTTCTGGTGCGCCCATCTTTTGCTCCAAAACTAGAACTACCCGACCAAGTGGCGCCGCACTTGTTCTTGGCTTCGCAGGCACGTATGTACATTCAGCGCATTCGGTCGATTATGCAGTGGGACTAGTGAGCAGCGCTATACTAGCTCCATGAAGATTGCGCTTGCAGCACTTGCTGCCACCTTCGCGCTAGTTGGCAACGTGCCATATCTGCGCGATGTCTTGCGCAGGCGGATCCAGCCACATCCGTATACGTGGCTGGTCTGGTCGTGCGTGTCGGCAATTACCCTGGCAGGACAGTACACAAAGGGTGCAGGCATTGGAGCCCTGCCTACCGCTGTTGCCGAGTCGTTCACCATCATTATTTTTGTGTTCTCGTTGCAGTATGGCTTTCGCAATATCAAACGCGTAGATACGGTCTTTCTTGTTATAGCACTCCTGGGACTCGTGCCGTGGTTACTCACCAGTGATCCCACGTGGTCTGTGGTGGTTGTGGTGGCCATAGATCTTGTGGCATTCGTCCCCACGCTGCGCAAGACGTGGCGCCAGCCAACGTCCGAAACGCCCATGCTCTATTCCATGAATGTGTGCAGACATGTGCTGACGCTGGGCGCTCTTCAATCATACAATGTCGCGACCATGCTGCATTCACTTGCAATGATTGTCACCAATTCGCTGATGACCCTGCTCATACTTCGGGGCAATAAGCCTGTTTCTCGTCACGCAGCCGTACTATGAACCGCACCCCCGAGGACATTGCCGCAGCCATACGCACTGCGTTTCCCAACCCCGATGTGCGCCCCACCGATGCCGAAGTGGAGGCGGTCATGCGCCCACTGGCGCCCGAGTCGTACCAATATCGACGCGCCATTCGCCATGCGTTAGGCGTGCATGGCGGCGTGCTGTTTCCGGTGGATCACTGGATGGAGGCCAATCTTGTGGTTTCCGGCAGCGGCCAGGAGCACGACCGTGCCATACGGTTTTTACTCATGGATACCTGTACCTGCGTCTTGGATATTCTGGAAACAGCCATTGCCCACGCACCGGGACCGGTGGATCCGCGAATCTTGGCACTGCGCGAACATCCGCACCTGGTGGCACGCCGCAGCCAGGATGCTGTAGGTTCGCAGCCGCCTGCGTCTACCTAGTTTAAGAACCGTGGGCGATTCGGCTTCAGTGAACCCAGCGTTGCCGGAAAGGCTTTGACGAGCTCGCTGACAAGTAGCTGCCGCGCGTTGTAGTCGTCGGTCAGCTGCTTTGCATCTAGGCCGCCTCTTCCAAGCACTGCTGCTGCAAGCTGCACTACGCACTCGGCCATCCATGCCGAACGCTTGCGCTGTGCGGCGCCGCCTTTTTCTTTGGGGTAGTTGACCTCGTCGGCTGCCATGGCTTCCAGCATGGCGGCAACCTTATCCGGTGCCAGGGTTTCCACCCTAGCGATGATAGGCTTTGGCGTATCGATCGCTTTGAGAGGCGTAACGGGGGCAGTCGTAGGCTGCGTGATGGTGCTGGTGCCGGTGCGTGCATCGGGGCCAACTTTCACGTGTGGGCTGCCGGTCGTGGTGGGCGTGGCCCCTGCTGCGGTGACCGTAGTGTGAATAGTGCGCTTCGTTTCAGTACGGCCATCATCAAGTTTTTTTGGGGTCGGCGGAAGCGTGGGGCGCGGTGCAGGTGCTTCGATTCTGCTGGCTCCCTCTCGTGAAGACGGGTTGGTGGTACCTCGGTGGAAATCGCCCATAGAGTTGGAAGGAAAGAAGGAGATAATCTTAGGATGTTTTCAGCCGCAATGCACGTATATCGTCTGCGTACTCCGGGTCAGTACGCAGTGCCTGGCCCACCTCTTCCGCTTGTAGCATGAGGAGCGCGATATTCTGCCGTACGTCATACACCGCGCCGCGCTGCTCTCCAAAGCTTCCCGCATGTGCAAAATGCACGTCCATGCAGGCCTTAACGCAGCGGTCAAAGTGCTCCGGGTTTTTGGAGGAATCTGCGTAGGATTCGTGTTCGCCCCGGGCGTACACCCATGGAGCCTTCAACGTGTCTTCTAGGCCGTAATCACCCAAAATCTCCCGGTGACGCTCCATGTAACCCAGGCCTGCTTCGCGCAGCGGCCCGCCGTACTGGACATGGCGCAAGCTGGCTCCCACAACGTGCGCAATGTCCACGTCGTCCATGGTGTAGATGTTGGGGCGCTGCTGTGTAGGCTTCCAGTCTACGTGCCACCGGCCCAAGATGTCGGTGCGGCCGGCAACGTTTTTGCCGCTGCTGGGTGCACCCTGGAACATAAACGGCAGCTCGAAGTTCCGGCGCTCTCCGTAGGATTCCGGGTATGCATCGTAGGCCACGATGCGGGCGGCGGTCAGGTGGTGGTTTTCCGGACTGTTGGGCACGAAAGAGTCTAGTTTGAACGGGGCGCATTCGGCGGTGCCCAACATGCATGAGCTGCCGAAGTAGGCGCAGAATTCCGGAGACAGCCTGCCGGTAATACCCAGTTGCAGCTCGGGCTTTGTAGGATCTACCAATCCTTCCAGCGCCAGCATGAAAATGAACAGACGCATTTCGTTCTTGCTCATAAAGCCCGGAATGATGAGCGATGTGTTGCTGTGGATCATCCGAAACGGCGTCTGGCCCAGCGAGAGCAGGTGCTTCATCAGTTCCAGGTGTTTGTCGCTCACGGGGTTGCCAAAATGCCAGCGTCCGCCTATTGGCCCCAGCGGCACATCGTCCAAGCGCCATTGTTCCACTTGTGCCAGGAATTCCGGCAGACGCTGCGCAAGACCGGCGTACAGACCGGCAGTGTCCTCCGTATCGGGATCTGCTTGGCGCAGAGCCAAATCGCGCACCATGGATGCGCCGGCTTGCATGTTGATGCGCGAGCCGGAACCGTGGCGCTGCTCCATGAGCCGCAAGCCACGCCGCTCGTCGCCGTCGCCGGTGTGTTCCTGGATAATGCGACTGCCGACAAAGTGGAACGCGCGTGCGGTATGCGCGTTGGAATCGTGCAGGTCGGCAAAGCGCTGTTGCTCGGTACGCGGCGGCAGTGCCGCAGGAAGGGTATGGCGGTTGAAGTTGTGGATGTGCGGGAACAGCGTTGCGTACTGCGGAACGCGGAACTGCGTCAGCAGCCGATGCACAATGTCCTGTGCCACGAACGGCGCCCCTGCCCAAATGCGGTCCAACTCTTCCTCCAACTCCCTGCGCACATTGCCGATGGCATGCCCCAGCGTGCTTGTCGCCTGCTCAGAATCGTCCCAGGCGGACACCTCTTGCATGACTTTCGTCACGCGGGCAATGGCATTGGGCAAGCTGGTGTTCACCGATTCCTCCATGCATCGCACCAGCACGCGTTGCAAGAAGTCCTGCACGACATCGAACGCCTGCTCCGGCGTTTCGCTCTGCTCAACGGCATTGCGCAGGGCATCGGGATCCAGCGCGCCTATTTCCTGCAAGCGCACCAAATTTGATAGCAACACGCCTGCGGCTTGCGGTTGGGGTCCGCTTGCCACTGCCTCCTCGTCGGTATCCAGCAGCTGGGGCAACACGCTTTTCTTCAACATGTCTCGCAGCGCGGCATGCGGAATGACGGCGGCAATGGCCATGCTGTTGATGATGCTCAGTGTTCCAAATGTTTCCTGCAGTGCCATCATGCGGTTCCTGCGTAGCTGATTCGTTCTCGACAGTTTGACACTCCGAATGTCTCGGTCCATGTCTTCGATCATGGTCGCCTCTCTGTCGTCTGCAGTAATGGGTGCCGCATGCGCCTCGGGCGACAGAGTTCTGCCTGCATCGGCATTTCGGCGCTGTCGTCGGTCGCGTTCGTACTCATCTTCCTGTCTTTGACCATATGTGTTGTCGCTTTGGGCCGCATGACCGGTGCCACGTAACGACTGCAAGCGCTCATGCCAGTTCCAGTGCACGTCTTTTTCAATAGCAATGTTCTGTTCGGGGCGTAAGTCTGTCGTTAACCAAACGCACAGCGCTTCGAGCTCCGGCCCAGTTAGAAGCCCCATAATCCATGCGTCGAGCATGTTTGCAACGAGCATCTGTTTGCCAATTTCCCGGCGCGCGTTTTCTTCCGCGACTGCCGGCCGATCATTCGGGTGTTCCAGTCCGGTAAAGCGCCATCCCGGCGTTTCGATTTGATCAAATAGCTGTAGGAAACGGAGGAATCCCTTGGGCGGATGCCACGGGTCTGGCATACGCGCTGCGCAAAAGCGGCAGTAAATATTGGCAACACTTTCGTCGGTTCCATCGCATTCCTCGCGCAATTGCTGGTAGAAATCCATGACACCGAGCACCGGGTTTTGCGGTGCCGCCACGGCAACGTGCGATGCGGCCACCGGCAGCAGCGGCTTGGCCTCATTCGATTGTCCCGGCAGTAGGCCGCGCCGCTCCATATCCTGTGCGAAGTGCGGCAATGCCGGCACGTACGTACGCGCGCGCTGTGCCAACGGTTCCCTGAATTTTTCGCCAATGGCATGCAGCGTGTCGAATCCAATGCGCTGCACATGCACTTTACCGCTGACGGTAAGTGACCGTCCGAGCATGGTTGCAGCCAGGCGGTCCACGCCCGGGAGTGCGAATACCGGCCGCGAACTTTCCATCGCGCCGATGGTGGGGGACGCAGGGCGTACATGCTCCAGGTGCATGCATACCTGTCGCAGGCGCTCTGCACGGCGTGCTGGCTCTTCTTGTTGCACGATATGTAGACAGTGCCAAAGCACGGCTATTGCCCGACGCGGATTGCCAATGCCGTACTGCCGTACGACGTTCGCCGTATATCTCATGGCATCGTCTTGGGTGAACGGCTCCAGCTCGGCAAGACGGTAACCCACCGCGCAGTAGGGCTCTAGAACATGCTGGAATGCAAATCCCGCAATCTCTGCAAGTCGCTCCATGACGGGCCTTCCGGCTGTGGTGTTGCGCATCATGTGTCTGCCCTCGCGATTTGGTTCCTGGTCTTCCACGAAGTACGCCGCCATATCGAAGTCCTCTTTGAACCACCATGGCTTCTGCTGCCCACCATAAATGTGCACGGCCATGCGCATAGCCGATTCAAGCCGGTTGAAGAGCGTACCCTCTTCGTTGCAGGGCGCACGCGTGTATTCCTCTATGCGGTCGATGTTCAGTCCGTTTTGCAGCAGGTCAGGGAGCCTGGCAAAGAATGCCTGCATGGTTTGACTGGTGCGGATTTGTTCGGGTGTCAGCACAATTGCGTGTGCCAGTACCGTTGCTACCGCTTCCGGACACACGGTTGCGGCATGGCGGCCATACAGCTCCACAAGTAGGTTCTCTTCTTCTGGGCCCACCTCAAATTCCCGTAGCTCTGCGTGGTAATTGGGCGCGGTGTTGCATGCGGTAGAGGCCATGGATTCATACGCCTGCGCCAAGAAGCTGGTGGAGCAATCTCTGCCAATTCCTTCAATGGAATAGCCGGCGGCAACCGCGGCCCGCTGTTGCACCCAGGTGAACGGATCGTCCGTTTCCTTGCCTTCCATGTGTTTTTCAATGGCGGCAAACAGCTGTGGGGCGGCGTACGTTGCCTGCCAGTGCTCCACGCCGAATTGCGCGTAATACACGCCTTCCGCGATTTGCTCCGGCGTAGGCTTATTGGTGCGCCTGCGACCAAGTTGCACCGCAACGCATTCGCGAGAAGGGAAGTCCACCCACCCCTC
>CAZENR010000008.1:60635-76870 GCA_964513925.1 uncultured Candidatus Peribacteria bacterium
TTTCGATAGCGCCAGGTATTTTCATCTTCGCCGTCCGGCACCCGTTCTTCGTCGTACCGGTCATAGTCGAGTTCTTCCACCATGGAAGGAGTACGGTACAACAAAAATTATATTTAGTCCATTTAGCTGTGCGCGGCTCTGTTTACTAGAACTGCAGCTCTTTGGCCATGTGCAATTCCAGCGGATTCACACCCCGATTCTTGTCAAAGAACCATAGTGCTATTTCTCCAAGCAGATACATCGCTATGGCCACTTTCCATCCGATCATGGAGAAGATGGCGGTTACCAAGGCACAGAACACAACCGTCAGGAACCAGCCCCAGATAATAAGCCCTGCCGTACCCCAATGCACATGCTTGAGGCTGACAGAAGCCTGTGCTCCGCCAATAGCCGATACCACCGTATGTGTGGTACTCATTGGTACGCCGCCAAACGCCGATGCGCCGATGCACAGTGCCGAAATGGTCTCCGCGGTCACGCCTTGCCAGGGCTTGCAGTCGTGCTTGGTCATCTTCTTAATACGCGCCACAATTCTCCAGCCGCCACACAGTGTGCCCGTACCCATAACCACCGCGCAGATAAGGATGATTTGCGGCGTGACGGCAAACGCCGGGGTTACCCCGCCCAGGAATAGCACAAGCGCGAATACACCGACAAACTTCAATCCGTCGTTCCAGCCATGCACGCCGGCAACCAGCGTCAGTGTAATCAGCTGCAAGTGTCGCCATGTTTTCTGCGAAACATGCCACCGCTGCTGCACCACGTACACTATGCGCCCAAATACCCATGACAACGACGAAGCGCACACAAGAGAAATGCCGATTCCGTAGAGGATTTTCATCCACCCAGATGCAACCAGTGCGCCCATGCCACCACCGATGTACGCCGCACCAGCAAGAGAGGCAAACAGCGCATGAGATTTGCTTACCGGAAGTCCGATTACCGCTGCAATCCGTCCCCAGAATATGACACCGCACATAGCCGCTGCGATCAAATCGATGTTCACTGCCTTCGGATCAATAATGCCGGTGCCGATGGTCTTGGCGACCGCAGCGCCAAACACCAGCGTTGGCAGCAAGCCGATGAGATTAGAAAGTGCAGCCCACCACAGCGCCTTGCGTCTCGAAAGCAGTCCTGTTGCTACCGCGGTAGCAGTGGCGTTTGGTGCATCGGTATATCCATTAATAAACTCGGCACCCAGGACCAACGCGAGTACCAGCAGGAGTTCAAGAGACATAATATTTCCACTCTAAGCTATTCGCACAAAAAACCAAGGATCTTTCATTGTGATTGGCTTGCAACCTCCCCCGTGTATACGGGGGTATTACAGGCACCCATTCCTCGCAGCAGGCATGTGCCTATCGATGTGATATTGAGCCAAACCAAAGCCGGAAGTGTGAGCGTGGTACCTACATGCCATAAATTTGACATATTTATGTTTTAGTTTATAGTCTTTCCGTGAACGTCTACGAGCTCACCAACGATATTGCGAATATCGGCGTGGATGCCGCCAGGCCAGGGAGAAACTCCATTGCGCTAACGGAGGCGGAAGACAATACAATCAACCATGTCCGCGATCTTGCCTTGGACATGTTTGAGCGTTTCGAGGTACCTGCAAACCATTTTGAAATCCGCGAAGATGCCTTCGGCAACCTGTTCATTACCTATTTCGGTACGCAACGTGCTCCGGCGGTCATGTCGGGGTCGCACGTCGACAGCGTGCGGGACGGCGGCAACTACGATGGCCCCGTCGGCGTTGCGTCGGCACTGAAGTTTTTGGAGCGCATGCTGGCTTCCGGCCAGCGTTCGGCGCACGATTACACCGTGGTCGCCTGGCGCAGCGAGGAGTCCAGTCCTACCACCGGTGTAGCCTGCCTTGGCAGCCGTATCGCAACCGGAACCATCACGCGGGCGGACTTGGAGAAGATGCGATACGTCAATGCTGAAGGCAACGTTTCTACCCTCCGGGATCATTTTTCAAGTCGGTATGGGGCACTGCGCTGGGAGCAGGTGCTACAGTTGGCGGATGTTCCGACTATCGATGCGCACACCGTAAAAGCCTACGAAGAAGTGCATATCGAACAAAGTGCGGCAACGCAGATGCTCAACGCAGATCTTGCGATAGTTACGGATGGCATCGGCGGCTCGCGCCGGGAGACGATTTCCATCGCTCCGCATCAGCTTAGCGGGTACGGCATCACCGCCAGTGAACAGGAGCCATACACAAAGTTCACGCTCAAATTTTTCGGCAGGGCAGACCACTCCGGCGGCGCTCCGCACAACGGCACCGATGTTCGCTCCAGTGCGCCCAAGCTCACATTCCGCCGCGATGCGTTGGTGGCAGCCCACGAGGCGGTGAGCCATCTTGTGGCCCCTTTTTACAGCAAAGACTTTCCATTCCACCTGCTTGGTTCGTACTGCCCGCAGAAGACGGGTTTTACCACCGTGCCCCCAGAGCAGATCGTGGAACTGCTGGTGCCTGCCGCGGAAACAAGGGATGCAGAGCGCATGCTGCGACTGCAGGGTTGGACTATCGGCGCGCAACGAAGCGTGGAACTGCTGATCGACAAAGAGACGGTGACTTCCGGAACGCATACGGCTCTGGATGCGCAGCAGGCGTGGTCTCTCATGCAAATTCCTTCTCAAGTGGAAGCGTGCGCCTGGAGCACGATAGTCGCTCCGCAATTGCATGCGTACTCCATGGGCGGAACGTTACACTCCCAGCCAATACAGTCGTCCGTCGGCAAAGTGCGCGCAACGGTTACAGATTTTGAGCTGTTGCCGAACCAGGGTTGCCACTTCAACATCGACCAGCGCAATGTGGATGCCGAGCTGGCAGCACGACTTTGTCATGGCATTACCCAGGTGCTTGAAGAAAAATTAACGGCAGCGGGCGTACAACGTGCGAGCGTGCACCAGGTGCTTTCCGACAGCAGACATGCTCCCATAGATGTCGTATCCGTGCAGACAAAGCAGGCAATTGCGGCACTTCTGGAGCTTGTGCCTGCATACATGCCCTCCATGCCGGGACACGATGCCGCAAGCATGAGCAAGCGAGGCATTCCTACCAGCATGACATTCGTGCGACATGACGGCATCAGTCATAATCCGGAAGAAGCGGTGGAGCCGCAGCATTTGGAACATGCCGTACGCGTCAGTCATGCGTATATGGCAAAGCTGCTCGGTTTGCAGTCGCTGCAGTAGAGTATTGACAAATAATAAAATTAGTTTAATATGGTACGCCATTCTTATGGCTAACCCTAGAATTACAGTACCGAGCTTCCTCAACTTTGATAGCCGATCTGGCAAGACGCCCGATCGTGCCAATGCTCAGAGGGAAACAGGCGGAGATGCGGCTGCATTTAAGCGAAACCACGTCATGTTCACAACGCAATCGCTAGATGCAATCGAGCACGTATTAAACCGTCACTCCTACGGCATCGAGTACGCGAAGCTGTTCTCCGGCATGTACGATCAGCGCAGGGGAGAGCTGCAGGATTTCGTCGGGATTTGTGAGAGTCATGGCGTAGTGCCGTACATTGGCGGAGGCGCGACTGAGCGTGCGCAGCAACAACGCCGTCTGCCCTCGTTCGTTGCCGAAGTACAGCGTGCGGGTATTCGTGCCATAGAGATATCCAACACGAACGGCTCGAACGGAGCTGCACAATGCGCAAAAGATATTGCAGCATTGCGCCGTGATTTCGACAGGGTCCTTGTGGAAATTGGCAGCAAAGATGACAGCCAGTATCGATCGCTCGATTTGTGGCAGCGTGATTTGGATATAGCGCTCCAGCATAACGCCGATGCGGTTATCCTGGAAGGAGCTGGCTCCGGACGCACGGGGATTTATGACAACGACGGCAGGCCGAATTCCTTCCTTGTCACGGCATTGGCTCAGCGTGCCGGAGCTATGCAAGACAAGCTGTTGGTGGAGGCTCCGCTCCTGCAACAACGTGAATACTGGATTCAAGAGTTATTCGGTTGGAATGTGCGCCTGGGAAACATTCCGCCGAACAAGCAGCATATCGAGGGTACCGATGCTCTTCGCTTGCAGGCGATGCATCCAGATACGAAGACGCACATCCTCGAGCATCGCCTCACGCACCAGAACATGCTTGCCGCGCTCCAAGACATTTGCGTGGAAATTGACCTCTCTCCAGATATCGGCATGTTCAGCTCTGGTCTGCATGGCGTGAATGCCGTGAATCAAGAGCATCATGACCCGCACTACGAAGAGCTGCGCAAGTACTTGTTGAAACTCAAGACGCCAGTTCGCTCCGCGCCGTCTGCGCCAAGAGGCAGGCCGCACATCGTCATCAATGTCGTCAGTGGCGATATTCGCGATCTATTGCGCCATTTGCTTGGAGATCAGACTTGGGAGGATTAACGTGACTTGTCCTCGGTTTCTGTGGCGTACCACCGCCCTGTTTTTTCCTGAATGGCGATACGGAAGACCGTGGCGCGGCGACCCTGCTGATCTACCGCTGCTTGCCCGTCCGGGCCGAAGGGGACGGTAACGCCCATGCGTTGCTGAATGCTGGCGATATGCTTGGTGAGCATGCGGACAATGTCCACGGCTTGCGGTTGCTGCAGTGCAGCAAAATCCAATTCTTCGAACGTGCCCCAGCACTGCGCGCTCCTCCAGCCGTTGCCTGATACGTCTTCTACCTGAAAACACACAAGGGGATTGCGGCGGAGAATGTCCACCTTCTTTCCCTCGGTGGTTTGTCCGTAGAGTGCGTTGTTATGGAACACGTAGGCCATGGGCACGATGTAGGGCTTGCCCTCGTCACTGCACGCCAAATGCCCGAACGATTGTCCGGAGAGGAGTGCGTCTATGTCCCGGTCTGAAAGGATGCCTTGCATGCCTCCAGCATACACCGGGTTACCGCGGACGCATGGACCGTACGATGTGTTCCGCCCAATGGTGCGGCTTCGGCACGCCGGAAATGATCTGCTGCGTGTCGCCCCGTTCGCCATCGTGTAACTCCAGCCAAATGTCTCCGTAATCCAGCAGATTCTGACTGATGCCGAGCTTATGCACCTCCACCGCTTTTACGTTGCCCAGCGGGACATCGTGCAGCGTGTCATCCAGCCACAGTCGACGAATGGAGTACAAAATACGTTGTTCGGTGATGGCGATTTCCGACACCTGTAGGCTGCATGCTTTATGAAAGAACCAGTGGTGTGCAAGCACCCATGCGACGCTAGCCACGAACATGGCGGTGGTGGAGAGCAGCGGTGCCGCTTCGCGCTGGTATGCCGCAAGCAGCAGGCAGCATATGCTCACCGCTGCAATACAGGCATAAATACATGCAGGGCCGAGCAGCGCGGCCCAATGGGGGAGCGTGCAATCCCATAGGCGCTCGCCCCGCTCGTCTGCGCGTTGGCCGGAGGATTTCCACGGCAGGGTGGCAAGCAAGTCCTGCGTCATGCGGATGGCAGGAAGAACAAGGCTGATATCACGCCGATTACCACGGTCAGCACCGCGTAGGAGAACAGAACGAACACATATCCGCGCTCGCGCGATGCGCGTGCGTTGCACCCAATGGCAGAGAGCATTTGCATGCGCTCTTTGTGGGTTTTGCGGTACGCGTGCAGCAAGAATGCCGCGGTCAGTACCGAGGCCGCCTGAATGCCGATGAATGAAAGCAGCGGCGTACTCATGCGATAGGCGGTATGAACGGAACTACTGCAGTGATGCGGACTTTCCGGTCATGCGGATAGGCTTGATGCGGTAGATGATGCTCATGTCCGTTTCGCCCTCTTTGCGGGTGTGCAGATCAGCAATCATTGGCGATACCGGCACTTTGCGCTCCCGCAAAGTGATCTTGCCGAACTGGCGTGCCAGCATGAGCTTCATTTCCTGTGCGTGCACCGGGTCGGTCACGCGTTCGTACGGCCCCCATGCAATGGCGCTTTTCCAGGTAAAGCCGCTTTCCACTCGCTCCACTTGCACGCACACATTCGGGTGCTTACCCATAATGTCTATCTTCTTTCCTTCTTGGGTAA
Source organism: uncultured Candidatus Peribacteria bacterium (assembly GCA_964513925.1). Lineage (GTDB taxonomy): Bacteria > Patescibacteriota > Gracilibacteria > Peribacterales > Peribacteraceae > DAORHV01. The sequence goes on from CAZENR010000008.1 coordinate 66,648, forward strand.
AGCTGTACAAGTAGCCATCGTGGAACAGGTAGGTAATGGGCAGTACGTAACACTCGGTTCCATCGTAACAGCCCAAGTGTGCGTAGTGGCTTTCTTCGAACAGTGTTCGGCACTCTGCTTGCGTGAGGTCGTGGTACATATTTCCAAGTATACGCCGTGCGTGTCCGAACGCCAGAACACGCTTGTCATCATTCTTAACCTGCTCTTAACCGTCGGATTGTATTGTCCGGTGCCGGGAGGCATACTGCCCCCCGTTGTTTTCTTCCCCTTTTCTTTCCATGTCTTCCGTCGTTTCCCGCGCAAAGCAAAGCCGCTTGTTGCGCCCGGTGTTTGCCGCCTTGGCAGCCGCTTTGGTGTTTGTAGGTTGTTCTCCCGCCACTCCGCAGCAGAACGGATCTGCCGCTTCATCCTCTTCCGAGTCTTCCGTAGACGCCATGATGAAGAAGGAAGATGACGCTGTCATGAACAAAGAAGGAGACGACGATATGCAGGAGGATGACGATGATGACGTCATGAAGAAAGAAGACGGTGACGATGCCATGATGAAAAAAGAATCCAGCTCCTCCTCTGCAGCAGCTGCTGCCAGTTCGGCAAGTGCTGCCAAGGCAACCGGCATGTACAAAGACGGCACCTACGCCGCAGCTGGCGCGTACTTCTCCCCGGCAGGCCCGGAGACCATCCAGGTTTCCGTGACGCTGAAGGGCGACGTCATTACCGATGCCAAGGTCACCGGCGAGTCCGCCAATGAAAAGAGCACGAAGTTCATGGGACAGTTCATGGCTGGCTTCAGCGAGCAGGTCGTGGGCAAGTCCATCGACAGCGTGTCTTTGGGCGTCGTCAACGGTTCGTCGCTTACGCCCATGGGCTTTATGAATGCGCTCAAGGCTATTAAGCAGAACGCCAAGGCATAGGCCTTTCTCGTATGCGAATCAGCCCCGGTGCGGTACGCCTCGCCGGGGTTTTTAAAACAATTCGGCGATAAATCCGGGTGAACGCTTTACCTTGTAGTCGCGGTTGAGCAGGCAGTATTCAAAGCGAAACGCGCCGGAGAACCGTTCGGGTTCCACAAAGAACAGGCAGGTAGCCAGGCCGTCTGCCAGCGCCGTGGTCGGCGCCATGACCCAGGTTGCAATGATCTCATCCGGAGAGCGCAGCGTACGCGGATCCATAATATGATTGCGCCCATTCCATGCCCTGCGGTTGCCGCTGCTTGCGCATAAACCCCCGTGTTCCAACGGGACAACTCCTATCACTTTGCTGGTGTCGCCGGGGTGTTCTAGGCCCGCTTGAATCGGCGTGCCATCGCCTTGGTAGAACACATCGCCGCTGCCATCGACCAAAAACCGGCGAATGCCTTGCCGTTGCAGGTAGCCTGCCAGCACGTCCACGAAGTATCCCTTCCCCAGCGCTCCGATATCTATGAGGACATGCTGCAGCAGCGTGATGTGCGTATCGTCTTCAATGCGCAATGCATCGTGAAAATTCGGCACCGGTCGAATAGCATTTTTCTGCTTGAGCGAATATCCAGCGTCGTATCCTAAATCGCTCAGCGCGAAGCCGAGCAAAGGATTGCATGCGCCATCCGAAAGATCGTGCAGTTGCCCGTAGAGCTTGAGCATATTCACCAAGTGTCTTGATACCTCTACGGTTCCAGTCTGCTTGCTGAGCTGCCATACGAGCGAGGTGTCCTTAAACCGCGAGAACGTAGCATCAAATGCCTGCGACTGCGCCAGAACATCTTGCTCCATTGCAGTGCGAACAACCGGATCCAGCGCATCCCAGATGGATACTGCCCAGTGTGTTCCCATGGCTTCGTACGAAAAGCGATGTGGTTCCATGTGACTGGCATGGTACGCGATTGTTGCGCCCAAACGTACCGTACCGCATACTTTCGCCATGCAACACCACCCCCTCTTTCGTACGACTCTCGCTTTCGTATTCTGCGTTGCGTTCTTTACCGCGGGAACCGCAGCCGCAAAGACCCGAAACGTCGCGTTATCGCTGAACTTTTCTTCGTCTGTCCGTGGCACTGTCAGTAGCAGCAGTTCCGCTGCCACGACGAATGCCACCAAAATCAGCGCTCCCGCTCCGGCCACTACAAATACAACGATCAATATTCCGGAGCTGCCCTGGTGCACCGGCGCCAAGGAAGACAATGCTCTTCTGTGGGACGTAAAGTCGAAGAAGTGGGTCTGCAAGGCGCTTTCTACCCTGTTGCCTCCCAAGTGCACGGGCGCGGATCAGGCATTGCGTTTCGATGGCAGCGCATGGAAGTGCGAGACCGTCGGCGGCTTGCTGGTCGCTCACGCGGTTACCTTCGATGACCTCAATGGCAAGAACACATGCGATGCAGCAAACACCTGGGGTGGCGCTACCTGCACGGTGACAAACAATGGCATGGGTGCAAAGCTTGCCTGCCCAGCCAACACCCTCAAGGTAGAAGTGGGTGCACTGAATAGCTACGAGCTTATGACTCACGATACAAATGGCATCGACAAGTTCGGTGCCGAGTACCACGTATTCTGCTACTCGCGTCCTACGACCATCGCCAAGTAGTTCGATCTTCTAGCAAAAAAGTAAGGCGCAAACCGCCTTACTTTTTTGTAAGTGCCAGCATTTTCTGCACCGTGGGCCATCCTCGGGTTGTAGCACGTGTGCCAAGCATTTTTTCAATGAGCGTGTTGCTGAATGGTTCTTTCGCCGCCTTATCCTTGCGGTACACCGTACACAGCTCGCGCCCGCAGCGCGTAAATACTTGCATGGGCGATGCCAGTGCGTGTAGTGATTTCCATTGTGCTTGAGTTGGTGCGTCTGCCAAAAATGTCACGTACAGTCGCGTGTTCTCGTCGGTGGCTACACCCTGAAACGGATCACTTTCTACGAGAGAGCGCAGCTCCTGCTCGGTTCGTACGATGGTTGTGACATCAAACCCCAGAGCGTCTTCCAGCGCTTGTTCTATGCTCGTTCGCAGTGCGGCTTCGCCTTGTATTTCATGCTCGAATGCCACATTGCCGCTGTTGATGAGCGTGCGGACGTTTTGCCCTCCAAGTTTGGTGAATATCCGCCTGAGCGCATCCATCTTCACCATGCGATTACCGCCAACATTAATGGCTCGCAGCCAGGCGATGTATACCGTTGTTTTGGGCATGGACGTATCATAGCAAGCCCTCGCTAAAATACTAAAATTGTTGTATAATAGTTATAACAATAATACCCATGACCATTCTCGGACACCTCCTGCTTTCCGTAGCTGCTGGAGCCGTCATCTGGCTGCTTTCAGGATCGCTGATAGATGCCGTAGACCGCGTCGCCAAGCGTTACCACAAACCCGGGTTTGCGGTGGCTTTTTTCATTTTGGGCATTCTCACATCGGTCAGCGAAATGTCGGTGGCGACCAACGCCACCTTGGAGCGCGTGCCGCAGGTATCCGCAGGGAACTTGCTTGGCGCATCCACGGTAATCTTCCTGCTCATCATTCCGTTGCTGGCTGTTCTGGGTAACGGCATTCCTACCAGCAGCGTCCTGCTGCCGTCGAACATGGCGCTGGTATTGGCGGTAGTGTTGTTACCAGCGGCTTTGGCTTTGGATGGATCCGTAAGCCCCGTGGACGGCTTGTTGTCCATCGCCGCATATCTCTGGCTTGTATGGCGCATTCACAGCAAGCACCCGCTCGAACGCCGTGCATCCCAAGTGCTGGATGAAACGCAAAGAGAACTGACTGGCTCGTCTAGGGCCACGGCGGTGGATACGCTGAAAATCGCAGTCGCTGCGGTACTCATTTTCATCTGCGGCAACGTGCTGGTCGACGAATCGGTGTACTTTGCCGCACTGCTTTCCGTGCCGGTGTCGTTCATTGGGCTGATGGTGCTGTCCATCGGCACCAATTTGCCCGAACTGGTCATTGCCATTCGCTGCGTTGTGGCAAAGCACAAAGATATCGCCTTCGGCGACTACATGGGGTCGGCAGCCTTCAACACGCCCATCTTCGGCGTGTTGCCGCTGTTTGCCGGAACGTTTGCCATTGAATCTTCCGAGGCACTACTGACGTGCGTGCTGCTTGGCATCGGTTTGGTGCTGTTCTTCTGGTTCATTCGCGGCAAGCGCACGTTCACGCGCACAGAAGGCGCAATCCTGCTCGTGTTGTATGTCTGTTTCTTGGCGCTGCAAATAGGCAACATCGTCCGTTTGGAGCCTACGCTGCACCACGATACCTTGCTTAAAACCCAGGTGCCTACCCACTTGTCAGATACATCGCACGTTTCGATTCATGCCGCACCGTAATATCGATGTACCGGCCGAGCGTGCTGCCGAGCAGCGCGATACAGAAGTACCCGAGCATGTGAAGGCAGTGCGCTATGCGCGTGAATTCATGCAAGAAGGTGATTTCGAATTTCCGTATACCATGCTCCACTACATCCGGCTGAAGGAGCCCGAACATCTGGTTGCCGCGGCTACGACGCTGATCCCGGACATGTTGGGGGATGTCAGTAAGTCGGATTTCCAGGTCTATCGTTCGTTGCAAAACAACGCCACGGTGCGCGCCAAGTACATAACGCGTGATATAGATGCCAGCTTGCGATACAAATTCGATCTCATCCGTGAGCTGGAATTGCCCCCGCAAGCGCAAGATGACATCGTCTCTCGTTCCCTTGAGCGTGTCTTTACGGAACTGGAGCGCGCCGTGGGTAACGGGGGATACGATAGGGGGTATAGGTCGTCGTACCAGCGCAGCCCCATGGAGGACAGTGTCCAGCGCGTCTGTGAAATTCTCCGCCAAATGCCCTTCACCGATGAAGCGCTTTTACAGCCGTTTCAAGCCCGCTATAGGGCTTTGGCCGCACCGTTGTTGGCCTGCGGGCATCACAGCGGAATGTACTATTTGCAGAACCTTGGCATTGCGCTTCGGCTCCCGTGGCATACCGAGTACAAGTCGGTGCATGCTCCGCGTGCCATCGATTTGCTTATGGCATATTTTCCAGAGGTGCCCGTGTACGACAAGACGCGAGTGATCCGCTCCATTCTCGAGCTGCAAGAAGATAGTCGAGCACCTGTGACTCCGGAACGAAAGCGCGGCGCCGTTCTCTTGTTGCAGGATTGCATCGGATATAACGACGAGACTCCGCAACAGCTTATTAGCGCATTCGGCATAGAGCGCGAGACCGTACTGGCTGTAGCCAGGGCAAGTACCGTGGACTACATGCAGCGACATGAAAACGTTGACCCCAAAGATCGTAGTGCGTGGTTTCCGGAACATATGGTGCGCTCCTACGGAGTACGCCTGCAGGATATACCTCTTGCCGAGCGCGAACGGACGCGATGTGTGCAGGAAGTACTGTCCTTGCCGCAGTCGCAAGAGCGCCAACGTGCGGCGGCAGATTTTGTTGCAAGAGCGGAGCGCGAGCACACGGCATACCTGTTGCCGCTTGCGTTGGCAGGCGAGCTGTCACGATCGTTAGAGTCTGCGGAAGGCGGGAACATTCCACGGTTGCTGCAGGCGTTTTCGCATGCACCTGCCCCCAAGGAGTGCCTTGATCAAGCGGTGCGTCTGTTATTTGCAGATACCAAGGGGCACGCGCCGACACTGTCGCTTCGAGATAACGGTAGCCAGCATCTTTGGACGTATCTTGCGAAAGATCCCGAGTGCGCTGCTGCTGCGGACCTTGCACTCGATGCTTTTTGTCTCCAACAAGGGCTCGATGCGGTACGCATGCGGCAGATGTGGTCTCTCTCCAGCAACGATAGGCCCGACTACAGAGAAAGCATGGGCTCGCGCATCGTGCAACGAAAGAACGTCGTAGCGATGGCTGCGCTCGAACGTCGGGCACCCGGTGCGATCGGATATTTTCAGCGAAGGTGGAACATGCACATGTTTTCGCGCTATCCCACAGAAACGTTGGCGCAAATATATGAGCAGGAGACTGCAAGAGAGGGAGCGCTGGGCGAACCTCGCTCAAAACCGAAGAAGACTCTACTGGTACTCTTCCCGGCTGCCGACTGGAACGGCGCTTTCCATGACCGGCCTCTTATCGAGCATATTGCGAAAGATGCTGCCGCAAAGGGTTTCCATATGCACATTGCAGAGGCGGATAGCCGTACAGCGGCCATTCGCGCACTCGTACGTTGCTCGCGTCGACATGGCCCGGTCGATGTATGCATCTTCGGCGGTCATGCCAGCAAAGACTCGCTCTCGCTGGGCGCCGACGAGCTTGGCAAAATTCGTACTGAGCATTTTGCATTTACGAGTGACGAAGGCGGTCAGGCCGTCCCCAGCGAACAGTTGCAACGACTGCGCCAATACTGCAGTCCAAGCTGCCGCTTTATTTTCAAGGCATGCAGCGTTGGGCAGGAAGGGGGATTGGCTCAAACTATTTCTCAGGCCATGAACGTAACAACGATAGCGGCGGATGTGCCCACCGGATTGGCATCGGTCGATTTATCACAAGGAACGGCGCGCTTTCACAAGAACGCGCAGGCGCGTGAATATCGGCAGCCGCAACCTCCGCCCCGCACGTTTTTGCAGCGCTTATGGCAGCGCCTGCGAGGGAAAAAGGATACATAGGAAGTGCGTTAGCTTTTCGTGGAGGCGGTGTGGGGTGAGTAGTTCGCTGAAACTGGTTGCCCATGTTCCTTGAGCGAAGAGTTTTTGTGTGCTCAAAACAGTTTTACCGTTCCTCAATACGAACACAATTCCGGTTGTTGGATTGTAGATCCTTGTGAAGTTTGCTACACTTACGCACTTACATTTCAATCTCCATGAAACCCTATTCCTTCGAAGTCGGAGAACTACATGCTTCCGTTGCAGAAAAGCTGCAAGGCACTCGTCAGTTCAAGTACAAAGGACAGACGTATGAATACGGCGTGCTAGATCCGTCCGTTGCGCCAATTCATTACGCGGTAGGTATGTATGGCGGACAAAATTTGATCGCCTCGGCGGAAATTCCCGAAGGTCCGATGCTGAATTTGTACCTGGGTCATGAGGTGGAGTGCAACCGACTGCGCGCGGACACCCGCGGGCGCTGTGCCGCTATTGAAACCGATTTGTTGACCGAAGTACCTGCCGATCTTCTATCGCAACTAGTGCAGCACCGTCATTGGACGTTTGAGGATTTGCTGCGTTTGTACAAGATTGATCCGCAGCTTCCCGAATCGGATTTTTACGCTGAAATTGCCGGTACCGCGCTCGCCTTGCGGCGTCGCATGCAGGAATTGTCGCTGCAGCCCTTGCAGCCTGCAAGCTAGCATGTCACTGAAACCAGCGACCATCGGCGCCATCGGCGACGTTGTCCGTGTTGCCAGCACGAACCCTATCCCCGATATCCTGCCGTTTCATGAGGGGTTACTGACGCGCATGAGCCAAGATTTTGAGGTCATCCGGCAGGCGGACATTGCTGCCATGATCGGGAACTTTCAGGCGGCATGCGCAGTGCTCATGCCATCCAGGACTGTCGATGCCTATGTTGCAGACCGTTGCGAGTCATATGACTTGCCGTTTGAAGGCACGATACACAAGCGCCTGCTCGTCGTTCCGGGATGGAGCGAGATGCAAGATATCCGCATACCCCGTGGAGCCACCGCTTCCGAACGCGCCGATTCGTTGGCGAAATTCTCGCACGAAGAAGTGCTTGCCATCGTCCAGGCAATGGGCAAGTGCCCGGATATCATGGTGGCGCTTGGCGTATTTCAGGGCTTGGTGAGCGAGTACTTGCATACCGTCTCACTCCAAGCCAAAGACGTAGGTCAGCAACTGCAATCTCGCATGCACACACTGAAAGAGCATTGGTTGCGAGCAGGGAATTTTCAGAAAATGCTGCATGCCGCGTTGGTACATGTAAGACCCCAGGATGTTGCTATCGAGCAGTATTTTGAGCAGATGGATCAATCCCATATTGGCGCGGCATTTACGTTTCTTACCGAGTCACGCGCGTTCGACATGGCCCTGCCGGCAGACATTACTCCTGTCGGCATGTCGCTGCTGTTCTCGTGTCCGGCACGGCAAATACTGCGACAGCTGTTTCTGGAGCAGGAGACCTTTCTGCGTGTAGTTAGGGCGCTGCGTTCGTCGCAAAAACAAGCGCACTGCAATCGGGCTGCGCAACAGTGTGCGTTGCGCCGTTGCGCCATGCGCAGTGTGGTGCAGAGTAATGCCGACATTATCGGCACTGTCATCAGTCCGGGCGCAAACGAAGATTACGACCGGCTAGAGCAATTCGATGCGATGCTGCAGCAATACGGTTTGTAGTGCTTAAGCCGCCTAGCCCGCCATGCGACGTGCGCGCGCCGCGCACAGAAACAGAAGCAGAACCATACTGGCGGATGCAGCCAGCAACGCGGCGGCCACAATGTTGCTTGTATTCTCAAATCCTACGCGCTGGGCCAACGCTCCGGTGATGACAGCAAGAAAACTGCCGGTAATACCATCGCCGATCATGCGCAGGCCGCCGTCGCCCGCTGCCGCGCCGGCCAGCAGCCCGGCACTGAGACCGATTGCAAGGAAGAGGATGGATTCCATATGTCAGTGATGACGCTGCTCCAGGGGTTTTCTTACCGGCGGTGTGCTACAGTTCCGCCATGCCACATCGCAAGCACATTGCTCAGGACAAGTACGCCAGCGGAAAAGTATTGGATATCGGTTATGCCGAGTTTCCAAACCACACCACCAAAAATTTGTACGGCATCGACATTGCCGATCGGCCCGATGTTCCGCTGCCGAACTACGTGGAGACCAAGAAGGTGGATTTGAACGTGGAGCCCATTCCATATCCGGACGGCTTTTTCGACACCATCATCGCAGGCGATGTCATAGAGCACGTCGCCAACCCCATGTTCATGCTGTGCGAGGCTAACCGCGTCCTCAAGCCAGACGGAGTGCTTATCGTCAGTACGCCCAATCCGTACTACTACTGGGAATTCATGCAGAATTTATTAGTGGACTGGAAGTTCATGCATGCCAAACAGGAAGGTCATTTCACAACGTTCACGCGCGTGAACATGCGCAACATCCTGGAGCGAACGGGCTTTACGCTATTCAAGGAGCTGGGAAACTTCTTCTCGCTCATCGTGCTGAAATGGACGTTCCATTTGGTGCGCCTACCGTTCCTGACGTATCAAATTACGTACATTGCCCGCAAGACCGGCGTTCCGCAGCATTACGTGCTCAGCAAGCCGGCAGGCAAGCCCATGCAGAAAATCGCCACGAACCTGGGTGTGACCAAGGCGTAATTAGCGTACGGATTTCTTTGCGGTCTCCAGTGCTGCTGCGCATGCGGCGCTGAAGTCGTACACGCACGAGCGATTGGCGTAGTAGAAACCGTACATTGCCGACAGCATTCGGCAGCTTGCGTACGAATTGCAGGATTGAGAGGCGATAATCCCATACACCGCATCCACGCATTGCTGGTACCGCATGCATTCGGGGGAACCCGAGAGCAGTGAACTCACAAGATTGCTGCAATTGGCGTCGGAACAGGCAGTGCCAGTGTTCGTACTGCCAGACGGTGCGATGTTGACTGCGCGTTGTGTGCGTGCGGCGCGGCGCTCTGCCGCCTTGGATGTTTTGTTTGCAGTCTTCTTCACCTTGGGCTTGAGCTGTTGCTCGGGATAGATTGCCTCTCCGCGCACGGAAACCGGAACGCCGGCAAAGCGCTCCATGGCAAAGAGCGACAGCACCAATATTGCGGCGGTTGCGGCAATGGCCAGAACCGATACTGCATCGGAAGGTTGGTGCGCTCGCAGGATTTGCCTGGAAGGGTGTTGGCGTTTTCGCATTGGTATGTGTGTACACGCTATTTCCAACCGTGCTTCTGCCGAATACGGTCTATTTTTTCAGCACATGCTACATCGTAGGTTCGTACGCACTGCATCTTCTTGCCTTCACCTTTTTCCGTAAACAGTGCGTAGACGTCGCGTAGAAACAGGCACGCATCCTCCTTGTCGCATTCCGGCATGCTGATGATGTTTTTGACCGCCGCAATGCAGGGTTGGTATTGCATGCAAAACGGCTTTCCTTCCATGAGCATGGTAATGGTGAAAGCGCACTTCTCGGGTAGATACCAGCAATTTGGCACCCCAAGCGGAGAGTCCGTATGAGAGAAAATGAGGTCGCATATTTGCGTTGCATCGGCGCACCACTGCTTGTGGTACACGGATGTGTATGCGTTGTAGAGCTTGAATTGCTCGTCCTCGGAGCCGAACTGCATGTATTGCACATACTTCTCAATGGTTTC
>CAZENR010000009.1:0-72919 GCA_964513925.1 uncultured Candidatus Peribacteria bacterium
ACAATGCCTCCACCGACCGCACCGCGGAGGCAGCGCTCTTATACCAAGACAAACTGCCGTTGCTGCGTGTCGTGCACGAACCGGCCAAGGGCCGAGGTGCGGCGCGCAAGAAGGGCTTTGACTGCGCCCGAGGTGACATTATTTTTTCACTGGATGCCGACACGGTCGTGCCACAAGACTGGGTAGCGGCGTATGTGCGGCTGTTTGAGGAGGGTAAAGACGTCGTTGCGGTTACGGGCATTCCCCGCATATCGGATTGCAGCGCCATAGATAACACCCTATTCAATGTACTCATGCCGTTGCAGATGAAAGCCTATCGGGTGCTCTTCGGCCACTACTGGCTCAGCGGTTTCAGCTTCGCCATCCGTAGCGATGTATACCGCAAAGCCGGCGGGTTTAACCCCGTCACGGATTTCGGCGAAGATTTGGACTTAAGCTTCCGTGTATTCAAGTCGAAAGCCGGGAAGATACGCCTGGAGCAACTGCATCCGGTGCAGTTTTCCGGCAGACGTTTTAAAAAAGGTTTAGTGCGCGGCTACATGCAATATGCAACCGGATTCAGCGTGAAGTTCATGCTGCGCCGAGAGCGCGTCATCTTGCAGGTAGTCGACAACAATGGCGAGCCGGTAGATAACGACGGCGCGCTGATGCCCGTACTGCGCGAAGTGCTGTTGCGAGGACTGCGCAAAGTCGGCTCGACCACCGGCGCGACAATCAGCAAAGCCCGCAACACGACGACTGCCACTATTCGCAAGGCCCGCAATACAACAACAGCGACTATCCACAAAGCACGAACAACAACGACTGCAACCATACGAAAAGCACGTAATACAACCAGGGCCACCATTGGTAGGGCGCCGTTTCTGTCCCGAAAGAAGAAGGGCGGTTCATGAAGGCCCGGCAGCACAGGGTGCGCTGCCGGAGGTTTCGCCTTTGGTGGGTGCCCTTGCGAAGGCACCCGATTGGTTTCTAGAGACCGCTGACGCGCACGCCCGTCATGGGCGGGCCGTCGCCGTTTTGGTCGTCGTACTCGGTGACGATGTACGCACCGACGACGACGAAGTAACTGACGACCGAGATCAGCACGGCCGGGACGATCGAATCGTCACCCGGCACGCAGTAGTACATCAGCGTGCCACCGGCGGTGGACAGGATCGCCGCGACGATGGCGCCGCGACGCTTGTGCCGCAGGTGGGCGGACAGCTTCTTGCTCTGCTTGGAACTGCTGCGACAGCGCAGAAAGACGGGCAGGCCGGCGACCAGCGTGATGGACAGGCAGACACACGCGTACACGAGGGTCAACACCGGGCGGTCCATTTCGATGTTCCTTGAAGGATCGGCGAAACCGCGCGGCAGTATAGGAATAATCCGCCACATGACAAGTATATATGACTAGTAGCTCCGGAAGATCTGCATGCATAAAAAGGCCCGGCAGCACAGGGTGCGCTGCCGGTAGTTCCGCCTTTTTTTAGGGTAGCCCGTGGGCCACCCAGTTTTTAGTGCTTACTTGCCGGGTTTACCCGGCCAACCGTACTTGCGGATGTTCGCGTGCTTCTCACGCGCGCGCACAAGCCACGCGCCTTGGTCGTTGAGACCGGATTCCGGTGTGAAGATGGGGCTGAAGACGGCCCCCAGCACCACCACCAGTACGGCGACGATGAGGCAGGCACCGCCTGCATTCACGACACCGTTCACCGGACCAGAGACCGAGAAGATGTAACCGGAAATGGCCGCGGACAGGAGGGTGATAATGACTGCGTACCCCCGCGTCCACTTCTGCTGGAAGGTGAGCACGATCCGGATGCTGCCCGGGTCGTCGCCGCGGCGAACCGCGTCTTGCACGTCTTTGTTGTACTCGTTGAGCTGGAACTGGTTTGGGCCCGTCATGCGCCACGCGAGGTAGAGCAGGGGCAAGCCCCACACCAGCGCGAAGCTGAGGCCGTACAGGAGCGAATCCGTCATGAGAACACCGTTGGTTGAAGGATCGGCGGAACTACTCTTAGGATATGAAGTACGGAATACTTTACAATACTGGAAAGGATGTTCTGGTGCGTTTTTCGCGTGGGAGGTGAATTTATGTGTTTTTTGTCCGAGCTTCTATTTCCCACTTTTTTAAAAAAGTGGGGTAAAACGTCGCGCGGCAGGCTGGCCTGCGCTCCACGCGCCTTGTGATCCTAAATTTCTTCGAAATTTCACGGATCACTTCGGCGGGAGCACGACGGCACCAGTCAGATGCGCGACACATCCCTCCGTGTCCAACAATCGAACAGGAACGAAGGACAAGAATCTGAGCTGCTTCCTTTAGGAAAGAACTCAAGCCACCAAAGGGCGGCGCGCAATGCGCTCGGGGGCCGGAGGTCTGTCCCGCCTCAGCGGGACGTGGTGGCTCATTGCGCACGCGCTTTTGGTTCTTTTGTCGCTCGGACAAAAGAACGCCTGTATGGATGCCCATCGCCAAGATCAAGGCGGAAGCGGAGGCTTAATATTTTTTAGCTTTTCTAAATCAGCTTTGCAATGTGAAGTAATTCCTCACAAGCAATTCTAAGGCCACCCTGCACCTGATCTATGTCCACTTTGCGAGCGTTAAATCTACGATTGTGAGCAGAGAGATCTCCCAACTTCTTAAAATCTTGCAATCCCTTTTTAGCATTTCTACTGACAGTAAATGTGGAGTCCGCCTCAAAAATTTTCAGCAAGTCTGCCAACATATAAAAATGTCCATCACTTCCCTTAATATCAATCGTCCGAGTTTTACTCTCGTATATTTCAATAATCAGGGTCTCAACAAGACGCCTGCACATAACTGCACAGCAATCATAAAGACCGGAGTCATAACTGGCATTTATCTGTAAAACTACCTTTTCTATGTAGCCCCTGGTTCCGAGAAAAAGCGCCTTAGGCAAAACACTGTCAGTTGCCTTTGGCTGTTTTGGCAAACCGAGAGTTGACTCGTATGAGATATCTAGCTCTTTTCTGCCACGAGGGTGCAACCTCCAGTCGTCTTTTTTGCCAGGCACCCGGCTAAACATTTTTTTGTTAGCAGAAAGATTGGCATTAATTCTTGAAATATTCTGCTTAGGATGACCCAAGTCCAAAAAAACTTTGCAAATCTGCGCAGCCGACATTCCCTGTGTTATATCTTCGCGACCCACATACCACAAAATAGCAGCGGCTCGGTCAGTAGCTGACAGGTTTATTTCGTCAATTGCCTTAAGGAATGAAATCAATTCAGTCATTCATCATTGGAACCCCATTTTTGTGTGCAAAAAGATTTCGCAATACCTTCTGCTTGCGAAATTTTAGCCGGATTCAAAGTAATGACTCCACCTGGCCTTGCTTGTAGCCACTTAGCATTTTTCACGGCACGACTTGCATTGCGATCTGTAATATCAATAGTGAGCAATACGTCAGCAGCATTTGCCTGCGTAGCGTTGCCAAGTCCGGCCTCCTTAAACCAAAGTGCCAATAATGTACCTGCAAGCGTCGTAGGATTGACTGCATAGGCACCGCGTTCTGGAGTACTTTTCTTCATCGCCTCCCAACAATGACGATCAAGCTGCAAAAAGGGTTTGGTCTTTGTCGGGTTGATTGCTCCAACCAGCTCAGCCTCTGTAATTCCCAATTTTTTTGCAAATGCAGTAACTGAATTTGCCGGATTCTGATTTGTCGACTGCGGAGAAAGCTTAGGTGACACTGAGACCTGATTTGCATTGTTCGGCAATGCTACAGGAAATTCTGGCGATTCTGATGTGCTATAAATCACTCCAAGAATTTGACGCCAAAGAGCTGGGTCTTCGACTTCTGCAATGACTTTTTCTCCTGCTTTTAGGAGGACTACAAGTTTCTCCTTAGTGGATTTCTGCTTGTTAGACATAATTAATAGTGGAAATTAGCTATAGACTATTAAACGTACTCATCAATGTCAAACATAATGTCTTATGATTTTTGAGTCAGATAATTTGCTCCACCGCCCTCCTCGCCCTCACAACCATTTCCGGGTTAAGGAGTGACCCAAACCGTAGCTCCGGCAGACCGCTCTGGCGGTAGCCATACAACTCTCCTGGGCCGCGCAGTTTTAGGTCAATTTCCGCCAGCATGAAGCCGGAATCATGCTGCTCCATGGCCTTCAGGCGTTCGGAACGTGCTTGCTCGGGCGTGGTGGTAAAGAGGAAGCAATGACTTTGGTAGTCGCCGCGACCCACGCGACCCCGGAACTGGTGCAGCTGCGACAGGCCGAAGCGCTCGCTTCCTTCTATGATGATAAGCGTTGCGTTGGGTACGTCTATACCCACTTCGATTACCGATGTGGACACAAGGATATCGAAGTGCTTCTCTTTGAATGCGAGCATGACTCTATCCTTCTCTTCAGGCGTCATTTTGCCGTGCAGCTTGGCGATTTTGCGGTGCGCGAACGCCTCCTTCAGGCGCTTCTCCTCCGCGTCCACGCTCTTTACTTCGGCCATGGTATCCTCGGTAGATTCCGTAATGAGCGGGCAGATGACAAATACCTGCCTTCCCTCCCCTATCTGCTGGTCGATAAACAACTCCACCGTCTTGCGACCCGACGGCGGTACGACTTTGGTATGAATTGGCTTGCGGTTGCCAGGCTTCTCGGTCAACACGGAAAGATCGTGATCTCCAAAGGCCGTCAGCGCCAGCGTGCGCGGAATGGGTGTTGCCGTCATGCTGAGGAAGTGAGGACTCCCCTTGTCCTTTAGCCGCTGTCGTTGCGCCACACCGAAACGGTGCTGCTCATCGACGATGGCAAGCACGAGGTTCGCAAATGTCACCGAATCCTCTATGAGCGAATGCGTGCCGATGACAACGTCCGTCAAGCCCGCACCCAAACTACGGCGAATTGCCTGCGCCTCGGAAGCCGGGGTAGAGCCTGTAAGCAGCGCCACCGTTGGCAGGCGAATGGAGCGCAAGTGTGCGTACGCCGGGTTCGTGGTTTTTTGGACGAAGCTATGAAAGTTGAGCAGCATGCGCGTCACACCGCTCATGTGCTGCTTGGCCAGCACCTCGGTAGGAACCATGACTGCACTCTGTCCACCGTGGCGTATGGCATGCAGTATCACCGCCACGGCAACCAGTGTTTTTCCGGAGCCGACATCGCCTTCCAGCAAGCGCGACATAGGCTTGTCTTGTTCCATGTCTTTCAAAATCTCGTAAATTGCCACCTTCTGCCCGCCGGTGGGCTTAAAGGAAAGCGAATCAAAGAATGCCTTAATCACCTCCGGATCCATGGGGATTTGCAGGCGCTTCTGCCGTTCGCCCTGCCACTCTTTTTTGCGCTCCAATGCCTCGCGCTGGATGGCGAACATCTCCTCGAACGCAAAGCGGTCTTTGGCTGCCGCAAGCTTCTCAGGTGTGGTTGGATAGTGCAGTTCGAGTATCGCTTCGCTCCTGGAAAGCAGCTGCTCAGATGCAACGACCTCCTCGGGCAGCGTCTCGCGAAACTCTGCAATTGCATCCTTCACCAGCGCAATCTTCTCACGCAGCCAGCGGCTGGTAATACCTTCGGTTTGGGGATACACCGGCACTATGCGACCGGCATGCAGCAACTGCGTTCGGTTAGACTGCTCGAACGTCGGGCTTTGTATTTGCAGTTTATAGCCACTCTCCACCACCTTTCCGGTAAGCGTAATGTCCTGCCCGTCGGTGAGCATGCGTTTAATGTGTGGCTGGTTGAACCACACCACTTGGGCTGCATTCCCTTCCTCGTCTGTAAACTGCCCCTGCACCAGCACCTTACGGGTGCGGGTACGCACCATCTTCAACTTGGATATCGTGCCGCGCAGGGTCACCTTCTGTCCAAGCGGGGCCTGGAGCAGGGTCATCATCTGGCTTAAATCCTCATGATCGCGCGGAAAATGCAGCAAGAGCTCCTCCACGGTTTCTATATCCATGGATTGTAGCCCATCGATAAACGCATCGGTGGTCTTGAGCAGCTTGGCCGTAAGCGTATCGCGCAGGCGTGGCACGTGGATGATTGTACACCCATGCAGTGCCGCCTCGCACTACGATCAACGCGCCTAGTAACCTCTGGAACTTGCCGTCGCAGCTTCGCAGTACCTGACCGAAGTACAATCGCCCTTTACGGTCGCAGTAGTGGAGTACGACTTTCCTCCGGGACAGTTCATAATGTCATCGGCCCTGTGCTCGGCATCCTTGAAAGTGATCTTTGGCGGATCTGGGTTGTACTGGAAGCGCAGACCCTTGCTGTCACAGCCTGTCTTGCAAGAATCCGGCAAGCCGCAGCTGTTTTTGAATGCCTCCAGTCCATCCAGCTTTGCCGAAAGTTGCGCATCGGATAACGCACAACGCTGGGCGATTTTCTTCTGCGCACGACCCTTGGTGTAGGTGCGCAGAATGGTCCTGCCCGTAGCGTTTACGTCGCGCTTTACCGTTGTGTTGCTGCAGGTTGCCGTGCCGATGTACTCATACCCGTCTTGGCTACTTTGGTGCGAAGAGGGAATATCACCCTCCTGCACCTCTCCATCCAGCAAAATCTCGCCTTCGAATGGCGAAGCAGCTTCGCTCGGCTCATCGCTGTAGGAGTATGCATCGCCGTCAAACTCGTCAGCCGTCTCCGTCTCAAGCACCTCGTCTGCGGTCGTTTCGGTGTCGACCAACACGTCATCGGTATTCACCGCTACCTCGGAGGAATACTCGCCCTCGGTCATCATGTTGAGATCGGTGGTGTCGACAAGCAGATCCGCTTTGTACGACACGGTGCGGAATGCGCCTACGCTGACGGCACCGACCGCCAGCGCCGTAATGACGAAGGCAGTGGATTGAACGGAGAATGATGCTTTCTTGTTCTTGCGCATACAGAGAAGGTGTAGGAGATGGATGTTTATCGACGAGAGAAGTCCTTATTTTCGCAAATACGAGTGGAGGTACACTCGCCTTTCACCGTGGCGGATGCCGCATATGCCTTGTTATCCGCACATGCCATGGCAGTAACCGCACGATACTCGGTGACCTTGGTGTCATACACCAGCGGCTTTGGTGACAAATCATGAACAACCCCCTTGTCGCGACAGAGCGTGTCGGACACACACGGGCCCGGATTTCCGCAGGAGTTGATAAATGCCTCCTTTGCCTCACGCTGAGCGGAAGCCTCGGCCTCGAGTCGGCTGCAGCGCATGGCTACGTTATCTTCGATCGTACGCTTCACAGGAGGGCCAGGCGCCTTGGGCTTTTCACCAGGGCGTGTCGGTGGCCGGGTTGGCGGAGCAAGAAAAATGGTTCGCGTGTATTTCCTCATTCCCGTCCTGCCAGCGGCGGATACCTTCACTGTCCTGTCGACGTTGGCGCAAATGGCGATGCCGACGAACTCGGATGACGCCCCTCCGGAAATCTGCGAAGACGAACTTCCAGCATCGTGGTACGGGTCGTTGGACCACGAGAACAAATCATCCTTGGTAAGTTGATACTCGTTTCCGTATTCGTCTGTGACAACTGAGACAACTTCATTGTCATACGGAGCCAGGCCGCACACTGCGGAGTCGGACATGACCAGCTCGTCTTCGTTGATGGTGTCGAATTCTTCAGAAGACGATACGGACGAGGACATCTGTTCCGACGAGGATTCGGAGGAGGCTACCTGAGAAGAAGACTCCTGTTCGGACGATGAAAACGACGATTCGGACGAATACTCCGAAGAAGATTCCGAAGAGGACCAGTACCACCCCCAGTCTGAAGAGGAGTACGAAGAATCTGAAGACGCGTAGGAGTACCACTCGGAAGACGCATACGAGGAGTAGTCGGAGGAGGAGTAGTCGGAGGAGGAGTAGCCGTAGTCCGAGGAGTAGTCGGAGGAGGAGTAGCCGTAGTCCGAGGAGGAATCCTCGGAGGAGGAGCTGGAATCACCGCCAAGGTCACCGGTAAGCCGAAGCGACTGCATCATGCTGACCACAACGACAGAGACGGCAATGAACGCCAGAATCCCAGTAGTCACGCGTACGGATGTCTGAGACCGCTTTGCGGTAGGCATAATTGGGTGTTGGTATTCGGCTTATTATAGCACAATTTTGCATTTTTATGCAACCCACAGCCAATTGGCGTAGCGGAAGAGGAGCAGGCCCTGGAGCAAGGCTGCACACACGAACATTGTCGCAAGGGACACTTCTAGCGTGGCACGCAACGCAGGGCTTGGCCGCCAGCGCATCAGCAATGGTGCTGCGAGCAGCGTCAGCAGTGCAAAAACCGGGAATGTATGACGCACCATGGACTCCATGCCCATGGGCGCAAAACTGGCGCCCGAAATATACAGAATCCATCCGGCACACCAATACAAGACAATGCGAGGCAACCAGTCGCTGCTACCCGCTTTCCGAGAAAGCGCCCGCACCGCATCGGCTACGACAATAGCCAAAAACACCCAACCGATGACAGCGGCGGTAAAACGCCCCAGTTGAGCCGGGTCCAAGAGCGGCCCCTGCACTTCTGGAACCAACAGTCTCGGCGGCCAACGCAGGGGAAAGAGGTAATCCGGATGAATTCCCCAGCCCAGCCGCTGACGCCAGATGTACAAATCCCAATGCCCGAACTGCAACTGGCAATACAACAGGAACCCCAAGCCTCCGCAGGCAGCGAGGACGCTGTCCCACAAGGCAAACGAATACAATCCTTTCTGTGACTGCATACAACGCCTCCACAGCGCAACGATCAACGGCAGTGCGGCAAGCGGCAACGCAACAAACTTTGTTGCAGTCATAACGACTCCATGCAGCGTTGCCAATACGCCGGATGCATCTCGGCGATCCAGCGTCCAGTAGGCAAATCCCAGCAACGATGCCAGAAACAAGGATTCGGAATACGGCATCACCATGAAGAATGCTCCCGGGTGTACTGCAATCGCCAGTATGCACAATGCCTGCAGGAGCGCCGGAATACGCAAACGCGCAAGCCAAGCAAGAATGTACGCCCACGCCACCACCGCTGCGCAGCGGCTGACAAGCAGCATTGCGGTAACCAGCGGTGCAACGCCCAACAATCTCAGCACTCTCACAAACAACGGATACGCCGGGTAGAACGCGATATCGGTTCCGGCTTCTATTTGGCTACGGGTTAAAGATGACGGCTCCACTTCATGCGGAATGCTGCTGTTGTATCCGTTCAACACGATGCCGCCGTAGAACTTGGCATCCCACTTCAGCAACATGTGATCGGCCTGCCAAAGCGTGGTGCCCAACGCCAGCGGAACACAGAGTGTCTGAACGGTAACGATTACCAATGCCAGCAGCAACCGTTGTGCACAAACCTGCGCGCGTTCGGGCAGTAGCACCCACGGATACGTCAGGAGAGCCGGAACCGGTGAGCACTGCGCGAAAGGCATCTCCACAGTATACCGCAAAATTCATGTTTCCCCTACCGCTTCAGCGCTTACGCATGTGCATGGCCGCGATGCTTCTCGCCCTGCAAGGCCTTGTGCAGCAATTTCTCCTCTTTGGCGTCACGCTCAACTTCCTTCAGCTCACGCTGGAGGAAAATGGTGAGAATGGTGCGCAGTACGATGATTGCTGCAAGCTTTCCAAGATCGTCCCAGGTCGGGTTTACCAGCGATTCAATAATGTCCTTACCCACCAAAAACTCCAATCCAAGGGCCAAATGCTGACCCAACTCTATGCGAATTGCAGAGAGGATGTCTTCTTGCCGAAGCAGCTGGCGGGAAACAAACAGCCACAAGCTCTTCACCAAGCCTACAAGCATGATGACAATGCCCACATAACCGATGATTTCGCCTAGAAACAAGCTGGTACTACTTAAATCCAAAATGTTGATCGGCAGATGATCCATAGCTGCTATGAAGGGAATGTATGTTAAGCACATTATACACGAAAACAACCCAGGGCGCACGCGGCTGACAAAACGACGCACTCCCAAATGAACGCAAATTCTGGTATACTAACGAGGTATGGCGGATTTCTCGACATACATCACACAGCAACCCTCACTCACCGAAGAGCAGCAGAAGAAGGCCGGTCAGCCCATTCCGGGCGACATGGACGACGATCATAAGAACTTCTGCAAAACCATCTCCACGCTGCTCGAGTCGGGCACTATCGATGTCACAAAGCCCGAAACATTCTTAAACCAAAGCGTGTACGATTCGCTGCCGGACGAGTGGAAGGCAAAAACCGATCTGATCATCGTGAACATGGCCACCCTCCTCGACCATATCTACGGCTTCTACAAATCTAAGCAAACTCCCGATGCCTGCCCGCAGCTTGCAACCATGATCGAGCAGTTGTGGGAAATGAAGCAACGCATAGAAGCCCACGGCCACGACGTGTTTAAGTTCTAGAACCGAACGTCAATCCACACACACATCAATCCCCTACCCAAACCCGTATGAACCGCTTCAACCCAGATGCGCTTCCCGCTCCCGATACAGGCGCGGAATTCCTAGACCCACGCGACCGACTTGCCTCGCTGCGCGACCAGGTGAACATGGCCGACCCGCGCGCCATTGCCGATCGTGCCATCAACAGCATTCGCAGTAACCCCAATATGTCCACGCGCGACGCCGTGGCGCTGCTGCGCCAAGCGGCCGACTTGCTATCGGGCATTACGGACCGCGCAACGGGATCCCGTCGTTTTGCCGCACTGCAGTCTGAAGGACGCGTTCTTGATAATCTCAATCCGCGACTGGCCCTGCGAACCAACCGCCTCGCCATTTCGGGCGAACCGGTGACCGTACCGGTGCGCACTCGCCCATATATGGGTAACCCCGAAATGCTTTCACGCGAACTGGCAGGCCGCACTATGGCCACGTTCCAGGGGATGAACAACGCCGAACTAACCGACCTGCACGAGCAAATGATGGCCATTAACCGCAGCTGCGGAACCAACTGGCGTCCGGTACGCCTGCGCGGGTCCACCGGCCCGGACGGAGAGGCGATGCACGACTGTATTTGGGTCAACGATCCGCGCCAGCAGGGTGCATATCTCATCATTCCCGACATGCACACCCAGGAATTCATGCGCAACGATGCAGAGTTTTCGGCGCGCGGGTTCCGCATCCGCGAGCACAGCACCTGGAACGCGCCAAACGGTGAGCTGATTCACTGGGTACTGTGGGAGCAGGTACCGCGTGCCTACCCTGGCGCATTCATGACCGGCGGCATGGGTATGTACCCGCAGCCGCTCATCCGCGCCGACCGCACATTCCCAGGCATCGGCCCAGTACCGCCTCCGGGTGTTCGCGGTCCGCTACCACCGCCGCCTCCTGGATTCAGGCCTGGCTTCCCTGGCGGGCCGGTACGGTTCCCAGGAACTCGCGGCCTCTAAATTGGATACAAAAAACGGCCCTCGGGCCGTTTTTTAAATCTTGGACAGAACGGACTCTGGACTACGGCCTCACCCACACAATCCTGTTGTCGTGCTTCCACCATGTCATCTGGCGCTTGGCATACTGACGGGTCTTTGCGGCAATGACCGGCTCTACCGAAAGCGGATCTATACCGTCTTGTAAGGCGCGCACAAGTTCAGGATACCCATGACTCCGCATGCCGGGGCTCTGCAAAGTATACCCCTGCTTCAGCAGCTGCCGTACTTCGTCGATCCAGCCGCCTCGTAGGAGAAGCGGGGTGCGTGCGTCAATCCGCTTTGTTAGTTCTTCTCGTTGCCAATGCATGCCGAAGATAAGCACGTCATAGCGGCACGAAACCGTCACCAACTGTGCTGACTTCGGCTTTCCAGTCAGTCG
Organism: uncultured Candidatus Peribacteria bacterium; assembly: GCA_964513925.1. Taxonomy (GTDB): domain Bacteria; phylum Patescibacteriota; class Gracilibacteria; order Peribacterales; family Peribacteraceae; genus DAORHV01. The sequence continues at coordinate 11,720 of CAZENR010000009.1, forward strand.
GTGAATTTCCAGCGCACGTATCACATACGGCTTATTCTCTCGTGGAATGACTTTGGCGGACTCTGGATCTCTATCCGCAAGCTCAGCAAACAACTTCGCCCCGCCATCCTTGTCGTATGACGCCTCCAGCTCCGCCCGAAGCGCCGCATCTTTTGCAGGCAGCGGCTGCAAGCCGTCGATAATCGCACTGATGTACAGCATAGATCCACCAACTAGTAATGGAACTACATTGCGTGCGTGCATCTCCTCTATGGTCTCTGTAGCCATGCGCTGGTACCGGGCGGCCGTAATTTCCTCCGAAGGATCAACCACTGAGAAGAGATGGTGGGGTACGCCTGCGGTTTCCGCCGGAGTGATCTTTGCAGTTCCAATGTCCATTCCTTTATACAACTGGCGTGAATCGGCGTTGATAATCTCCGCTGTATATCCAGCTGTCTTTAAGGAGAGTGCCAGCTGCACCGAAAACGCGGTCTTGCCGCTGGCCGTCGGTCCTAATACCACGACAAGCGGACGCTTGGCCGTAGCAAGGAATGCCTTGGTGGTTTGTAGTACGGATTCCACAGGCAAAGAATAGCGGATTTACTGCAAGATGCACTGAGCGTGACCGCGGTGTGCGCTGCGCGCGGGGTCTACTGGAGGTCGCTCAGCGGACGCAATTTCTTGGCCACTTCTTTGTCGCAAACAACGTATTCATACCCGCAGAAGAATCCACCTCACTTTGACAAGTTTTCTATTCTTTTCAGTACAACAACATTTTTTCCACACAGTGAAACTGCCGCAGAGTGTCGTTTTTCGCTATACTGATATCGAAACGTGATTTTCAAAAGACTATACACATAGCCCTCACTTCCTTTCCATTCTCTCTCGTCCCATGCACCCGCAAATTCAGTCGATCGCTCAACAGATTTCCCGCGGCCATTTGACGCCGCAGAACAACGTACTTGTCCCCACCGTGATTGAAAAAACCCAGTTCGGTGAGCGTGTGTACGATATCTACTCTCGACTGCTGGAGGAGCGCATTGTCTTCTTGGGAACGCCCATCAACGACGCAATCGCCAACACGGTGATCGCTCAGCTGCTGTTCTTGGAAAAGCAGGATCCGAAGAAAGACATCATCTTCTACGTGAACTCTCCGGGCGGACAAGTCAGCTCCACCATGGCCATGTACGACACCATGCAGCTGGTCAGCCCCGATGTTTCCACCGTGTGCTTGGGAATGGCTGCATCCGGCGGCGCCATCATTCTTATGGCTGGCGCCAAGGGAAAGCGTTTTGCGCTCCCCCACTCCGAAATCATGATCCACCAGCCTCTTGGCGGCACCGAGGGACAGGCAACCGACATCGCCATTCATGCCGAGCACATCATCCGCATGAAGGATATGCTGAACGAAATGATCGCCAAGCACTCCGGTCAAAAAGTGGCCAAGGTAAAGGTGGACACGGAGCGTGACAAGTTTCTCACGGCGCAAGAAGCGCTGGACTACGGCCTGATCGATAAGATTATCTCCGGCAAAACCGCCGCGTAAACACTCTTCGAGCCGCAACAAAAAACGGCGCCTCGCTCCGAGGCGCCGTTTTCATAGTCATGCCGTACAAGTTTACTCAACCGATTCCGTTTGCTGGAACGCAAAATCAGGCTGCGGGTTGAGCGCAAAGAAGAATACGAGCAGCCAGACGAGAGGTGGGAAACAGGCCGAGATCATGTCTGGCAGCGGTATGCCGGTCATCAGGGTTTTCAGGAGCAATCCAACGGGGATGGATGCCAACGCGGCACCGCCCACCCAAGCTGTTATGTACTGGTAGCGCCCTACCAGGAGCATGCCGCCACCGAAAATAAACAGTGCGGGTAAGAAGTACGCCCATACTGTCCCGACAAGCTCCAGTGCGCCAAGACCGTCTATGACATTTGCAACGAACGGTGCGAAATCGCGGTATTCCGCAATGCCGATGAGGAGCATCGGCACGCCTACTGCAATGCGCAGAGCCAGGTTGGAAATCTCTGATGGCGACTTGTAGTTCATGAAAGATGGGAGTGACTTAAATTACTTCTTGGGACAGATGCAAGGCCCACCCTTGCTGCAGGTGCAACCAGGTGCGCAACCAGCGGTGCTGCCGCAGCAGAACATTTTCTGAATGACCCAGAACGTGATCAGCATGATGCTGGCGTTTTGAATTGCTGCGCCCGCATTGCCCATAACAGATACATCACCAACCATCACCGACAAGCCAGCGTAACCCAAAATGCCTCCGAGCGAAGCCAGGATACAAATCTTGGCGATGCACTTCAGCTGGCCAATTGCGAACAATAAGCCGCCAGCAATCTGCAGCGCGGGAACAATGTATGCCAATACTCCTGCAGCCATGGCCAACGCCGGTACTGTGGGGAAAGCGCCCTTGGCCATTTCAACGAATCCTCCAAGGTTGCGGTAATGGTTTACGCCAAATCCGGCCAAAGCAAGACCGAATCCAATGCGGGGCAACCACTTTGCGTACGTGGACGGACAGGGTTGTACGGGACATTTGCAGCACGACATGGGAAATGAGAGAAGGAATAAGGTGTCGCAATTATCGCATTGGGCAGTGCACATTGGACTATCAGTTGGGTGTACTTGCAACGCGAATCGCGCACTGCCATCTCTACCGAAGCACGCTACAATCTCCGAGATGTTCACCCTGCACAAGAGCACCGGCCTCGGAAGGCGCGCCACGCTCAGAACCGCGCATGGCGATATAGAGACTCCGTTTTTCATGCCGGTTGCCACTGCCGGCGCCATGAAAGGCATCACACTGCCGGATCTTGAGGAGCTAGGAGCACAGATTCTGCTCTGCAACACCTACCATCTGCATGTACAGCCCGGAGAAGCCATTGTCCGCGACGCCGGAGGACTGCACGGATTTCTGCACTGGAACAAGCCGATTCTCACCGACTCCGGGGGGTTTCAAGTGTTTTCGCTCAAGAGCATTAGAACCATTACCGACGAGGGTGTGCGATTCCAGAACCATCGCAACGGCAGCCCGCTGTTCATCGGGCCTAAGGAATCCATAATCATTCAGCATGCATTGGGGGCCGACATCATCATGTGCTTTGACGAATGTCCGCCTTCCACTGCGGCACGCGTTGACCAAATGAAAGCGGTGGATAGGACGCTTCGTTGGGCCAAGGAATGCAAAAGGGTTCATGAAGAGTTAAAGACCATGAAAGCAGGACTCCAAGACTCCAAGATTCCGGTTGCCAAGGGTAGAAAGGAGGCAAAACAAACAACTGACTCGCCACTCCTGTTCGGCATCGTCCAAGGCGGCCTGGAGCGAGATTTGCGGGAGAAGTGCGCCAACGAGCTGATTGCCATAGGCTTCGATGGGTACGCCGTGGGCGGGCTGGCAGTAGGCGAAACTGAGAGCGAGATGATGGATGTTCTTGATGTGGTGTGCCCGCTGTTACCGGAAAACAAGCCGCGCTACCTGATGGGTGTTGGCGAAATACACCAACTGCAGGAAGCCGCCAAACGCGGCATCGATATGGCCGATTGCGTCTCGCCAATGCGCGAAGCTAGGCACGGCAACGTATGGCTGAGCACGGGCAAAAAGGTGCGCATTCACCGCAGCGAGTACCGCACCGACTATTCTGCCATAGACGAGCATTCCCCCACCCGCTACGGACGAGAGCACTCTAAAGCATACGTGCATCATCTCATGCGCTTGGGTGAACGTTACGGTGAAACCATCGCCTGCATGCAAAACATGGCGGTCATGCTGGACGCCATGAAAAAGCTGCGCGGAAAGATCGACGAATTCACCCACTGACCCCTTGCGGAGCCAGTGGGCGTATGAGTACCTGCTGTAGCTGTTCTAGTAACGTGGGACGTCTAGCTCCTCAAGACGCAATCGGGTGTAACCCGGCTTCGTAGGAGGTTCGTCCTCGATAGCTAGTAGAGCTTCAAGGAACAGCAGGATGAATCGCAGGACTACGCCTACGATGATGAGTAACAAGAGTCCCATGGTGGAACCCTCCGACAACTAGTGCACTATTGCACGTAGATGCCTGTTTTCATTATAATAATTTTAGAATTTTTGTCAAGTTTTGCGCCTAACCCACCAACACTTGATTGCTGGGAGCGAAAGCGTGGATAACAGATAACCTCCTGTCGGCACGCATGCGTGCACCCAAGGCTGCGACACGCCGATTGTGAATAAGAAGACGCAGGCGACCACATACGTCGCACTCGCTATCAGCATGCGCCGAAATACGCTGGTCTCCCAAGCCTTGTCCGCCTCCACGCGGGCATTGCGAAACTGCAGCGACCGGATCTCGGCCTCTATACGATCCAGACGGTCGTCGGCCATACTACTTACCGGCGACGGCAGTCACTTCGATCTCGGTGTAGTCCTGGCGGTGGCCGCGCAGAATCTTGTGGTAGCGCTTGCGGCGCTTGAATTTGCGAACCACGATCTTCTCGCCCTTGCTGTGAGCCAAGACCTTGGCAGTCACGGAAGCACCGGAAACGTACGGCTTGCCGACAGTGGCATCCGAACCGCTGGAGAGCAGCAGCACTTTCTCGAACTTCACGCTGTCGCCAACCTTGGCATCCAGCTTCTGAACCTTCAATTTCATTCCTTTCTCGGCCTTCTCCTGAAAACCGGCGATATCGACAATTGCGAACATGGGCAGTGCGTAAAAAGCTGGGAGAGTGTAGCTGGACACGAAAAGGCACGCAATACCTTCTTGGCACCCCCGTATCGGAGGGAAAAGCGGTTTTTCGGCTGGGAGTAACGAAAGAGCTGCCACGGAAGCATATTTGCTTGTCAGACACAGGAAAAGTTGAGTACAGTCCTCCCCTTCCCTATGGCCCAAAAAGTACTCGCAACAAACGGCTTACGCCCATCCGTAGACATGACCCCTGTAAAAGGAAGGGGGGCGTCTTCGACGGCTGCGAGAAAAATTTTCGACGCCATGCGGGCGCAAATTCGCGATGTATTTCCCGACGACGACCAAGAGGCATGGACGTGGACGGGCGAAGATTTCGTGCGGCATGAAATCGAGCGTCCGGGAGACGACTACCTTGTATGGCTGAAGGAGCAATACGAACCTTCCAACGAGTTTGCGCAGCGCATGGTGCGCCGCATGTTCACCATGTGGCAGGAAATGGAGGAGCAGGGCTTTTGTGCCAACGACCTGGAATTGTACGAACATCAAAAGGCGCTCTTTGCCTGGATGGCGCTAAACATTGCCAACGGAACGCACGACCAAATCGCAAACCTGCTCATTCGCTCTCCGTATGGCAGCGGCAAAAGCTTGACTGCCGGTCTTGCGGTGCGCGCGTTCACCGAGGTGCAAGCGGAACTGGAGTCCGAGGGCATTGCCGCAAACAAGCTGCCAACCGGCGTGCTGCTTGGGCTGCGCAAGGAACATATGCTGCAAAACGCCGTCGGCCAGCAGTACGCTGTGCTACAGCCGCCCTACACCGTGGAACGTGCCGATATCAACGTCTACTGGAAGAACTTGGAAACCATGTTCGGGGACGATTTCGCCAAGCATTTTAAGAAGCCAGGAGGAAAGACGCATCCGTTCTACGACTTATTCGCTACCGATGAGTCCGACACGGAGGAAACGCTGCCGACACCAGCACGAGTGGAGCGCCTCATTGGCACCATGGATGCCAACCAGCAGCGCACGTGGACTGCCATGTCTGCAAAGCGTCGAGGCGAAATCACCCGCATGCTCACCATGCTCGCAGCAGGCGAGGTAGTATTGGTGCCGGATATCTACAACGTACCGCAGCCGGAGCGTCCGCTGCCACGCGAAGAAAACGAAGACAATGCAGAACAACGGTATCGCGGCGACAGCGCACACGCCTTGCGCGAATCCGCCACCTACCGTGTAAAAGCAACGCACAAACACCTTGCCCTGGACGCAAGTACGTACACCACCAAACCGGATACGACGAATCCGGCGCAGTTCTGCATTGCGTATGGATCCATGGTGACGCGGCATACCGAGAATATCCGCGCCGACATCCGCGAGGAGGTTCTGCGTCGGGCGCGGTTTTTGTCCGTGGACGAAGCCGGCGCATACACCCCGGGCTCGCTTGCCGATTCCATGGGAGAGTTAAGCGAAGAGTGGCCATTGGTATTGGGCTTTACCGGACAAGACCGCGGCATAGAAGGTTGGAGTCAGCGATCACCGGTGCTATCGGTGCAGCAGATGATTCGACTAAAGCTGATGAAGCCCATCGCCTTCATGGGATTGGGCAGTGCCGAGAGTCCCCCGCCGGTAGGAACCGAAGAGGCGTGGAACGCATACAAAGACCGTATGTTCTCGCCAGAAGCCACCGCCGAAGCATTGGGCTTGCCGCAACCGTACGAGTTGGACTCGGTGGTCATTGCGCCACCCAAGCACCTGCGCGAATACGCACATCGCATTCGAAAGGCACATGAAGAACAAGGGATACCGGTGAAAATTTGGTGCTTCGACCCCGATGCCCGTGACAGTCGTTGGTCGATTGTGGTCAACGGCTTCAATGCCCCAAAGGAACAGGGTGAACCGCGTCGTATTCTGGTGGCTCCACCTTCGCAAATGGCCGAGGCGCTGCACTTGCACGCGGAGTGCTACGACGTGCTGGCGCCCATGAACAAGTTCGCCATCGACCAGGCACGGGGGCGCTTGGGCCACATCCGAAACAACGGCAGCGCTAGCCAGCAGGCAAAAGCACGAACGTATTTCCGCGTACAGTGGCTGCAGGGCACCACCGGCGAGCCGTACATTCGCGAAGTGGCTAAAATGATGGGCTATGCCTTGCCCGACGAAAACGCCACATGGCAGCCGCTGCGCTGCATGATCGATGCCGCCGCATACCATGCCGACGCCAGACGCAAGGGCCTGAGTGATCCCGAGCCGATTCCAGATGCATCCAAGGTACAATTACGCAAGCGCCGTATGGCGGCAAAGCGGACATGGACTCCTATCAAGTCCACTAGCCCCTTCGTCTTGGAAAAGGAACGCCGACGCGCCGAGCGGGAATCGAAAAAAAGAACATCGGCCTACGTGCCACCAAAACAAGGATTGGACCCCGCCCTGGAGCGAACTATGGGCGGAGGACTCCTTCCGAGCAGGCAAACATTTGTCATTCAGCGGGGCAAGATGCGCGCGAGTGTTGAGACGACTGGCGAAGGCAAAGTAAGCAACTTGTATGAGATCGTGGTGCAATTCGGCATTCACTCGTATCAGGCATCGCTGCAAGTGAAAGCAGACAACGAATTCCGTGCTGGAAAACGCGGCGATGCACTCGCCAACGCTGTCATAGACGAAGCGGTGCGTTTGCGCGGAGTGGCAGACCGCCGTGCCGGTCGAACGGAGGAAGACTACGAGTAGCCCTCATGCCCAAGCCACAACTCCCCATCGGCATACACGAGAAGCTTGAGCTGCAAGAGCCAGATACGTGGAACGTCGACGATTTCGAAGGGTACGAGCGAATGGCGGTATCACGCGGCAATACTGTGCTAGAAACAATTTTTCACGAAACGCGCACCCCGCTTCCAAAGCTGATTGCATCGGTTCGCTGGTCGCAACTCAGGTTTCCCTACAGAGAATTCGCGATAGCCTGCGGCATGAGCCCAAACGGCTACAAGCCAATGGAACAGGATCTACAACCGCGTGCGGTTCCACACCGCGAAAAGTACACCAAGCTGCTGCGCTTCTGGGAAAAGAAGGGTGTGGCTTCCGGCATCCGAGAGCAACTGCTCGACCTGCTTACCATCCCCGAGCTGCTCGATACGTATGACGAATCTGCGGATTTACTCGATATCGTGCAGCACATGCGCTCGGAGACCGAGCTGGTACTTGGCATAGACCAGATGACAGCCTTCTACCACCGGATCGGTTACGACGTTGGGCATGAAGCAGTTGAGAAGCAGTTCCATAGCTTCTACAACACGGCGTGGCAACGCGAACGTACGGGTACGGTTCCGGATTACCGCGCCTTGCTTGAGCTAGTGAACACCATGTACGCGGGACGCGGTGATGCCAAAACCCGCATGCGCACGCTGCGCCTACAACAGGCTGAAGCAGTATGGGAAGGGGTGAAGCGCCAGCAGTACTTGGATCGCGAGCTCGAGCTGCCGCTTGCCGACATGCTCATTGCCATGGAGCGCCACATTGCCACGGTGCAAGGTGCCACCCTTACCGCAGAAACGCTGCGGGACACCTTCGGTTTTGGCCCAATGCACGCGCAACATCTTATTCAATGTGAACTCATAGAGCCCGAAGCGATGTCGCAGGTTATAGTCACATGCGTGCCGGCAAAAGGCCGAAAGGACATGCAAGCTGCATGGGCCACAGCATTCGAAGCTGAACAGCAGCGTGGCAGCTTCCGCAGACTCTGCCAAGAAGCCATGGCCGAACGCGGCTACACCGCCGCCGATGTGGCAAACATTCTAGGGGTAACAGCGCCCGAAGACCGGGGTAAAGAACCTGTAGACCGTGAATACCGCTATCGCCCGGATTCAGAGGTACGCGGCGTACTGCTGCACAACCAGGTAAGCCGACAAATCGCTGTGGAAGCCATGGTGCAAGTTGTCGCGCGGGATCCTGCGCACGCAAGCATGTTGAGACAGGCGTACATTGATGACCGTACACGATTTTTTAAGCGCACGGGCGCACGTTTAAGCGGCGACGGACTGCGCATGCGCATCGCCCGGGAATTGGCAAATGTCTCCATGTCCGAACTGGCACTGCATTTCTTGCGCAAAAAAGATCATGGTAACGCGGCCGTGGTGCGCGCCAAAGATTTAGAATTACAGCGTCTGGAACGCAACGAAGGGAAGACGCACGCAATCACCCACGGAAGAGTAAACCGCATCCTGCACGAGGTTGCATTGACGCGCGCGCAAGAGGCGCTGGATCGGGCGGCCAGCTACGGAGAACTTTCCCCCGAGACACTCTCGTCTGATGGCGTGCAATCGTTCGCGAAACAACTCATAGCCGCACTCAAAACCGGTGCCGGCGGCATTTCCGACGCCATGCGCGACATGGCCCGAAAAGACGACGAATGGCTGCGATCGGACCTCATTACCGCCATGGCTGAAGGAACGTTCGTCCCGACCCTGCCGCAATTGCGACTCATGGCAAAGTCGACTGCCGATGCAGCGCTTCCAGAGCAAGTCCTCGCCGACTGGCACGCTCGTTTTCCGCAGGCGCTGACCGGTGGCGTCATGCAATTCGGCACCGTTACCAAGCCGTTGCCACGCGTGCTGTGCACGCTCATCGCCATGAGAGAGTCCAATCCCATCGACTTCTTTAAAGACCGGGTACCAGGCGTGGTACCGACCATTGGCACCAAGCACCTACGCAGCCTGGAAGCCGGACAGAACGTGGATTGGAAGTATCTTCACAAATACCTGCTGGCATGCGGACTGCAACCCGGTCAAACGTCATACCGACTGGCAAACCTGCTCTACAACAATGGCGGCGACACTGCCGCGGCAATCCGTGAACTCAAGCCAGGTCTCGAGAAAGCGCGCCTGCAGCCAAGCGCGCTCACGCTCCCCGGCCTACTGCCAGAAGAGCTAGGTCGGAAAAAGAAGAGCTGAACACTGGATGCCGGAAAGCACATCTTGCAAATTGCCGTGCGCCGGAAGCGTCCTAGGCATGGCGCCAGCCTCGGGGGTTTGGGGCGTCTACTAAAAAAGGGAAGACGCGACTAAAAATGTACTGTATTCTCTCGCGCACGGGCGCCTAGCTCAGTTGGCCTAGCCTCGCAGATGCGGGGCGTCTGCAAAAAAGAGAAGACGCGACGAAACATGTGATGTATCCTCATGCGCACGGGCGCCTAGCTCAGTTGGTTAGAGCGACGAGCTTACACCTCGTAGGTCAGGGGTTCGAATCCCTTGGCGCCCACCATCGCATTCCGCTGCGGCTTGCTCCGGATGCAACACATCCTCTACACTCTGCCAGCTATGCAGAACATCCTCATGACCATCGAAACGGTGATCGCCATCCTGATGTCGCTGTGCATCCTGTTGCAACACCGCGCCTCCGGGTTGTCTGCCACTTTCGGCGGAAGCGGCGCCACGTACGTACAGCGCCGTGGAGCAGAAAAGGCGTTGTTCGTGTTTACGATCTGGTTGTCGGTGGCGTTCTTCGCCATCGCACTGGCACTCATGTATCTCGGATAAGGGAGAGTTGAGAGCCGCGGGCGCACAAGCATGGAAAGCGCGCACCCACGGCCCGCGTACGGTTCTTCGTTAACCCATGCTGCGTTCCATCCTCCGAATCCTCGCGGCCATGTCGCGCATCGAGCGCATTGCACTCGGTGGTTTGCTGTTCGTGCTTGTAGTCAGCCTGTCGATGCTGCTGCGCGAATTTTACATCGATAACTCCGTTCAGGTGCCCGTGGCAGGAGGTACGTATATTGAAGGATCCGTCGGCGAACTGCTGCCGCTAAATCCCTGGTTTACGGTTGCAAACGACGTGAATCGCGACATCGTCTCGCTGGTTTTTGCGGGGCTTTTGAAATACGACCCATCCACCGGAAAAATCGTCGAGGATCTGGCAACCATGAACGTCTCTTCGGATAACCGCATCTACACACTCACGCTCAAGCCGGGACTACAGTGGCACGACTCAACAAAAGAACACCCGCACCCCGTCGTCGCAGACGACGTCGTCTTCACCTTCACCATGGTGCAAGATCCCGAGTTCCCCAATGCCATGCTGCGTCAGAACTTCCGTGGTGTGCAGGTAGACAAAATCGATGACCGGACGGTGCGTTTCCGCTTGGAGAAGCCATACTCGTTCTTCACCAGCAATCTGACTCTCGGCTTGCTCCCACAGGCATCGTTTAAAGATGTGCCTGCAGCGGATTTAGACCAGGTCCTGGATTTCGGCTTCAACCCGGTCGGCGCAGGACCGTACAGCTTTGTCAGTTTGCTGCAGACGGATTTATCGACCGAGGTCACACTCAAGCGTTTCGCACGACCGGGAATGCCCGAGTATCACTTGGAACGGCTGGTATTCCGCATCTTCCCAGACTATCAAGCGCTGCTTTCGGACATCATTAACTTAAACGGCGTACGATTGGTCCCCAGAAACGAACACGGCCAACCTATTATTCCCAAGCGCTTCACGGCGGTACCGTACACATTGCCTCAGTACGTGGCGCTGTTCTTCAACCTAAACCGGGATGTACTGTCAGACCGTCAATTACGCTTGGGCCTGCAGCTGGCAACGGACAAGAGCGCCGTGGCCGGCGTAGCCAACGAAACGAACATCGTCGACACTCCCCTGCTCGAAATCGACCTAGGCGACTGGAGGTACAAGTACGACCTGACCTCTGCACAGGGTGCGTTGTTTGAGTCCAACTGGAACATGCCGGAAAAGTTGAAGCTGCAACGATTACTGGAACTGCGCGAAGCCAACTCCGTCGGACCGCTGAAGGCAATCCCCAACGTCGTTTTGCTTGAGACGGGTGCATCGCTGGTACTGACCGGGGCACTGGCGGACATTGGCAAGGAACACGTATCTATCAACGGCATTCTTGCCAGTACCGGAAGTGCTCTGCCGGCCGGAACGCAAACCGGAACCTGGCTAGTAAAGCTACCTACCGACCGCAGCAACAGCGGAGCGCTGAAAATGGGAATGAACATCATCAAGATGACCCTGGCCGATGGAGACATTATCGACTCTGCCTACATGTTGCGCGTTTCAGACGTACAGACGTACGAGCGCGCAGTTCGCGAGCAGCAGCTTGTCGATGAATTCCTGCGCACGAAGCAACTGGCCGCAAACGACCCAAAGCGTCTCACTGCCGACCAGTTGTATCTGGAAAACGGCTACTTGCGGCGCAAGGTCGAGGGCGACGCCCCGCATCGACGAGTCAACGCACAAGGCAAGGAACTGGTGTTAACGCTGTTGACCAGCAACAAACCTGAGACGTATCCCTTGGTGGCCGAGAAGATCAAGAAGCAGTGGGAATCTCTCGGCATCGGCGTAAAAATCGAGGTGCCAAAAACACGCAAAGAATTCGAGCAACGCATGCTGCTGCGCGATTACGACGTACTGCTCTTCGGCCAATCATTGCTGGATAACCTAGACAGCTATCCGTACTGGCACTCCAGCCAAACGCAGGAAAGCGGCGACAAGCAAAAACTGAAGCTGGATGCGTTCAACTTATCTCAGTACGCATCACTGGAAGCCGACTTGCTGCTTGCGCGCATTCGCGAAACCAGCGATGGCAAGACGCGCGAAAAGGCGCTAAAAGAACTGAATGAGATCCTCAAGCGCGATGTTCCGGCGGTGTTCCTCTACTCGCCGCTGTACGTGTACGCATACGACGAGAGTATTTCGGGCATTCAGCCCGGCGCACTGTCGCTGCACTCCGATCGCTTCCTCACGCTGGAGCACTGGTACATAAGCACCGAACGTCGCTTCAAAGAGGGAAAGAGCTGGCTTTCGTTGCCTGGCTGGCTACTGCGACTGGGCAGGTCTTAGGGGTGTAAAAGTGCCTCGTTGTAATTGGACTTGTCATAGCTCCAGACTTTCCCTATGCTTTTGCGGCTCTCTGCTTTACCATATCGTTTCAGTAGAGACACTTCGACCCATGGAAGTCCTTCTTCTTACCGACATTCCCGGCATTGGCAGGCGCAGCGACGTCATCGTTGTTGGCAACGGCTTTGCCTTGAACCACCTCCTGCCTCAGCGCAAGGCATTGGTTGTCACACCAAGCGTGCGCCGCCGCTACGCCGAGCAAATCAAGCAGCGCGCAATCCAGCGCGATCAGGAGAAGAGCTTGCAGGCAACCGCAATGGACGCCATTAAGGGCAAGACCGTCCTGCTCACCAAGAAGGCAAGCAAGACCGGCAAGTTGTACGCCGGTATTACCGAGAAGATGATTTCCGATGCTATTGCCACGCAACACAGCCTTGCTATCGGCGAAGGCAACATTAATTTGGATGAGCACATCAAGACTGCAGGCAAGCACTCCATCACTGTGAAGATGGGTGACCAGACCGCCACGTTCACGCTGGATGTGAAGGGCGACGTCAAGGCCGCCGAGTAATGCGACCATTTCGCATTGCCGCTAGACTGGAGCAAGCACCGTAAGCCTGTTACTCTGCGCGTATGTTGATGTTGCAAGAAATCGGCGGCCTAGAATCTTCCGCACCTTCAGAAGGCGCCGGCAGTGCTTCCGAGCAGCTGTCCGAGGCTGCTAAGGAGCGTTTTGCGCAGGCTAGTAAGCAAATAAAGCAAATTATTCGTGAGGAGAAGAAGGCTCGGAAGCGCGACGACAGCGTCGCGCGCACAATCATGCAGTTTCTGGGTGACGAGAAGTACACAGCATTCTTTCCGTTGATCTCTCATCTTTCTGCCCGCGATTGCCCATCCATCTTCATCCTGGCGCTGCTATCGCTTATTCACGACCCTTCCTCGGCATCGGTGGAAGACTACATTCGCGACAACCGTATCGCCATCGACGAATCCTCTACGGAAAACATCGCAGGCATCGATTCTGGGCTTCCGCCAGATCTCCGCAAGCGCCTGCTCTCCTGGATTTCGCGTCTTGAGCTTGTCATGAGTATCGATGCGCGCAAAATCCTGGTACGGCTGATGGTCGATGAGGAGAACATAGACGGAACGGTGCTGGAGCTAACTACCACGGTACTCGTAGAATTCTTCGCACGCGCAGAACGCCCCATTCCCTATGACGATCTGCAGCCGTTGACCATGGGCATTCTGCAAACGGTTATCGAGCCATACGTGGATATCATCGAAGAGCACTTCAGGCAGCTAAAAGAAGAGGAGCGCAAAAAGCAGGAAGAGGAATAGTCACCCTGCAAACAAGGCATCCTGCAGCGGCGTTTGCTTTTGGCCGCCGACATTTCCATACAGCCGCAATCTCTGGCAAGGAATGGAGAACGCGGCCTCGCTGAAATGTTTCAATGCCCGTTTTTTTGCTATGGAAAAACGTTCCGGATGCGAGACGCGCGCAAGCGTTATGTGTGGATGGAACGCGCGCCGGTCGGTCCACGGGCACGCCTTTTTCAGTAGAGCCAACTCAGGGGAAAACGCCACGGCGAAGAAGACCACCGCATCTCTCCCCTTCTCTCCGAAGGTCCCAGTTCCGGTAACAGTGAGTGAGAATCTCTCGGTCTTGCGTGCAATGGCTTCTGCCTGAGCTGCAATGCCTTGGTACTCCAATTCCCCCACTTCCGGCCAGAACATCAGTGTCAGGTGAGCGGTGTCCGGATTCTGCAATGACAAGCAGTCATCGTATCCGGCAAGCAATCGCTGGTACCGAAGAAACTCCTGCTGCGCTTCGTTCTCAAGCGGCAAGGCAAGGAACGTGCTGCGGAGGGGAAAGGAAGGCGCTAGTGCCATGCCAGAAGTATACCGTGGCAAGGCTCCCCAACAGTCCGAAAACACGCGAAGCTCTTTCGGATTCCAAGGCCCACAGCAAGATCGAACTTTAGGAATCCTGGAATCCAAGGAGTCTTGGAATCCCGTTTATCTTTTCAGTACCGCCAAAAAAGCTTCCTGCGACAACGACACCTTACCCATTTGCTTCATGCGCTTCTTGCCCTTCTTCTGCTTGTCCAAGAGCTTGTTCTTGCGGGTCACGTCACCGCCGTACAGGTAGCCCGTCACGTCCTTGCGCATAGCGGCAATATTTTCTCGCGCGACGACCTTGCCTCCAATGGCAGCCTGAATCGGAATTTGGAACTGCGCCTTGGGAATAACCTCCTTTAGCTGCTTGCAAATCTTCATGCCAACGTCATGCGCTTCGCTGCGGTGAACGATGGTAGAAAGTGCATCAGAAGGCTCTCCAAGCAACAGAATGTCCATTTTTACCAATTCACCGGAACGGTAGCCAAGGTGTTCGTAGCTCAGCGAAGCGTATCCAGAACTCGCCGACTTCAGCTTGTCGAAAAAGTCCAATACGATGCTCTGCAGCGGCACTTCGAAATGCATGATGACGCGCTGGTCTATATGCTCCATGTTCAGGTAGATACCGCGACGATCCTGTACCAGCTGCATGCAAGCGCCGACATCCTGCTCGCGACAAACGATTTCCAGCTTTACCCAAGGTTCACGAATGTCCTCGATATAGGTGGGATCCGGAAAATCGGAGGGATTACTGATGAGCGCCACCTTCCTGTCATCTTCTTTCAGCAGGCTGGCCCGCACGATCTCGGCCGGATTACGGGCGCGCAAATGGACTTCGTACAACACGCTCGGGGCGGTAATGACCAAATCACAGTCATATTCACGCTCCAGGCGCTCCTGAATGATGTCCATGTGCAGCAATCCAAGGAAGCCGCAGCGGAAGCCGTTTCCAAGCGCAGTATTGTGCTCGTAGGAAATCTCCAGCGCAGCATCGTTAAGCGACAGCTTCTCAAGCGATACGCGTAACTTCGGATACTCGTCTGCCTCGCTGGGGTACAAGCCGGCAAAGACCATCGGTTGGACTTTTGTGTAGCCGGGCAACGGAGCTTGCTGCGGATCCGAAGCGATGGTGTCACCCACGCGCGCTTCGGCGACATTTTTCAGACCGGTCACGATGTAGCCAATCTCGCCTTCGTGCAGCACGTCGGATGAAATGTACTTTGGAGCGAAGAATCCGACATCCTGCACTTCAAAATCCACCTTTGAACCAAGTAAGCGCACTTTTCTACCCTTGCGGAACTCGCCATCGATCACGCGCGCATAGGCCACCACCCCCCGATATTCATCCATAACCGCATCGAAGATCAGTGCACGGGCGCTGCCAGGCGCAGACAGCGACTTCTTTGGAGCTGGAATGCGATCAATAACCGCTTGAAGCACCTCCGGAACGCCGGTGCCGTTCTTGGCGGAAATAGAGAGGATCTCCGACGGGCTGCAGCCCAGCATCTTTACCACCTCGCCAGACACACGCGGCACATCGGCTGCAGGCAGGTCGATTTTGTTGAGCACGGGGATAATTTTCAAATCGTGCTCCATGGCCATGTACAACACGGCAAGCGTTTGCGCCTGAATGCCCTGGGACGCATCTACAAGCAGAATCGCCCCTTCGCAGGCAGCCAGCGACCGACTGACTTCGTAACGGAAGTCGGTATGCCCTGGCGTATCAATAAGATTCAACTGGACGCCGTTGAACTCCATGCGAACAGGCGTGAGCTTAATGGTAATGCCGCGCTCGCGTTCCAGCTCCATGGAATCCAGCAATTGCTCCTTCATTTCACGCTTTTGTAGCGTGCCAGTTATTTCGATCATGCGATCGGACAGCGTGGATTTGCCGTGATCGATATGCGCGATGATGCAGAAATTACGAATATCCATAGCCGAAAGCTCGCCCATGGTACCCAAAACTTCAGCCTTCTCCTATGGCTTCCGAAAAAACGCCCGCAAGGCATCTTCACCGGCTTTGAGCAGCTGCTGACATGCATTGGCATCAAAATGGTTGGCAGCGTCCAATTTATCGCCTTGTGCTTGTGGTACGGCATGGAATGGCACTCCGTTTGCCAGAGCGGCAATTGCACCATGGAAACGCTGCGTCACTACAAACGCCGCCCCAGAAACCTCGGAAACCAGTGTTTCGAACGAGAAGGCGTTTACAGTCCTGCATCCGTCGCCTGCAGCCTCTTTTGTCCTCGCAGCTGCCAGCACATCCGCCTCTGGTTCCAGTAAGACTACCGCAATATCTTCCCATCCTTTTGCAACCGTTGCCTGGACTTCATGAAGAAATTCCAGTGTTGTATTCGCTCTAGGAATAATGATCAATTTTTTTGAACTTTTGTGTGAAGATCCTTTGAAAACAGCTATAGCTGGGTCAAAACTTTGAATTAAAATTTTGTTCTTAAGGCCAGTTTCACCGAGAATCTCTCGTACACGCTTGAAAGACTCCGTATCACGCACCGAGATGAATGCTGCACGACAAATTGCAAATGAAGTACAGTATTTGGCTATGCGGGTGCGAAGCGGCCCTATTCCCTGAAACGCCAGAACGATGGGGGTTCGCGTGCACCATGCCGTTACGGCATACAGCCACCACAGTAAGGGCGCACGCCAGGATTCCGCATCGGTAAACAGGGAGCCACCTCCAAATACCATCGCATCGGCTCGAGCAATGGCCAGAATCGTGCGCCACCACGGGCGAAAAAGTGATCGGATTCCGCAGGGCAGGCGCGGTAGCGGCCCGTCGGCAGAAACAGCCTGCCACTCTACTTCGGGGAATGCCTGCAAAAAATATGCTTTCAGCGCCTCGTCGCCCAAGTTCTTTACACCGTAGTTACCAACCAAAACACAACGCATAGTTGCAGCATAGAGCCAACAGCGACTGTCTGCCAGTCACGGCAAAAAAAGGATGCCTACTCGGTAGCACTAACTTCGTCCTTAGGCCTTTGGGGCCTCGGCTGCGGGCGCCTCTGCAGCAGGGGCTTCGGCAACCGGGGCCGGGGCAGCTGCTACAGCAAACTCCTCGGAGCTGGTAAAGCGCTCGCTGATGCGCGCGCTCTTGCCCTTGCGGTTACGCAAGAAGTTGAGCTTGGCACGGCGTACTTTAGCCACCTTCTTGACCTCGATCTTCTCGATCAAGGGAGAGTGCAACGGGAAGATTTTCTCAACGCCAACGCCGGAAGCAATGCGACGAACTGTAAAGCTGACATCGGCCGGGGTGTGACCACGGTGCATGCCAATGACCAATCCCTCAAAAATCTGAACACGTTCTTTATCGCCTTCCTGCACCTTCTGGTGCACTCGGACGGTAAAACCTGGACGAATATCCGGGCGAGCTTTCTCGTATTTCTGAGCCTGAGTGTGGAGGGATTTTGACGGCATGCCGACGGAAGTTACGCGAAAATGAAGACGCTGTAAAGGGCTTCTTGTGCCAGAGCCTGACTCCCCTGCCCTAACGACGGGCCTCTTCTATGTCCTTGGCAATGTTATTCGTAGCAACGACGTGGCGTGGATCGTCGACAATTTCCAAGATGAAACGATCGCGCAAGCTCAAGCGGTAGAGGAAATCTGCCTTGGGAAACAGCGAGTACTTCACGTTACGCATGCTGGGATCCTGTGAAAGTAGCAACTCTACAACCTCCTTCTTCACATCGCCGACAATAAGCAGGTCCACCTTGCTATGCGTGCCGACAAAGCTGCCGGCAAGCAGCAAATACTGCAAGCCTGGGAGGGCCTTGAGCGTTGTAACGGTAGCACTTTCCCCGCCGCGCACCTCCTTGGAGAACATGCTCTTTAACTCGTGGAAGAACAAAAACTCCGTATCTGCCTTGTAGTACTTCTTTCGGTTGCGGTGGCGCGCCTTCACCAGCCCGATGCGGCGCAGGTTCTCCAATTCACGTCGAATGGAGTTAATCTGCTCGTTGAGCAAGCGCGTAAGCTGGCGGATGAAATACTCTTCTTCCGGATGCAATAAAAACACCGACAGCAGCTTTACGCGTGTCTGCGAGCTAAACAGTGCTTTAAGCGCATCATGCATAGGAAGTACGGGAGTACCCTGACTCACGTGCACAAATCTTACTCAAAATATGTGCCAGAGATCAAGAAAATTGAACAAATTAGTAATACTAAAAATTTGTTCATATATTTTGGCTTATTATAAACAAAATTTAAATTATTAAATATAAATATTCTTCACTGTTGTACACATTATTTATTCATAATTTCACGCATTGATCACCTTCGGTGCTCAAGCACTTTAGTGGGGCTTTGCATCTTGGGGAAAGCCCTATTTTGTGCTATACTATTATGATGCGTTCACACAAATACTTCCTCTCAGTGTTCTGCCTGCTGCTTCTAGGAGCAATTATCACTCACGGAGGCGATGTACTTGGTGTACAGGCAGCTTACGCCCAAGCAGGTTCCACGGTGCAGGGACAGCTTGGCGAGCCGGCAGTTGGCCTAATGTCTGCGCTAGGCATTCTCATTAGCTTCTTGGAAGTACTGGCTCTTATTGGCCTATGGATCCTCCAATACACGCTGTCCACGGATTTTTTGACGGATCCGAACATGCTGACGAACTTGAACCAAATTTGGATCTTGTCGCGCGACATCGTCAACCTGGCATTCGCGCTCATGCTCATTGGCGTTGCCATTTACACCATTATTACCGCAAAAAAAGAGCTGATTACCGGCAAAATGGTGCACTTTGTCACTGCGGTCATCCTGGTGAACTTCTCCTGGTTTTTCCCGCGGGTGATTATCGATATCTCCAACATCATGACTTCGGCGGTGTTCTCTATTCCGAATATGCTGCCTAGCTTTAGCTGCAGCATGCCTGGAGAACGCTCTACAGACCCGCCACGCGCCTGCCGCGTGGTATTGGACGTGCTAATTTTACCGCGATCCGAGCAAACCCAGCGTGGAAACCCCAACTTCTACTGTAACCAACCAATTACCGACCCCACACCGGTAGTGCGCTGCGAGTGTCTTGGTGCACTTGCATGCTACAAAGAGGGTGAATTCACTGCTGCGCAATCGCTGGCACCAGGCCATGCGATGATCAACGGGCTAGCCGTAAGCTTTGCAAGAATTACCGCCATGGCCAAGGTTCCAGGCAGTGCTATCGACCCGGGATCCGGTGCTTCGCAAAACGCCATTGTAACCTCGCTACGCGCCATGATCAGCACGATTATGGCTGCCGTCGTGCTCATGGCAGCCGGCCTGCCGCTGGTTGCCCTGGCAATCGCCATGATCATCCGCATGCTCATTTTGTGGGTGTGTGTGGCATTCATGCCGTTTGCGTTCTTGGGCTACGCATGGAACGGGAAACTCGGAATTCCTGAACCATGGCCCAGTAAATACGATGTCTGGAACAACTTCGTTACGGCTGCATTCTTGCCGGTTATCGTGGCGGTTCCCTTTGCCATCGGCTTTGTCATGCTCTCTACCACTGCACAAATTCAAGAACCTACCACCGGACTGGTATTCGGCACGCCGATACTGGAAGGAATTACCACCTGGTGGCGTTTGATGTGGCAAGGAGCCGCTATAGGCATTATCTACACCGGCGCATTCAGTGCTATGGAGAAAAACGAGTTGATAAACTCGGTGACCGGCAAAGTGAAGGGCTTTGGAGACAATATCCTTGGCGCCGCTGCTTCGGCACCGCAACTCATCCCCATCCCGTTGCCTGGCAGCGCTGGCGGCAACACCACCGTGGGCCAGCTCATGAACCGTCCAAGCCAGATCAAACAGGCAATCCAGCAGGCAGGCCGCGAAGGCAAGTCGTTCAAAGAGGTCTTCGAAAGCATCAAGAAAGGCACCACGCAGCAGCAGGTTCTCAACACGCAGCAAGCCAGCAAGACATTGCAAGACAACGCCACGGCTTCCAACAACATCGCCAAGACGTTGGGGGAACTCAACGGTCTCAGCGGCTCTGCTCGCGATGCCAAGCTGCAGGAATTGATCAAGCACATGAACGATGCCAACGTGCCAAATGCACAGCGCCTCACATCAAACAACGTGCTTCCGGAACTGCGCCGCATTGCTCAGCATCAGGGCAACTCCGGCACCATTGGCGGACAGCTCTCGAACATCGAAAATGCCATCAAAGCCAGCGGCACGCGCTAACACCACACTCTGCACAACCAGTACATGAACCGTCCCCAGCAACGCCAAGAACTGGCAAGTATGACACCCGAACGGCTCGATCAAGAGCGCGACAGGTGGCAGTTGCTCAAACAATCGGTGGAAGCCTTGCGCAACCACCCACTCATGCCGGAACTGGAACGCATTGGCGCGCAAGCCGGTTCGTTGTGGCAGCGCAACGCCATGCTGATCAACATGCCAGAGTCCGGTGAACAGATTGTGGAGAACTGGCGCCGCATGAACGAACTCTACAACAGGGCCAGCGAGCTGAAGGCACGCATGCTCGGCACGCGTATGGAAGCGGTATTCGGCGCCGATGGCGCGCAGGGCGGCCAGGGCAATGTACGCGACAGCGCCATGGATCGGCTCAACACGCTGTTTTCAGTCGATGGAGGCACCGCCAACGGCTCTATGAACGCGGTCAACCGTACGCTGTCTACATACCTTCGCGGCCTGACGGCGGACCCGAATGAAGTGCTTGCCGGCAACAGTCGGGACGGGCATTTCTACGGCCGGCGCCGCGACGGGCAGTTGGGGGTAAACTGGCGCAACGTGGACCTTGCCAGGCAAAACATCGACATGATCGCAAGAAGTCCCATGGCGCAAATGAACCCCGATCAGCAGCGCCTGCTGCAGCAAATGCGCGATGGCATTCAGCAAGTAGAAAGCATCGATCCCATTGGCGCAGCCATGGCCAACTGGCGCCGCAGCGTCCCGCGCCGAGAAACGGACTACCGGCCCATCCGGTTCCTTACCGGCATTGGTGCATCGCTCATTACCGGATACGGCTTGTACATGGGCAACAAGCACGGTTTTACCTGGCCTACAGCATTGTGGGCAGGCATCGCTGCGATTTCGGTAAATCCCGACTTGCTGCGCAACAGCACGTACCATTCGTTGCAGCGCATGTCATATTTGGGCGAACCCTCCACGCTCAACATGTTGCAGCGGGGCGGTGTCTCCGGAGACCGGGGTGCTGCGATCATGGAGGAGTTGCAAGAACTGCAGCGCACGAATCCCGCTGGGCTGAATGCACTGATTCGCCGAAACCAACCCGTGACCATGGCGCAGATCGGCGCGCTGACCGAAGGCCGCAATACGCCGTTGGTACAAGCGCTTTCGCGCATGGAAAACGACATGCAGCGTAATGCGTTCCTGCACACGTTTGTGCAATCCCGCAGCCGCGACGACCAGCAAATTCTGCGCGAATTCGTCCGCAGCCGCGACCGCATAGATCCGCGCTTGGACCAGAACCGATTCCTCTTCGGAAACAACGCCAACGCTTAAGGAATCAATTGGAGTCCGGGAATCTGAGATTTACCTCCCTACTCGGCTTTCACGAACTCTTTGGTGTACGCCTCCAGCGTGTCACCCATTTCTACGGGTACGGATGTGGAAACGCGCATACCGCACTCCATACCTTCTTTGGCCTCTTTAATGTCTTTGTCGACGTTCTTCAGCGACGTAATGCGACCGGTGCCAACTACCTGGCCCGCTCGCACCAGGCGGAACGGAGTGCGCTTGAGGTAACCGTCGGTCACCTTGCCACCAATAATCTGCTCGCCCTTCTTGCTTAAGAACACGCCGCGAACTTCCAGGTGTCCGGTTACCTTTTCTTCTTCTACCGGCTGAATAAGACCCTTGAGCAGCAACTCCATTTCCTCAAACAGCTTGTAGATGATGTCGTAGTTCTGAATCTTGACCCCCTCGCGTTCGGCGGTCTTGGCTACAGACTGCGGCACGTCGACATGGAAGCCAACCACGATACCGTTGCTCGCCGCGGCCATCATGACGTCGTTCTCTGTTACAGCGCCAATGGCTCCGTGAATCACCTTGGGCTGCACCTTGTCGGTCACCAGCTTCTTCAAGCTCTCTTGAATGGACTCGAGCGATCCTTGGGCATCGGCCTTCAGAACGATTTTCAGCTGCTCCAGCTTGCCTTCGGTCAGACGGCTGACCAAGTCGGCAAAGCCGCGCTTCTGCTCGTTCTGCTTGGATTGCGCGTATGCATCCATGAACGCCTGCAATTCACGATCGGAGGAGAACACCTGCAAAATGTCACCAACGCGCGGCAGAGCGTCCAAGCCGGACACGACTGCAGGGCCGGATGGCAGCACCAGCTTCATGCGCTTGCCGTCGGGTCCAAGCAGTGCCTTCACCTTTCCAGACGCGGAACCGGAAGCGATAAGATCCCCTACCTTCAGGAGGCCTGCATTCACGATGACGGTGGCAAGCGGCCCGTGTGATTTGTCCAAGTGGCTCTCGATGACAGTGGCAATGGCAGGACGGTCTGGATCGGCCTTCAGCTCTTCCATTTCGGCAAGCAGCAAGACGCTGTCTAACAGATCGTTGATGCCCTGCTTGGTCACAGCGGAACACGGCACCATGGGCACCTTGCCTCCCCATTCTTCAGCCTGCAGGCCATGACCGGCCAACTCCCCTTTCACGCGATCTGGGTCTGCATTGGGCTTATCAATCTTGTTAATGGCAACCAGAATCGGCACTTCTGCATCTTTCACGTGGTCGATTGCCTCGATAGTCGTCGGCTTTACTCCTTCCTCTGCAGAAACAACCAGGATCGCAACGTCTGTCACCTGTGCGCCACGGGCGCGCATGGCGGTGAACGCCTCGTGACCGGGAGTGTCCAGGAACGTTATAAGTTTGCCGTCGTGCATTACCTGGTACGCACCGATGTGTTGGGTAATGCCTCCGGCCTCGCCGGCAACCACGTTCGTAGAGCGAATGGCATCGAGAATAGATGTCTTGCCGTGGTCGACGTGACCCATGACGGTGACAATGGGCGCACGCGGCTTGAGCTTGGCAGGGTCTTCGTTCTTCAGAAGCTCGGACAAGTCGTTATGGATAAGCGCCTCCACCGATACGCCTCCAGCCTCGCGTTGCACCTCCACTCCAAGCTCCAAAGCAACAATGGCAGCCGTGTCGAAGTCGATTTGCTGGTTGATGTTGGCAAGAATGCCGTTCTTCATGAGCGCCTGGATGACCTTGGGCACCTGCACGCCGGTCTTCTCGGCGAACTCCTTCACTGAAATTTGCGGCGGAATCAAGACCGGGCCTTCTTTCCTTTTAATCTGCGTTTGATGCTCGGTACCTATGCGCTTCTTGGGCTGCTGTTGCAGCTTCTGCATCGCCTTAATTTCCGCACGGCGCGCATCGATATCCTTCTTACTCATCTGCCGCTGACGGGCAATAACCTGCTGCTGGCGGACAATGGCTTCGCGCGGCACATCGTCGAGTGTCAGCTTGCGCAGCACGTTCAAGTTGGCATCGGCGGCTTTCTTGGTTTCGACTTCCGGCGTTGCTGACGCGGGCTTCTCGACAGATTCCTCCTTGGTCTCGGATACCTCATCCTCTTCCTCTCCCCCACCCTGCTGTACGGTAGCCCAATCGATGGCGATGCCCTTCTTGTTGGCAATGAAGCGGATGATGCCCATCGCCAAACTCTGCGACACCTCGCGATCGGTAGGCTTGACTCCGAAATCGACCGTCGTCAATTCCTTGCGAAGTTCCTGACCGGTCATGCCGAGAATTTTTGCAACCTGAATGAGCCGCATGTTCTTGTGCGAGTCGGATCGTAACACAAGGAGCCGTGTTTTACCAAGCAGAAGCGCCGTTATGCGCCGCCCAAACGTTGCACCACGTCCACGCTCGATGACGAACTCTCGCTGCCTTGCTTCCCGGTGCTCGACGATGTGTCACCTGCAATGTTGCCGCGATTTGCCGCAGCCGCCTCTCGCTGCTTGGGCGTTGGTGCACTGGTAATCGGCAGAGGCTCATTTGCCTCATCGCGCTGACGCCGTATTTCCTCTTTCAGTTTTTGCACGCACTCCAAGACCCCCAGCTGGAAGTTGGCATAATTCTTCACCTTGAAGCCGGACGCTCTTGCATGGCCTCCTCCGCCAAACAGACGTCCCGCAGCCATATTGACGTCCACGATGGGCGATGAGCGCAAACTGGCTTTGAGTACGCCGTCTTCCGTCTCGGTAAAGAGTACGTGCACATCGGCATCCGGAATAGTGGAGATGAGCTCATCGAGAATACCGGCAGTCTCTTTGCTGCTGGCACCCATTTCCTGCAAATCCTGTTTGCTGATGGCGGACCACACGATGCGTGCCGATGGATCGATTTGAATGCCGTTGAGCGCACGTCCCCAAATTTTCAGCGTGGACAGCGGCTTGGTCTTGTAAATATGCTTAATGATTTCCTGCTGCCGCGCACCGTAATCGAGCAAGTTGGCCGCAACTTCCAGCGACTTGGGAGTGGTGTTGGGATTCTGGAAACTGCGAGTATCCGTGATAAGGCCTGTAAGAAGTAGCGTGGCCACATCGGGCGTGATGTGCTGCTTCCATTTCTCATCCGATGTAAACCAGCCATACAACACCTCGGTCGCACTGGCAGCCGTTGCATCGATAAGGTGCAGCTGCCCGAACTGGGTATTACTTACGTGGTGATCGATATTCAGAATTGGCACTTCCGTAAATAAGTCGACATTGTCGGAGTACACCGACCCAAGCAGGCTGAGCTCGGCACTGTCCACCACGACCAGCAGATCGTAGTTCAGGCCGCCCTCCAGAATGCTGACTTGCTGCTTTTTTAACTTCCCCTTCTTGGGCACCACGATGATATTCACCTTGTTGTCCTCTACCGTGTAACGCAGCTTGTCGACCTCCACCCCGTCGCTGCAGTCGAGTGTGATGACAAACTCCTGCTCGGCACCCACGGATGTAGAGAGGTGCTCGAATCCCGGCAGGAACTTCAGCGCCTCCGGCGGAGTATCCGGACAGATGACTGTGCAGTCTTTGCCGAGTGCTTTGAATACGGAATAGCAAGCCAAAGCGCTGCTCAAACCGTCTGGATCGACGTTGGCATGCGGAACAATGAGTAGCCGGTGATGGCTCTCTATTGCTTTGCGTGCGTCGGCGATGGCGGCGGGATTGAGTGGCATTTGACTTACGTTTCGTATTATTATCTCATAACATTATTAGAAAATCAAGTCTTATTATTGTCAAGAATAGAGCAAAAAGGACGAAGTATAGGCATGGCAGTAGTAAAACGCCAGAGATCTTCATTTGGAAAGGGCGGTAACATCCGTTGCGCACTGCACAGCGATCGAGCCGCCAACTCGTACCTCCGGCAGGATGTTGAGAAAAGCCGACTGGCGCTTCTTGTAAGAATCGATCAGAATCCACATCGTCGGGGTGTAGCTTAGTTGGCCCAAGTCCTGCCCCAGCGGGACGCTAATAAAAAAGGCCGACTGGCGCTTCTCGAAAGAATCGATCAGAATCCACATCGTCGGGGTGTAGCTTAGTTGGCAAAGCGCCAGGCTGGGGGTCTGGAGACCCAGGGTTCGAGTCCCTGCACCCCGACCATTGCATTCAGCAGGTCCATGCGTAACTATCCGGCCCTTCTTTAGTAAGCGTCCACACAGACCCATCGGACTTTTTGCCCGACCATACCTTTCCCATGGGCGCATCTTCGGCGGTCTTGGGCTTAGGCAAAACAGGAGCGCCTGCTGCCTTCAGCTGCTCTAGCGCCGTCTTGAGACTATCATCCATGGCGGGGAGTAATTCTTCCATATGCAACAGTGTATCAGGCCTTCTTTTTATACAAGACAACCTTCTCCCCTATTACGTCGGGCTCTATGCCTTCCATACGAAACGAGTGCGATACTACGCGGCATCCGGGCCGTAATTGCGGCCAAACAGTCGTCTTAAAGGTCTTCATGGTATCGGTAAGCAAGTAGCAAAAGATAACGTCCGCATCGCTCAGATCCTTCTTCCAAAAATCCCCGTAGCGCACCGAGACCTTCCGGTGAAGCGCGCAGCGAATGGCGCTCCAGAGGTACATGGGTATCGACAATTCATAGCCAATGGCAGTAGCACCCTTGGCTGCGGCCGCAAGCAATATTCGACCATCACCGCAGCCCAAGTCGTAACACACCTCCCCGGGTTGCAGCTGCGCCAAGTCAATCATTCGCTTGAGAATAGGCCCTTTGGTTGGAAAAAACGGCGCTCCGACAACGGTGGCGTACGCGCCGGGCAGGCAGACTGCAATGACCGCAACGCAAATCAGCAGCAGCCAGCCGTTCTGCGGGGCAAAGACCAACGCAAGTAGCAGAAGTACGATTTCAAGCACGTATCCATGTATACCGGAGTATGCGCATGAGCGCGATGACTTCGTTCATTTTTAGCTATGTCGCGGTGCCTCGAAACGACCGACTAAGTAGGTAAAGTATTCATGGAACTCGTGAAGAACCTTTTTCTTGCCAGAGACACCGCGAGCAAGCGGTGCCGGACACACAAACGGCATGGGAGTATCCGGACGCGGACGCGTATCTGCGGAGCGCAAAGAGTCGCCGCCATCGCGCCGTACTATTTTTGTTCCTTCCAGCGCATACTTGCTCGGATCTAACATGAACGAAAAGTGATGGGGGTGATCTACAACATCTGGCACTGGCATCAGTCCATCATGCAACTCTGGAAATACCGTGCGCTTCTCGCCTCTGGCCGGCTTGGAAAACATTTGGCCATAACTGCCTTCGAGTATTGCTCGATAGGTATCGGCATCAATGGCACGTCCATTGTGCGCTGCTTGGTGTAGTCGAGGTAGCGCCAAGCAAAGTGCAACCTTGCTCTGTAAATCGGTGCGAAAACCACTTAAATAGTACTCGCTTGGCGTGAGGAGTCGTCCGTACTGGTTGATGTTGTAGCAATTTGTCATGGCGTGCAAACGTGCGTACTGGCGCGAAACAGGGCTTTCCCTGTCGCCAGACCGCACTTGTTGCTCGCGCGTACCCTCCCAGTCCTCCAATGTCCAACCAAGCATTTGATACATGGAGTTCACAATTTGTGACAGCGGACTCTTGGCTGTTCGAAGGGCATCTGCCGTAATGACTTTTTCAGTCTGGAAAGGCCATTTCTCGATAAGTCCAGTCGGTGAACGACGAGAGATGGCATTCATGTGTCGCCATGCATCCTCCAGAAGCACGATGCTTAGGCCAATGCGCTCTGGTTGCAACCGATCCCACATTCTATCTTTTTCTTCACCTTCCAGTGGCTCTTCGCTAAGCAATACTTCGTCTGGTACTCCAGATTGCCCGACGACTCCAGCTCGCATGTCTTCCAGCATTGTTATTAACCCATTCATGCGATCCGCGTTTGCGCGAACTGAATCTGCGATTGTGACTGGCGCAGGTCGATGCACACCCTCTTCCCGCTCAGGCAAGATTACCACCTCGCCTCGTCCAAGTGTGCGTTGTCGATAATTAGTATGGTCCATGGAGCGGTAGAATGATGCGAAGCACGTTTGACACGTAAAAAAAAGATGTCAGATTATTATCGAAATAGTTCTGACGCACACCAGGTGGGTACATCGAAGTCTATTCATGTCTTTGGTTATGCTTTATTAAGCCATATTTTCGGGTATGCCGAAGCCGGGATCTACCTCTTGGAAGACCCCGGAACAACGGCAACGATGCTTACTTCTTGAACGGAGACTGGTACTTGGCCTTGGAGCCAAGCTCTTCTTCGATGCGCAGCAACTGGTTGTACTTGGCAACGCGGTCGGTGCGGGAAAGCGAGCCGGTCTTGATTTGTCCGGTGCGCAGCCCAACTGCCAAGTCGGCGATGAAGGCATCCTCAGTCTCGCCGCTGCGATGACTGGTAACTGCGGTCCATCCGGCAGCCTGGCACATTTGAATGGTGGCCACGGTCTCGGACACGCTACCGATTTGGTTGAGCTTAATGAGCACGGAGTTGGCGACCTTCTTCTCAATACCCTGCTTCACGCGCTGGGTGTTGGTGACAAACAGATCATCGCCCACAAGCTGCAGCTTGGAACCGAATTTCTGGTTCATCATGCCGAAGCCCTCCCAGTCATCCTCTGCAAAACCGTCTTCAATGCTGACAATGGGATACTTGGCGATCAGCTTGCCGTAGAACTCCACCAACTCGGCAGACGTAAACGTCTTGCCGTCCACGGTGTACTTGCCGTCCTTGTAGTATTCGTTCGCGGCACAGTCGAGAGCCAATTGGATCTTTCCCTCGTATCCTGCCTTCTTGATGGCTTCCATGAGTACGCCCAATGCCTCGTCGCTGTCTTTGACGTGAGGGGCAAAACCTCCTTCATCGCCGACTGCGGTAACGTGGCCTTTGTCCTTCAGGATCTTCTTGAGTGCATGGAACGTCTCGGCACCTGCGCGCAGAGCATCGGAGAACGTCTTGAAGCCCGTGGGAATAATCATGCATTCCTGGAAGCTCAAGCCCGAGTCGGCATGTGCACCACCGTTGATGACGTTCATCATCGGTGTTGGCAGCAAGGTTGCGTCCTTCACGCCGTACTGCTTGGCAAGCGACTGCCACAGCGACTGCTTCTCGGAGGCGGCGCGGGCCTTTGCCACAGCCATGGAAACACCAAGAATAGCATTGGCGCCAAGCTTGGACTTGTTCGGAGTGCCGTCCAAATCCAACATGATTTGATCGACGTCCTTCTGGCTCTCTACAGGCTTGCCTGCAAGCGCCTTGGCAATGGGGCCGTTGACGTTGGCCACGGCCTTCTCGACCGACTTGCCCAAGTACTTAGCCTTGTCTCCGTCGCGGAGCTCGAGTGCCTCATGCGTACCGGTGGAAGCTCCGGAGGGAACGGCTGCACGACCGAACGAACCATCGGAGAGCGTGCAATCTGCTTCGAGGGTGGGGTTACCGCGCGAGTCCAGAATTTGGCGCGCGCGAAGAGTGGTGATGGTAGTCATAGTGCGGAGATGCTACAGCAAGGCCACAGGCAACGAAAGTGAAGTGGAATTTAGGAATCCTGGAGTCCAAGGAGTCCTGGAATCATCGAGATTCCCCCACCACCACAACCACCTTCGCGCCTCTCTCCACCTCTCCCCCGTTCCAATCGTGAATCGCATGCAGTAGCACATCGAACCGGTAGACAAAGTTTTTGCCGTGCTTTGTGCCGGGGTCGTTAGTGATGACATAGCCGTCCTTGGTGTATCCGCGCAAAACAAGCATGTGGTACGGAGGGCCCGGGCGACGGAAGTACGGGTTGCCAAGCTGACGACCTGCAGCCGGAACAATGACAAGCTTTCCTTGGGACAACGCCTTCTTCAGTCCGGCTTCGTCGGGGTTCCATAGCAGCGAAACATCCAGCGTTGGGCGCTGCGCTTTCAGCGTTGCAGCAACCTCCGCAGCGGTTTCATCTGGTACTGCACCGGTCAAGCCGGATAACCGCATCATTTCGGCATCCGCCTCTTCGGGCGAAGGAATACCCTCTCCGGCAAAGTAACGAAGCACCATGAGCATGCTTGCCTCTTCGCAAAATTCCTCATGTGCTTCATCCCAATTCGCAAACGGAGCTTGAACGGTAAACGGCACATCCCAGTTGACCTCGGCGGCTACTGCAGGCTGTTTCGACGATGATGCGGACTGCTGCGAGGGCGCCGATGCCGAAGCTGTAACAATGGATGTGCGAGACGTTGCTGCAGGAACGGAAACGCTCGCTGCCTCGCTCATGCGCGCCTGCCTCTCCAGACGATCTTGCAGCAGACGAATGCCTTGCCAGGACACTGCAAAAAGCACCACGGCCAGCAACAGCAGCAATATGCGCTTCATGAGATCAGCTTACACGGCACAGCGCCTGCGCGCACGGGCGTGCAGAACGCCACAATAGCCGGCAAGCACGGCCGCCAACAGGGCAGCGGCAGTTTCCTCGGGTCCGGTCTTGGTAAGGCGGCGGGGCTTTGTTCCGTTTAAGACATCGGCAATGGTTGTCGTGGCATCGGACGAAGTTGCCGTGGAAGAAGACAGTGTCGAGCGTTTTGCGGAGGCGGACGACATGCTCTCTGAGGCAGCGGACATGGCGGAGGAAGCGCCTGTCGCTACCGATGCCGATGAAGACGTTGTATCCGCACTTCCCGGCATGCGCACTGCAGCCAACAAGCCGGTAAGGCTCCGGTACCCATTCCCTGCGATTCGTGTGATATCGGTTTGCGGGAAGAGTGCGGCCTGTAACGCCGGGTTCCAATCCATGGCATGCGACGCGATCGACGCAACGGCAAACGCTGCCAGCAATACAGAAAGGAAGGGAATGCGGACGTTACGGCGACGAATAACGTGCGCGGCAAACGCGATAGTCAGCACGATGCCAAGCGCAACCAACGGCAAAGACCAGAAAGAGAAGAAACCCAGCTGCACCGTATGAGCGACCGAGAAGCGGTACGACAGCAGCTCCAAAAGCAGCCACAGCGCCGCCATTGCAGCCGGAAGCCAGTGCAGAATGCGGAATTCGTAATCGGCACGGTTGCTTCGCAGCGTATGGGTAAGCAGCAACGGATAGACAACCGTAACCGCAAAGACGATGCACCAGTACGCAATGCCTGCCGGGAACGCCGGCAACAGGCCGAGTGCGAAACCGGTTATCGCGAGCAGTATGCCCAAAACGAGCATGAGGGCCGTTTCTGTGTGATGCTTCAGCGGCACAGGATCGTGGATTCTCCCTGTCCGAGAAGCCTATGTCAAGAGAAGGTTACCGGGGGCAATCCTTCACGAACCCAGGTACGCGGCAAACTAACGCTTTTTGCGCGGCAGATACTTATCCCGCTCGTCTTCGGTGCGCTTACGGTCCAAGACCACGTAGTGTCGGTTTCGAAAGGCAAGCAGCTGCGCAACAATATAGAGAGCAAAACACAGAGCCCACAGCAGCCACAGCGCGCGCATCGAGAAGAATTGAATGGTCTCTACGCGGCTGACTGCCATGACGAGGGCCACGATGCCGAATGTGAGCACCGTTCCCGACCAGCTAGCTGACAATGAGCGAGTTACCGGATTCTTCTGTCGGGAGCGCCACATACCAATGACAAACGACAACGCAATAAGCGCAACGCACGCACCAAGTACCAGCTGCACCTTCGGGTCGTTGTAGTGCCATCCGCCCGGATTGGGCCAGAACCAGTGGGAGAGAAATTGTTTCATAGAGGCAAATGTAGTGTGGCGTACGATAGTGCAGCGGAGAGCTGCAAGTAAAGGCGTTATGGCTGCTTATTCTTCTGACCGTGCTGCTTGTTGTGATGATGCTTTTTGCCCTGGTGTTGCTGCTGCACCGCAGGCTGATGCGCTCGCTTCAGCAGCTCGTGTACATCGCGCTCCAACTTGCGTTGGCGATTGGTGGTAGCCGGGCGAATGAGCATGTAGAGCAAGAAGCCCAAAACCGGCAGCAACGACACCAAAATGATGACAAATACCTGGAACACAAACGAATGCGTGCGCAGCAAAATGTCGCGGGTGGCGTACAACACCAGGTACACCAACAGCACGCCGACCACGACCATGCAAATCTGCATGGCCACAAGAGATGGATTCTCGGCAAACAGCTGCGAGAACGCTTCGAAACTGGGAAGAGAGAGCTGCACGGGAAATTGCGGGGAAAAACTTACAGATGCGGATACTTCCGCCGATGGACGACAACGTATACCACCGTCGCCAGCAGTGCAAGAATGGCTAGCACCTGGCTGAAGCGCAGTTGGAATTCGCCAAAGGTAATCCACTGACGCGAAACAACGTAGGCCACTGTTGCCAATGCAACGCAGCCGCCGTAGATGGCATTTGCCCGCTCGCTTAACTTCAACTCGATTGCGGCAAGTACACCAAGACTGACAAACAAGCAGAACAAGAATAGGAAATCCGTGAACTTGGCAAACACAGGAATGCCAAAGTCGCCGCGCATGAATTCAAACAAGAACACGGCAACTCCTGCCGCAACGATGCCAAACAGCGTTTCGGCACCGGCGCGCTTGGCATTCTTACGAACCACCAGCAAGATGAACGTCAGCGCAAAATAGAAGAGTGCGTAGTACAGCTGCACCGGATGAATGGGCACTGCGTAGCGGACGTTGAACGTGTCGATGATCACGCCCCAAGGCATGTTTGTTGGTTTGCCGTACGCCTGCGCGCCGGCGAACATGCCTACCCAGTCGAAGCCCAGACCCAGTGTCATGGCGGGCAACAGCGCATCCAACCACTGCAAGTACGTGGCACGCTGATTTCGCGTCGTGACGAACAGAACGATGGCAATGCCGAGCGCCGCCCCGATGAAGCTGAATTGACCGTCCCAGAAAATAACCATGCGGATAGGCTGCTTGAGGTACGACTGGTAGTTGGCGAGTACGGCAATCAACCTTCCACCAGCAAAGAATGCCAATGCAAACCACTTTGCGTTATCGCGGATACCCTGCACGCTTAGGTTTGCAGCTGCCGCAATGCGGAAGAAAAACTCGCTACTGACCCACACTCCTATAAGGAGGAAGAGCAAGCGCATCCAAATGACTGCGGGGCCGATTTCGAATGCTTCGAACATGCGGAGGAAAGGATACCAGTCGAAACAAGTCGTAGGAAAGAAGACCTTGTAGATTCATACGAAGGATTCCATGACTCCCTGGATTCCGCATCGCGCACAAGCCTGTTGGCAATGGAAGTAAGACCTCTACTGCAATTACGTCGACAGATGCTAGAATACAGCCTCTGCTACGCAATCTCTATGTCCGCATTTCTCACCATTGTTGTCATTCATCTGCTTGCCGTCATGAGTCCAGGGCCGGATTTCGCACTAGTTACACGAAATAGCCTGTGTCTCTCACGACGTAGTGGAATCTTCACAGCGTTAGGGTTGGGACTTGGCATTTTGGTGCATTGCGCCTACTCACTCCTTGGTATTGGCCTCGTTATTTCACAATCAATCCTGCTCTACAACGCCATAAAATGGATTGGCGCACTGTACCTTATGTACATTGGCTGGAAGGCACTTACACACAAACCCAACAAAGTAACTACTGTGGACTACAAGCATCGCCAAGACATATCGTGCTGGTCAGCATTGAGCCAGGGGTTTCTCTGCAATGTGCTCAACCCCAAAGCAACACTGTTCTTCTTGGCACTGTTTACTCAAGTCATTAGCGCAAGCACTCCCCTGCTAGTACAAGCGGCATATGGACTGTGGATGAGTTTTGCAACGTTCGTGTGGTTTGGACTTGTTTCTTCGGTACTATCACTAGAAGTAATCCGCATTCGCTTCGAAAGAGTGCAAGGCGCATTTGAGCGCGTCATGGGTGCACTGCTTATTGCACTGGGCCTCAAAATTGCTCTCTCTCATCGCTAGCTCATGTTCCGAATTAGTCGCCTGCCACGCTTTGTACGCCTGTGTTTGCTATCGCTTGCACTTGCCGTGTTCGGCTTCATTCCAGGACTGGGCATTCCCGGCGCTCTGGTACTGGAACTATGCGATCCCCTGCTGTGGCTACTGCGTCCGGTACTGGCGTATCCCGGCATTCCGGTAACGCCCAGCGTGTGGGGTGCCGCCATCCTGACAACACTCCTGTGGCCCTGGAGCATTCCGGCAGGATACGCATTCGGCTTCGTTGCATTGCGCAAGCAACCGAAAGGGCTGCGAATTGGCGTGTTGCTCGGCACCATGTTGCTGTGGGGCATGGCACTTACCTACGCTATGGCGCTGCAATTGGCGGCGATTCCCAAGCTCGGCGCTTAGCCGATGGAGCTGCTGATGCGGCGCTCCTTGATGTCATCCACGGTCTTGGCGATGAACTCGGCACGAGACAAGACATCCTGCTTTTTCGTCAGCGTATTGCGCACGGCAGCGGTCTTCGCCTCCACCTCTTTGTCGCCGAGTACCACCACGTACGGAACCTTCATCTTCTCACTCTCACGCACGCGCTTACCGAGCGATTCATCGATGGCCAGATACTGGGTGCGAACGCCGTGTCTCTTCAACTCGTCTTCCAGTTCGTGCGCATAGGCCTCGTGCGGACCGGCAACAGGCACAATGGCCACCTGCACCGGAGACAGCCACAACGGGAAGTGTCCGGCAAACTGCTCGATGAGGAAGCCCATCAGACGTTCGTGCGTGGAAAGCGGCGCGCGGTGAATGCACAGCGGCACCTGCTCTTTCCCGTCTTTATCCACGTACTTCAGGCCCACTTTTCCAGGAACGTCGAAGTCCACCTGATTCGTCGCCAGAGTGAATTCGCGGCCGATTGCGCTCCAAATCTGTACATCGATTTTCGGGCCGTAGAACGCAGCCTCGTCGGGCACTTCCACAAAGTTCACGCCTTTCTTCTTCATGGCATCTCGCACCATTGCTTCCGTCTTTAGCCATAGCTCCGGCTTGTCGACGTATTTCTTGCCGAGTTGGGACTTCTCGTGGAGCGAAAGCCGCATGACGTACTTCTGAATATCGAAGAGCGCGAAGTACTTCAGATACATGTCGATAACGGCATTGAATTCGTCTTGGAACTGCTCTTCAGTACAGTAGATGTGCGCGTCGTTCATGGTAAGCGAACGCACGCGCATAAGCCCGAACAGCGCGCCGGAATCTTCGTAGCGGTAGCAATGCCCGTATTCGGCCAAACGGATGGGTAGGTCGCGGTAGCTGCGCGGCTGGCAGGCAAAGATTTGGTGGTGGTGCGGACAGTTCATCGGCTTCAAGTAGTACTCCTCTTCCTCGCCATCGAGCTTCATTGCCGGGAACATAGATGTCTTGTAGTGCGCGAGGTGGCCGGTTTGCGCATACAACTTGCCTTTGGCAATGTGCGGCGTGCGCACGCGGCTGTAGCCGCCGGCAGCCTCGGTCTCGCGGGCAAGGCGCTCCAACTCATCCACGACAATGGTTCCGCGCGGAGTCCACAACGGCAACCCGGGGCCCACCATGTCGCTGAAGGTAAACAAATCCAACTCTTTACCGAGCTTGCGGTGGTCGCGGCGCTTGGCTTCTTCCAGTAATGCCAAGTGTTTCTGCAACTCCTCCTTACTCTCAAATGCAGCCACATACACGCGCGTCAGCTGCTCGCGGTTTTCGTCGCCGCGCCAATATGCACCAGCCAAACTCATGATCTTAAAACCATCTGCGGGAATCTGCTTAAAGTTCTCCACGTGTCCTCCACGGCACAAATCCACGAATGTCTCCTCGCCTTTTGGACCCAAGTTTGCATAGTGCGTCACCTCTTTCACGTTGTCTTTCTTTTCCAAGTCATCAATAAGCTCCACCTTGAAGCGCTGTCCGCGCTCGCGCCAGAACTTCTTGGCATCGGCAACCGAAAGCGTGTCGCAACGAAATGTTTGGCCCTGGTTGATGATCTTGCGCATCTCTTTCTCGATCTTGCCGAAATCGGCATCGGTGATTGGCTGCGCGAAAAGGAAGTCGTAGTAGCAACCGTTCTCCACCGGAGGACCGATGGTAACAAGCGTGCCCGGCCACAGCTTGAGCACAGCCTGAGCAAGGACGTGGGCAAGCGAATGACGTAATTTGTACAGGTCGTCGACGATTGGTTCTGCGGCGTGTGCCATGATGGAAAGGAGAATGATGAGAGAGTAGCAGACGAAGTTGATAACGGCGAAGCTCCCCCGCTCCGTACGAGGAGGGAGGATGCGCGCTCTTGCTTACGTGCACGCTAGCACCCGCCCTCCAAGGAGGTCGTAGTGATCGTGGTAGTGGTGCAGAAGCGAATCACGGAGCCAGTATACGAAGGAACTGCTGTTTTGACAACGACAGGCAAGCTACCAAGACTCCATGATTCCTCAAAGCAAGATCGATGATCCGGAAGCCTTGGAGTCCAAGGAGTCAGAAAGACGCTTTGCGGCTTTTGGGAGTCTCTACTTCCCCAACCCCACTTCCCTCTCAATAGCGCGCACTTCGCGAAGCAGCTGTGCATCTTCCTGCATGCGCTTCTCTATCTTGTCCACCGCGTGCATGACCGTGGTGTGATCGCGGTGACTGAACGATTCGCCTAAGCGCACATAGCTCATACGCAAGTAGCGCTTGGCCAGGAACATGACGATTTGGCGGGGCACCAATACCTCGCGCACGCGAGATTGGCCGATCATATCCGGCACCGATACCGAATAGAACTTGCTTACGCCTTCCAGCACATCTTGGAACGACACAGCTTTTACCGCGGCGGGAATAAAGCCTACATCGTCCTTCCTTGCCTGCTCTGCAGGATCGGTAATGAGCTTATGCATGATGTCCGAAATGCTGCCCACGGTGGGCATACGGTGCTCCAGTTCGTACTGCGCTACGGCCTGCATCAGAATGCCCTCCAGTTGGCGAACGTTCTTATCGGCATGCTCGGCAATGTAGCTCAGTACCTTGGCGTCGATGAACAGTTCGTACTCCTTTGTTTTTTCGGCAAGGATTGCCAAGCGCGTCTCGTAGTCCGGCGCGCCGACGTCGGCGATCATTCCGCGCTCAAAGCGGGATACCAGACGATCTTGCAGGATGGACAATTCCTTAGGCGGACGATCGGAACTGATAATCACCTGCTTGCGCTCCTCGATGAGCGTGTTGAAGGTGTGAAACAACTCTTCCTGCGTGCGCTCCTTGTTGGCCAAAAACTGCACATCGTCGATGATGAATACATCCACCTCGCGGTAACGGCGGCGGAACTGTTCCATCTTCTGGTGCTGAATAGCCTCGATGACCTGGTTGGTAAAGTCCTCGGTGGTGGTGTAAATGATCGACGCGTTGGCCACCGTCTTTAAGATGGCGTTGCCAACCGCTTGCAACAGGTGGGTCTTGCCAAGACCTACACCGCCGTACAGGAACAGGGGGTTGTACTTGCCGCCGGGCTGGTTGGCTACCGCCATGCATGCCGCATGCGCCAAGCGGTTATTTGGGCCGACTACAAAGTTTTCCAACGTGTATCGCGGGTTTAAGAGCTTGCTGGTCAGACCCTCCGCCAATTTAATTTCGGCGCGGTTGGGCAGCTTGCGCGGCTTCTTCTTCTCGGGGAAGTGCTCGAGGAGCTTCAGTGTGCGCTGCACGTCATCCTTCAGGCCTACATCCACCTGGTACACGATTTGCTCAATAGATTCATCGAGCTCCTTGAGCGCATTCAGCGTCATGACGCGGTAGTGCTCCAAGTGCCAGTTCAAGAACATGGGCAGCGGCAAGCCGACCACGACGGTGTCCTTCTCCCGACCAAGGATGGTCGTGTCTTTAAACCAGGTGATGAACTGACTGCGTTGCAGCTGCGGCTCAATTTTGCGCAGTACTTCCAGCCAAAGGACGGTGTCGATAGATGAGGTCATGAGACAGATGAATCCGGAATCCTAGGAATCCTGGAACCTAGGGAATCAAAACAGATGGATAACGTCGTTAAAGGTGATGATCACAATGAGCCCGATGAGTAGGAAGAAGCCGACCGCGTTCACCATGAGCTCGAACTGTTGGTTGAGCGGGCGACGCAGCACCATTTCACACAGCACAAACAGAATGCGTCCGCCGTCGAGTGCCGGCAGCGGCAGCACGTTGAGAATAGCAAGACTAAGCGACAGCAGGGCCACCAAGCGCAAGTACGTCATGAAACCTTCCTGCACCGAACTGTGCGTGAGCACCGCAATACCGACAATGCCGGTAATCCCCTCGGGTACGTGACCTTGGGTCACCAAACTGCGTACCAAGTTTCCCATGCCGATCACCGTCTGCTCGGTCATGAACCTCGTCTCCTCCAGGGCCAGCATTACTGCTTTCCCAACCGAACGCTGCGGCGCGGAAAGCTCGGCGGCATAGGCTGAAATGGACACGCCGGATTTGCCGTCCTGCAGACGGATAACCACCTGCTCCACCGGCGCCTTGCGGGTGGGGCGAATGTCATACGTCACGGATGACTTTCCCTGCTGCAGCTCAATCAACTGCTCCGGCCTTTCCACGTACACACCATCCACCGCAACGATCACCGAGTCCTTGCGCATGCCCGCCTTCTCGGCCGGACTGCCGGCAAGCACGTCGTTTACGTACACGCCGGTCTTGAGCGTAATTTCCCCTGCCTGTGCCGCTGCCTCCATTTGCTCGATTGTCTGGTAGAAATTCGGCACCCAGCGACCAACGGAGAAGCCAAAGGTAAGTAAGACGAATGCGAGTACGAAGTTCATGGCAACGCCTCCAAACAGAATGACGAGCCGCGCGAAAATACTCGCCTTGGCAAAGCTGCCTGCCGAGTAGCGCTTTTCTAGGTCGACCTCGTTTTCCCCCTTCAGGCGGACGAATCCGCCGAACGGCACCCAGTTAAGGGTGAAGTTGGTCTTGCCGCTGCGGAAAAGTGTGGTTGCCTTGGGAGGCAGTCCGAAGCCGAATTCCTCGACCTCAACCTTAAAGAACAGGGCGGACAAGTAGTGACCCAATTCGTGAATGATGATGAGTAATGTCAGCAAGACGATAAACGCCAGTGCGGAGATGAGAATCGTCATGCAAAACAGTCGGAAGGAAGCCTCGGAATTCCCGAGGGCGCGACCGTATCATGGGGTGTGGATATCTTCAAAGTTTTCCACATCACTTGGACTTGCACCGAAAGAACAGGTAGTTCGTGACAGCATTTTTATCTAGAATTCCACCTACGTTATTTTCGCTTTCTGCCCGAAAAAAGCAGCTCTTTGTACAGTCCGCAATACCTGCGAATAGCCTGTTGCCATCCGCACAATTCGTACGGCTCCTTTCCAGGCTTATGAAAAACAACGTGCGTGTCGCACGCGTTGTCCGGAGCAAGAATGACAGCCGTATGCACCACGCTCACGCCACCGGGCTCGGCATTCACCAATTGGGCGCGAAACGGGTATTCGAATGCCGCACCGGCGCTCTCCAGCGTTAGCACTTCGCCGGCAGGCATAACCGGGCCAATGGCCTGCAAACGGTCAACTTCTCCGAGTACATATGCGGCCGCCCCATGACAGTTGGCTCCGATACGCTGCCGCAGCTGGTCTGCGGCATCATCGAGTAAATGCGCAATACGGCTGCCGGTTGGGTTGGACACTGGCGCGACCAGGCGACTGCCCTCGTCCACGACAACGCACTGGCTCAATCCATCTGGATAGAGCCTGTACGCCGCTTGCCGAAATGCAGAGGAGGAAGCGAGCATGTAAGGCTGGGTATTGTCGCACGCACGCAAAAGCAGTCAACCTGGGACTGCTGCATTGACCACTCAGCCGATTATCCGTACTCTTTCCGGGCTGTGGGCAATTAGCTCAGCTGGCTAGAGCGTCACATTGACATTGTGAAGGTCACTGGTTCGAGTCCAGTATTGCCCACCATCTGCTCTGTACACACATGCTCATCGCAGCATACTGCTGTTGTTCGTGCGCTTCAGAAGTCTTTCTGGGATAAAAGTTGCATGCGTAAAACACGTATGGCACATTTACACCTTGTTCTTTCATAAGCCACTTCTTCTTATCGAGAGCTTTGTGAGCTTTCGGCTGGGAGAAGAAAAGCGGCATTGGCAATCATGCATGAAAGGGGCTGGACATGAGACCAGATGAGAACGATCGTACTTGTGCCGAGCAGTGGATTCACACCCTCTTGCTCGAACACGCCTCGGATGTGCGGGAATCGGGTGTACTTGAATTCCTTACATCTGCTTCCAAAGCGGACTGGATGAATGGCGCATTAGAGGCAAAACGGATAGGGCTTTACCTATTGCTAAAGGAGACTCGGGCCACTTTCGCGCCCGTAATGTACAAGATTAGGCGCGTACTCAAGGCAATGGGCGTTTGCACGCCCGTTATGCGTAAACGTGAAGATTTTCTAGCATTTATCGATGCCGCGATTGAGGCGCTGGAGCAGCAGGTGCATGAATGCCTGTGATCTCAGCCCTCCTTGCTCTCGCTACGACCCCAACCGCGCGAGTTGTTGGGGTCATTTTAGGAATCCGGCTCCAGAGCAAAGAGCTGTCACAGTGGATCTTCGGACTCACAATCTCAATTCGAGCGTGGTACAGTATCGTTCATCGTTCTCCCCTTCCAACCATAGCCACCGCCATCTTCGTCAGTTTGCCCGTCAAAGACCCGCAGAAGTCGAAGGCGTTTTATGAAGCGCTGGGCTATAAAGTGAATCCAAATATGGGGGATGCATCCACAACGTGCATCATGATCAGCGACACGATTTCGGTCATGTTCGCCACGGAAG
Source organism: uncultured Candidatus Peribacteria bacterium (assembly GCA_964513925.1). GTDB lineage: Bacteria > Patescibacteriota > Gracilibacteria > Peribacterales > Peribacteraceae > DAORHV01. Next base: position 52,268 of record CAZENR010000009.1, read on the forward strand.
AAGTCTTCAAGACCATCTCGCCAAAACCGATGTCCGATGCGAAGAAGACGTGCCAAGTGCTGCTCAGTCTTACGTGCGACAGCCGCGAAGAGGTAGATGCGCTCGTGGCCAAGGCGGTCGCCGCCGGTGGTACCAAGGCGCACGAACCGGAAGACTACGGCTTCATGTACCAGTGCGGCTTCTATGACCCAGACGGGCACGGATGGGGACTGACATGGATGAACCCGAACCACGCTGCTGCGTAAGACCTTCCTACCGCCTGCGCTGACTATTCCATCCGGCAAGCAAGCGTTCTTCGTGTGGAAGAATTTCCGATTCCAAGCGGCGAGCCATGGGATCGTTTGGCCCGTTTGTTGCACGCAAGCGTTCCACGAGCGCCCGCAACCGAATAAGGGAACCGCTAAAGACGGCGATTTCCTCTTCGGTAACATCGATCATGGCACCCGATGTGTTGCGAGTTTTCACGTGGCCTAACTCGTGATCTATGGCGACGCCAAGCTTCAGCGGATCTGCCACCAACTTCTCTTCCAGCATCATCAAGTGCTTCATGGGCTCTCCCGCTCGCTTGGTCGAAAGCGTCATGGCATCCCCAGACCAGGTACGTAAATCGACTCCCTTGCCCGCGCCCTTGCCTGCCCCCATACGCTCCAACGCAGCCTGGGCCGTGCCTCGTATATCCGGCGTAACCATGATGTCGATATCGGAAATTCGATACGTCTCCGCCATGTCCGGGTGCTGCAATGCCAACTTCAATGCCTCCCCTATTTTGTCGTGCAAGGCATCGACCGCTTTTTGGTCTTCCGGAAGATTCACGATGACGAATGTTTTCATCATGCCGGGTCGATCGAAATCAATCTTGCGAATGCCTGACTCACCATCTCTCTCCACGCGGCCTGCCTGACCCGATTGCGCCGGAGTGCCATGCAATACTCCCGAGAGTTTTGCAGCGGTCGCGGCGATGAGAGTACCAAGAAGCACAAGCTCGGTTCCCAGTCGCAGCCAAATCGTCCTGCGCAGGCGGTCGCGTTCGGCCAGTACATGCTGCTTCGGACTGCGGTTGCCCGCCTCCCTATTGGCAATGCTCTCACGCACTTGGGCCAAACGCTCCCGCTCGTCTGCGGCGGTGACCCAGCGTAGAATGTTGCGCATAGACATAGACAAGGAATGGAAATGGGCGCCGATGATACTGCGCTTCGTTGGCATGTCAATTTCTGCGCATGCGCACCAGGGTTCCGACAGAAAGCAGAACCGATTTTCACTCTCTTGTTAGCCAAGAATCAGCATAAGGTGACGCAAGGATTTCTACAGAGGATCGCATTGGTGACATCGGCATGGTGCACTGCTTGCCATGCATCTCCTCGCTTTCTTGCTAGACCTCTTCTTCCCCAGAAGATCGCTGACGGGCGAAGAGGGAATATGGGTTACTGCCGAGGAGCTGCAGGGCTTTCAGCTCTTTCCGTTCGTGCTGACCGATTGCGCGCTGCGCAGGAGAGGAATGGTCTCGCTGGATCACATCGTGGCGGCCGGGAAATACGACTCCTCTCCCCTGTTTCAAAAAACGATACGGAACTTGAAGTACGGGCGAATCGATGCGCTGGCCGACATTCTCGCATCCATTATGCTCAAGTCATTGCCGGGCCTCCTGCCCGATTTCCGCGCCCAGGGCGAAGAAGCCCCCGTGGTGTGCGCGGTACCCCTGCATTGGACTCGGCGGTTTGCGCGCGGGTTCAACCAAAGCGAGTTACTGGCGCGCGGCATTGCACGCAAACAACGTTGGCATTGCGCACCGCTACTCAAGCGCATGCGCCCCACGGGTCACCAAGCCCACAGACCGCGCAAAGAGCGCCTGGTCGCTGTACGTAACGCTTTTTGCTACGTCGGGCCAAAGCCTGTGCCTAAGCGTGTGCTGCTGGTTGACGATGTGCTGACAACCGGTGCCACTCTGCAGGCGTGCGCCGAGGCGTTAAAACAGGCCGGAGTGCTGCGTGTAGAAGCCGTAGTCGCGGCCTACGACTAATAGAAACGCATCAAACTACTTTCAATATTTTGCAACTATGACGGCGTGCCGAATTTCGTGTTTTCGTGTATAATAAACAGATTTCTCATACACACATGCAAAACGATATCAGACAACCCATTCTGGAATGGCAGGCACCGTCGCGCATCTCGCATGACCGTGGTCGCGGATGGTACGTAGGGGCCAGCGTGGTAACGCTAGGACTCATTGTCTACGGCATACTGAGCAGCTCATGGCTGTTTGCCATCACCATTGCCATTCTTGCAGGACTGTTCTTCTTGGTGCGCAACGAAGCACACCCCATTCACACCGTTCGTATCTTACAGCTGGGTTTTGAATTCGACGGCAAGCTTCGCCCATGGAACGAACTGAAGGAATTCTGGATGCTGTCCGGGCCAAAACATTGCGAGCTGCATGTGGAGCTGAAGAAAGGCTACATGCCGAATTTGGTGGTGCATACGGCAACCATGGACCCATTGCTTGTCCGCGATGTCTTGCTGCAATTCCTCCCACAGAATCCGCACAAACGGGAGAGATTGCTTGACACCATTATCCGCATTTGTAAACTATAGATGCTGCGGCACCTTGCCAACGCTCGCCTTGCACCCAAGCACTCTCCCCTTACGGAGCAGCGGCTCGTCTTTTTGCAGAAAACGGGCAATGTGATCCCCGGCTCTGCCCCCGAGGGCGAAGCTCGCGGACTGGTAGAACTGAGCCGATCTCCAGAGTTAGTCGTACGCAAAATCGGTCGCGATACCCGGTCTCACCTGGGCTTCTTAGACGATGCAGCCGGCGTGAAAATCGATACGCTCACCGATGCAGAGGTGCAGGCTCTGGCTACACGCAACGTGAATGTGCTGCAGGGCCAGCAACCGGAGCTGCTGCGCGGCAACGTCCGGGACGCAGTGACAAACGTGCTCAATGCCGACGCGGGCAAAGAAGGCAGCGTCATGGAACTTTCGCGGGAGACGCGCGACATGATGGACGCGCTGGAGCAGCTGGACTGGAAGCACGACGCAGCCATTGCAGGCTTTTACGATCGCCACGAGAAGTTGCTGCGCCAGGTGCTGGCACTGCAAGCGGCAACAACGCGTGTGAACAAAACCGAGCTGGTACTGCAGCTGCGCTACCTCCCGGAAGTGGATGAAGTGCTGGCAAGGCGCAGGGAACGTGCCGAGGAGCTAGCAATTGCAGAGCAAGAAAAGAAACTTCAGGGCCCTGCGGTAGCAGCGCTTATCGAAGATCTTGCAACGCTCAACTGGCAGGAAGGAGTGCAGGTGGCCACCGCATTGAGTCGTCATGAGAAACTGCTAGCGCAACTACTTGCTCCGCAGACCTTTCAGGCAAGATTTTCAAACGATCCTTTTGCGCAGCTCAAGTGGGCTCTTGAGCAGTTACCGCAGCTGCAGGCTCGTGTAACCCGTGCGCATATTGCCGCAGAAGAGCTGCAATTTACTCGCCTTACCGCAGAGAATGATTCCCTTGTCGATTTGACCGAAGCCCTGGCACAGGCGCCGATTGGAGATGAGCAGGCATTCGAGCGCATACACGACGAGTACCGAAAAACACTGGAGGTGATTTTTGAGAAAAATAGCGCATTCATTCCTACCAACTTTTCCAAAATTGATGTTATTACCTGGGCCATTCAGGCGATTCCAGGAATGGCTGCAACAATTGAGCGCAAAAGACAGGCCTTGCATGAGGCAAAGGAATTCGACGAGCCAGGATGCCAGTACCTCTATGCCGATGAATACCTGGAGCAGTACAGGCAGATGGTTTCTCGCGACAAAAGCCGCCAGCAGGAGGAAATTGACGCAATGTTGCGAACTCCCCCCTCTGCCTTTCAGTGCGGAAATACCGTGTACTTCAACATCGACCATCCCGAAAGCGCAGACCCAATTATGGGACCAAGAAGCGCCGCGCACGAGTTAACGCACTTCGCTATTCGCAAGGAAAAGCACGCAAACGCATCGTTCTTTGCAGATATGCAAAGCGCACTTGAGCAAGTAGGGGCGTGGAGCGATGTACAGCGCGTTGTACGCGCCAGTTTTGGAGAACGAGGAGCTGCGATGAGCGTAGAGGAAATTATCGAAGAGGCAGCAGCAATCTACGTCGGAGGAGAAAAGGCTCCGTACACGCGTGTCGGCAATGACGGCGAAGCCTCGCAGCTCTGGGAGATTCACCACATGCTAGCGCAAGCAGCAGCAACAGACGGCAACGTTGCACACTTGCTTCAAGCTATTTCTCGAGAAGTTGATGCGCACTACGACAATGTGCGAGAAAAGCTTGCACAAAGCACGGAACAGAGTCAGTACGCAGCGAAGCAACAACGTGAGTACGATGACTTTGTACGCACGAATGCAAAAGAAACCGAAAAAGCAAAAAAAGATGCCACCGCTGCCATTGAAGATGAAGAAGAGGAGGAAAAGAAAGTCACGCTACATGATGTGCAAATGAAGATCAGTGCGGCAAAGCAAGCATGTGAATCGGCCAGAGCGAGCTTGCCACTAGTAATGAAGTCGTTGCCCCTCATGAGCAAGGAACAGCAGAATGAAGAGCAAAAGGGCTTGGATTTCGTGCGTAACTTCTTGGACGAGAACGATAAAGATCTACTCCTTGCCGAGCAGTCTGCAAGTGCATTGGAGCGCTGGGATCTGCCTGAAAACAAGGGTGGCCTTACGGCAAAAGAGAAGGAGTATTACACCAAGCTATGGAATTTTGGCCCGGATGAGGCAATGAACAAAGAGCTGACAACCAAGGCGTTGAACGAATATGTATCTGGCGTGCAAAGTGGCATTAAAGAAATTGGGGAATTTATTAACCGAGAGCGCCCAACGGCCAGCGAGAAGGAAGATAAGGGGATATGGGGCAACCTGAAAGAGGTGTTCTTTAGCAACGGAAAGAATGTTGAATGGGTTTCCTGGAGTGATGCCGTAAAAATCGTTGGCATTTTCAAGGAAGCCATTGTAGCCAAATGGGAACAAGGCAAAGAACGAAAGGCACACCGCATTGCCGATAAAATCGCACAAGGATCTTGGCTGGCCAAACCCATAGAACATACCCTGAGAAAGCAAGCTCGTGCCGCAAATGAGAAGCAAACCAGTGAATTCGCTGACTACTTGAAAACTGCAGGTTTGAACTTCGATAGGCTCATGGGGCGTCCGGACGGATTGTACTGGCGATTGAGCAACATCAACGAAAAGAAGGCCGTGCTGGAATATGCGGCAGAAAAAGCCTGGTTGTACGACCTAAGTCCGGTGAACGGAGCCGATGTATACGGCATAGATTTCGTAAGTGAATTCGGGCCAGAGGCGTTCAGCGAATTGGTGCAGCACTACGAAGAAGGAAAGAAAAAGGAAAGTAAGCGCGGCTACGCCAAGGTGAACCAACGTCCGGATATTCCGCCGATGATCGAAGATCTCATTCACGAAATGCGCGAGCGCAACATCTTTGCCGCGCACGGTATTTTCCAGCGTATTCAAGAAAAAGCGAAGTACACCCACAGCCATACCTGGGCAATTACCACCTTCATCTCCGAGTTGCGAAAAGACCCTCAATTGCTTGCCATCTTGGACAAAGGTCTTCTGGACGACATCGGTAACATCGGCATCGGCCAAACAGCATGGTCCATGACAATGTTCAAGTTGTTGCGCACGGAAATGATGGAATGGAAGGCAGGTGCTAAATGGGACAATAACGTGCTAACCCGAACAATTAAAAAGATTGAGGAGCGACTGAGTAAGCTCCCGAATGGCATCAAGGAAAAAACAAAAGAAGAGGCTGTTGCCATCATTTTGGCTGGAAAGACGTACCAAGACGGAGACGTTACTATTTCCATCTTCCAAAAGGACTTCGACGAGTACCGCAAATGGTGGAAAGAAAACTCTCAAAGCACAGTGTCTGCAGCCAAAACCGACGATGACTTCTTCCATCCAACTGGATCGGACATCCTTCTGGCGAGCAGCACGATTCTTGACGAACTTGGAACCCGTGACTCTACCGGTCGTCCAACACATCAAAGCAAGGCGCCGAAATTCTTCAGCATGGTTCGTCAGAGATACGACGAACTGAAAAAGGTAGATCCAGTTGCAAAAGAGCGGTTCCGCTCAGAAATGCAGGCAAAGTTGAAAAACTGGTTCCGCACTCGCATTTGCTCAAACGCAGCATCTGCACTGCAATTTCCGAATGAGACAGACAGTGAGAACAAAAACGTTTTAGAAGAAATGTTGCGTCGAAGGCTCATTATGAAAGAAGATATCGTGGCTAACCTTGGCGGAACGCTTACAAAAAAAGATGAAAAGACCGGAGACACCAAACTTACTGACTTCGGAAAGTTTGTGGAAGATGCCTGGGCACGACCGCTGTAATTAGCCCGTACTCCCAAACCCTCCCCTGCTCTGCACTCCGTGATTCTCTACCTCCTGCCACTGCGCGCGGTCTATTTTGACAAATAACCCCTGTGCAATGCGTTCACCGCGCTCCACGGTCACGGGGGCATCTGTCACATTGCGTACCTGTACGAAAATCTCATCCTTAGGACCGTGGTAGTCCTGGTCTATAAGCCCCAAGGAATGCGGGCAAATGAGGCCTTTTTTTCGCGGCAACGATGACCTGGGGAGAATAAGCAGCGCGTACCCCTCCGGCACTTTGACGATGATATTGCCCGGAACCAAGCCCAGCTGGCCGGGCTGAATGACGGTGGTTTCGCGAGTGACGAAATCGAAGGCTGCAGCCCCGCTGGAATGGTATTCGGGCAGCGGCAACGTGGGGTCTATGCGTTGGATGGAGACGTGCATAAGATCAGTATATGTGAAGTTGCAGATTGATGCTGCCAAAGATTCTCTCTCGGAGAATTAGGGAACCCTGTTCGGTTCCGCATGTTCTTTTTCCCAAGCGAACATATTCCACTTTTTTGGCGCAAAAAAGTGGAGCAAAAAACATGCCGCTGGTGAAAGCGTTCGGCGGTTCTTTTTCGTGCATCGGGGCCTGCAAACGTGAACTCGCCGCTTCGTCCCCACGAAAGCGGCTCAAACAGGCACGTTTGCTTGCGGCCCCTCTTCACGAAGAACCGCAACGAACCCTTTCAAGGCGGCGAGAACGAAGAGACTCTGAGTTATATTTTCAAGCCACTAAAGGGTGGCGCGCAATGCGCTCGGGGGACGGAGGTCTGCCTCGGCGGTCGCAACCGCCGGGCGTGGTGGCTCATTGCGCACGCGTTTTTGGTTCTTTTGCCGCTTGGGCAAAAGAACATATGTCGTGCACAAAGAAGTGGCGGTATGTACCCTCTACCGGCAGGAGAATAGAGCGCCGCAGTGTTAAAACATCGGCGAAGGCAGGCTTTGCCTGCCTGGAGCCGCACAATCTCAGGGAGAGTCCGCGAGAGGGGTGTAACCCCTTTCGCGAGCGTAAAGAAAAAACCGGCCTCTTTTGGCCGGCTTTCTCCACATTTCCCGTGTGGCTATGTTGGATTATTTCCCCCCAATCTTCTTGCGCATGAAGGTGGGAACCTCCAGCTCCTCTTCGTTTAACTGCGTGCCAGAAAGCTTGATGACGGCGTCATCACCGCGGGCCGGAGCGGCATCTGTTGCAGTCTTGGCGCTCTCCTGCTTCTTGTACGAGGGCAGCTGGCGCATCAGCGGGGCTGCGGCGGCAGAAGACATGGAATCCTTCTTCTCATCGAAGCCGGTTGCGATGACCGTGCACTTCACCTGGCCGGTGAACGCATCGTCGATCACTGCACCGAAGATGATGTTGGCCTCTGGGTCGGCAGCCTCGGTGACGATGCGTGCAGCCTCGTCCACCTCGAACATGCTCATATCGTTCCCACCCGTGATGTTGAAGAGAATACCCTTGGCACCGCTGATGGAAAGCTCGAGCAGCGGGCTGTCGATGGCCGCGCGTGCGGCCTCTGCGGCGCGGCTGTCGCCGGTACCGTAACCGATACCCATGAGCGCGGAACCTGCATCCTGCATGACCGAACGTACGTCGGCAAAGTCGACGTTCACCAAGCCGTGCACGGTGATCAGGCTGGCAATACCCTCGATACCATGGCGCAGGATTTCATCTACGATCTGGAACGCCTCGGTCAGCGGGGTGGTCTTGTCGATGAGCGACAAAATCTTATCGTTCGGAATGGTGATGAGCGTGTCTACCTTGCCACGAAGCGCCTCCAATGCCTCCTCTGCCTGCTTGCGGCGACGCAAGCCCTCGAAGCTGAACGGCTTGGTCACAACACCCACCGTCAGCACTCCCATGGAACGTGCCAGCTCGGCAATGTACGGTGCCGCGCCGGAACCGGTACCGCCGCCAAGTCCTGCGGTGATGAACACCAGGTCGGCACCCTCAAGCGCCTTCTTGATCTCCTCAGAGCTCTCCTTCGCAGACTGCAAGCCCACGTCGGGGTTTGCACCGGCGCCCAGTCCGCGGGTGGTGCCGCGGCCGATGTTCACCTTCGTGGTAGCCGGGCTGTGGAACAGCGCCTGCGCATCGGTGTTGACGGCAATGAACTCCACGCCTCCCACCTTGCTGCTAATCATGCGGGAGACGGCGTTGCTACCGCCGCCACCAACACCCACCACGCGGATCACCGCGTTCGGGGCAATGTCGGGGCGCACTTCCTGGTATCCGCTGCTGGACGAGGTGGAACCATCGGCCTTGGCGGGTGCGGAGGGGGTAAACCCGTTACCGCCCGAAGACGACTTCGAGCCGGAGAACAGGGAGCGCAACGTGTCTGACATGGGAACTGGGGGAAGGAAGACTGAGGAGGTAAAGAAATGAAATTACGGAAGCAAGTTTTTAAACCAGGAACCGACCTGGCTAATGGCACGCTTCATATCGATGGAACCCATCGAGAACGCGAAACCACCTTTGCGACTGCCCTCGCGCACGCCCCATAACAGGGTACCGAGTGCTGTGGCATAAGCCGGATCGTCAACTTTCTCAATGACTCCACCCACCTCCACCGGGAAGCCCATTTGTACGGGCAGACCCAGCACCTCGCGTGCAATGTCCAGAACGCCTGGAGCCTTAACCGCAGCTCCGGTGAGCAGTGCTCCAGCAGGCAAAAGACCATCGCGGCCGATGCGCTTGAGCTCCTCCTTGACCAAGGAGAAGATCTCGTAGTAGCGGGCCTGCATGATCTCGGCCATGTACTTCTTGCTGACAGTCTGGGTGTCCATCTTGGAGACGGTCGACAAATCGATCATTTCTCGCTCCTGAATCTCTGCGGGCAGAACCGAACCGAATTCAATTTTGATCTTCTCTGCGGTGTCGATGCTGGTGCGTAGTCCAATAGCAATATCGTTGGTGACGTTCTCACCACCCACGGGCAAGCAAACGGAGTGTAGAATCGTCCCCTCCTCGAACACGGCCACGCTGGTGGAGCCTGCACCGACGTCGATGGTGACAACACCCAGTTCCTTCTGGCGCTTGGTGAGCACTGCTTCGGAGATGGCGATGGTGGCTGGAACCAGAGCGTCGATGTCCACACCTGCCTGGTCGATGCACTTCTCAAGGTTCTTTACGTGCTGGATCTGGCCGGTGATGATGTGGGCTTCCACCTCCAGGCGGATACCCGTCATGCCAACCGGATTCTTGATACCGCGCTGCTCGTCTACGGCGTAGCTCTTCGGCTCAATATGCAAAATGCGGCGGTTGCTCGGAATACTAACTGCCTGTGCGGCCTCCAGTACGCGGGCAATGTCATCTACCGTGATCTCGGAACCAGAGATGGCAATGACGCCGCGGCTATCGAAGGACTCGATGTGCGAGCCGCTCATGCCGACAAAGACGTGGTTGATGGGTACGCCAGCCATGCGCTCGGCGTCCTCCAGTGCGGAAATAATGTTGTGGATGGTCTCCTCAATGTCGATGACATGGCCCTTGCGCATGCCAAGCGATGGCGAGATGCCAACGCCAATGACACTGGGAACCTGGCCGCCCTCGGCGCCGTCTACTACTGCTACGACTGTACGGATCTTGGCGCTTCCGACATCGAGACTGGATACAACACTTTCTTTGGCCATGGGAACGAGGGGTGAAGTGGGAACAAATCAACAGGAAGTCGTGATGAACACGACGAAGCAAATCGCAGTCTAAAGGGCGAGATTTTGGCTGCAATAGATCATTGTTCATCTTTGGTGATCAAGAGTGATGAAAACTGACTAAAAAATGTTCTCATCATTTGTTGAGTAGATGCTGAAAGAAAATTGAGAAAACAATTTTTGTATTCACCTCAAAAAATCTGTATACAAAAAATACTCAATACCTTGCGTTATAGCAGAGATAGTTGCAAAGATGCATCATCTGCCGAGCCCTTCTGCTTGCGAACTTTACTTTGTGAGCTTAGAGAAGGAGTGGGAGCTGCCGGAGCAAAATGACGTGCGCCATACGGCTCCTGTGTAAGCGCAATTAAGCGCTTGGTTAGCAGTACGAAGCCAAGATCTGCGAATACATCCAGTGCCGCCTGGGTAGGCAGCTGCTCAAGTCGTAACGCATCCAGCCCCAACGGGAGCGGAACATCGCAAACCAGTTGCGCCATGCGTTCACAGAAAAATGCTGATTCCCTATCCTTCTCCAACTTCGTCTTCCAGGCGTCTTTGATCTGATCAATGTTGGCATACACGCCTTCCAACGTGCCGTATTTTTGGAGCAATGCCTCTGCTGCCTTGGGACCAATGCCTAACACACCGTGCAAGTTGTCCGACGCGTCTCCCACCAATCCTTTGTAGGAAGGAATTTGCCGCGGAGTTACCCCGTACTTCTTCACTACCTCGCCCGGACCAAAGTATTCCGGTACCTGGTAGCCCTTGTGCGGCACGGCAACGCGGACGTTGTCGTTTACAAGCTGCAGCAAATCGCGATCTCCTGAGATAATCGTCACCTTACTCCCCTGCCGTTCCGCGGCCTTGGCGTACGCACAAGCAAAGTCATCCGCCTCGAATCCGCCGCCTTCCACACGCTTAAGACCCAGCGAATCGATGACCCGTAATACATGTGGAACCTGGGGATAAAAATCATCGGGCGTGGCTGCGCGCCCAGCCTTATACTCCTCATATTCCTTGTGCCGAAACGTCTGCTCGTCGGCATCGAAGCAAAACAGCAAGGCATCTGGTTGTTCGATTCTCAGGATGTTGATAAGCATGGATGTAAACCCGAATGCGGTATTCACCTGCTCGCCTTTCTTATTACGCATAGTCCGCGGAATAGCCCAGTAAGCGCGATATAAGAGGTGATGCCCGTCGATAATGACCAGATGCTGCATAGGCGAAGGAAGAAGGGCTCTGTAAGAACTGGGCCGAGCCAACGTCGTCTGTAGGGTACGACAACATTGCATGGGCGCCTACCCCTCACAGCCACAGCCTGGAAATAAACATGCTATTACAAAACAATACAGCAATTTCCACAACACCGCCCGCGAGCGTGGAAGCCAAAAAAAGGGTATAATGATGGGAACACTCAAACACACCATGACACAGCTCTCCCCAGCGTACGACAACAAGATTCCGCGCAAATACTGCGCCAGGACCATTGAGCATAAAATGGAAAACAAGAAAGCCTTGCAGGAGCAGCTTGGATGGCCCGTGGAACCCAAGCAACCGATTCTCTGCATTTCCACCGGCATGACCGATGCGCTTGGCGGCGAACTGATGGAGCAAGTACTGGACGGCGTGCTGGAGCTGCCGGTCGCATTACTCATCCGAGGACGCGGATCTTCCAAGTACGGCGAATTTTTCACCAAACTTGCCAAGAACAACGGCCATCGTATTAAGATCATCCCGGACGACGAGGTAAACCTGCGACGTATGCTTGCAGGCGCAGACATCGCTCTGTTCTTCTCTACACAACAGGACCCGGATGAACTGGAAAACGCGCTGCGTTACGGCGTAATTCCGGTGGCAATGCCGGCAGACGTGCTGGAAGACTACAACCCGGTACAGGAAAGTGGCGGGGCATTCATTTACCAGGAAGCAACGCCATGGCAATGCTTTGCCAGTCTGGTTCGCGCACTGGAAACATTCAAGTTTCCGTACGACTGGAAGACCATTCAGCGCAACGCCATGGAGGCCATGGAAGAGCGTGACGGCAAGTAGTCAGGGAAACTAGTAGTCCTCGCCAATACCCTCGATACCCAGCGGGTTCTTTTCGTCGTCGTCTTCTTCGCCCTCGTCATCGAGATCGAGTTCATCATCCAGCGAAAAGCCATCATCACCTCCACCGCCGTACACATCGTCATCGTCATCGTCGCCGAATCCGAACGAAGGAAGAAGGAGTTCCATGTGCGAAAAAAGGGGGAATACGCGCGAAGTATAATAGGAAGCAATGCTTGCGCAAGGCAAATTTGCCTGCGGGAAAGTTGGGTTTTCCCATGCCGACAATCTCGCTACACTACTCGGGTATGCGCAACACACTCTCCACCATCACTCTCGGCATTCTCACTCTTTCGCTCTGCGCCTGCGGAACTGGCCAGAACCCCGGAGGCACGGCGAACAGTTCTTCCAGCTCCGCACCGGCGGAAACCAAGGAATCACTGGAACAGAAGGCTAACGCCGGCGACGTCAATGCCCAATTTGAATTGGGAGCTCTATACCACGACGGCCAAGGCGTAACGAAAGACTTTGCCATGGCAAAGAAATGGTTCGAGAAAGCCGCCGCACAAGGCGAGGTGAAGTCACAATTCAACCTTGGCGTCATGTACTACACCGGCGAAGGCATGACCAAAGATTTCGCAAAAGCAAAACAGTGGTTCGAGAAGGCGGCAGCGGCAGGCAACCCGCGTTCACAATTCAATTTGGGCGTCATGTACTACCGCGGCGAAGGCATGAAGCAGGACTACGCCAAGGCCATGGAGTTGTTCCGCCAGGCGGCAGAACAGAACTTCAATGAAGCACAGTTCAACCTGGGCGTCATGTACGCCAAGGCGGAGGGAGTACCATCTGACGGCGTGCAGTCCTACATGTGGTTCGACCTGTCGCAGAAGCAGGGCAACAGCCAGGCAACTGCGGCCTTGCAATCGCTGGCACCGCAGCTGACAAAAGAGCAAATCGAGCAGGCAAAGAAGCTGTCCGATGGATACACCAAGAAATTTGAGTCTCTTGCCAGCTCCGCCGCAGCAATGCTGAAGGATCAATAATTCAAGATTCACTTCGTTGTTGAAAGCCGCCGCTTGGCGGCTTTTTTCTTGCGTGGAACTTGCAGCAAGAGCCACAGATTCTCGGTGCGATACCGCTTGCCGTAGAAACTCGACTCCCCTTTCAGCGTACGTCTCTGCACAACGGAAAATCCTGCATACAGCTCCGCAAGCTCAGACCACGAACTCATCTTCTCAAATTTTCCATTCGGATGATGCATGCCGCCAAACTGCGCCGCCGGATGTTTGCGCTGCAACGCACGATGGAACGGACTTGCATGCGAAATGGCGTACACAAGCAGGTAGCCGCCGGGGCGCAACACGCGAAGAAACTCGGCTCGGGCGGCCGCGCGCCCAGAAGCCGACTCGATATCGCTGCTGGCGAAACAATCGATGCCGACATCGAACATATGCGCTGCAAACGGCCAGCGGCTGGTTGCATCGGCAGTCAAAAACATTGCGGGCACGCATGCCTGCTTCGCCCTGTTGCGGGCAGTCGTTACGGCATGGGCCGAGAAATCGAACCCGGTGACCTTCATGCCCTGACGTGCAAGCCAAATGCTGTTTCTGCCCTTTCCGGAGCCCATTTCCAGGCAAGAGAATTTGCGACCATGCTTGTGACGCATCAGCCAGCGATGCAGCTCCGTTACCCCGCGGGAGGCATCCTCGCTGTTCATTTGCGGCAGAGCATTGGGGGCACGGTGCTCGGCATTCCAGCGCGTTCGTTGCGCAGCATGCGAAAGCGGCACTGCTCGGAGCAGAGCCTGTTTCGTAGCAAGCGGCCAGCGCTTGATTTCTGTCTCGCGACGGCGTGCTTGCGACAGGGTGTCGTACTCCTCGGTGTAGACAATGCGCACCGGACGCCTGGCACGGGTGTACTTGGCGCCGCTCCCTGCATTGTGCTTTGCCTCCCTATCCCGCACGTTCACGCACGTTCCAGTATACAGCGATCCGTCTTTGCAGCGGGCGATATAAACATAGTGTTTCGACACAGGGCAATAGTACGCCCAAAGCCATACGAGGAACATGACGCGATGTACAATACGACCGTGAAGCACTCCCCGCTTGAACAACAGACGACGCCGGAGCAGGTGCAAGAGTGTCTCGGGCACAGGAATCGCTATGTAACACTGTACATTGGCTCTTCCGATCCGTTATCGTTGCTGAAAGGCGCGGTGCCTCGGGGCCAAGACGTTACTTCGGTTACCGGAGGCTGCGAATACCCGCTGGCACTGCTGCAAAGTCAGCCGAATTCGCTGCGTCTGTGCGATCTGTCACCAGTGGCGACGGCGATGGCAGAAATCAAACTGCAATGCCTGCGGCTACTCGACTCAGAGGATTTTTTACGCATTTGGGATACACGAAAAGGTGTTGCGATCAGCAAAACAGAGGCATTCCAACGTCATATTCTACCGCTTCTCAGTGCCGCAGCCCGGTTGTGCGCAGATGTCCTATCCGATCACACCGCATGCGTCGGCTTGGCCGATGGCATTGCTCGCCGTGATGCGTTTGCCGTGCACAGAAAAGGCCCCTGTCACACGATCCAGAAGTACCAAGCATTGCAATCCATAGCCCGGAAAACGGCCATTACATTGCACCAGGCAAACCTGCTGGACTTGGCAATCCCCCCAGCGCAATCGCCGCATACGCTGTACATCTCCAACGCAGGCATTATTCATGATCGCACTTGCCACCTGGCAACGCGACTGGCAGACGCAGGATGGCCGCGCGTGTTGTACAGCGCAAGCGATGGTGCTGAAGATGAACTAGGGACAAAGCTATTCCAGCCAAAAGACGGCACATGGCAAAAGAACGATAGAACACAGCACTGGAAATCCTACGAAGTGTTTCACGACTGTTCTATTGATGTTCTGGGGTACCAAGAAGGTGCAGAGTTTCCCATACTCGTGGAATGCACACCAAAAAAATGAGAAGACTTCTGAAGAGGGGCGATTGCGATGGTGTACGTAGTGGAACGCGAGTGACAATGGTCAGCCGCTGCGTAACGTTTGCCTGAAACTTCACAGAAGATTCATTCGATAACAAGACGGGAAATACGCTGAATGAAAAAAGGTTCTGCCTCCTGCCTATGGCCAGACAAGAGAGATGACATATGCCACCTCCGACAAAACAGGCTAAAATGGCTGCATGAAGAAGAACGTGAAATCTTCGAGTGGCTTTGAGAAAACATGGTTTGTCATGCCTTATCAACTTGAAGACATTCCACTGAAAAGCGATACAGGCATTCGTTTTCCTGGGCAGTTTGTGGAGAGGTTTCTTTCAGAGTTTACAAAAGAGGGTGAACGTGTGCTCGATCCTTTCGCTGGCTTTGGGACGACATTGATCGTCTCTCAAAGAATGAAGAGGTTAGGTATTGGTATTGAATATGACAAGAAACGATACGACTACGTTCAAGGAGAATTGAGTGCTCCAAGCAGTGTTATTCATGGCGATGCCCTGCGTATTGATGAGTATGACATCCCTCCCTGCGATTTCTCGATCACGTCCCCGCCATACATGCAATTTTTTCATAAGGAAAATCCCCTCACAAACTACACGAAGGCAGGAGACTATGATCAGTATCTATCGGGTATTCGAACAGTGTACTCAAAGCTAAAGAAGGTCATGAAAAAAAATGCAAGAATTGTCTTAGAGGTTTCGAATATCTTCGGCGATCGCCAGCCAATGACACCTCTTGCCTGGGACATTGCGAGAGAAGTATCGAAGGAACTTTTCTTTGAACGAGAAATTATCTTTTGTCACGAGAGCAGTTCCGTACATTCAAACACTGGAGACCATAGTTATTGTTTGCTATTTGCAAACAAATAATTAACTGGCGGATCGGGCGGAACCGCCTTCTCTGCGCTCGGTCAAATCGTGCTTCAGCCCACGACATTGAATACTCACGAAGGCAAACTGTGCTTGCCTGGTGAGACACCGCTTTGGGAAAGGAGAGCCCGCGAGAGGGGAACTGAAAGCTTCTCTTTCGCGAGAGTTGTGTGGTGGATCGGGTGGGACTTGAACCCACGACCAAGAGATTAAGAGTCTCCTGCTCTACCAACTGAGCTACCGATCCAAGGTAGAAACGTGTGAAAGAAAGATCGAAGATCGAGCAGTCTCCTTTGAGGACGCGCTTGGCAAGCCTCGCGCGGTCAACTGAGCTGCCGATCCGTAAAAGAGCCGACAAATCGTACTGCAAACCCGCAAGCGCATCAACCCCCCGTGCCAGACTCCGTCTGAGTCGAATCCGCAAATGAAAATTCGCTCTTCATGGTAAACGACGGAGTGGCCTCGGGCATTCCATCTTTGCAAATGTCAGTGATACTAATGGAAGTGTGCACCGTCCTGCGTGCTTCGCCAAGCAAGTTGACAATCGCCATCTGTACCTGGAACGCAGTTCGATCCTCCACATTGCCAGACAGACGCGGAACAAAAAACTCTATCGGAAACTGCAGTCCCAATGCCTCCCAATGGGCCTTGGCCTCGAACACGTCGCGCAATGCTTCGGCGTTCTCGTTTCCGGGAATGAATGTTGCCGACCATGCTTTTTCCATTTGCGGTGCATTGGATGACATGCAGCTAGTCTGCTCCTGGCACCGACTATGTCAAGAATTTTACACAAGCACCTTCCGTGGCTTGAGCGTGTCTGCGACTTTAGGATTGCGCTCCAGCACGGCTACCGGCAATCCTCCGTGCCAGGCAATGAGAGGTGATGACTCAATGGTTCCGGCAATACATCGTCCGTTGCGGATGTCATCCCATTCAACATCGGTAAGCTCGCGTTTTGCAAACTGAGTAAGTACTGCTTTCAGCGGCAATACATCCTTCCATGCTGCGGCATCCGGCTGCACGGCTTCCTGTACCGACCACTCCCCTACCTTGGTCCGCTGTAGACCGGCCAAGTAGCCGCCGCAGTGAAGACTTTGACCCAAATCGTTAGCCAGGGAACGAATGTAAGTTCCGGCGCCGCAACGAACGCGCAACACCAGCTTTGGGTAGACATAACTATCGACGATACATGAATGAATCTGCACCTGGCGGCTGGGCATTTCAAACGTCTCGCCGCGCTGCGCCTTGCGGTATGCGCGCGAACCGCCAATGCTGACCGCCGAAAACTTGGGCGGCACCTGGCTGATGTTTCCAGTAAAGCGCTCCTGTACAAGCACCTGGATGCGCGAGGCATCTTCCGGCGCGGACCATCCCGGTTTCAGGGCCGTCTCTGTAATTGCGCCCTCGGCATCGTATGTCGTACTGGTCGCACCCAATCGCACATCGGCCAGATACTCCTTCTCTAAAGAAGAGAAGAGCTCCACGACCTTTAAAGCCTTTCCCCCCACTGCCAATACCAACAATCCGTCCGCCAAAGGATCCAGCGTGCCCAAGTGGCCAACGCTTCGTTCGCCCAGCGCACGGCGCACTTTCGCGACTGCATCGTGGCTGCTGGGGCCTCGGGGCTTGTTGATGAGGAGGAATCCGTGGCGCATTGGCGTGCAGTGTAGCGGAAGTTGAAACGGGAAAAGTGGCGAGATGTTACGTGGAGAACTCCGGGAACTCCGCGGAATCCAAGGAGTCCTATCGTGCAATCTCCTTCCCCAGCCGCCTACTCGGCTGTACGCTTTCTTCCATGTCTCTCACCCTCAGCTGGGATTTGTTCGTCGTCGTGTTCTTCGCAATCATTACGTCGTACAGTTTTATCATTGGAAAGAACCAGTCGATGAAGGTGATTATTGCCACCTACATCTCTATCATTGCTACACAGGGCATCGGCAACGTGATCGTGCGTCTAACCGGAGAGTCCACCGCGCTTATGCAAGTCATGGGTGTGGCCTTCAACTTCACCGTGTTGTCGGTGGTAAAAATATTCCTGTTCGCACTCTTCATCATCCTGTTTGCCATCCGCAGCGGCATCGATGTTTCCTACACTAAAGAGGCAAGTACGGGCATTAATGTCATATTCACCGCCCTGTTCGGCTTTGCAACAGCCGGCCTGATCGTATCCACCATCCTGACATACGCGACGACCAACGGCATTATCGACGCCGGGCCTGCCGCAACCTCCGCACTGCAACCCATGCTTCAAGGAAGCATGCTCATGCAGTTGATGATTGTGAACCAAGACATTTGGTTTACGCTTCCGGCATTTCTTATTATTGCTGCAGGCTTTGCGCACCGAGACTAACAATTTACTGCTGTACAATATCCTTTAAAAATCTCAAGCAGTAGCGGAAATCCCCCTTGCTTCCGCCCTTTCCGCACGGAATAATAACAGCCGTACTCTTTCTCTTCTCCAATGAAAAACGTCCTTGCCAAAGTATCGACAGCTGCGTCTACAGCAATGGTCTCTTCATGGCTGTTGATTGATAGCGCCTTCGCCAAATTGCCAGATGCACCTACAGTAGGTGGACTGAGCGGCGGTACTGACGCTGCTTCCATCAAGGACACTATCGTAAGGTTGTTGGAGCAAATTCTCGACTTCATCACGCTGATTGGTGTTGTGTACGTGGTCGTAGCTGGTATTCGCCTTATTCTCTCCGGTGGTGACGAAGGTGAGAAGGACAAGGCAAAGAAGACCATCATCTACGTCATTATTGGTATCGTTGTGGTGCTCTTCGCCCGCGTCATCGTATCGTTCGTCAACAGCGTCTTCTCCTCATAAGAACGCTGAATACAAGGAATCTAAACGCCCTCATCTCGAGGGCGTTTTTTGTTCCTCGGGCTACGATGCAGACCTGGTACTCGGTACTGGCGGTGCAACAACTTCTTCCAGAATTTTGACAGGCGCCTCTGCCAATTCCTTGGCCAGTTCGCGCCGCGGGCGCAACGGCTCGCTGATAAGAATGGCGGCATTGGTAATTTCTACGATATCGCTGGCTGCAACGGCACGTCGCTCTACGAACCACTTCTTCGGAAACAGCCATTCGATTTGAAAATGACGTGTGTCGAATTGAATGTCTACGCATGTGCCTACGACAACCCTGGTCTTCTTGATGATGATTTTCTGGCCCAATACGGTTCTTGGTGATTGCAGCAGAGATTGCAATCGTACCAACTCGTCCGGCGGAGAGAGGCGGTCTTCGCTGCGAATATGCACCCTCGTCCCCCAAGACAGGATATCACTGGAGGCAAGGAACAATTGCTGGCCTTCCAGGTAACCGATGCCGTACACGAAGAAGCCGAGAACCGCACCGGTATCCGGATGCACCAATACGCCCTCCAGCATGCCAAGCGGCTGTTGAGTCTGCTCATCCACGACTGGCGTGCCTCGAACCATGGAAAACCGCACGTGCATGCGCTATACTATAACCCGATATGCATTTCTTCGCAGGATCATCTCACCCGGCACTCGCCCAAGCGCTTGCACAAGAGCTTGGAACGCCCCTGGGTAAGGTAACATTGAAACAATTCAGCTGCGGTGAGCGCTATGTTAGGTATGAGGAGTCTATTCGAGGCAAAGAAGTGTTCTTACTGCAAACGGGTGCCAACCCGAATGAAGATTTAATGGAGCTGTTCTTGATGTGTCAGGCAGCCAAGCTGAGCTTTGCCAAGGCGGTGCACGTGATCCTCCCGCATTTCCCATATGCGCGCCAAGATCGGGTGGCACTTCCGCGTGAACCCATTTCGGCAAAGTTGGTGGCACACTTGCTGGAAGAATCCGGCGCGGATCATGTCATTACGGTCGACATGCATTCGGATCAGATCCAGGGCTTCTTCTCCGTACCCGTAGACGCACTGGATGCAAGAATAGTGTTGGCAAAGTACTTCCAGGACAAAAAACTGAGTGATGTCACGGTCGTAGCCCCGGATGCTGGCGGTGCCAAGCGTGCCAAGAAGTTTGCCGACTTGATCGGCGCGGAACTGGCGGTAATGCACAAGCACCGAGCAGGTCACCACCAAGCGCAAATTTTGGAGGTTGCAGGAGATATCGAGGGTCGCACCTGCATCATCTTCGATGACATGATCGATACCGGCAGCACCCTGGCACCAGCAAGACAGGCATTGTTAGAGCGCAAGGCAAAGAAAGAGGTCTACGCCGCAGTGACGCATCCGGTATTCTCCGGGAAGGCGGTGGAGAACCTGAAAAAGGCCGATTTCACCGAGTTGGTAGTCACCGATACGCTCCCCGTCGCCCAAAAAGAGTTCAAGGGCCTGAAAGTGCTCCCTATCGCCCCATTGCTGGCAGAAGTAATCCGGAACGTGGTCAGCGGCCAGAGTGTGACCAAGATGTACCACTAGACGCAGCGCAACAAAGTCAGATTGACCAATCCCCGACTCTTTCGTACCCTCTGTTGGCTGCACGGATAGGTCGGCAGCACATTTTCATTCACAGCAACGTGGGCGATTCGCTCAGCTGGCCTAGGCTTCGAACGGAAGCCGTAAACCACGAAGGCCGCCGCGCGATCCCCAATCGTAGTAGCATACACGTCAACGTGGGCGATTAGCTCAGCTGGTTAGAGCGCGACACTGATAATGTCGAGGTCGGCTGTTCAAGTCAGCCATCGCCCACCAT
>CAZENR010000010.1:0-50658 GCA_964513925.1 uncultured Candidatus Peribacteria bacterium
TGAGCGATGCCAGCGCCAGGTTGAACAGGATGCTGGTGACCAGGGCGGCGGAGCGCAGGAAGCTAAAGCTGTAGGGCTGTACCGCGCATGCATTGGAGCAGGGGCGTGGCAAGGCAGCCTGCTGTATTTGTGGCTGCGCCACAGGCAAAACGACTGCGGGCTGCACAGCAGCAACAGGCGCTGCCACCGGAACCATCGTCACGGTTACATCTTTGAGGGTAGTCAGATTCTGCGGATCAAACCTGCGGCTCCAGCGATAGAACGTCGTACGCGCTATGCCAAAGTTGCGACATGTGGCACTGACAGAGCCGCACTCACAGAAATAAATCAGCCACGCCAAGCGCTGCCCTACCTCCGGCGACTCATGCGTCGCCTGGATTTGTAAGGCTTTCAACTGCGCAATGTCGAATTGCTGATTCATGGTATTGGTATTGGTGTAACGCTGCGTCACACGACGTAGCGCGACAATTGTTTCTCATATTATATAACATATTTGCAAATATTGCAAATTATGTATTAATACGCATTTAGCTTGTCTGGCAGTGTCCTGGATGGACTGTAGCGTAGCGCTACAAGCCTACAACGGTGAATGTCACCGTCGTTTGGTACGTGCCGTTCACCTGGAAGTGCGACGAGCCTATTTCTGCGCGGAACTGAATGATTTCTGTCGATCCAGCCAATGCTGTGGCGCTGCTGCGCGACACAATGGTGCGGGTGCTGCCGGTACCCACGTTCAGCCATTTTTCACTGGCTCCATCCACTCCCCATTCCGCCGCTGTATCTGTGCTAGTAGAGCGAACGCGCCCGCCCCACTCGGAATCGACGCCTGCTACCGACCAGGTATCTGGCACGTTTGCTGTGCCGGGCGTGAACGGACTTATAAAGTCTTCGCTCTGGCTAATGAGGTAACCCGTAAGCGTGCCGCCGCTTCCGGCATGCACGCGCCAGCCCATTTGGTAGCCGTTGTAGGCATCGGTGTACACCACGCACGAGCCGCTGCCGGTGCGCTGCCCTGTGCCAACAACGGTGCCAAGAGGCACGGTGGATGCGCAGGAAATAGAGATGATGTCCGCGGCTGCGGGTTGTCTGTAACCGCTGTCTATGGAGTATTCGTTTGCCGCTCCATGGCCAATAACCGCTTCGCCAATGCTGTCGCTTAAACGATAGTTGGAAGACTTCGACCAGTCGGCGCCTCCGCTGTCCACCACATCGGGACGCAGTTTGTAATCGTTGGATACCAACGGAGATAATGCATCGCCGTTACCGGTCTGCTCTCCGCCGCCGCCCGGTCCGCCGCTAAAGAGCCACAAAATGTTGTTGCCGCTGTCGATACAGCCTGTAAGACACGGAATAGCGGTTGCATCCAGGTTTTGGTTATCCTTCACATCCAAATAGCTTACGACGCGAGTACCTGTGGGCCGAATAAACGCGCGGGTGCCATCTGTCGAAGAGCGCAGTGACAAGCGACCTCCCGAAACGCCATTGAGAGTCATAGTACCGCTGATGTGCTGCGTCGTGCCGGCAGCAAACGTAAGCGTGTACGAGCCGGTCACGGTCTTCATGAAATTGTAGAAGTTCGTGGAGCCCGACAGTGTTTGGTTCGTGCCGTTCATGCGCACCTGCGACGTTCCGGGCAAGAACGTGCCGCCATCGTACTTTATCCACGATCCGGAAAGCGTGAGGTTGTTGGATGACGCGGCGAGCGTACCGCGAATTTTGATATCGCCGGTTGCACTCACATTGCCCCCGGGTTGGAACGTGCTGTTACGCCACACGGTAAGCGTGTAGCCGGATTTCACAACCATATTCGAGCCATTGATGCTGTAGAGCACCGTAAGATCGGAATCTCCGGAGTTATCTGCAATGGCTAAATTGGCATTGGTTAAAGCTACTGAGCCGGAGTCTGACCGAACGATCAAATGACTTTGATACAGGTGCACGCCGGTCATGCTGGCTCCGGATGCCAGCGTAACGGTGGCCGCTTTTTGCGCAGCCCCCTTAATGAAGATGGAAAGAATGGTGCCGCCGGTAAGGTGGATGTTGCTGAACGTGTACTGGCCACCGGCACCGGTGACCGTGGTACCCACATCGCTGCCGTTATGCGACAGTGCGATGGTGACGCCGGCACCAAACGGCGATGTCCCCTCGCCCCCGTACACAATGCCCGAAATGCTGTACGATCCGCTTGGCGGGGGGTCGGCGGCAATTTGCCACTGTCGGTGTTCCACGTACGTGTAATGCGTGACCTTTCGACGGAGAGTCGTTTGCTGCCGAGATGCGTTCTGTTCGCCGGTCCAGCGCGGACGGGCGAGCACGCGGTTGGTGACCACTTGCTGTCCTTGCTCGGGCAACACGAACACACCGGGTTTGGGGGCTTGTGCCAACGAACTTGCAAGCTGCAATACGAATAGCAGCAAGCTCAGTGTCAGCAGCACGGTAGTGAGCGCCTGGTGCCGGTGCGCTATGTAGAGCTGTCGGCGCTCAATATTGCCCAGACGCGCATGGCGCTCTGCAATGGCATGCATGATGCCGCGCCACTCAATGGCCAGAAGCAATGCCAACACTCCTGCAAAACAGGCAACGGGCAGGCGTGCCGAGGGGTATTCCCTGGCCAATGCATCGATGAAAAACCCCGATGCGGCGCTGACGGTAATAACTCCGGCAAGATGCAGACCAAACAGCGTCCATAGTCCGGCGATCGTTCCGATCATGAACCACAAGCGATGCCGGCGCGTACGCACTTTTAGGCTTCCCCACGACCTGCGCAGTGGATGCGGCGTGCCGCTGTTGGCGACGCGCTTGGTCATGGAGCCTGTATGGTAGTTTCTTCGACAATATCGCCGTCAATACTCACCGGTCCGAGGAGATAAAACTCCGGCGAAATATCCGGTGCATCGTAGGTGTATTCCAGCGTGTACGTTCGCCCGGCCTCGAATCGCTGCTTCCAGGTAATAGACTGGGTTTCTTCGTCTAGCGGGGCAATAGTCGCTGGCGGGTTGGGCGTACGGATCTTAAACGAGAGCGGCGCGTGCTCGGTGACGGCGCCTTCGAAGCTGTGCGATGGCGTGAACAGAATGCGCATGGTGTACTCCGCCAACGGGTAAATACGCGTCATTGCCTGGCGACGGATGTCTGGCAGTGCACGACCAACTACACTTATGCGCTCGGTCATGCTGCGTTGGCCGTTGGGCGTAGAAGCGGATATGACGAAGACATACGTCCCGCGCTCGGCAAACACGAAGTCCGCTGCGTAATCTGGAATATCGGTCACCGCCTTGTCACGACAATCCGGATTGCGCCGGATTTTGCCATTCGAAACGGATAGCACATCCGTAGCACCCGACGGTGCGACCGCGCGTATCTCCACGGCAACATCGCACAGCGTCACACCTTGGTCATCCAGCACGCCGACTTGCAACAATCCTGTCTCTCCGGGTGCATATACATCGCTATCCGGATTGAACGCCAGCACGCCCCAGGTGAAATCTTGCACATACAACAGCTGACTGTCTTGCAAACGCTGCCCATCGGCAGCCGCACGCACCTGCAGGGTGTACTTGCCGGCGCGGAAGTTGCGCTGCGGCTCCAGCGCAACCAACAGCTGTCCGTCCGGGGTGCGGCGCAGATAGTCGGCAGGCAAGACGATGGTTTCTCCGGCCCCGACGATGCTTACCTCTATCTGCCGATCATTGGCGGCAGCATTCACGATTGGAGCCGACGGCACCACAACCTCCGGGGCGATGCCGGCATGCTTCCAGAACGGCACTGCGGGGAGCACATCCGAGCCGGTAAAGGATTCGAGCACCACGGGTAACGGCGGCAGCTCGGCTGCTGGTGCCGCAACGGGAGCAGGCTGCTTCCCTGTCGGCGCAGGTGCCGGTGCCTTGTCACCACCCATGCCCATGACACCAGAGGATGTAATCTTTCCTACTGCCAAAGAATTTAATCGCTCCAACGCGGCGATGTCCTCTTCCACCGTGATGTCTTCCCATTTCACTCCGTAGAACACATCGCTTGGCAGCGTCCACCAATACCAAAACAGCGCTCCTGCCGCAAAGAGACACAAGATGACCAAAAAGGTGATGAGCAGCGTTTTGCTCAGTAGCTTGCGCGCCACGGGAAGCCACGTGCGACGGAACATAGTGGCCAGCACCACAACCGCGATGAGAATCCCCAACGACTGCATGGCGCCCATGCTAGCAAATCCTTTCGCTGACCACAGCAGAAAACGGCGTACAAATCACGCTCGTTTACAGATGCATCGGTGCGGCGTCCGGCGTGCCGTCTATCCAGAGTAATTCGGGCTTCGTACCCAAAAACATGCCTCCAACAATCTTTCCGAGTAACGTGCTGGATTGCTCACGTGCCACCAAAGCAGCTTTGTTGAATTCCAATACCAGAGCGCTTGCTTTGCCTCTGCCGGTAACTTCAGCATTCAGTGCAATAAAGTGTGCATCTGCTTTTAACTCGGGGGCGTGCTGGCGCTGCGGAGCGAAGAACGCGCCAAGTTTGCGCTGCAATTCTGCTACGGCGCTGTGCTTTTGTGAGGGCGACATTGCGCTGGCAACGGCTGAAAATGCAGCTGCTATTCCCTCGACTTCATCCTGCTCGGTGCCGGCAATCGCAACTACGGCAGCGGCATGTTCCTTGCCGACGCTCACGTAATACGATGCAACCTCATCCAGCGTTGCATGCATGTGACTCGCCGCTTGATGCAATGCACCAAGCGTTGGTACAAGCCAAATCAACGCAATTGCGGCAACAATGCCTGCGATACTGAGGAATGCTTTCATCGAGTGCGATGCTACCACGTTTTGCGCTTGCATTCAGCATGTCCCCGTTTACTTCATTTCAGGGATGGCGTAGTGTATCCGCCGATGTCAGTGCCGACACGCATGGCCGTACGCAGCATCTCCGCATTCGTTGCGGTGTTGTTAAGCGGTTCGCTCTCTCTGCCGCTGGCGTTTGCGCAGGCAGCCGCATCGTCTGCACCTGCCGCACAGTCTCCCATTGTCGTAGCACAGCAAAACGATGTTCCGGTGCGCAACGACTTCCAGGTTGGCCCAACGCGCTTTGTCATGGAGTTGGCACCTGGTGAAGAGCAGACTATCAAGATAGAAATCTTAAGCCGCGGCGGCGACGAGTATTCCTACTCGCTCTCCGTCGAAGATTTCTCCAGCGATGAAAAAGGCGATGACATCGCCATGTACGGAGGCAAGGACGGACCATTTTCTTCGCGTTCGTGGGTACAGCCGGGCGTCCGTCAACTGAACTTGAAGCATGGTGAGCGTGCCACCATTCCCATTACCGTACGCGTGCCTACGAACGCAGCGGTAGGAGACCACTACTCAACCGTGCTGTTCCAGCGCGACCCGAAGGGTGTGCAACCAGGCTTTAACATCGTTGCTCGCGTCGGCGTGCTGCTGCTCATTACGGTAAAGGGGCAGGTTATTCGCGAAGGAGAGCTGCAGAGCTTCCAGAGCGCTTCTCCGTTGTACTGGTGGCTGCCCTCTTCGCTGTCCCTGCGCTACAAGAACACCGGCACGGTGCACCTTATTCCCACCGGCAAGGTAGAGATTCGCAACATCTTCGGTATTCTTGTCGACGAAATTCCGGTGCGCGACTGGTACGTGCTGCGCAGCTCTACGCGCTCGCGCCTCATTACATGGCATCCCCCGTTTGCCTTGGGATACTACAAGGCGACGCTGAGCGTGAATGCCAATGCCAACCATGAGACAGAAACGCTTACTACGACATTCTGGGTCATTCCGGCAGTACCGGTTGCCCTGGTATTGCTAGGCATCTTCATCGTCTCGCTGCTCGTTCAACTCTTCTTCAACCGCTTCGAGATCCGGAAGAAGAAGGAGTAGGTGAAGTGCGCTTAGGTTAGATAGTTGCATTTTTTTGAAAATGCTTCCTTATATATATACGTTCTGAGGGCAATGGAATTGCGGGCTGGTTAAGGTGTTGCAAAAAAATTTAAAATCAGATATAATATGTACAGTAAACATACAAACAACTACCCCTCACTCGTATGGAATACACGCTTTCGTCGGAGCGCCAGCTCAAAGTGGTAACCCTCGGCATTGCTGCCGCGGCCACGTTGTATCTGGCTCTTGCTCTGCTTGCTGAACCGGTCAGCGGCTTCCTAGCACGCGCGGCATCGTCCAC
This sequence comes from uncultured Candidatus Peribacteria bacterium, assembly GCA_964513925.1. Taxonomy (GTDB): domain Bacteria; phylum Patescibacteriota; class Gracilibacteria; order Peribacterales; family Peribacteraceae; genus DAORHV01. The sequence continues at coordinate 6,172 of CAZENR010000010.1, forward strand.
GGGTACGACGGTGGTGAGCCTGACGGTTGTCAGCACCACGTCCATTACCTGTTCCAACGCCGTGTCCATTACCACGGCTACGGGTGCCACCGCAGGTCAGTACCACGGCACGGGTGGCACGTATGCCAAGTGCACGGTGGTGACCAGCAACTCCCAGGGCTACACCCTGCGCTGGGTCATTACCACGGGTTCGGGCGGATACGGTACGGGTCACTTAAACAGCATGAACACCACGGGTGGTGTGCCGGATATGATTCTGGCGTACAAGCCGGCAACTGCAGGCACGCCTGAAACCTTTGCTGCGCCAAACGGTGCCAACCCAAGCACGACGTCTCGCTGGGCAGCCCGCGTGAAGTCTGCAAGTACGACTACCAGCGGTGCAGGCAAGAACTGGGGTACAGACGGCTCTTCGGAGAACTGGCTGAACGTGGGTACCGGTGCACAGGTCAGCTTGGTCAAGCGCACCACGGAAACGACCGGCGACACCGAGTACATTCAGTTCAAGGCGTACATCGGTTCCAGCTCGGCACAGCCTTCGGGTACGTACCGCGCCACGGTGCTTATTACCGCTAACGACAACTACTAAGACCGACTACATACTCTGCATTCAAAACCCCCGCTAACAAGCGGGGGTTTTTTGTAGAACCGTGATTTAAATTTATTACATATTATTGAATTAATAACAATTTTGTTGTATAATAATTATAGAAACACATATACATGCAATCCACGTTCGTTCTGCCTTCGGCTGAGTGCCAGCGCAAAGCTCTTGTTCTTGGTTTGACGCTGGCAATATCGCTCTACTTGGGCTTGGTACTTATTGCCGAGCCGGTGGGCGGATTATTGGTACGCGCAGCGTCTTCTACCGGCAGCACGGTAGTGAGTATGCGTATTGTAGGAACCACTGCCATTACCTGCTCCGATTCGGTATCTATTACTACGTCTACGGGTGCTACTGCCGGCCAGTACCACGGTACCGGTGGCACGTACGCCAGGTGTTTAGTGGTAACCAGTAACGCGCAGGGGTATACCTTGCGCTGGCTTATTACCACAGGCTCTGGAGGATACGGCACGGGACACCTGAATAACATGAGCACCACCGGCGGAGAGCCGGACAAGATCTTGGGCTACAAACCTGCCACAGCAGGTACTCCGGAGACATTTGCGGCCCCTAACACCGCAAACCCCAACACCACCTCTCGCTGGGCAGCCCGTATTAAATCGTCCAGTACAACCCCAGGCGGAGTAGCCGGAAAAGACTGGGGTACCGACGGCAGCACCGAAAAGTGGCTGAACGTGGGTACCGGTGCACAGGTCAGCTTGGTCAAACGTAATAGCGTCACTAGCGGCCCCGGTGATATTGAGTACATTCAGTTCAAGGCGTACATCGGAGCCAACTCTGCACAGCCTTCGGGGGTGTACCGGACCACGGTGCTCATTACCGCCAACGACAACTAGATTTTGGCCTATGGTAGAGCTGAAATGATTTGTAATTTCGGCGTGTTTGCGGTACAATACTTCGATAAAACAAACATGCAGACATACACGCTCTCCCCTGCTCGGCAACTGAAGGTGGTAACCCTCGGCATTGCTGCCGCGGCCACGTTGTATCTGGCCCTTGCTCTGCTTGCCGAACCGGTCAGCGGCTTCCTGGCGCGCGCAGCATCTTCCACGGGTACGACGGTGGTGAGCCTGACTGTCGTCAGCACCACGTCCATTACCTGTTCCAACGCCGTGTCCATTACCACGGCCACAGGTGCTACTGCCGGCCAGTACCACGGTACCGGTGGCACGTACGCCAAGTGCACGGTGGTAACCAGCAACTCCCAGGGCTACACCCTGCGCTGGGTTATTACCACGGGTTCGGGCGGATACGGTACGGGTCACTTAAACAGCATGAACGTCACCGGCGGGCAGCCGGACAAGATCTTGGCCTACAAGCCAGCAACAGCCGGAACGCCGGAAACATTCGGCGCCCCCAACACCCCAAACCCCAACACCACCTCGCGCTGGGCAGCCCGCGTGAAGTCGGCTAGTACCACCAGCAGCGGTTCAGGCAAAGACTGGGGTACCGATGGCAGCACGGAAAAGTGGCTGAACGTGGGTACCGGTGCGCAGGTCAGCTTGGTCAAGCGCACCACAGAAACGACCGGCGACACCGAGTACATTCAGTTCAAGGCGTACATCGGCTCCAGCTCGGCACAGCCATCGGGTATTTATCGCGCCACGGTGCTCATTACCGCCAACGACAACTACTAAGTCGACAAGTTGTATTTGCGAGTCGCGCAGTTTTGGTATGCTCCGCGCATGCCAACATCCTCTCCCGTCGACATCGCCAAGATTCGCCCCTTCCTTGCAACAACGCTGGAGGGAACGGATTTTTCATTCTTGGGACCCAAATACACCGGCAAAGTGCGCGATGTGTATGGCCGTGGGAATCAAAGCGTGCTCATTGCCACGGACCGCCAGTCTGCATTCGATATCAATTGGTGTTCCATCCCGCTTAAAGGTCAAACGCTCAACCAGCTGAGTGCTTGGTGGTTCGAGCAGATACAAGACATCATGCCGACGCACATTATTGCCGTCCCAGATGAAAACGCGGCAGTAGTAAAGAAGCTCACTATGCTTAAGGTGGAAATCGTGGTACGCGCCTACCTCACAGGATCAACTGGAACCTCTGCATGGGTAAACTACAACAACGGCGTGCGGAATTATTGCGGCAACAAGCTGCCGGAAGGCATGGTGAAGAGCCAGAAATTCGCCACGCCAATCATCACCCCCACAACCAAGGGCGAGCATGATGAGCTCATCGATCCAGCAGGCATTATCGAGCGCAAGTTGGCTACGAAGGAGCAGTGGGCTGAAATCAGCGAAAAGGCCTTGGCACTCTTCAAGCGCGGCCAAGAGATTGCGGCAAAACGAGGATTGATCCTGGTAGATACGAAATACGAAATGGGATACGACGAGCAGGGTACGCTCACCATTGCCGACGAAGTACACACGCCGGACTCCTCCCGCTACTGGATCGCCGCAACCTACGAGGAACGCTTTGCCAAGAAGCAGGAACCCGAAAGTTTGGACAAGGAATTCTTCCGGTTGTGGCTGCGCGACCAAGGGTTCGACTATGGAAAGCCCAAACCGGACATTACCGACGACGTGCGTGCAATGCTGGCTGGAAAGTACATCGATCTGTACCAGCGCATGACCGGCCTGCAGTTTGCGTTCCCCAAGAGTGCCGACGTAGTCAGCCGTATCGAAAAAAACCTGAAGGGGTATTTCAAGTTGTAGGATTCCATGAATCCAGGACTCCTTGAACTCCTGCAGGAGCGTCCGGAGGTCGTTGATTGGGAATCCTGGCGTCCAAGGACTCCTGGGAATCTCTGTACGTTATGAGGGATTCATCACTCCCTGCAGCGATTGCACATCTAGCTTCCAGCCAATACCGATGTCATGTTTTGCTCGGAAGCCTTTATTCACTTCGAGAGCATAGACACCTGGTTCGGGAGCCGTGTAACGAGGGCAGGGCTCTTGCTCACACGGTCGCATATCCATGCCGGCAATAAAATTCCCAGATTCATCGAAAAAGATGATGTCCAAGGGAATCTTGGTATTCAGCATCCAGAAGGAAAGCACCTGCTTCGACGGGAAGACGAAGAGCATGCCTGCATCCTCTCCAAGCTCTGTGCGCTCCATCAGTCCGCGCGATCGGCTTTCTTGGGTATCGGCAATTTCCGCCTGCACCACGACACTCTTGGCTCCGTCTGAGGACACGAGCGTTATGGACTTTGGGCCGCCGCAGGCTGCCAGGGTAAGCAAGAAAACGGGGAGAACGGAGAGGAGGGAACACTTGCGCATGGCCGGAGGGTACGCCAAGACCGCCAGTGAGGCAATTAGCCGCGCAAAGCCAAAATCGCTGCTGCGCGGTCTGCAGCCTTAAAGACGGAGCTGCCGGCAACAAGGTTGTTCACACCTGCGGCGCGTGCCAGGGCGGCGGTGGTGGCATCGATTCCTCCATCTATTTGCAGCATGAGCTTGGGGTGCGCCTTGCGCAGGGCCTTGGCTTTCTCAAGCGCCGAAGGGATGAATGCCTGTCCTCCGAATCCGGGGTTCACCGACATGATGAGCACCATATCTACATCGTGTACGACATCGTCGATGGCAGTGACTGGTGTATCCGGGTTCAGTGCGATGCCAGCGGTACAACCCGTGGCATGAATGGCGTTAATCAGGGCTCTGCGTTCGGTAGTGGTCTTTACCACTTCGGCATGGAACGTGATGTGCTTCGCACCGGCCGCTACGAACTCCGAGACGCGCTCTGCGGGGTTGGTCACCATGAGGTGTACGTCGATAAGCAACTTGGTCTTGAGACACTTCACCACCGGCGCACCAAAGCTCAAATTCGGTACAAAATGTCCGTCCATCACGTCTATCTGCACCCAATCCGCCGATGCAATGGAGTCCATTTCGGACTGCAGTTTGCTAAAATCCGCCGCAAGGATGGAAGGCGCGATGATAACGGAAGATGCCGCCATATCAGGAGTGGTAATCGGGAAACTGCTCAAGGCGTTTCTGGTGCCTACCGCCCTCGTACTCCGTTGTCAAAAACACATCTGCCATTTTGCAACCGAGCGCCGGTTCGGTAACGCGACCTCCCAAGCTCATGACGTGGGCGTTGTTATGCTTACGGGCCATTTCGGCATCCCACACGCTTACGCAGCGTGCACAGCGAATTCCAGGCACTTTGTTTGCAACCATTGCTTCGCCGTTGCCGCTGCCACCGAAAATGATGCCCGGACACTTGTACTCCAAAACGGCAGCGCAGGCTTGCTGCATAATTGGCGGGTAGTCGCAGCTCTCTTCGGAAAACGTGCCGCAGTCCACAACGTCGATACCCTTGGCTACCAGATGAGCCTTTATCGCCTCCTTCAGCGTAAATCCGGCGTGATCGGTACCTAGAACGACTCTGGGTGGCAGCTTCATGTCACGAGCATACCAAGCTCACAGACAATTGAGAATGGCGCTCGAGTGGTGCAGAATGCATTCCGATGCCACGCCGCCCTTTCATTGCCGCAAACTGGAAGATGAATCCTGTTCCGGCCGGCGCGTTGCAGCCCGGCTCGCCGTTCATGCCGCACACGCAAACGGATGTTGTTGTCTTTCCTGCATTCGTGAACATCCAAGAATGCTTGGCTTCTGGCTTGCAGGCAGGAGGCCAATGCGGGCACCCCATGGATAATGGTGCGCATACCGGGGATACCAGCATGGCAATGCTGGCAACCATAGGATGCAAGTACGTGCTGTGCGGCCACTCGGAACGACGCGAGCACCACCACGAAAGCAACGACGCCGTCGCCAAGCAAGTAGCCTCTGCGTTGCGCCATGGCATAACACCGGTGCTCTGTGTTGGCGAGACGGCGGACCAGCGCGAAATGGACGAAACCGAAGAGGTGATCGCCGAGCAGCTGAACGCCGTGAAGTTGGACCCCAAAGTCATCGTCGCCTACGAGCCCGTGTGGGCGATCGGCAGCGGAAAAACAGCAACTCCCGGCGATGCGCAGAAGGTGCACAAGTTCATCCGCGGCATGCTGCCGAGCCCGGACATGCGCATCGTGTATGGCGGATCCATGAACGCAAAAAACGCCAAGGAACTGCTGGAGCAGCCGGATATCGACGGCGGACTCATCGGGGGCGCCTCGCTCAAGCCGACCGAATTCGGCTCCATCGTTGCGGCTGCCGTACAAGCAAAGAAGTAAGGCTGACTACATCAGGCTCTCACCCACTTTCCTCCCCCCACGTTTTTCGCCGCACCCTTGATTTCGAGCATGGTGAGCGTGGCATTCAGCACGGCCGCATCCAGCTTGGCACGTACGACCAGGTCGTCCACCGGCTGAGGCATGGTGGTGAGTGCGGCCACGATGGCGGCTTCTTCAGGCGTGTCGGCGGTGAATGACACAGCTTCTTTGGCGGGGCAGCACACCACGCCCAGCTCGGCCAGCACCCCGGCGGCGGACGTGACCAACTTGGCCTGCCCGCTGGCGATGAACTTGTGGCAACCGGCGTACGAGGGATCGAAAATCTGCCCCGGCACCGCGAACACGTCGCGGTTGTATTCCAGCGCCAGCTCGGCGGTGATGAGAGAGCCACTATCCTCGGTAGCCTGCAACACGACGGTGCCTGCGCTGAGGCCCGCGATGATGCGGTTGCGGGCAGGGAACGTGTACCGGTCCGAACGCACGTCGAGCGCGTATTCGGACAAGATGAGCCCGCCCGATTCCACGATCTTGTCGGCCAGTTTGGCATGCGCCGCCGGAAAGATGATCGCCAAACCGTGGCCCAGCACCGCGACGGTCTTGCCGCCCGCGGCCAGGGTCTCGCGTGCCACTTCCCCGTCTATGCCTTCCGCCAAACCGCTGACGGTGACTATGCCCGCCGCTACGACGGCCGGCGTGAATTCTGCAGTCACACGCTTGCCGTAGTCCGTCATCTCGCGCGAACCAACCATGCCCAGGCACGGCTGGTTCAGAATGGAAAGATCACCGCGCCAGTACAAGAACACCGGCGGGTCCGCGATGGTCCGCAGCGCCGCCGGGTAGTCCTCGTCATCGATATCGAGCATGGAGACGCCTCGTTTCTCCAGTTCCTTCAGGTACGCCTGCGGATCGAACTCCTCCAGACGGTTCAGTGCGCCGAGGATGGTGTCTTCGCGGCAACCGAGTTCCTTGAGGAGCTCCGGCGACACGTTGTCCATGGCGGCATCCAGCGAACCAAACCGCGCCAAAAGCGCGTCCCAGCGCTTCTTGGTAAGCACATTCATCCACGACCATTTCAGGAGTGTTTCGGGCTGCATGCGTGGCTTAGTATACGGACGAATGACTGCCATGCGACGGTTTGCAGAGGAAGTATTGCCAAAGCGGGGGTTTATCAACAGAATAAGCGGGCTCCGATTGTTCTTTCTATCGATAGAACCTCGCGCGTTCTCTCCCGTAAAAACCGGCGAAGACAGGCTCTGCCTGTCTGGGGCCGCACCGCTTTCGGAAGAGAGAGCCCACGAGAGAAAAACCGAAGGTTTCGCTTTCGTGAGATTCATGCCGACGTAGCTCAGTTGGTAGAGCAACGGTATCGTAAACCGTGGGTCACCGGTTCAATTCCGGTCGTCGGCTCCATCCATCTCCAAAACGCACTTACCGCACATCCAACAGCACTTCCGCCGTGCGTGCCTGTCCCCATGCGCGCAACGCCAATGTGAACACGTCGAAGGCAGCGCCCTCGGCTTGCTTTGTTTTGGCAGCAACTACGGCATCTTGTGCTGCTGCCAGCTGCAATTCCTGGCCTGCTGCGCCGTGTAACCCGCGCCCTGTAGCCGCATGTTGTACCGCTTGCACGGCATGGTCTGCTGACCGCAACGTGTATATGGAAATAGCCTGCATATCATCGCGCTGCGAAACAGAGAGCATGGCACGGCTGGCACGTGTGCCAACAATGGACAGTTCGTTCTGTACTGATGCAATTTGCGGCAGAAGCGGCCCGGGCTGCTCTGGCAGCATGCCGTGCAGGAGCACCGTGTGTGCGCTAAGCGAAGCACTGAGCAATGTATGCAGCTGTACACTCGTCGCGGCATTGCTGCGAGCAAGCGCATCTATTGCCCGCGCAGCGTCCATGCCGCTATTGGCAAACGCCTTGGCCAAGGCTGCTATGGCAACCGGAGACGCTTCGCCGTTTTGCGCTAATTGCTGGGCTTCGCGAAGTCTCTCCTCAGATCGGTAAATGGCCACGTTTGCCCGTGCGATATCGGAACGCGCAAGAACTGATACGCCGGGTTCCAACACTGCGGTCTCCAGGAAGTAGAGAGGGTCTCCCGGAACCGAGGAAGCGCACATGATAACGAAGCCAGCTACAACCAACGACGTCACCAAGCCGGTGAAGAAGTTGCGATACAGCATTATTTTTACCGAAGGAAAAGACGCGCACCCAGCGACAGAATCCCGAAGAACGCAGCCATCATGGCAAGCGGGAATACCGGAGAGCTTGCAGGAGATTCGGCGGCTGCCGGATGCACGCTGGCAGCACTGCTGGATTGTGCGGCAGGAGCAGCAGAGCTAACCGACGAAGATACTGCTGGCGTACTGGAAACCGAAGAAGTCTGGCTGCTGCTAACTGGAGCATCGCTGGAAGACATGCTTAGCGAAGCTGCGGCCGAGGAGGCCGGAGCATCGCCGCCCCAGGAGCAATCGAAGTTGTAACGCAGGTTAGCCCTTGCACGCTTGAGCATAACGATCATTTCTGCTCGGTTGATGGGCGAATCCGGCCGTGCAATGGCGCTCTCGCCCTTACCTTGGATAATGCAGTAATCAGCTGCCGTTTGCATGACATCTTTGTACCAAGCGTTCGTGGAAACATCGGCAAACTGCGGCGCCGACATCAGCGACTTCAGCTTGTACTGTCGCACGATCATGGCTGCGGCCTCGGCTCGGGAAATAATCGCAGCGGGCAACGTATTGCACGGATGCGTGCCAATGCATTCGCCGTAGCCTTTCATCAGGCCTTCCTGTGCGGCAGTCTCGATGAATGGGAAGAACCAATCTCCGGCGCGCACGTCATCGAATGTGGGCACAGACGGCAAAGCTGCCTGTTTGCCGGTGAGCATGGTAAGCACCTTGGCAAATTCGGCGCGAATGGCTGAATCATTGCCGCGGAACGTTGTCTTGGTGGCATCCAGAATGCCCAGATCCAAGAACTCCTTCACGGCGCTCTCGTACCAGTCTCCGGGCTTGATGTCGGTGTACGGCGTTTGCGGAGCGGCCGTGTGCCTGAGATCTTTTTCGTCTACGTAGCAACGATCGATCTCGCTGACTTCCTGACGGGTAGCCAGACGGATTTCAGCCACGGTCTTGTCGGGCAGTTGGCGGCGCACGATGATTTCCGGCACGTCATTCGGGTCGACGTTGCGGAGCATATTGCCCGCTCCACGGTGGTTGCCACCCTGGTTATTGTCAGAAGTATTCGTACACTCCTGCACCGCAGGGCAAGAAGAGGTAACGGTGACAATGGTGGTGCCGCTGCCCGAGATCGTGGCGATGGTGTAACCCACCGGTGCCATGGCCAACCCGTTGACGTTGGTTGCGGTGATGTACACCGAAACCGGCTTGTTCACCTCCGTGCTGGCCGGCAAGGTAATGGTAACGAGGTAGTTGGCAGTGGTACCGATAATGGACACCATGGGGCTACTGCCGGTAATCGTCAGCGGACTTACGGGGAATGCAGAGCCAGTGCCGATGAGCGTAATCCGAATGCTGCTCGAAAGAATGCCGTCTCCGGTGTCCTTTACGCGGAAGGAAATCGTATTGCTAAGCGTGGCGGAAGTAGCAAACCTGCTGGGAGATTCACTATCGACAAAACATGTCGAGCACGTGCTGGCGATGGTGAACGAGTACGATGCGTTTGCGGTGTTTGGCGTAGAAGCCAAGTCTTGCGTGCTAATGGAAACATCAACAACTTGTCCGCCGCTGAAGTTGGCGGTGGGGTTAATGGTCACCGTATAATCGGCGGATGTTCCGGAATAGCTGAATTGCGGGCTGGCACTGGTGTAGGTAACACCCTCTACCACGACGGTAGTATTGGAAATGTCCACGCCCGCACCGCCGGAGCTATCGAGAATATGGAAGGAAATGTTGGTATCGGCGGCAACGTTCGTCGCGCTCTGTGCAGGGCTGAACGAGGTAATGGTCGGCGCGTCGCTGTCGACTGTCGTAAACGAGTACGAAACGGCGCTCATTACGTTCGGTGACGGGCTGTGAAGATCGGAAGCGTTGATCACCACCGAAATCACCTTATTTTGCGCAAAGTCAGAAGTCGGGTTAATGGTAATCGTGTAATCGGCGGACGTACCTGTGTAGCTGAATTGCGGGCTGGCAGAAGTATAGGTAATGGTGGATCCGCCGGCAGGGGTTACCGCAACGGTCACAGTGCTGATATCCACTCCCAGACCCGGAGTGACGTCGGCATTGTTCTTGTAGTCCTTCACGTGGAACACAATGTTGCTATTCACGGCTACACCCGTAGCGCCGCTGGCAGGGTTGCGACCGGTGACATACGGGGCATCTGTATCGTCTTCTGTCGTAAACTGCCAGAAGGTGGATGCGCTGTTCGCCGAAGGGCTTGCCAGGTCGCTACCAGTGGCAGAAACGGTGTACAGCGTGTTGTAAGCAAGCGTGCCCACGCCGCCTACCGTTACGTTACATGACGGAATGCGGTTGCTGTTGGTACGTGTGCAGCTGGAGAATGTCAGCGACTTGCTGGTTCCGTTCAGTTTCGTGGTCAGTGTGCCGGTATTCACACCAGCACCGGCATCATTAAATGTATATGTAATGCCTGTGGTTACAGACACGTTGGAAGCGCCGCTACTGGGGCTTAAGCTGGTAAACGTGGGTACGCCAGCATCACTCGCCAGGTTCAGCGTCAAGTTCTCAACGGCATCCAAGACGTCCGATCCATCTCCTCCGCTCTCGGCCATGTTGGTATCGATGGTGCTTCCGAGCGTAAAGGTGTAGTTCATGTTGTACGCACCGCTGGCTGCCAAGACCTTCCAGTACAAATGGCCGAACGTACGGTCTGTAGGGGCTGCGCCGGTATTTACAGGGCTGGTGCCGGAAGGATCGTAGCCGGTCAGGAGCACCTGGTTGCCCGAAATCGAGTTGGACGGATACGACGGGAACACCGAGTGTGTAATGACCGATGTGGCGCTGGTGGTACAACCGGAGCCGGTGTACGGAGCCAAGTAGGTCGGGTTATACGGAATGATAACGTCGATGGAGTTGGCGTTCAGGTTATCCGTCTGCACGCGGAAATCGGTGCGGAAACAGCGCCCCACGTAGAAGGTAGAGCCGCCATCGGACGTCACGATCTTCAGGATTTGCCCCGCCGCCGCATCGGCAAAGCGGATGCCGGTGCCAATGCTGGCGGCACCGATAATCAGCATGGTCGTGAGTGTTCCTGCCCACAGCGTCATGCGGCGCATCATGGTTACGCCCCCGGCCTTTGCGGTCGGGTTCTTGCGCTTGCGTGCCCGTGAGGATGCGTGTTTAGGAGTCACCAGTAACGTTGAGGTTGGCTACAGCGTTGGTAAGGTCGATGCCGTTCACTTGGCCATCGCGGTTTAAATCCAGACGTTCGCTGGAACCCAATAGGCCCGCGACAATCAACGACAAGTCGATGCCGTTCACTTTGTTGTCGCCATTGGTGCTGTTTACATCTCCGGAGAGCAGCTTGTTGGTCGCGGCGTCGGTAAAGTCGATCGTGATGTTATCGCTCAGTGCCACGCTGGATTTCTTGCGACGCAAGTGCGAATAGCCCTTGGCCGTGACATCGTAGGTTCCAGGGGTAACCTGCAACGTAATGCCGCTGTACGTACCGCCAGAGCCGGTAATCACCAGCTCGGAATCCAGCGGAGTCGTGGAACCGACGTTGCGAACTTCCACAGTCAGTCTGGTGGAGTTGTTATTCACCGAAGGAATGCGCTTCTCGGGAATGGCAATAACGTGAATGGTGGTACTGCCAATGACCGTCAGTCCCACCATGGTCTGGGCGTTGGTTTGCAGGAGTGCAACCAGACCTCCGGCAGACATGAGTAGCATGCAGCACAGCACCGAAAGACGGTGGCCAATGTGCAGGCTATGCCAGCCGCGCACGCGCTGCTTGCTACGTCCCGACGAACGGCGTTTGGATGTTTGTATGAATGTTTCTCGGTAACGACTCTATCTTACCAAAAAATGCGTTTTTTCGCAACAGTCAGAGCTGGATGAACGTAATTTTTGACAAAGTGAAAAAATTTAGCAAAATATACGAAATATGCTATCCATCAAGAGCGACATTCGGCCAAGCGACAAGCAAGTCGAGGCCGCCGGCGGAGACGTGATGGCGGCAAAGGCGCGCATGTTGGACTGGCACACACATATGCGTCGAAAGCATGCAGACACAGAGCATGTGCGCATTGCACTGGGCGACTTTGCAGTGGTTCCAGGTGCCGCATGGCAGCATCCTCAAGTAGCAAAATCGCGTGGCCTGGAAGAGCATACGCCACTGAACGGCGGCGAAGTTGGCGCATCCGTCGTGCAGACAGCAGTAGGCGAAGACGCGGCCTTGCAACTGCGCGGCGCTGAGTTGCTGCGATACATCAGTAAACGCCTGCTCGAGGCATGCCTTGCGGCAAGTCCCGGTACCGCCAATGGGCTTGAAGCACAGCGCGCAGTACTCCGAGAAGATCGACAATATGCACCTACGGGCTACCTGGCTGTCGCAGACATTACCACCAGCCCCTCAGGAAGGGCAGAATTCGACATTACGCAGATCGGAGATGTCTTTGTGGCACTGGATACCGGTACGCGTATTCCTCGCGTCCTACAGGGCTCCGTGCAGCAACGTGCCTATGCTGGAGAAATGATCTTAGGCGAAGAGAAGCGAATAGATGTGCTGAAAGGAGAGCTGAAGCAATGGATTGCCGCCAAATACCCTAACGTCAGCGACCAATTCTTCTACGACCTCATCTTCAACGGCACGTTCCGCCCGCAATTCATACCCCACAGCGTGGGCGATGTGGAAGCGTTCAAGGCGATCGTGACCGTCGAGCTGCGGCAATACGCATGTACAAAGTACGCGGCGCAGGGCCTGACGGGCGATATCTTCGACCGCATGATCGAGAAAGGTATGACGCCATGGCAACAGAAAGTTGCACAAAACAATCCGCATGCCGGACCGTTTTGGTACCCAGCGCTGGACCCTATCGGCGACACGCCCGAAGAGGGAGTGTCCCGCGTCAGGTTTGCCATCGACGACATTCTCCAGCAGAACCCCGTCAGGCTCGTGCTTTGGACGGATGGATCGAAGCCTCGGGAGGCAACCGGCATCACCATGGACAACCTCGACAGCGTAAACGCCTATGGCGAACAAACGCGCATGGAGGTCGAAATGCAATAGCAAGGAACTTGCGCTGAGCATAGACTACGTGCGCACATTCCCCTCGCCCCCTATGCCAGTCTTTGCATCGTTTGTCGGCTTGTTCAGCCTCGCCATCCCGTTATTGGTGCTGCTGCTTTCCTTTATCAAGCAGGTAGACCAATACGAGCGCGGCATTGTGTTTACCATGGGTAAATACAGCAAAATGTGGGGGCCGGGTTGGCACATTCTCATTCCGGTCTTCCAGCGCCTGCTCAAGGTGGACGTGCGCGTGAAGGCAGTGGATGTTCCGGACCAGGAAGCAATTACCCGCGATAACATTCCTATTAAGATCAACGCCGTCATCTACTTCCGCGTCAGCGACGCAGCCAAGGCCGTTATTGAAGTGGAGAACTTCTATTACGCAGTCAGCCAGTTGGCGCAAACCACCATGCGCAATACCGTGGGTGAGGTCACCCTGGACGAATTGTTGGCCAAAAAACAGGACATTAGCGAGAAGATCAAGAACTCGGTAGACAAGGTGTCCGACGCCTGGGGCGTAGACGTGCAGTCCATGGAATTAAAGGACATCGTACTGCCCGAGAGCTTGCGCCGCACCATTGCAAAGGTAGCCGAAGCGCAGCGTGAGAAGCAGGCTGTTATTATCAGCTCGGAAGGAGAGCTGGCCGCTGCAGAGAACGTGGCACAGGCGGCAAAGACGCTTGCGGCTACTCCCGGCGCATTGCACCTGCGCACGTTGCAAAGCATCAATGACATCAGCTCCGACGATTCCAACACCACCGTCTGGATGGTGCCCATCGAGGCGCTGCGGGCCTTGGAGGCAATCGCCGGCAAGCTGGAAAAGAAGTAAGCATTCTTCACTATCGATGAACCGCACCACATCGTAAGGATGTGGCAAGCGGTTCGTCATGCATGGGAAACGAAATTCTGCTATACTGGTTGGATTCGCTGCGGTACTGCAGACGATCAACATCAATATCAATCTTCACACACATACACCATGACTATCGAGGCATGCATTGCTCACGCGATTCATAAGGACTTGGATATCATCGAGGCACTGCCCGAGGTGTACGACTTGCCTATGGAGCAGCTGGAGGAGCATATCGACAACTACATCCGCAACCTGCAGCAGGATCTTGTCCGTACCGTAAAGACGCACGGAGAGCCCTATTTGAAGGCGAAAGACCCTGCAGGCCTGTGCATTACCTGCTTGCGTGCAGGCGTATCCCTGCCCCCGGAAATGATGCTGAAGATGTGCCAGACGATTCTACAGCTATCTTCTATCGACGCGCGCTTCATCGCCGATACCGACGAAGGCCAGGCGATCTACTACATGAAGATCAGCATGCCCAAAGAAGAGGTAGGCGTTGGGGCATAACCAAGAGCACGTCCGTTGATGAACAACGAAAGAATGCCAGAAATCCTGGAGTCCAAGGAATCCCTGGAATCGTTCGGCTAACGCTTGGCGAACTGCGGAGCACGGCGTGCGCGATGCAAGCCCGGCTTCTTGCGCTCCTTCTTGCGGCTGTCACGGCGGAGGAAGCCTGCCTGCTTGAGCGTGGTGCGGTACGCAGGGTCGATAAGCACCAATGCGCGGCTAATGCCAAGGCGAATGGCATCGCTCTGGCCTACCTTGCCGCCGCCTTCCAAGAACGCGACGATGTCGACCTTCTTGAGCTGGTCGGTAAGGGCCAGGGGGGCCAATGCGTTCTCGATAAGAGGCTCGTGGAGGTACTTGTTGATTGGCAGATCGTTCACGGTCACCTTGCCCTCTCCTTCCTGGAACAAGCGAACGCGGGCGATGGCGTTCTTACGCTTGCCGAGTGCATAGAAATACGGACGCTGTGTAGCCATAGAAATTAGAGCGGGAGCGGAACAGGAGTTTGGGCGGCGTGCTTATGCTCGGCGCCGGCGTAGACGTGCAGGTTCTTGAGAATGCGGTTGCGGGCAGCGTTCTTAGGCAGCATACCCTTTACTGCGGTGGCAATGACCTTGGTTGCGTCCTTCTCCATCTGCTTGCGCATGGTCGTCTCGCGGCGGTTACCGAAGAAGCCAGTGTGCTTGTAGTAGATTTTCTGATCCATCTTGCTGCCAGTAACGGATACCTTATCGGCGTTGAGCACGATAACGTGGTCACCGGACTGCCAGTGGGCGACGAATTCAGGGCGGTGCTTGCCGCGCATCACGATGGCAATGCGGCTGCACAGGCGGCCGAGCAGCTGATCCGTGGCGTCGACGACGTACCACGTTGGCTTGGCGGCCGGCTTTGGGAAGGAGGTCTTCATGGGAACGAAAGGATTAGGCCTTAGCGGCGGAAGTCTTCTTTGCGGGTTTCTTGGCTGGCTCGGTCTTGGTTTCTTTCTCTGCTGGCGCGGCGTCCAGCTGGGCGTCGACAAGCATCATGTCCACAAGCAGGGCACCGTCGCCCTTGCGCATACCAACCGGCTTGATGGTGGTGTAACCGGACGGGCGCTTTTCGTAGCGCTTGACCAGTACTTCCAGAATCTTGCGGCAAGCATTGTCATCGGTAATGACTTCGTTCAGGCGGCGGATAGCCACATCTGGGCGCTGGGTCTTGCCCGTCGTGATCATTTTGTCCACGAGCGGCTTTAATACCTGGGCGCGCTTCTTGGTCGTGCGGATGCGCTCGTACAGGACCAAAGAGGTCAACATGTTACGAAGCATCATCCACGCGTGGTGGGGCTTTTGGGAGAGCCGCTGGCTGTGATTACGGTGACGCACGGTCGAGAGAGGAGAAATTGCGGGGAACGCGAGTGTAGCAGAAAATCAGAAAAATCAATCGTCAGTTAGTTTCAATCCGCGGGTGGCAAGAGTTTGCTTCACTTCTTCCAATGCCTTGGTGCCGAAACCGCGGAAGTTGCTCAGCGTTGCGGGAGAGCACTTCACAAGCTGCTCAATGGAGCCGACGCCGGCGTTAATGAGCGAGTTTAAGGTGCGGGGCGACAGGTTGAGGATTTCGATGGGAGTGTAGCTTTCCTTGGCGACAGAGCGCTCTGTCTCGGGTACGACCTGGCTTGTGCGCGTGAAGTCTGCCATGAACTCCTTCTCCACCGTCTCCTGATCCAAGCTGAAGAAGTTGAAGTAGTTGTTGAGGAGCTGGCTGGAGAAACGCACGGCCTCGTCTGCGGACAGGGAACCGTTGGTCATGACCTCGAGCACCAACTTCTCCAAGTTCGTGCGCTGGCCCACACGGGTGGACTCCACCTCGAAGCGAACTTTGACCACAGGGCTGAAGATGACGTCCAAGTGTACCAAGCCCGGCTCGTTGTGCTTCTTGTTGCGCTCGGCGGCCGGCTGGTAGCCCACACCCTTCTCGACCGTGAGGTCGATTTTGACGGATGCGCCCTTCTCCAGGTGAAGCAGGACCAAATCCGGGTTGAGCACTTCGATGTCAGAGCTGCACTTGATGTCACCGGCGGTGAGGGCCTTGGGACCCTTGCCTTCCAGCGTGACCACCTCGGAATCCTTGTGGTGCTTGCGCAGACGAACCTGCTTCAAGTTGAGACCAATATCCAAGACGGACTCTCGGACACCCTTGAGCGTGGTGTACTCGTGGTTGGCGCCGGTAACACGCATGGAGCTGATGGCTGCTCCCGGCAAGCTGCTCAACAAAACGCGGCGCAGCGAGTTGCCCAGAGTCATACCGTAGCCGGGCGGCAGCGGCCCGACCGAAAAGACGGCGTGCGTAGTGTCACCCTTCTTCACCAACGTATGGGTGACCTTCGGCAGGCCGATCTCTTCCTGGATAATATGCATAGGAGTGTGATGAAGGGAGTAGGTGGGGGGTGAGTGCGACCGCGCACTCGGACAAATTAGCGAGAGTAGAAACCGATGACCTTGCGCATGTCGACCGATTGGTCGAAGTGCTTGTCATCGTTTGGCAGCTGCACGACTTCGGCGCTCAGCTTGGACGGATCGGCCTTGATCCACTCCGGGGGCATGTAGCGCTCGTGGGCTTGCAAAATGCCAGTGAACACCGGCGAGCTCTTGCTCTGCTCGCGGATGGAAATCTTGTCGCCGGGGCGCACCTGGTACGAAGCGATGGTGACGCGGGTGCCGTTGACGGTGAACAAGCCGTGGGACACGAACTGGCGTGCCTGCAGGCGGGTGGAAGCGAATCCGGCGCGGAACAACACGTTGTCCAGGCGGCGCTCGAGCAACACGCGCATCATGCGGTCGGTCTGACCGGTGGTGCGGCTTGCGGCGCTGAAGATGGAGCGCAAACGCTTGTCGTTAATACCGTACATAAGACAGGCCTTCTGCTTCTCCAAGAGCTGACGACCATACTCGGAGAGCTTGCCGCGGCCTCCTTTCTCCTTCGGCACTTTGCCGGGAGCGGTGGGACGACGCTGCAAAATCTTGTCGTACTTGTCGGAACCGTACAGGTTTACACCCTGACGGCGGCACTTGCGAGCTTTGGGACCAGTGTAACGCATTGAAAGAGGAGGATGAGGAGGGATTAGACGCGGCGCGGCTTAGGAGGACGGCAACCGCCGTGAGCAATGGGCGTGGTATCCACGATGGCATCGAAGTTCACACCGGCAACCTGCAGACCACGAATGGCCTGCTCGCGACCGGGGCCGATGCCCTTTACTTCGATCTGGAGCGACTGAATGCCAAACTGCTGCACAATACCCATGGCCTTCTCGGCGGCAACCTTGGCGGAATACGGCGTAGACTTGCGGCTTCCCTTAAAACCGGATGAACCGCTGCTGGCCCAACCGAGCACCTTGCCGTCCAAATCGGTAATGGTGACGATGGTGTTGTTGTCACCGGCATGAATGCAAGCGCGAGCCTTGAGCACGGTGCGCTTCTGCTTGCGAACCTTCTTCTTGGGTGCGTCGGCTTTGGCGGTTGCGGCAGCTGCATCCTTTTCTTTCTTTTCGGCAGCCTCCAGCAATTGCTGGACGGATGGCTTCTTGTCTTCTGCTGCGGCGGTTGGCTTGCTATCGGCCATAGGAGTGAGAGTGGGAGGACAAAAGGATTAGGTCTTGGTGAGAGTGACACGACCCGACAGACCGGTCTTGCGCTTGCCACGGCGGGTGCGTGCGTTGCGACGGGAGGTCTGGCCGCGAACCGGCAACTTCTTCTTGTGACGGTTGCCGCGCCAGGTGCCAATGTCCTGCAGGCGCTTGATATCGAGTGATACCTTACGAACAAGGTCTCCTTCGGTGACGATCTTCTCCACGAGGGAACGCAACAAACCTTCCTGGGTCTCGGTCAGCTTCTCCGCCTTGGTGTGCGGATCGATCTTCGCCTCCTTGAGGAGGTGAAGTGCGGACGAGCGGCCCACGCCCTTGATGGCAGTGAGCGCAATTTCGATGTTCTTGTGGCCTGGGAGGACTACACCAGCAATACGTACCATGAGAAAAGGAGGAGAGAATTAGCCCTGGCGCTGCTTATGGCGCGGGTTTTTGCAGACAACGCGGCGTACGCGCTTGCGCACGATAACGCGACAGTCTTTGCAACGGGGGCGAATGGATGGGCGGACTTTCATGGGAGGGGGAGTTTACGCTGCGTCAGCAGGAGCGGATGGAGTAACGACTTTGCCGTCTGGACCAATGACGTCACCGGGGCGGAAGCGATAGACGATGCGACCCTTGGTCAGATCGTACGGTGTCATTTCTACCTTCACGCGGTCACCGGGGAGAATGCGCACCTTGTGCACGCGCATGCGTCCAGCAAGGTGGCAAAGCAGTTCATGATTCTTTGCTTCCTGGGAAGTAATACGAACGCGGAACGTGGTGTTTGGATACGCTTCTTCTACAACGCCAACGAGTTCGATTACGTCTTTAGACAACGGAAAGAGAAAGGCAAAAAAACGAACGACAGAGCCGGTAGATCCTACAGAGTGGCTTGCACCGGCGCAAGGCGCGTATCCAGAAAAACTGCCCGGACTGTGCAATTGATATTGAAAAATATTGCAAATATTGTATAAATGTATATTTCATTCTGCAAAAAGTGTTCTTTCGCATGTTTTTCCATGTTTCAGGCTATTTTGCATGTAGTTCGTGCAAACCGCAATGCACATGACATGCGCATTTACTGGCTCATGCAATCTAGGATGTTGATTAAAATTTACATTTCTGGTACAATACCGAGGTAAAAATACAAAAATTCATATCCCTCTACCCAATTCTTGTATGACTGCTACCGCATTCGTTGACGGTATCAAGGCAATGAAGATGCTGCTGCCTCTGCAGGCAGACCAGCTTATTCAGCTTGCGCCGCATATGTCCGAAAAGCAGCGCAAAGATACCTTTACCGCCGTCAAGGCCGAGCACGACTCCATCGTGCGTAACGTCAAAGAGGCTGAAGACATTCAGGACCGGGTTGAGAAGGAAACCAAGCAGCTCTACAAGAAGGAATGGCCGAAGCTGAAAGACGCCATTCAGGAAGAAGAGCGCGCCGGTGCAGCCGCCAAGCTCGATGAGCAGATCGACGCGGCGTAACACATTCACCTCCTCAATACACAAAACACACTCCCCCACATACGACTATGGACCGCCTCACCTTCCGCAATGACTTCGGCTTCTCCGCCGCAGACCGCGAACACCGCTTGGTGTTCGAGGGAACTCCGGAGAACAACCCTCCCCCGCCGCCGCGCGTGGAGCAGGGCAACCTGAACGACTTTAACCGTCTGCACCAGGGCGCCGAGGACAATAACAATACCTCGGAGCGCACGTACAACAACGTGTACGACCGCATGTCGGCCCGTCAGCAGGCTTACCGCAAAGAAGTTACCGCACTCTCCGAATACATTCAGAAGGCCGGCGGGAACTTGGAAACCAGCACGCAGGGTACGCGCACCAACGTGACCCGGCTTATTGATGACCTGCAGAACGTCTACCAGCGCACCTACGTCGACCGCAACGGTCAGCGTCAGGAATACCGCAACGGTCTGTACGCCCGTGTCAACGAGGTAGAGCGTGCATACGTGCAAATTGAAGGAATGATTACGAACATCGAAGATGCAGTCGCAACAAACAACGGCGGCCAGCTGCCGCCGGGCATTATTCGCTACCAGGACCGCGTTCGCGCCGAGCGTACCCGTGCGGCACTTGCCGGCGAGGGCAACGCTTCGGTGGATGTACGCACCTACAGCGTGCCGTTCACGCGGGAGAGTATGTCCGAAACTTCTACGTACTCACTGCTGCGTGTTCCGGCGAACTTCAACTTCAACTGGTCTGCCAACCCTGCAGTAGCCGCTATTGTAAACGGCAACTTCGACATTCAGGGTGGCATGTCCAACGGCATTCAGTACCTGCGTCTTCGACCGAGTGCTGCAACCCAGCTTGCTGCTGGTGAACTGCAGGTTCCGGTGACAGTAACCGGTGTCGGCGGCCGTATCGAAGGCACAACCGTGGCCACGTTCAAGGCCGATGGCCCGATTAGCGAAAACCCCAACGCAGGCAACACGCTCGTCCGCATTGAATACGGACGCCTTACCGGACCCAACGGCGAGCCGGTGAACCCGGATGGTCCGGACGGCATTCCGACGGAAACGCCTGAACAAATTGAGGCAAAGAACGAACAGGCTCGCAAGGAATACCACGACACGTGGGTCAAGCTGAACAGCGAATCCAACACGACTCACGTTGCGTTTGCCGAAATTGATGGCACAGCCCCGATCGACGAACTACTTCTCGCAGCACGCGCAGAACAGGCAGCGCTTGTTGCCGAGCGATCCCACTTGGAATTGCGCGGCGCATTGCCGCCTCCGGCTGACGGCGAAAACCCAAACCTTGTTACCTACGATGAGCGCGCCAAGACTATTCCGGAGCGCGAGCAGGCTTTGCAGGAGCGCGTAGAGCAGCTCCAGGCCTACGCCACGTTCTCAGAAACCCAGGCCAAACTTGCCGAAGCAAGCGATGCTGCACTGAACTTGGTATCGCCAACCATTCCCGCCGAGAACGATGTGGAAGGCTGGCAGTTGCTGTTGGGCCAGTTGCAAGATGCAAACGAAGCCGCTTCGACTGAAAACGGTCATCTCATTACCTTCGAGGAAGGCGATCCCACACCGCATTCTGGTGCCAACGAGAATCAGCGCCAGGAGGTGGAGGCACGCACAGAGGTCATTACCAAGCGCATGGAAGAGTTAGGGCCGCAAATTGAATCGGCACAAGAAGGCGTATACGAAGCCGAGCGCCAGCAGTTCGATGAGAAGTGGAAAGAACTGAAGGGCGAATCCGACCGCACTCGCGACGGTTACGACGAGTTCGACGGTACGGACGAAACTGAGGAGAAGATCAACCGGTTGCAAGCTCATGTAGATGCCCTGAAGGCAGAGCAGGAGCACCTGAACGGCGTCAGCGAACTGAAAGACACCAAAGATGGTGGCGATGACCGCTTCGATGCCTGGAACGATCGCTCGACCGAACTTGGCGGCGATGGCGGCCTTGTGGACAAAATGGAGCAGCGCCTCGAGCAGTACAAGGCATACAAAGAGTTTGCTGATAACGCAGCCTGTTACGCAGAGCTGACGCAGGAAGCAGACGACGCCATTCCAAGTGATGATCCAGAATCCAACGATGTCGAAGGTTGGCAGGAAATGGTTGATGCCTGTAAGAACTACGAGGTGCAGCTGGGCAATGAGAAGGGTCACTTGGACACCTTCACCGAGGACACCATTGCCTACGAGGGCGCGACCGATAACCAGCGCGAAGACATTGCCGATGAGTTGGCATACGTGGTCGGCGAGCAGTGCAACATGGTTGGCGTGGAGATCCCGCGTGTGGAAGAAGGCTTGCGCGAGGCCAAGCGCCAGAAGTTCGATGAAGATTGGGCCGAGCTGAAGGCGGACTCCGACAGCACCGCATCGTGGGAAGACGGCGACCCGGAAAACACCGAGGAGAAGATCGATCTGCTGCAGAAGCATGTCGACGCCCTTACCGCCGAACGCGACCACTTGGAAGGCCGAACCGATCTGGAGGACACCAAGGAAGGCGGCGACGACCGCTTCGATACCTGGGACGAGCGCTACGATGAATTGAATGGCGACGGCAAGCTACTGAATGAAGCCGAGCAGCTCCTGGAGAAGTTCAAGGCATTCAAGGAATTCCGCGACAATGCCGATACATACGAAGGAGAGTCGGTTGCCGAACTTGAGAATATTCCTGCAGACCCAACCGATGCTGCAGCAGTGACCGAGTGGCAGGCAAAGGTGAGTGCATCTGAGCGCTACCTCAACACTCGTCTTCTGCCTGAACAGGGCTACCTAAACACCTTCGACGACAGCCAGGCGCAAGAGGGCGCAACCGATACGCAGAAGACTGCTGTCACTGACCGTAAGACCGTTGTAGAAGGCGAAATCAAGCGCATGCAGACCGAGCTGCCGCGTGTAGAAGAGGCTCTCAAGAACGCGCAACGCCTCGTCTTCGACCGCGAAGCCACGCGTCTGCAGGGTGAAACCATTACGGCCGAAACGCTGCGCACTGTTGCAACCGGACACGATGACTTCGATAGCGAGGTGACCACTGCACAGCAGTACTTGGATGCCATTGATGCCGAACTGAAGCACTTGAAGGAGGAGGGTGATATGAAGTACCCGCCGACCGATCCGCCAGACGGCGCAATGATGCGCTATGACGAGCGCATTCAGACGCTGAACAAGACCCGCGAGACCGTCGAGCAGGAAAAGAGCATTTCTCAGGCACTCTTAAACTTCCAGGAAACCCGCACTGCACGCACCGAGGCCACGGCCAAAGTACGCGGCGCTGCCGAGGCTGCCAGCACCAACACTCCTCCGGAGGGCGATATCACCAACTGGCGCGACAAGGTCCAGAAGCTGGAGGCATACGTGAAGGCACTAAACGAAGAGGGCGCGCACATCCGCACGCTGCCCTTCGGCGGCTCGGATGCCTACCGCACCGAAGTCACCGGACGCGGCAACGAAATTACCAAGATTCTGGAGGACCTGAGCAAGCCGCTCGAGGAGGCGCGCAAGAACGTAGAAGCCGCCAACAACATTACGCAGTTGCAGGACAAGCGCATTTCCCGGGCCAACCCGCAGGAGCGCCTGACCATCAACCGCTACGAGGCTATCCGCATTCAGAAGCGCGGCCCCGGCGGCACAACGCAGGACGTGGCACGCTTTGCCAACTTGGACGTTGCAGGCTTCCCCAAAATCACCCGCAACGACACGACGCACGAGGTTGTCATCGACCGCAACGACGTTACCGATGCCACCTACGACGTCACCGTCGGCACCCGCACCTGCACCATTACCGTGGGTCGTGGCACTCGCCGCACACGGTAAGACCGCAATTCATACAGGCAACTTACACCCCAAGGCCGGTTCTCCGGCCTTGGTTTGTGTTAGGCGATGATTTCGCACCCCTCCTCGGTAGTAAGCACCGTGTGCTCGAAGTGGCACGCCCAGGAGCCATCTACGGTGCGAATGGTCCAGTTGTCATCGTCGGTAACAATGTGGCCGCTTCGTAGCGATGCAATGGGTTCTATGGCAATGATGGTATGCAGCGGCAGCACGGGCCCCTCTCCGGCAGTGCCGAAGTTGGGGACATCGGGATACTGGTGCAACGTGCTGCCAAGGCCGTGTCCGGTGAGCTGGCGTACCACCGTGTAGCCGCCGGCTTCCAATCGGCGCTCCAGAAACGAAGAAATATCGCCAATACGCGCTCCTGGCTTTACCACCTGCTTTATTACATCCTCCAGGGCGGAGGAAGTGACATCGAGAAACGTCTGCATCTTGGCCCCAACGTTTCCTACCGGCACGGTGACGCAGGCATCGGTATACAGCTTGTCGTAAATGACCCCGCCATCCAGCGAAACAATGTCTCCAGGCTTGATGACGAGCGGCCCCGGAATGCCATGCACCACTACGTCATTGACCGAAATGCACAGCGTAGCCGGAAAACCATGGTAGCCCTTAAACGCGGGCTTTCCGCCGCGTTCCAGAATGAATTGCTCCGCAATACGGTCTAACTCGCCGGTGGTGATGCCTGGCTTCACCTGCGCCGCTACATGTTTTAGGCAGTCTCGCAAAATCGCGCCACCCGTTCGGAGAGACGCGATCTGCTTTGGCGTGAAAAGTTGGAATCGATCGGAATACGGCATTGCCTACAGCATCCTCGAAGACGGCTAGCCCCGCAAGCTGGTACTGACGACATTGCTATGCTGCCCGTTCTGGCGGTGTATTAATGGCTCATCTGCGATGTTGGTGCCAAGTAGCTCGGCGCGACTAAACGCAACCGCAGTGATTGCTGCGCGAACGCGGGCCTGGACCTGCTCTGGAGTTTCTCTTGGATCGGTAATAGAAATGGTCAACAAACGACCAACTTCACCGTATGCATCAATAACAGGACGCGTGAACTCGTCATACTCCTTCATGCGATCCGCAACGACCTCCGGCTTATCGTCTGGGCGCCCACGATTCCCGGCGAGAATACGTTCGGTTGCCAAGTCTTCAGGTATATCGAAGAACAAGCAGTAATCATCATCAATGCCCTGCTCGTTCAAGATGCGTCGGAAAATATCGTATTGTACTTTGGAACGAGGGAAGCCATTTGGCATAACTTTGGCAACTTCCAACTTCGTAACAAGTTGAGGCGCTACAACGTTTGCTGTGACATCATCTGGCGCAAGTTTTCCGGTAGTCATCGCCTTGGTAACAGCGATGCCATCTGGCGTGTCAGGGAATGCACCGGCATATGCCTTCAACAACGAACTGGTTCGCAGCAATTCATAGCCTAGGCCTTCAGCTACAGGATTCGCGTTGGTATCCTTGCCGGCACCCGGACGCCCAGCAGCAGTGAGCAGGCGCGGCAGATACTTGGCCGCACCATTCAGTTCAGCACCGTGTTGTATCTGATTCAGACCCATAAATTATATTAGAAAATATAAAATAAATAAGTCAATTATCCTGGTTCGCGCCAAAGATAATGGCCTAGCTTGACTTATGCAAACCCGGAACCGGGGTTTTCACCACGATCTGACAAGGCTAGTTAACTGTACATACACTTCGTCTATCCCTTTATCTGCTGGAATAGAAGCCATTTTACCTGCCTTAGCGTACTTCTCGATGACTGGACGCGTCTTTTGAGCAAAGGTTGCCATGCGCCGGGAAATAATGGCCAAATCGGCATCGTCGGCACGCCCTTCGGCTTTAGCTCGCCCTAGAATGCGTTTTGTGGCCTCTTCAG
This sequence comes from uncultured Candidatus Peribacteria bacterium, assembly GCA_964513925.1. Taxonomy (GTDB): domain Bacteria; phylum Patescibacteriota; class Gracilibacteria; order Peribacterales; family Peribacteraceae; genus DAORHV01. The sequence continues at coordinate 31,305 of CAZENR010000010.1, forward strand.
GGTCCAAGAGGAACTCGACACAACGGAATTCACGCCCTTCTTTGGCCATAACCGCATCGAAATCCTTCTGCTGGTCGCTGTCTCTTGGTATGCCATCAAACAAGATCTTCTGATTCTTGCTGCGCTTTGCGATGGCTGCTTGTACTACCTGCATGATGATCTCATGCGGCACCAAGTGTCCTTGGTCTATGTACGATTGGACCGTTTTACCCAATGGCGAACCCGATGCGGCTATGGCACGCAGCTCCCCTCCTGCCTCAAAAATATCGTAGCCAAACTCCTTGGCGAGCCGCTTGGCCTGCGTGCCTTTTCCAGAGCCCTGTATACCGAAGAATACAATATCCATACCTCGCACCCTACCAGGTTGTCGGCACGACAGGCTAGACCAGCTTGTCGTAGTCGTGGGCCAACATCTGGGCGTTGATTTGGCGAATGAGTTCCAAAATAACGCCAACGATGATGATCAGACCCGAACCGGATACGATAAGGTCTCTGGAGCTGAGCGTGGAATACTTGGTGAAGATAAGCGGAATGATGGCAACAATGCCAAGGAAGATGCCGCCCCACAGGTTTAGGCGGTTGCTGGTGCGTGCCAGCATCTCCGCAGTCTGCTTGCCTGGGCGCACACCGGGAATGAACCCGCCGCGCTTCTGAATGTTCTCGGCAACATCGTCAGGCTTAAAGGTGACCGACACGTAGAAGAATGTGAAGGCAATGACAAGCAGGAAGTAGGCGATAATGTAAATCCAAGAAGGACTCTGTGCATTCAGATGCGTGTTGATGAAGTCCACGACACCTGCAAAGCGCGGTGCAGTCTGCAGGAACTGAGCAATAATGCCGGGGAAGGTGATGAGCGAGACGGCAAAGATGATCGGAATCATGCCCGCCTGGTTCAAGCGAATGGGCATGGTGCCCTTTACGCCGCGTCCTGCGCCCTGGTTGGCGTAGGTAAGTGGCAAGGCGCGGTGAGCGTCGGTAAACAGCACCACGGCGACCAATAAGGCCAAAGACACAACCAGGAAGAAGTAGAACGCGCTCAGCTTCTCCTGTCCGGCGTAGTACATGGTAGTAACGGTTCCTGGCATGCCAGCAACGATCCCCGTGAAGATGAGGAGCGAAATACCGTTGCCAATACCCTTCTCGGTAATCAGCTCGCCTACCCACATCACGAAGACACAGCCTGCGGATACCATGAGCATGGGCACCAACACCTGCGGGAAACTTAACGGAACGATTTGTCCGCTACCGCCCTGGTTGAGCAGGATCAAGAACCCGTAGCTCTGGATGAACGCAAGTACGATGGAAAGCCAACGCGTGTACGTGTTGATCTTCTGCTGACCTTGCACGCCCTCTTTGCTCAGCTCCTCGAGCTTGGGGAAGATGACGGTGCACAACTGCAGGATGATGGAAGCGTTGATGTACGGCGACAAACCCAACATCACGACGGAAAAGCTTTCCAAGGAACCACCCGTGAGAGCAGCGAAGATACCCAGTGCATCGCCGGCTCCTCCGCGCTGCACGAAGTCAGCAAGCAGCTGACGATCTGCGCCGGGAACGGCAATGTGAGACGCGATGCGGTAGGCAATCAACATCCCCAGGGTAAAGACGATGCGCTTGCGGAGATCCGGAGAGCGCCAGAGCTGTTTGAGGTAGGTAAACACGGCAGTATTAGCGAACGATGGTCAAAGAACCGCCAGCCTTCTCCACTAGCGCCTTGGCGCTCTTGGATGCTGCATGAACGGTGAGGGTGTACTTCTTGGTCAGTTGGCCGCGGCCGAGCAACTTCACCGGCAGCGACGTCTTGAGCAGCTTGGCCGAGCGCAGTGCTGCTGCATCGTAGGAACCTGCAGGCAGCTTCTCTAGCATATCGACGTTCAGTACTTCGTAATTCACGCGCGATGGGTTGGTGAACCCACCCAGCTTGGGCTGGCGACGAATAAGCGGGGTCTGACCTCCTTCGAAACCCGGGCGGCGTCCTTTGCCGACGCGGGATTGCTGACCCTTGGTACCGCGGCCGGCGGTTGTTCCTTTGCCGGAACCATTACCGCGCGCAACGCGCTTGAATGTGCTCTTGGCACCGTGGTAGGGCTTGATGGTGTGCAACATACTTTCGTGAGGGAAAGACAGGGTAAACCCGGGGGCGACTGGCGCGAAGAAGCGCCGTGCGCGTCCAACGGGCATGTAGGATAGGGAGAAGACGGCGCCGCGTAAAGGGAAAAGTGCAACGAGATACGAGATGTCGTACCGTACAACGCCATCGACTGTATACAAACGATTGATACATGCGAAATATGCTCCGAAAGAGGCAAATAGACCATATTGAGTTATTGCACTTGCCAAATTGAGAAAAATCCTGATAATGAACGCACATGTTCACCACGCTTTGGATTAAGGCCTACCACCTCCGCACCTGCTTTATGCAGGTATCGGGCGGCGTTGGCGCGTAAGTGAACTCTCACTCTCCAACCCACTAACGCCCCCGACCTCTAGCGGCACCGGGGCGCCTTGAAGAATTCTTGCCGCACCATTCCCCCACTCGTATGACCACCGCGACCCAGATCAACGTTACGTTGCCCAACGGTCCTGGCATGCTCGCAAAGCTCTGCGATTTGCTGCGTTCGGCCGATGTAAACATTGAGGCGCTGTTCTGCACCGAGGGAGTGGATACATCGGTACTGCACTTGGTTGCCGACGATCCGGAAACAGCCAAAATCATGCTGCAGCCGCTTGGCGACGTCACCACCACGACCATGCTTGCCTTTAAGCTCAAGAACAAGCCTGGGGCCATAGCGCAGGTGGCACGACTGTGTGCCGGCGCACAGCTGAACATCAATGAGATTTACTCCACAACCAACGGCAAGGAAGCTACGGTCTACATTTCCGTAGACGACACCGAGCGGGCCTTGGAAGTCTTCGGGAAGAGCAGTGCAAGTACGCTGCCATCGCTGGCCATGGCCAAGTAGGCACGGAGATCGTGACAAGGCGTATCGAAAGATACGCCTTTTTATGAGGCACTGAGTGTGGCGAACACCTTGCCGAATTCTTCTGCGGCGTGAGGGCCGTTCCCTGTCACAAGCATGCCGTCAACCGTGACGTCGCTGCCCGTGTACTGCGCTCCAGCGCCCTGTAAGATGGCAATTTGCTCGCCTTTGCTATCCCATACGGTTGCTTGCTTGCCACGCACGACGCCGGCCTTGGCAAGAATGACCGGAGCAATGCAAATTGCACCAAGCACCATGCCTGCTTTGGTCGCCTCCTTGGCAATTCTGAGCGCATCGGCATTCTCCGCAAGGACCAACGCTCCGGGTCCGCCGATAAATGCCACGCGGTCATATGCCGAAACATCGACATCTTTGAGTGCGATTTCCGCCTGCTGGGTACCGCCGAATTTGCCAGTACACGGGCCTGCAACCGTGCTGCCCAGCTGCACTTTGAAGCCATGCGCCTTCAGCGCCTTGAGTGTGCCATCTAGCTCTACATCCTGGTACCCCTGGCGGGCAATGACTACGAGTGCGGTCTTCATGTTTTGCAGTATACGCGTTGCACAGCGCCTGCACATCAGTAGATAAACAAAAACGGCCCGAAGGCCGTTTTAGAGAGTCATGAGAATGAAGCCTACGCCTCCACGCTGCCGATCTTCTTGCGGGCAGCCTCCTTGGCGTCGATGTCGCTCTTCTTCACAACTTTCACGTTCAGGTTGGCTTCTGGGTGTCCTGGAACATCGGTTGGAGCAGCAGTAGCGGCTGCAGGTGCTGCGGCACGGCCGGGGCGGAGTTGGCGGAGAGCCAACATGGCAGCCTGAGCCTGTACCAGCTTGTTATCGGTACCGAAGCGCTTAGCCAGCACGTCCTTCACGCCAGCAAGGTCCAAAATAACGCGCAGCGGGCCTCCGGCAATGATACCGGTACCCTTGGATGCCGGCATCAGGCGCAACTTGGCAGCCTTGTGCTTCACATCGACCTGGTGCGTGATGGTTTCACCATTCATGGGGACAATGATCATGGCACGGCGTGCTGCACGCTGTGCCTTCTGCACGGCAGCCTGGACTTCTGCAGCCTTGCCGGTACCCAAACCTACCTTGCCCTTCTTGTTACCCAACACAACTACAGCGCGGAAACGCATGCGACGACCACCCTTCACGACACGAGTAACGCGGTCTACCGACAGCGTTGCATCTTCGAATTCGCTTGGTTCGCGCTGGCCACGGCGTCCGCGGTCATTGCGCTTGCGATCGGGCTTGGAGGTCTTTGCAGTCATGGGTAACGGAATGCGGGAGAATTAGAACGTAAGACCGCTCTTGCGGGCGGCATCGGCCAACGCCTTGACGCGGCCATGGTAGCGACGACCGTTGCGGTCGAAAACGATAGCGGTGATCTTGGCGTCCTTGGCCTTCTTGGCAATCAGCTCGCCTACCTTGGTGGCAGCCTCCACGTTCTTGGACTTGGACTTGGCCTCCTTGGAGGAAGCGGCGGCAATGGTCTTGCCTGCGGTATCGTCTACCAACTGCGCGTAAATAGTCGTAAGCGAGCAGTATACGGTCAGACGCGGACGGGTGGCCGTACCGATAACGCGAGCGCGGATGCGCTGCTTGCGGGCGAGCCGGCGGGAGTGCTTGGTAGCTTTCACGGGAGAGGAGGGAATTACGCGGCGGCGGCCTTAGTAACGGCAGCCTTACCGGGCTTGCGGCGAACGTGTTCATCGGCGTAGCGGATACCCTTGCCCTTGTACGGCTCGGGCGGTCGCAGGCTGCGCAGGTTGGCGGCAACTTGGCCAACGAGCTGCTTGTCCATGCCCTTGATGGTGAGCATGTTCTTGTTTTTCTCATCTTGAACGGCCTCGATGCCTTCGGGAAGCGGGAAGTCGACAGTGTGGGAGAAGCCCAGGCTCAGCACAAGTACCTTGCCCTTGGGCTGTACCTTGTAACCGACACCAACGATTTCCAGCTTCTTCTCGTGGCCGGATGCGGCGCCTTTGATCATGTTTGCAATAAGGCTGCGAGCCAGACCGTGGTATGCCTTTGCTTCTGCGGTGTCCACGGAGCGCTTCACAAACACCTTCCCGTCTTTTGCTTCCACGGTAACCTGGGGCTGCAGTTTGTACTGCAACGAACCCTTGCTGTTTTTGACATGCACGACGCCGTCCTTCACCTCAACGGTGACGCTGGACGGAACTTCGATGGATTTGGCACCAATGCGGGACATGGGAGTGGGGGCTTTAGGAGAACGTACAGAGAACTTCGCCGCCGATTTTGCGCTTGCGGGCTTCCTTGTCGGTCATGAGGCCCTGGCTGGTGGAGACGATTGCGTAGCTATTGCCGCGCAGAACCTTGCGCAGGCCTTCGGCACCCGTGTAGCGACGTCCACCCGGGGTGGACACGCGGTCGATTGCAATGAACGGCTTGTCTGGGTTGAAGGTCAGAACCAACTGGCGGCGGTACCCCTCACCTACTACCTCTACGGAGGACATGTAACCGCGTTCTTGCAGGAGCTTGCAGATGGCCTCCTTGATCTTGGAGTAGGACACAGTGCAGTCCGGGCGACGGCCATGCTGCGCATTGCGGATGCGCGTGAGAAGATCGGCGATTGGATCAGTGAGAGACATGATGGGTGAGAATTACCAGGAAGACTTTTTGAGACCCGGGATTTCGCCGTTGCAGGCGAGCTCACGGACGCAGATGCGGCAGGCGCCAAAGAAACGAATGTAGCCGTGGCGACGGTCGCAGAGCTGGCAGCGGTTGTAAATGCGCGTGGGGAACTTCGGCTTCTTGCCTGCAGCCTTCGCCTTTAAGTATTCGGCGAGTTTCTTCTTCTGCTTGTTGACGAGTGCAAGGCGGGTCATGGAGGAGGGTAAATCGAGAAAGGGCTTAAGAGTATGCAGGAATTACTTGGCTTTTTCAACGCTGCCGCGTGCGGGGCGGCGGAACGGGATACCAACGCGCTTGAGCAGAGCCATTCCCTTGGTGTCGTCACCGGCGTTCGTGGTGATCTGGATCTGCATGCCGAAGATCTTGTTAGCGTCTGGGGCAGGCAGTTCCGGGAAGATGGACTGGTCCGTAATGGCGATGGCAAGGTTTCCGCGTCCGTCGAGCTTGGTGGGAATGCCACGGAAGTCGCGGATGCGAGGCAGAACGTAGTGAACCAAACGATCGAGGAAGTTGTACATGTTCTTGCCGCGCAGTGTTACAGCCATACCAACAATCATGTTCTCGCGGATGTTGAAGTTGCTGATGGACTTGCGCGAGCGGCGTACCGACGGGCGCTGGCAGGCAATCACGGCGATCTGGTCGGCAATGAAGGCCTGGATATCCTTGGCGGAGTACTTCTTCTGGCTCAAACCTACGTTGATGACCACCTTGGTGATCTTCGGGAGCGCGTTGACATTCTTAATCTTCAGCTCGTCCATGAGGGACTTCGCGATATCGGTCTTGAGCCGCTGTTGGAGAGGGACGAAGGACATGGAGAGTTAAGGTTAGGAACCGCGACCTGCGGAACGGGTGTGACCAGGCGTAGAAGTTGCCGGGCCGCTCTCGGCTTTGCCGGATGATTGCGCATTGTCACCAGCTGCAGCAGCACCTCCGCCCATCTTCTTCCAGAACGGAGCTTTCTTGGCCGGAGCTGCTTCCTTGTCAGGAGCCTTGGAGCTGCTTGCGGGAGCCTGCTTGGCCTTGGGAGCCTCTACTTTGGTCCGACCGATAACGGTCTTGCTGCCCTTGGCGATACGAGCCTTGGCGCCGGTCTTGGCATCGATCTGGTAACCGATACGCGTTGGCTTGTTCGTCTTGGGGTCGATAATCATGACGTTGCTGGCCGAGATGGAGCGCTCGAACTGCAGCTTCTTTCCGGCCTCGTTCTGGGTCTTGCGAACGTGCTTGGTGACCATGTTCACGCCGGAAACGATGACGCGGTTCTGGTCCTTGAGCACGCGCATGATGGTGCCGCGCTTGCCCTTGTCTTTGCCGGAGATAACTTGGACGGTGTCGCCCTGCGAGAGTTTCATGGGATGCTTAGAGAACGTCTGGAGCTTGAGAAATAATTTTCTGGTAACCGGCTGCTCGCAGTTCGCGGGCCACGGGGCCGAATACGCGAGTGCCTTTGGGTTCCTTGTTTGCGTCGATGATGACGCAAGCGTTGTCGTCGAAGCGGATTGCACTGCCATCCTTGCGCTTGTGCGTGAACTTGGTGCGCACGATCACGGCACGCTCCACGGCCTTCTTCTTCACCGTGCCGCGAGGAGCGGCAGTCTTGATGGCTACAACAATGATGTCGCCGATGGCGGCATAGCGCCGGCGGCTACCACCGAGAACCTTGATGCACATGCAGGACTTGGCACCAGTGTTATCGGCTACGTTGAGGATGGTCTGAGCTTGGATCATGGTTAGGCTTTGGCAGCGGAATCGGCCTTCTTGGCCAAGGAGTCACGGTGGTCGCGCTTTACGTTCTTCTCCACATCCTCTTCTTTGATCGATGCAGTAACAATTGCCTTGTTCTTGATCTCGGTCACTTTGAAGCACTTGTTCTTCGACAGCGGGCGGCATTCGGTAATCACGACTTCGTCACCTGCTGCCAGGCCGGCATGACCGTTGGTGTCAGCCATGAACTTCTTGCTGACGCGGTAACGCTTGCCGTACTTGGCGTGCATCACGTAGCGGTGAACCGTTACAACAACGGTGTTCTGCATCTTGGCCGATGTGATGGTTCCAGTCTTGGTACGCACGGGTGGAAAAAGGGAGGAGTGCTAGTGAAAATTAAGCGGATTTCTTCTTGGGGGTGGAAGTCTTTGCCGTCTTCTTCTTGGCAGAGCCGGAATCTTGTACAGGATTCTTCTCAACTTTGGAAGCGGTTTTGTCAGACATTTTGGCGGCGGTGGCTGGCTTTTTGTTCATGCCAGTCAGCACCATGGTCATGCGAGCAATGTCCTTGCGGAGCGCCTTGTACTTCGCGCTGTCCTTGCCGCTTTGCATTTCCAGACCCATACGCTGGGCAGCAGCTTCGGCACGCTTGAGCTTGAGCTCGCGCTCAAGTTCGGTGGGCGTCATGCGCTCCAGCTCTTTGATGACAACAGAAGTCTTCATGCGGCGTGTTTCTTATGGCTCTGGATAAACTTGGTCTCGACCGGCAACTTGTGAGCGGCAAGGCGGAAGGCTTCCTTGGCAACGGCCTCTGGCAGACCATCCATTTCGAACAGAATGGTGCCCGGCTTTACCACGGCAGCGTAAAATTCAACGGAACCCTTACCGGCACCCATGGGCACCTCAGGCGACTTTCGCGTGATGGCCTTGTGCGGGAAAATACGAATCCAAATCTTTCCTCCGCGGGCAACCTCGTGCGTCATGGCACGGCGTGCTGCTTCCAGCTGACGAGCCGTGATTTCGCCGGCTTCCTGGGCCTTTAAGCCATAGGAGCCGAATGCGAGCGTTGCGCAGCGGGTAGCCTTGCCAGCGAACTGGCCGCGGCCGCGGTGCATCTTCCGGTATTTGGTGCGAGCTGGTTGCAGCATGGCTTAGGAGGAATCGCGATTACGCGTCTGGAGGAAGCGAGGTAAGAGCCGGAGACTTCACGTCACGGACTTTCTTGAAGACCATTCCCTTGTATACCCATACCTGCACACCGATGGTTCCGTAGGTGGTAACGGCATGGCGAGTTGCAAACTGGATGTTTGCGCGGAGTGTTTGCAGTGGAACGTTACCTTCCTTGAAGCTATCCGTGCGGGCGATTTCTGCGCCATTCAAGCGACCAGAAACGCCAATCTTGATACCGACAGCACCTGCCTGCATCGCCTTCTCCATAGCCATCTTGCAAGCACGGCGGTACGGCATACGGCGCTCAATTTGACCCTGAATGTTCTCGGCAATGCACATGGCATCGGCATCTGCGTTGCGCACTTCGTGCACGTTGACCTCGAACGAGCCACCGAACTTCTGCTCCAACTCCTTGCGAAGCTCTTCGATAGCAGCACCCTGCTTGCCGATAATAACGCCCGGCTTGCTGGTGTTGATGAGCACGGAAGTTTTCTTGCCGCGATCCAGCTCGATGGAGCTGATGCCTGCCTCTTTGAACTTCTTGTTGAGGAAGCGGCGGATGCGCGTGTCGGCCAGGAACTGGTCGCGGAACTTGTTCTTGGTAGCAAACCAGGTGCTCGGCCAACTGTGCGTCATGCCGATGCGGAAGCCGTTGGGGTTAACTTTCTGTCCCATGGTTAGGAAGCTTTGGAAGAAGATTTCGTAGATTTCTTAGCGGCGGGCTTGGCTGCCTTGGTAGCGGCCTTGGGAGCCGAACCGGCATCTTGTACAGCATTCTTCACTGTCTTGGAAGCAGTTTGATCGGTCTTCTTGTCCTTCTTGGTACCGGGAACCTCGGGGTAGCCGAGCTCAATGGTGATGTGACAGAGGAACTTCTTGAGCGGGCGGACGCGACCGCGAGCCATAGGAGTACCGCGGCGGTAATACATGCCCTTGTTCACCATGACGGTCTTTAAGACCATACCTTGGGGATCTTGCTTGTAGTTGTGCTGAGCGTTGGCAATAGCCGAACGCAGGACGCCCTCGAACAGACGCGCACTCTTCTTGCTGGTGTTGCGCAGCAGTTCCATGGCGTCGGGCACCGTAAGCCCACGGACCATCTTGGCCATAAGGTTAGCCTTCTTGGGGGCGAGCCGGGTGGAGCGGAGGTGCGCTTGCATGGGAGACTAAATGAGGAGGGGATTACTTGGCTGGAGCTTGTACGGCTGCGGCTGCAGCGGCTGCCTTTCCGGCAGATGCGGCATCGGCTGCCTTGGTCATCTTGCCACCGTGGCCCTTGAACTTGGTGGTCCAGGAGAATTCACCGAGCTTGTGACCGACCATTTGCTCCGTGACGTAGACCGGCAGGAATTCCTTGCCATTGTGGACGGCGAAGGTAAAGCCGACGAACTCCGGCGGAATGTCACAGTCGCGCGCCCACGTCTTAATGATCTTCTTCTCCTGCTTTTCGATCATTTTCATGACCTTCTTCAGGAGCTTTGCGTCGACATACGGGCCTTTCTTGAGCGAGCGAGTCATGGGTGGCTAGGATTAGAGAGCGGTGGTGGTAAGCACCACGGCAATGGCGATAAGCGGGAGGATAATCTGGTAGATGCGGGATGAACGGTTGTTGCGTGCGAGCAGCATGCAGAGAGGGAAAAGAATACTACTTGTTGCGCTTCTTCTTGGCGCGACGACGGATGATGAGGTCGGCACCCGGGCGGTGCTTGCGGCGGGTCTTTACACCCATGGCCGGCTTGCCCCAAGGAGTCTTGCGGAACTTGAGACCGATGGGAGAGTGGCCTTCACCACCACCGTGCGGGTGATCTACGGCGTTCATGGACTTACCGAGAACTTCCGGCTTCTTTCCGAGCCAGCGGTTGCGGCCAGCCTTGCCGATAGAAATGAGGTGGTGGTCGGGGTTGCTAACGGTACCGATGGAGGCGTAGCACTCGGTGCGAACCTTGCGCATTTCGCCGCTTGGAAGCTGCAGAATTGCATGGTCGCCATCCAAGCCCACCAGCACGGCGCTTGCGCCTGCGGAGCGGACAATCTGGCCTCCCTTGCCAATTTGCAGTTCGACGTTGTAAATCTTGTACCCCACCGGAACGTGCTCCAAGCGCATGCGGTTACCGGGCTTTACCTTGGTGCGCTCTGCACAGACGACTTCATCACCTGGCTTCATGCCATCCGGTGCCAAGATGTAGCGCTTGTCGCCGTCCACGTAGTGGATGAGAGCGATGTACGCGGAACGGCCTGGATCGTATTCCAATGCCGCAACGCGACCTACGATGTTCTGCTTGTCGTTCTGGCGGAAGTCTACGGTGCGCAGCAGGCGCTTGTGTCCTCCGCCACGGTGGCGGACGGTCACACGGCCCAAGTTGTTGCGGCCGTTGGTGCGCTGCTTACCGACAACCAAGCGCTTCTCGGGGCGCTTCTTGGTGAGCATCGAGAAGTCTGCGATCGACATCTGTCGTCGTCCTGGCGTCGTTGGTTTCTGCTGGATAACTGGCATGGTGCTTAGGAAGACTTGAAGGCAGCGAGATCAAGGGGCTTACTCTTCTTGGTCAAACGGACGATCATGTGCTTGTTGCGGTGGCGCTTCTCCATGACGATGCCGGCACCAACCAAGCGGCGCTTGGGGACGGTGTTGAGCACGCGCACGGAATCGACATCGACGTCGTAGTACTTGCGCAGGGCGTTCTTCACATCGATCTTAGTAGCCTGACCGGCTACACGCAGCGTGTAGGTGTGCTGAGCCTTCAGGCGTTCTGCCTTCTCAGTCACGACGGGGCCGAGGATGACGCGGGAGAGTTCCATTACTTAGCGGCGGAAGAGGACTTCTTTGCAGGAGCTTTCTTGGTTGCGGGCTTCTTGGCGGCCTTTGGCTTTGCGGCCTTCTTTGCCGGCTTCTCGGTTGCTTCGGCCTTCTCTGCGACTGCTTCCTCGGAAACTTTGCGGGCCTTGCGGGTACCGAAGACCTGCTCGGCTACCTTGATGGCATCGACCATGAACACCACGAGCTTGGAGCCCAGTACATCCTCGGGGTTCAAGTAACCTGCAAGCAGAGTCTTGACGTTTGGGATGTTGCGTGCGGACATTTCGACACCGCGGTGGTGGGCAGGCAACACGACAAGCACCTTGCGACCCTCGTGCTTGGGAAGCTTGGCAACCAGTGCGGCGAACTTCTTGGTCTTTACTTCATCAGGATAGCTTTCCAAAGCCACAACTCCGCCGTTCTTTGCCTGCCAAGAAAGACAGGAAAGCAGAGCTGCGCGACGCATTTCGCGCGGCATGTTCTTGGTGAAATTTGCCTCGTTGCGGGGACCGAATGCCTTTCCACCTCCACGCATGAGCGGGCTGCGGATGGGACCGCGGCGGGCGCGGCCGGTTCCCTTCTGTTGGTATACCTTCTTGGTAGAACCCACAATCTCGCCGCGGTGCTTTACGTGGGCGATAGGGGTACGGCGGTTGCTCTGCTGGCGAACCAACGCAAGGTGCATAAGACCCTGGCGGATGGGAGCGCCGAAAAGCGAAGCTGGCAGCTCGATGGAGCCGCTCTTGGTGCCGGTGGCGGAAAAGAGATCGGTTTTCATGGTTACTTCTTCTTAGCGGTAGCGGCAGCGGCGGCCTTCTTCGGCGAAACGCCGGTGTGACCTGCCTGAACAGTGACGTACACAATTGCACCGTTGGGGCCAGGGACAGCGCCCTGAATACCCAACACCTTCTCCTTGGCGTCGGAAACGACGACTGGACGGTTCTTAATGGTAACAGTTGCTCCACCCATGCGACCGGCCATCTTCTTACCGGCATGAATGCGGCCCGGCCAGGTACGCATACCTACGGAACCCGGCTCGCGCTTAAAGTGCGAACCGTGGGTTGCAGGACCACCAGCAAAGTGCCAGCGCTTCATTACACCCTGGAAACCCTTTCCTTTACCGATACCGGTGATGGTGACAAGGCTTCCTTCTGGAGCGACAGAAACGTCGACGGTACCTCCTTTGGAGAGGTTGTCGAGCTTCTCAACCTGGAATTCCTTCTGGTTGCGCATGGACTTAAGTTCCTTGCCCTTGCGTGTCTTCATGACATCTTCATCAACACCCAGGACGATGGCATCGTAACCATCCTTCTCCTTAGTCTTGGTGCGGACAATCGTGTTGTCCTGCACCTTAAGGTACGTTACGGCGACCTGTTCCCCAGTAGCGAGGAACATACGAGACATGCCGATTTTGCGGGCAATCACACCAAGAGGCATGAGAACAAAGTGACGGAGAGAAACCATGGAGGTTCCATCGGATCCGTGTGGAAGCGCTTTGCAGCGCAGCCTCGGACGGGAACACAGGTGCTTTCGAAGACCGAAAGCCGACGCACTGTACAGATGCCAAAACATCGAGTCAACAGAAATCGTCAGGATTCTTGAACCAAGGAGGTGTTCAGTCCAGCACCGCGCACGGGCAGGTGCGTACAGACATGTTTTCTGCTATACTAATACGATTCTTTTCTCTTTCTCTATGCTGTCGAAGACCACAAAGACGCGCCCGGAAATTCTGTGGATTACCGCAGGATTCAACCTTGCCGCGCAGTTCTTCTTAATCGGGTTGTGGATTTTCCCGATGATCGCACAGGCCTGGTACGTGAAGATTTACTAGATAGACCGTATTCGCAAAAAGCCTTCCAAAGCGCTATCATCCGCCGCGCATGGAAGACTTCCGCCGCGACAAAGTCGCAGAACTACGTAAGATTGGCCGCAATCCGTACGCGCCAAAATTCGACCGTACCCACGAGCTTGCCAAAGGCGCAGGACTGAAAGAAGGCGAAGAGGTAAAGATGGCTGGCCGCGTGATGCTGTTTCGCGATATGGGCAAATTGACCTTTGCCACGCTGCAAGACCATACGGGTCGCATGCAGATTGCGCTGAATAAAGAGGAAATCGGAGCCGATGAATACGCATTGGCAATGAAGATGATCGACTTGGGAGACTTTATCGGCGTGGAAGGAACGCGGTTTACCACCAAAAAGGGTGAGCCGACAATTCAGGTAAAGCACTGGCACATGCTGAGCAAAACGCTCAGGCCGCTACCAGAAAAATGGCATGGCTTAAGCGACCGGGAGACGGCGTATCGACAACGCTATTTGGATTTGACCAGCAATAGGGAAACATTCGACCGCATGACGTTCCGATCGGCATTCATTCGCGCCATGCGCGAGTTTTACTGGAAGCATGGTTTTACCGAGGTGGATATCCCGGTATTGGTAAATTCCGCTTCCGGCGCTCTGGCAGCGCCGTTCGTTACGCATCACAACGCCCTGGATTTAGATGTGTACCTGCGCATCGCCCTGGAAACACATCAGAAGGAATGTCTTGTAGGAGGATTCGATCGCACGTTCAGCTTAGGTCCCGTCTTCCGCAACGAAGGGATGGACCCCAGCCACCTGCAGGAATTCACCATGTGCGAGCACTACGCCGCATACTGGGATTACGAAGACAACATGCGTTTTACCGAGGAAATGCTGAAGGAGTTGCTCATGAAGACGCGCGGCACAACCAAGGCCACAATCCCCGGCCGCGACGGCAAACCCGTAGATGTTGATTTTGGCGGCACATGGCCGGTGCTGAGCATTCGCGAGGTGATTGAGCGCGACTGCGGCATAGATTTCGAACAGCACAAAACCGCCGATAGCCTGCGTGCAGCCATGAAGAAGGCGGGGATTCAGTTGGAAGTGGATGTGTCCAACTTGGGCCGCGGCAATTTGATCGACCAGCTGTACAAGAAGGTCAGCCGTCCCAAGATCGTAGCTCCGACCTTCATTACCAAGCACCCCATAGACCTCTCGCCGCTTGCCCGCCGCAACGACGAGAACCCCGATGTGGTGGACAGGTTCCAGTTGGTGGTGGGTGGCTGGGAAATCGTGAATGCCTACAGCGAGCTTGTGGACCCCATAGATCAGGCAGGGCGCTTTGAAGACCAGGCCAAAGCCAAATCTGGCGGCGACAGTGAAGCGCACGACAAAGACGATGAATTCGTGCTCGCGCTTGAACACGGATGCCCGCCATGTTCCGGATGGGGCATGGGCATCGACCGCATTGTGGCGCTGCTTAGCTGCCAGGAAAACCTGCGCGACGTGGTGCTGTTTCCCATTATGAAGCCTCTCGAAAAGAAGGCCGCTGTTATCCCGCAAAAGACTCCCATGCCGCATACTGCCAAGCCTTCGGCATTGCCGCTCCCAGCCTTGGCAGAGCTACCATCGCCCAATGGCACGCATTTGCTGCAACATGCCGACTACGGACATTTGGTTGCCGGCGCGCATGGACTGATAGAGGCGCATGCCACCAATACCAAGGCTCACTTACTGGCTACCGGAGCCGCCATGGAGGCATTGGCAAAGAAATTCTGCGGCGATGCCCAAACCTGGAAAGTCGCCGGCATGCTGCATGACTTGGACTGGGATCACTTAGACAAAGACTACGAGAAGCACTGCGGCGAACCGCTAGAGAAGATGCTTGCCACCATCAAGGCTCCGACAGAACTGCTGGGGGACATTCGCGCACACTACGCACACAAGTACGGCGCCGAGTACCCGCTAAACACCATGCTGCGCAAGGCGCTGTATTGCGTAGACGAGCTGACGGGCTTCATTATTGCCGTCACCCTGGTGCGCCCCAGCAAGAAAATCGCCGATGTGGAAGTGAAGAGCGTGACTAAAAAATTGAAGGACAAGACGTTTGCTGCCCAGGTCGACCGCGAGCAAATCAAGCAATGCGAAACGCTGCTTGGTATGCCGCTCAACGACTTTGTTGCACTCACGCTACAGGCAATGCAGGGCATAGCGGCGGATTTGGGGCTGTAGCAGCGCTGCCGGGCTTACTGAGTTTCTGCTTCCAAGGCGACTGCAGCGCGGCGTAGTCCGGGTATGCGATCGAGCATTTTTTGTGTAATGGCAAAAGCATCTTCGCGCAGCGGCACGGTAAATGCGTGCATTCCCGGAACAGGCTTGTGCAGGGCATCGGCACGCAACCTGCAACCTTCGTCCAGGAGCACATCGAACTTCTGCAGCTGCGTACCGGCCGCACGCGCTTTCTCCATAATGGCTCTCACAGCCGTAAAGCGTTGCTCGTCTATATCCTGGGCCGCCATCCACGATTCGAAGGAGAGTGTTGTGTCGAACAGGAACAATCCCCGATCTCCGACTTCCACCGCAATATCCACCGGAAATCCGGCTTTTGGCTCATGGTTATCCAAAGCAAAACCGGCACTGCCTTGGCGACGATGCAGCGTGTGATCGCCACCCAGTTCCAATTTCGCTCCTTCCACGGGCAGAGAAACAAGCCCTATGGACGAGTCTCCAAGCTCCTGCAACAACCGTCGTATGACGACACGAAAGGTGAGCGCAGCGGTCTCCACCGATACGCGGCAACGCTGTTCCTGTGGCGTAAGGGGGCCCTGCCTCACGCGCCGCTCCTCGTCTTCTAGTGCAGCTGCGCACACAAGACGATGCTGGTCCCAGTCGTCGGTTGTCATGTGCGAAATCACCTTGCCGCGCATATTTCGTCCAGCGGTTTCCAGTCGCTCAGCAAAACCCTCTGGAGAGTGTGCGGGCCTGGTTCCGGTGTATCCGCGAAGAACGCTTGTTTTCATGCGGCTACGGTACAAAGCCGCAGCCCAACGTCAACAAAGTGCGTGTCTATGCCACGGTTCTTGGCTAAGAATTGCCAAACAGACGCTACTCCAGCTCGTACACCCGCTCACGCTCGGGCAACTCTACCTGCACGCCCATAGCGGCTACGGTGCGCTCTGCGAGGGCGTACATACCCTTCTCTTCTCCGTGTACGAACAGGATTTTCTTGAGGCCGGGGATTTTTTGAATGTAGGCATCCAGATCATGTTTATCGGCATGACCAGAGTAGGCGTTGATGTACTGCACCTCGGCCTTCTTCTGCACGACTTCATCGAAGATGGTGACGTTCGTCACATCGCGATCGATGATGCGGCGACCCAACGTATTCTCGGCCATGTAACCGACAGCAAGAACAGTGTTGCGAGGGTCTTCCAGTTCATTGCGCAGGTGGTGCCGGATACGGCCAGCCTCGCACATACCGGAACCGGCCATGATGAGCATGGGGCCGCGTGTACCATTCAGCTCCTTGCTCTCCTCCACGCTCTCGGTGTAGTTGACCAGCGAGAACTGAAACGGGTTATGCGCCTTGCTTAAGAACCGGTCGAACATCTCCTGGTCGTAGCACTCGGGGTGGCTGCGGAAGATATCGGTTACCCTGGAAGCCAGCGGGGAATCGATGATGATGGGAATGGAAGGAATTTCGCGGGCATCCCACAGCACATGCAGGTCGTACACAATCTCCTGGGTGCGTTCCAACGAGAAAGCGGGGATGAGCACCTTTCCTCCGCGGTTACTGGTGTTTATGATTACGTCACGCAGTTTGTCCCTGGCGGTTTTAATGTCATCGTGAGCACGGTCTCCGTAGGTGCTTTCGCAAATAAGATAGTCCACCGGCGGCATTTGCTCCGGATCACGAATGATGGGGAGCGAGGAGCGCCCCAGGTCTCCGGAGAAGCCAATGCGCACTTTTTTCCCGTTGATATCCACCTCCAAGAGCATCATTGCCGCCCCCAGAATGTGCCCCGCCTCCATAAATGTGCAGCTAATGCCCGGGAGCACCTCGAAACGCTCATTATAGTTCTTGCCGACAAACAGTTTCATGGCTTCGGCGGCATCGCGCTGGTTATACAACGGGCCAGAAACACTGATCATGCTGTCTTTTAAGTGTCGGCGGTAGAAGTCTTCGTCTTTTTCCTGAATGTATGCAGCATCCTGCAGCATGACATCGGTTAAGTCTTGCGTTGCATACGTACAGTAAATAGCCCCCTGGTAGCCCTTTTTGTACAAGAGCGGAATGCGCCCGGTGTGATCCATATGGGCATGACTCAAAATCATGGCATCGATATCCTTGGCCGGGTCGAAATAGAACTGAGCATTCTTCTCTGCTGCTTCCTTGCGCTTGCCCTGGAACATCCCGCAGTCCAACAGCAATCGCTTGCCGCCAATATTCAGCTCATGGCAGGTGCCGGTTACTTCTCGGGCCGCTCCGTGCGAGGTAAAGGTGATGGAAGCCATTGGAGTTAGTATGTGTGATGCTCTATGCAGCCGCCACTATGCGGCTGACGGTATCTAGTATGTGGTACTACCTGCACTGCTTCGAGGGCGAAGCGTTGCAGAATGCACTCAGGCCATTATATCCCAACTGAGGACAAAAGTCTTGTCTTTTCCTCTTTGGTTAGGGCTCGAATGGCTCCGACTGGTATGCGGGAGTCCTCGAATGTGGCAATGCGGACACGCCGTAATTCTTTCACGGTATAGCCCACATATTGGCACATACGGCGGATTTGCCTATTTTTACCCTCCGTAAGCACGATGCGAATGACATTGTGACGAATTTTACGCACCTGCAGAGGCTTGGTGCGACTGCCGTCCATGTCGAAGCCGGCTTCGAGTTTTTTGCAATCGTAAGGGCTAATCTCACGATCAAGCACCACGTCGTACTCCTTCTCGTGATGGAACTTCGGGTGTGTAAGGCGATACGCTAGCACGCCATCGTTGGTAAACAGCAGTAAGCCAGAGGAATCTTTATCCAGGCGGCCAACAGGCGATATTTTGCCTTGTAGTTGGGCTGGAAGCAGATCTCGCACAGAGGGGGCCTCTCCAGCGCGTTTGTGAGGCAGGTTGGTGGTCTCCACCCCCTCGGGCTTGTTCATCACGTAATAGAGCATTTCTGTGCGATCTTGGAGCACTTTACCGTCGACCTCTATGGTGTCTGCATCTGGATCTGCCTTTTCACCTAGTACAGCCACCTTTCCATTTACCTTTACCAAGCCAGCGACAATATATTCCTCGGCCTTACGTCTGGAGCAAACACCGCGCGCCGATAGAATTTTCTGCAATCGTTCTTGCACTGTAAGAGTGTACCCGCAAAGAGTATTACAGGGCACCCAAGAAAGTGTATTCACGTTCTAATACAGTGTGATTTTGGCTTCTGTAGATAGAATTAATTCGCTACCTGATCTGGAGCAGTACAGCCGCTATCGCTACCTTTTGCGAGCCGCTTGCGTTGCTCACGACGAGCAGCACGCTCCTGCATTGTTGGAAAGCGTACAGTGAATACCGGGTGTGGAGGAACCCCCGGAACAACGCCATGGCCGGTAAGTGCTGCAAGTCGCTCTAGGAAACCGCCAGTCTGCGCAGCAATCATTTCCTGCGTGACATCGGGGCCAACGGTGTCTGAAACTTCATGCCGAGCAAGAGTTTGGTAAACATCAGGAGTAATAGGCATGAACAAAGGATATACGAAAAAACCGGCAGTCCGCTATGACACCGGGTATGTGGTTCTCCAGCACTCTGTCTTGGCGCCGACCTACTCTCGCAAGCCGTAGCAGCTTACTACCATTGGCGCACCTGGGCTTAACTGCCGTGTTCGGAATGGGAACGGGTGTTTCCCCAGGGCCATAGGCACCAAGACACAATGCTGGAAAGAACTCTGCGAACGTATTACGTAGAGCGCAGACGGGGCAAAATGCCCACGTACTGCCCGCTCATGAAACATGAACAGCACAGAAAGTATCTGGGTCCCGCATAGCGGGAGCACAGACTCTGGCCTATACAGGCACAGAAATATTACATGTTCAATCGCCCGTTAGTATCACTCAGCTCAATGCATTGCTGCACGTACACTTGTGACCTATCTACCAAGTAATCTTCTTGGGGGCTTATGGGGAAAATTTATCTTGAGATGGGCTTCCCACTTAGATGCTTTCAGCGGTTATCCCTTCCGAACATAGCTACCCT
>CAZENR010000011.1:0-22878 GCA_964513925.1 uncultured Candidatus Peribacteria bacterium
TCGCGGCCTCCTGGTCCCAAACCAGGCGCTCTACCAACTGAGCTACGTCCCGAACGTGCGGTAGTGTACCGTTTTTCTGGCTGAGCGCACGCCTTTTTCTTTGACGTCCCGCTTAGAGCGGGACTAGGCAACTGAGCTACGTCCCGAACGTGCGGTAGCGTACCGTTTTTCTGGCTAGGCGCACGCCATGTTTCTTTGACGTTCCGCTCAGGCAACTACGCACGCCTGTGCGCTAGCGTGTTGTGCGTACTGCGCAGGCTCATTTGCAGTACACGGTTCTACACCTCTTCTTCCGTCGCGGTTGGCGGGGGGTTCGTCGAGGATGGAGCGTTTTCGTGCCGAATCATGACGACGGCAGGGGAGAACTGCGTCCCTGTCTCCGCATAGACTTTCAATTGGTAGGCATAGGTGGCGGCCACATCGGCGAATGCCGGGCTTACGGCATCTCCCGGTGCTTTGACGCAAATGGGGTGACTGGACTGCAGCCAGTGCATGACGCGCTCGCCGAAGACTGTTCGCAGGTCGAACCACTGGAGGAAGTTGTACTCCGGGCTTGTGCTAAACGGCGGAATAGGCGGAGCAACCAGAATGAAGCGCGAGTCAGCCCTGTGCAAAGGAATCCTCGTTGCATATCCGCGCATGGCATTGTCGGCGCGGGCTATGGCGTATGCACGAAGCATCTGGTGTGCCAGGGCATCGCCGGCTTCCACTCGTGCTTTCAGCTCCAGAAGTTGCACGGCTCGATCTGCGTCCAGGAGCTGCTCGGCAATTTCCGTTCTGCGAACTTCATCTTTCATGTCGTCGATTGCTCCATGCTCAAGCGGCTTAAACAAGCGCGGATGGAACGACATCCGTTGTCGGTCCAATCCCTTGGTCTTCCCCAGCGCTTTGCGCATGAGCTCTTCTACCAATGCTTTGTCTAAGTCCCAGACAGAGCGGTCATTGCCGCCGTCTTTTTCATTTGCTTGCCGCTCTCGTGTTCCGCGACCTACGAGTCCGGCGGTGCCGTCCAAGAACCTTCGCAGTTTTTCAGATATCCCATCGTCTGTTTGGCTGCGTTGTTTCTTACGCTTGTCCTTTTTTATCCGCTCACGGGCCAGGCGCTGTGCCAACGGCATGGGTGCTATCTTTAATACATCCGCGTATGTCCTACGCAGCGTGTCCGTCAGATCCAGGCCCGCAAAATTTTCGGGTACGCCGAATACCACCGGCGTAGACAAGTTGGGCGCGACTGCAATTTGCTTGTGCGTGGTATCGATAATGGTTTGATGCAGCCAGTCGAATCGCTCGCGCACGCTGGCGATGGAGCCGGTGTCTATCGGCTTCTTATCAGTGTATTCCAGTCGTATGTCCTGTTGGTCACGCGCAGCTACAACACTCACGGACATGACAAGCTGTTCCTTACTTGGGCCATAAATGGCTGACGATACGGCGCGGTAGTCTTTCATAGAGATTAATAAAATAACAAATAATTCAAAATTGTCAATTTACGCTGTTGCTAGGACGAAACTGGTGACTATCTGGGTATTTCTTGCAATTGTTTGCCTGTTTCCCACAATGAACGCATGTCAGAAGCAGAACGCTTATCTGTGCCGGAATCGGCGGAGATTCGGGAGTTGCCCATTCAGCTCGGCACGCCGGTACGCCTAGTGAAGGTAGACCCTACAACGCTGCAGTCACAGCAGTTGCTCAGCGGTATTGCCGGCGGGTTCGTGCATGCTTCCGTGGGACAGAGCGCATATGTGTACAATCCGGCTTGCGAAGTTTCGCAGGATGGACCGGTGTTTTTTACGGCGAAGACGAGCAAGATTTCGCGCATCGAACAGCAGGCCGGCATGTATGTGTTGCGAACGTCTTCGGGCAGCACCTATGTCGTCATCATCACCGACGGAGAACCGATGATCCATCCGGCACAACAGGCCTTGCCGCAATTTCAGCCACGGCCTCCCGATGCCGATTTCAGTCAACCGCCGGTTCGTCGTGCGGACTTGCTGGGGCAAGATGAGGCTTTGCCGGTTCATCAAGAAGTCGCGGGTACCGGCTGGGGCATACAAGCTGCAATCGCCTGGCTCTTTACCCGTAAGAGGAAGTAGTGGTGTAACGCTCTCCTTGTTGCAATTGTCAGCCGATAGCGTCCTCGTCGTGTAGGCCAGCAGTACTGTCAAACATTTCCAAGTCGGTGGTAGGATATGCGCCTCTATGGACTCATCTGCGCCACTGGCATATCGACTGCGACCGCAGACACTCGATGACTTCTTCGGGCAGCAGGACGTTGTAGGGCCGGGAACCATTTTGCGAAAGAGCATAGAGCGCGATGTGCTCTCTTCGGTGATATTGGCGGGGCCTCCAGGTACGGGGAAAACCACGTTGGCGCGCATCATCGCCGCCACGACCAAGGCTACCTTCGTGCAGCTGAACGCTGTTACCAGCGGAGTGAAGGATATCAAGCAAGTGTGCGCCGAAGCTCTGCAGCTGCGGACGTCATTGGGCCAGCGCACGGTGCTGTTCGTCGATGAAATTCACCGCTTCAACAAAAGCCAGCAGGATGCGCTCTTGCCTTCGGTGGAAAGCGGGGTGGTCATCCTGATTGGTGCCACGACGGAAAATCCGTACTTCTCGGTGAATAGCGCGGTCATTTCTCGTTCGCAGGTGCACTTGCTCAAGCCGCACGGCGTACAAGACCTGTGCGGCATTCTTGAGCGAGCGCTGCAACACCCCGATGGCTTTGCCGGAAAGGTGACCATGCATCCGGACGCCGTGAAGAAAATAGCCGAACTGGGCAACGGCGATGCGCGCATTGCGCTGAATTTGCTCGAGCTTGCGGTGCTGATGCTTGGGTCCAACATCAGTCGCGAGGCGGCTGAGAACCTGTTGCGGCAACGCAATCTACGTTACGACAAGAAGGGCGAAGACCACTACGACACCGTCAGCGCTTTCATTAAGACGCTGCGCGGGTCCGACCCCGATGCCGCCCTGGTGTGGTTGTATAAAATGCTCGAAGGTGGCGAGGAGCCTCGATTCCTGCTCAGACGCATGGCGATATTTGCCAGCGAAGACATTGGCAATGCCGATCCGCGCGCATTGCAGGTGGTGGTTTCCGCATGGCAGGCATTTGAAATGGTGGGCTTTCCCGAGGGTGAGTACTTCTTAGCGCATGCTTGCGTGTACCTGGCCCAGGCTCCAAAGAGCAATGCCGTCACCCGTGCCATGCAGGCATCCAAAGCGGCGGTGAAAGCCGCGCCATCGCTGGAAGTGCCGTATCATCTGCGCAATGCGCCTGCAAAAGGAATGAAGCAGCACGGGTATGGCGAGGGGTACCAGTACGCACACAACAGCCAGGCTGGGGTGGTGTCGGAGAACTACTTTCCCATCGGCATGCAGCCTGCAAGCTTTTACGAACCTACCGACAGAGGGTTCGAGGCTGAGGTTTCCTCGCGCATTACTAAGGCGAAGTCGATCATACGCAAGTAGGCAGTACAAACTTGATAAAATTGCATAATTGTTATATAATAGAGAAAACAGAAAACACATGCTACTTACCCATTCCCTTGCCGGTCGTGCGCGCTCCTTCGCACACGATCACGATGACATTCCGGCATTCCATGCCGCGTATTTGGTCGGGACGTTTTTGGCTGCGGCTATTTTTAATCTCGGCTTCTTCTTGGCACTTATCGTCATGCACATGTGCCTGGATTTCGTGAAGTACCGCGACTATCACCGATACAGCTACGCCGAAACGATTTGGGCAGTGTTTATAGAGAACATGATCGATATCATGCTGTTCTTCATTGCGCTTACCTTCAGCGTGTACACCAGTCACTCGTTTGCTCTTGCGGCGTTATCAGGGTTTGCGCGCACGGAGCTGACTATTGTGCGCGCAATTGGAACGATAGTTCCCAAATTCGAAATCTTGCAGCATTTGTCCACGATCTTGCTCAATATTCACGCGTACATGCACACCCCGCACGTGCTTCCTCATCACGAGCTTACCGAGGGTCAGACCTGGGCAATCTTCATTACCGTGTCTTGCATTTCGCTCCTGGGGATTGCGTTTTTGCTCTTCCACGGCCGAACAGGTGAGTTGATGTGGATCTTGCAGAACGAGCTCTCCCTGAAGCTGTAGCACTAGAACGGCGGCCCATCGGGAAACAGTTCACGTTCCAGGTGTTGCAGTGCGGTTCTGCTTGCCTGTGAAAACGCAGTTTCCTTGCCGTTGCCGTAGCGTACCAAGAAGTCGTCGAAGCGTTGCTGCAAAGTGACTACGGTATCGAACATCACGCGTTTGTCGCTGTAGCACAGCAGTTTTTGCTCCAGGGTTTTTGGCTGCAGGCGTTCGTCACGACAACCTTGTAGACCGTGCGTGGAAACCATTGCGCCAATTTCCGGGTATCCCTCCGCGGTCAAAAAGCGTTCAGCAGCCACTTCGTGCGGAGTACCGTAGGCCTCCTTCAATGTTTGCCAGCGCTTACTCTGTTCGGCACTAGGAGTGTAGAGCGCATCTCCGGTCAGGCTCTTAAAATCGCAGAACCGAAGCAGGTCATGCAGTTCAGCGGCGGCTTGCAGCGCGGCTTTTCGTACAACAACACCGCGCGACAGCAAGGCATCGGCCAGGCGCATGGCGGTAGCGGCTACGGTGTGCGTGTGCTTGCGTATGTGCTCCGGCAGCCCGACATCTTCCATCCATTGCTTTCGTAACTCGGGTGCGGGAATGGCAACGTCCGCAAACGTTATGTCGATTGTGCGGGTCTCTCGAGTTGGCTCGGCAATTTCCACAAGAATGCGCGGCCGGGCGCTAGACCACGTTGAAGGCAGGCGATTCGCCCATTCCACGATACGTACGCCAGTACATGCTTCGCTGGCTTCCAAAAACTCTGCGGCCTGCCCTGACGACAGGCGGTAGACATCGATATGCGTTAGTTGCGCTCCGTACTGCTGCTCAAGGGCATAGCTGGGGCTCACTACCTCTTCCTGTACCCCCAAGCCCAGTGCAATGCCTTTCGAGAGCTGCGTTTTGCCTGCCCCCAGTTCTCCGTTGAGCAATATGTCTACTGGCAGACGATACAGCTTCTGAGCTAGTGAAACGCCAATATTATGCGTTTCTAGCGCGCTATTCGATGAAATAGATACATGGTCGGCCATTGACTTTAATTACAAAATATAATACAATATATGCAAGTACAGTAAACACTACATCTACTCCATTCTACCACCAGACATGAAGCGTACCCGTGTGGGATTCCGAGTGCAGTCGCTGTATAAGGTAAAACGGCAGACGGCCGCGCACTACGCACGACAGAAGCTATCCTTCATGGTGGCTGTGTTGTCTCTGTTGGCCTTCGTCATGGGTAACATGGTCGGCCAGCATGGTTGGTATGCATTTTGGCGTTCTGTTCTGGGGAAAGGGGAGGATTCCATGATCGTCTTCAACGGCACCGTAGCCCCAATCGCCCGCGTGCCGGATTACGCCGAGTGGGCCAAATATGGCGGCGACAAGCGCGTTCATGCCTATGCCCAGGTTCCAACCCAGGCTCTGAGGCAGCTACCCGAGTACGACCCTGTCACCCTGGCAAAAGATGATGATTCTTTTGCAAGGCGCGTGTATTCCACTCCGTGGGCTGCAGGGTATAACACTCCGCAAGGCAGTCACGCTGGCGTGGATATAGATGCTCCCCGCGGGACGCCAGTCGTATCCATTGCTGCAGGAGTCGTAGAAAAGGTCTCCATGCAAGAATACGGCTATGGGCACCATGTGCTCATTCGCCATCCGAATGTGCCCGACATCACGAAGCCAGAAGGCGTTACGGAGGTCTGGTCGACGTATGCTCACTTGGATGCCATTACCGTGAAGGAAGGCGAAGTGGTTCGCAAAGGACAAACCATCGGTACCGTCGGTAATACCGGCACGGTCTTTGGTGCAACCGGGTACCACTTGTACTTCTCTATCGATACGCAGGATGCGCCCTATCATCCGTACTGGCCGTTTACCAGCTCGGAGGCTCAGACTGCGGGCTTAAACTTCGTGCAGGCGGTCGACAGCACCTTGTACCGCGAGCGCGTGCTAAAGTACACGGTCAGTCCCATGATCTTCGTGCAGCAGTACCTCAATGCCGGAACGACAGTCGCTACGCGCTCGGCTGCCCCGGAGACTCCAGTGGTTCGCTTAAGCTCCAAGGAACTTACGGCTAAGCGCCGTGCCGACCGCGTGGCGAAGCGAGGGTCTGTCCAAACCGTTGCTGTAGCATCATCGCCTTCGTCTTCTTCCGCACCTGCTGTGCAACAGCCGCTACCTGCCGCAGTCGTAGGCACTCCAGTGCAGGAGGCATCGCTAGAGGTACCCACGGCTGTTTCCTCTGTGATCGTAGGTACGAACGTGGATGTCGATCGTCTGGAACTATCTCATGATCTACGTTCGGGTCGCAGCTGGCAGAAACTGACACTGAAAGCGCTTGATGCCAATGGCAACATCGTCCGGTCGCCGGCATTCGACGGGCGTCTGTACGTTATTGCAACATTTGGTGAAGCTGAGATTCGCCCAAGCGAATTGTCCTCACTCGATTTCGTAGGCGGTGTCGCCACAGTCAACGTGCTGCCGCGCGGACAGAAGACGCTCATCTTGGAAACACGCGGAGCGTTCACCGCCGTCGCAGATCCAATGACATTGGATCGCTAACGCCAAGATGCTAGACCGTTGCATTCAGACCACTTTGCTCCACGCGCTTGGCATGATCGTGTAGGGCCTTGATTTGTTGAAGGCGCTTCAGCGAGTTCACCGCGATGCGTCGAACACGGCCGGCTGTGGCCGGAGACTGCCGCAGCGGGAGCCAATGGATGAAGTCCAGCAATTCGCCGTGGTGTTCAGGGGAGTGCTGCAGCGACTGCACGGTGATTTCCGGGCCGTCGTACGGCTCGTCGCCAGCGCGCATGTGCTTGTCGAATAGACGAATGAGTTGGGCGGTTTTACGATGCTTCAGGACGTCATGTAGACAGCAGTCGCCCAATTCCCCGGGCGTAAACGTCAGGTCGGTTTTTACGTTGTAGTCGGCTTCCTGGTCTATGTACTTAAAATCATCCAGCGTCGTTGTGTACTGATCCAATTCGATCGCAGGTTCACGAGCCATAAGAGATAATAAGGCTAAGTACCGTATGATAATTTTCGGAGCCGAGATTGTCAACTTTCCCCGACACTTCGGTGCTTGGCGTATGCGCCCATCGCCAGAACTACAAGTAATAGCGCTACGCCCGCTACGCCCTTCTGCGCCGTGCTCATGAACAGCGCAGCGCCACCGAATGCTGTACTGACAATCGCAGTGCACAGCACCACGGCACGCTGCGACCATCCACGCGCCAACAGCAGATGGTGCAAGTGGTCTTTGCCACCGCGGAACGGAGAAGTGCCGTTGCGCAAACGTCGGATGATGACGAACAGCGCGTCTAGCAGCGGAATGCCGATTGCCAGGAACGCAGTAGCCACTTTGCCACCCTGGTACACGCCCAGCAGTCCGAGCATGAGCCCGAAGAACATGGAGCCGCTGTCGCCCATGAGCACCCTGCCGGGTGGAAAATCGAAGCAGCAACTGGCCAATGCAATCGATGCCAGCGTGAATGCGATCATGGCTACTTCGGGCTGCCCGTTTCGCAGCAATGCCAGCAGTCCGAGCATGGCGAATCCTATCGTCGATAGCATGCTGACTTGCCCCGGAATGCCGTCGAACCAATTCAGCGCGTTAATGGTGAGCAGCAACCAAGCAATCGTGAACATGCCGCTGAATATCGGCAGCGGACCAAAAAATGGCAGCAGCACATCTACGGTATCCAGCTTGATGATGCCGCCAAGGGGATTGGTGATGGTGTACACCCGCGATCCGGCTGCAAACAGTGCTGCACACACGCCTACTTGTACCGCAAGCCGTGCCCAGAAGGGGAGTGGCGAACGGTCATCGATAAAACTCACGATGCCCAGTACAACGATACCCGCTGCAACGGCGGTTTCACTGGGGCCAAGCGGTACTGCGATGCAGAACAAGATCACAAACGTCAGACTGCCAATAATCCCGGTGGGGTAGGGGATACGCGGTCGCTTGTGTCCGTAGCGCTCGGGAAAATCGAGCAAGTTGAGTCGCGGAAAGACGCGCAAGGCGGCCAGATGTCCGAAGTATGTCAGGAGCAATGCGGCTGCCGGGAGAACGAAGAGTGGAGTCACAACCTTGAGTATATGGCATTCGCCCCGGAGTATGTAGTATGGCTTCATGCGTCTGGTGCTTGGCTATGTCGGCCCGTCGGTTCCTGCGGGGTTACGCAAGCATTGGAACCAACTGCTTGCACAACGCGGTGTCGATGCGTTTTTTGATGCGTACCCGGCACGAACGCGCGAAGATCTACAGCAGAAATTAAGCGAAATGTTCCTATTGGAACGTCGTGGCTACATTGTCGATCCGTCGTTGCAGCCTTTTCTGCACGAACTCCTGGACGAAACACCGGGGCAGGGGAGTGTGGATACCGTACTCAACGATGCCGGCGTGTTGCGAGGAGTGGCTTGTAACAGCGACGAAGAGCGTTTTGAGCTGTGGTTCCATTCGCCGATGCGGCAGGGGAGTAGCTAAAGAGGGGAGTTGCAGAGTTTTCATGTCGTGGGGTAGCACATTGCGCTCCAGGGTGGGCGTCAGTAAGCTCCGGTCATGGCCACTTACAACACGCTCAACGACGTGAAGTTAGAAGGAACAACAGTCTTGCTTCGCGCCGGGTTTGACTTGCCTATGGAAGATGGAAAAGTCGTCGATGACACCCGCGTCCGCGCCATAGAAAGTACGATGCGCCACATTCTCGACGGCGGTGCCAAGTTGGTGATCATGGCGCATCAGGGACGCCCGAAAAACGGTCCCGATCCGCAGTTTAGCCAAAGGCCCGTAGTCGCTGTGTTGGAGCGCCTTCTGAAGACGAAGGTTTATTTCGCGCAAGACTGTGTCGGTAAACCGGCACAAGACGCCGTGGCGCAGGCCAAGCCAGGCGAGGTGGTGCTACTGGAGAACCTGCGGTTCCACCCGGAGGAAAAAAAGAATGATCCGGCGTTTGCAAAGCAGCTTGCTGACCTGGCCGATGTCTACGTAAACGACGCGTTCACCAACTGTCATCGAAATCACGCCAGCATGGTCGGTGTTCCAGCGCTCATGCCCGCGTTCATGGGCTTTGCCCTTGAGCAGGAAGTGGCTAATTTAAGCCGCGTAGTGGAGAAGCCGCAGCACCCCCTGGTGCTTATCATCAGCGGTGCGAAAATGGAGACCAAGGTTCCGGTGATCAAGCGGTTCTTGAAGAAGGGAGATCATATTCTGCTTGGTGGTTGCATTGCCAATACCTTCATTGCCGCGCGCGGTTTCGACGTGGCGGAATCCAAGTACGACGAGGAGGGACTGGAATTGGCGCAGGCACTCATGCTGGAGAGCCAAAAATCCGGTAAGGCGAAGATGCACATTCCGCATGACGTCGTGGTTGCCAGCGAAGCAACTGACTCGGCTGAGCGTGCGGACTTGCCAGTGGAAGACATAGAAGGCGACATGAAGATTCTCGACATCGGGGCCGTTACCGTAAAGCGGTACTGCGAAATTATCGCCCTGGCCAAGATGATCGTCTGGAATGGCCCGCTCGGCTTTTATGAATGCGAGCAGTTCAGCCGTGCCAGTGTTGCCGTGAGCAATGCCATTGCCGCTGCCACAGCCAAAGGTGCCATCAGCATTCTCGGCGGTGGCGACACCGTCGATTTCCACGCTCGTCATTCCTTGCCGTTGAGCAAGTTCAGCTTCGTGAGTATGGGTGGCGGCGCAATGCTGGAATTCATTGCCGGCGAGGCATTCGACTCGCTGCGAGCGCTGGAGCAGAAGCGTCACTCCAAGAAGAAATAACGGCAGCGTTTGGCAGCACCCGACAATGACCACAGCTCATGACATCACCGTGCTCGTTATCCAAGACCGCCAGGATGCCAAGGCGGCTGCTCAGGCAATTCGCCGCAGCCAAGGGCCGTTATTACTGGTGCTGTCTCCAAACGGTCTGGCCGACATCACGACCGATTCCGAGCTTTCCAACTCGTGGTTTCGCGATTTGCACGCACTCAACCGCGATCGTTCGCTAATGGTGGCCACTAAGCACAAGGCCACGCAGGCGCAGGCGGCTGCGCAGGGCTGGCAGACGGTCACCAGCATCAAAAAGCTACGTTTGTTGCTGGCGAAACATCCTTCAAAGTCGGCCGCAGTACGCATTTTCAGCCCAAGCGCCTGGCGTCAGGACATTCGCACCAAGCTCCAATTTGTCGGGTTGCTCTCGCTGCCCAAGCTGCGTATTTGGCTGCTGCTTGCGCTCAGCGCCGGCGTGTTCGGTTTCATCTTCATCAAGTTGCTTCCTTCGGCCGAGATACGCATTTGGCCAAACCAGGAGTCCGAAAACTACACCATGAACGTGTTCCTGGCGGCATCCGGCGCAGTCCTGCCCGTGCCGACCGAGCGAGTTCGCACATTGCCGCTCGTGCTGCAGACGGTTTCCGTAGAACGTACGATCACCATCGACCAAATCAGTAAGAACTTCACCGGAACCAATGCCGAAGTATGGATTACAGTGTTCAACGATGCCGACGAGCAGTACTCGCTGCGCAAAGGCACGCGTCTGGCAAACCAGGCCGGCATGCGCTTCCGCCTGCAGGAAGACTTAGTCATCCCTCCACACAGTAAGCACGAGGTGCGTACCATGGCCGATCCTCTGGACCAGTATGGAGAAGTCGTCGGCGATCGCGGTAACGTGCCCGCTGGCCTGAAGTGGGAGTTTCCAGGTCTTTCAGAAGCCGAGCGCAAGCTGGTCTATGGACGCAACGAACGCCCCGGATCCAAGGGAACCACCTCGTACCAGAGCATTGTTCGCAAAGAAGACATCGAGGCTGCCAAAAAGAAGCTGCAACAGGAACTGCTTGCCGTCGCCAAGCAGTTGGCAAACGAGGAGCGCATCAGCCGCAACAACGCCGAAAGCGCGGATTTCGTTCAGCTCAACTACGACGAGTTGACGCGCATTACGTATACCGACTTCGATTTATCTGAATCCTTTGTAAACCAGAGCGTCCAAAGTTTCCCGGTGAGCGGCAAAATCGAGTACACGGTTCTGCTGTATGACGAATCCAAACTGCTGAACCTGCTTACCACCGAAGTGCGAGGAAGGTCGGGGACTGAACGCATGGTCATTGAGAGCTCGCTCAACAAGGACAACATGAGCATTCACGTCATTGCTCCTTGGGACGATAATTTGTTCTGGGTCAAACTAACTGCCGACTTGACATACACTCAGCGCTATTTGCTAAACCCCATTACACCCAATGGTGCAAAGTTCGGGAAGTACATTCGAGACAGTGTAGCGGGCAAAACACAGGTCGATGCCCTGCGTATCATTAAGAACTTGCCCGAAGTCGCAAGAGCGGAGATTTCCATTTGGCCGCCGTGGGCCGATGTATTGCCGGCCATTGGATCGAACATCGTGGTATCCGAACAGGCGGATTAAGCCGAGGGGCCTCTCTGAATTATGCACAAGATACATTGTGCATTATTAACGAGATCTTTGCTTTTCCTCCCCTCTCAACAGTTTCTTGGCATTAGCTAGAGCAAAATGCACATATTTTCCGCCGCGCGCGTCCCCTGTGGAAATACACATACAATGTGGAAAATCTGCGTTCGCCAAAATCAGAGGTATATTTTCTGATAGCATAAAAAGTCACTATTTCCGCATCCCCTAGCCAAGTGTTCCGTAAGAAATGCGTGCAAATGTTATGGTGTTTTGTCTTTTTGAGTTAGGGTTTCTTGGCTTTTTGAAGCCAAACCGGGGGAGTGTCCGGAGTGGATGTTAGGGGAGTTTTTGGCTATTTCTTGCTCCCCTGCCTTCGAAGCCAATTATTTTGCAGAAGTGGGCTTTGCGTGTGCTGCTATCCAGCGTTCGCATGCAGCAATCATAAGCGGGCGAATGCTAAGTCCGTTCGCTGCTTGTTTGTCGAAGCCAAGTCGCTGGACATTGTGTTGTCCTAATACGCCTTGCAGGAAGCCTTGAGCTTCAGCTGTTCCACCCAATTCAGTACTTTGAGGGGGCAGTGTAAGGCGTCCGCGCTTTACAAACGACAGCGATGTCTCTACGACTTTTGCGTCTTTGTAGCCCGAGAGCACTGCATCAAGCGCTTTTGCAATTAGTGAGGCGTCTTTTGACCGACGGAATTCCTCGCAGGCAGTGCTGGAAAGCATATCGAGCATATCGGTGCACTTTTTATCAAGATCGCTTGTGTTGCGATTTGGATTCCAGACGATGTCCGGAAGTGTCTGTGCTGGCTTGGAAACGCTGTTATCCGGCGCTTTTTCACGGAATAGCACGTGGTACAGATTGAATTCCCCCACTGCACCATGGTTGGTATGCACTTGGTCTAGGTATGCGCCTGCCTGTGCCAAGGCCTGAAAGCGATCGATGCCCCGCACAGCCTCGTGTCCGATCTCTTCCTGGCGGTAAATGTCTTGCATGGCAATGCCCTTCGTATACAAGTCGCGGTCTTTTACCTCTATTTCATTCCGGTTTTCTGTCGGTCCGTAGCTGTCTTCTAAGCCCAATCTTTTCACATTTGCCAAGATTTCACCGATGCTGCCGCGATAGCGTTTTCCACGACCCAGGGCCAGCTTTGCAAAGGCTTGAGGATGGCTAAGCAGCATACGCAACGGCCTGCGAATGCGGTTGTCGTCGGTTGTTCTTAGCACGCTGTCCCCTGCTACATCGATCCTGTTTGTCAGTCCCAGCCTGTTATATACAAGGCGTCCATCTGGCTTCGTCACTAGCTTTGCGCCATACACGCTCATGGTGCTGTCGTAGCCTAGGCCGTCCTTACTCGGAAGTGGAGAGTTTGCAACGATGGAATTGGCTTTTCGGCGGACCCAATCTATTGCATTGCCAATGGACCCTCGGGAGTGCTTTGCTTCCACAGCGTCTGTCGGCACTTCTTTCGTTTCGAAGGATTGCTGCTCGTTTGCCTTCATGGGCCTATCGAGAAAGAATAAACATTTTAGCCATGACCGATACGGTGACGGTAATTACTGTCGATAGCATGAACGCCTTACAAATACCGAGAAATTTAGTCAGAGAGCTCTGGGAATTTATAGTATTATACTATAAATATATAATTTAGTCAATTATTCAGTCAGTTGCTTGCATGCACCCTGTTCTTCTTGGTTTCTCGCTTCGGTGGCTCTAGCATACATCACTCTCATGAGTATTTACGTTCTGCGTCACGGCAAGTCGCTTGCAAACGAGCATAATGAGCAGAGCGCGGCTACGAATAGATTTTTTGGAGGTCAAAGCGAATCCGACTTAGCCCCAAGCGGGATTGTGCAAATGAAAGCATTGGCGACGACATTTCGAGGTTTAGGGATTTCATTCCACCACGTGCTTTCGTCCCCTGCCGGAAGAGCGCGTTTGGGGGCGGAAATACTCCTTGGTGATATGGGTACTCACGTTCCCGTACAGGTTTGTCCGGCGCTTTCCGAGCGCAGCTCCGGCATCATCGCCGGCAAGACGCGCGAGCAACTGTTGGTGCTGCATCCGCAGTTCGCTGCTCATTTTCAGCAAGATCCGGAGTTGCGTCATTTGCGCGAGAGCTTTGATCCTACGGGCATTGAGGGTTTTGAAGACTATGGCCAGGTCGTTGAACGCCTGGGAGCCCAGGTGGTTCCGCAATTGCTGCAGCTCGATGGTGCAAAGCATGGCCAAGAGTATGAGCAAATAGCCCTGGAAGATGACGTAGGCGAAGGCATGCGCACCGCTGTCATGACGCACAAGCATACGGCCCGCTGTTTACTCTATGTGCTGCTGGGCCTTACCAAAGAACAGGCGGTGTCGTTGGCCGTACCCAATGCGCAACCGTTTGTCTTGCGTAAGCGAAGGTAGTTTTACAGCAGGTACATGCGGGCCAGCACCGCAGCGGACGATGTAATAGCGCCCGAGAGCAGGAGTGCCTTGCCGATGCCGAGGATCTGAGAGAGGGACATGAGAGGGGCGAAGGAGTCGAGAGTTAGTGGGAGAAATCTGCGGCGAATGCAGGTTCGATTGCGTGTGTAGGATGAGTAGAACGGTCGGTGAGGCATTTCGTTACACGAGTGACCCCGCAACCGAGACTCTGGAGGATGCACTGCAGCCTGCGCACTCCTGGAGTAGATGACGGAAGTACGACGTGAACCTTACTTGGCTGCGGGAAGGCGGCCATCCAAGCGATGACTGATTCTGTGGAAAGCCCGGGAATATCCCGGCAGTCGATAACGAGCTTTTGGCTGATGATTGGCCTTGGGGCGATACTGGTGAGCGTCATGGTTACGAGTGTACGCTCGTACACCCATATGGGCAAGTATCTCCCCTGGACAACGATGTCCATCGACAGTGCGTTTATCGAATGCTGTTTCTTTATCGCAACAGCTTGCGCAGCTGCGGAAGCACAACGCCGGATGTGACCGTCGTGCTTACCCAGTGGCGCTTGGCTGTGGTATCTAGATACACCTGGAACGTTCCGCCAACAGCCTTTGCCACTTGCCCTACTAGCGGCTCGTAGGTACGGAATTTTACGCCGGAAAAGCAGCATGCATCGTACTGGTTTAGCACTTGTATCTGCGTGCGCCCTTTGGTTGTGGCCAGTACATACAGGTCTTCGTAGCTGAACTGATCGTAGAATGTAGTGTATGTCTGTTCCAAATCGCCGTAATTACTAGTTCTGCGCAGTTGTAGCGGCAAGCTCCCGGCTACGGGAATGCTGACAGCTATGCGCTCGTCTATCGCGGCTGCAAGGTGCGTAGTCCATCCGCCTCCCGAAAGCCCAGTCATGCCAATGCGTGCATTGGGTTGTGTTTGCTGTATGTAGTCAACTACCCGCCATACGGGTTCGATGAATACGCGCAAAGGCTGCTCGCCGGATGCTTCCATGGCGCGTACGAGCTGATCGTGGTTGCGCTTTGTGTCGTCACGGTTGCGCCCGTACAGGGGCATTTGCATGGTAAAGACGTCGTATCCTTCTTCCAGAAGTGCGTTCACTAACGTCAGCAGGCCTTCGCGTCCGAAGCGGTGCATGTGTCCGTCGTGCACAATGACTGTCGCGCCGTTTGGTGAAACGGGGCGGAAGTGAAACACATGCGATGGAATGCCAAGCGTGGTAATGAGCAGTTCATCTACGCCGGAGATGGTCGCAACTACTGCCGGAAACGGATTGGCGACATTCTTTGTGACTACCATGTCCGCTTGCGGCGGTGGCAGTAGGCTGTCGCCCCACAGGAACATGCGGATTTCTTTTGCCGTACGTTCAGCCGCTGTGGCGTCGTACACGTGCAAGAACTCCGATGTGGGCAGCGGCGGAGGTGTAGCCTGCTTTGGGGTGCATGCACAAAGCAACGCCAGGCTGCAACATGTCGCAATGCCAGCCAAACGTGCCGAACCGGAAGCGCTCGCGCTCACGGTATGAGAGTGTAACACGAGTTGCGTTGCTATTCGTATCCTGCGTTACGCGAGCTTCAAAAACTTCCGCTTCCCGACTTTCACAATCCCCTGCTCCGCCTTGGCATCCAGCGCCGTTACGACTTTGTCGTTGAGGTGCACGCCCTTCTGCTCCAAGAGCCTGCGGTACTCGGATTTACTGGGCGCCAGCTTGTGCTCGATAACAACATCTACCAGTAGCGCGCCGGGCTGCAATTTCACTTCCTGGATATCGTCCGGTACTCCCCCGCCGGCAAACACGGTCTGGAATTCCTGTTCGGCGCGCATCGCCGCATCGGCACCGTGGTACATGGTGACTAGCTGGCGCGCCAGGCGCATTTTCAACTCCTTGGGGTTGGTCTTGCCGTCTTTCAGTGCTTTCTCGGCAGCCCGTACATCGCTCATCGGCAGTGTGGTGCAGCATTCCATGTACACCGGGATAAGCCTGTCTTCTATACGCAGCGTCTTGCCGTACATGTCTTTTGGGCTGTCTGTTAGGTAGATGCAGTTGTCGTAGGTTTTGCTCATCTTGCGGCCGTCGGTTCCTTCAATCAGCTTGGTGCACAGCACGAACTTATCGCGTTTTCCGTACGCCGTTTGCAGCGTGCGTCCGGCCAACATGTTGAAGTGCTGGTCGTTGCCGCCCAACTCTACATCTACATCCAGCACCACGGAGTCGTAGCCGACCATGAGCGGATACATGAATTCCACGACTGAAATGGGCTTCCCTTCTTTCAGGCGCTTGGCAAACATGTCGCGCTGAATCATCTGCTGCACCGTAAAGTGGCTGGAGAGCTCCAAGATCTTCTTGAAGTCGACCTTCTCAAGCCATTCGTGGTTGTAACGCACTTCCAATTTGGACATGTCCAGAATCGCCTTGGCCTGTTCCACATACGTTTCGTAGTTCTTACGAACATCTTCCTGGGTTAACGACTTGCGCATTTCATCTTTGCCGGTGGGGTCGCCGACCATGGCGGTAAAGCTGCCGATGAGCAAAATGACATGGTGGCCCGCATCTTGGAATGCGCGCATCTTTAAGAGCGGCACACTGTGCCCGACGTGGATGTTGGCACCTGTGGGGTCTATGCCGAAGTACAGCCGCATCGGCTTGCCGGATTGCAGCTTGGCATCTGCAACAGGCTTGGGTGTCACGCTTTCCACTGCGCGCGTGAGGAGTTCGTCGTTTGTAGAAGAAGATGCGGTCGCCATCTCCCCTAGCCTACGGCATACTGCCGTCATGCCGCAACGACGGACTCCAAAGAGTGCAAAGAAGGCTGCCATCCCCGTGCAGACGTATTCGGTTCCTTGGCCTATGCGTCTGGATGCGTTTTTGGCACAGCAGGAAGGCATGAAGAGCAGGTCGCAAGTACAGAAGCTCATCGATTCCGGCATGGTGAAAATCAACGGTAAGCCCTGTGCCAAATCCGGCTGGATGCTGAAGGGCGGCGAAACCGTGTCCATGCTTCAGCAGCCGCCCGCCGATGTGGATTTGGGCGTTGCTACCAAGCTCAAGCTGCACATGCTGTACGAAGACGACGATTGCATGGTGATAGAAAAGCCGGCGGGAATCGCTGTACACCCGGGTACCGGCATGGCCCCGGATGAGGTAACGCTGTTGCATGCATTGCAGCCTTTGTTCAAGAAACGCTCGCTCCCCTTCTCCCCGGCAGAAATCCTGGTGCACCGCCTGGATAAAGATACGACCGGCTGCCTGCTGGTTGCCAAGCACCCGAAGGCACATCTTGCCCTGCAGCGCCAATTTCAAGATCGCACGGTGAAGAAGGCATACTTGACGCTGGTTGCAGGGGTCCCCTACCCCGCCTCGGCCATGATCGATGCCCCGATCGGCAGGCACTCTACCAAGCGCACCACCATGTCCGTGTTGCAACACACCGGGGCTAGGGAGGCGCAAACCACCTACCGCACTCTTGCAACGGCGTCCGGGTGCGCGCTCTTGGAATGCGATTTGCACACCGGGCGCACCCATCAGATTCGCGTGCATCTCCAGAGCATCGGGCACCCGGTACTTGGCGATGCAACGTACGCGGCGAACAACGCCGCAAACGTCGCCCAAGACCTGGGTATCGATTTCCTATGCCTGCATGCATGGAAGTTGTCCTTCGATACGGCGAAAGGCAAGCGCGTGGAGGTGCAGTGTACGCCCCCCAAGAATTTCCTCTCGCTTCTGAAGAAGCTGAAGATCAAGATGCCTGTCTGAAGACCGATGGCTTCCAGGACTCCTTGGGCTGCAAAGTCCCGCCCGATGCCAACAGGATTCCAGGACTCCTTGGATTCCAAGATTCCTAAGGTCTCTGATCATGCGTTGTGGAGTCGTGATTCCGAGCGCTCTCAGGTGCCCGTGGAGTCTATGGAATCTCCTTATTTCGTGTACGTCATCGTGTACTCCAGTACGTCCAGAATTTCGCCGTCCTTGTTGCGCGATACGACGCGGTAGACGTTCTTTCCTTCTTTAAGCGTGGTGTACTCCGTGGAAGCGATGTAGTTCCAGGTCGTCTTGCCGGCAACGTACAATGACAGCGTGTAGCCGTTTACCGAGATGTTTGCGGTGTCCGGTGACGTAGTTCCCTCCAGCAGTACTTCGCTTTCACTGACTTCCGCAGCAGTTCCAGCTACCGGACCCGTCACCTTGAGCGTTCCGGGCAGCAGCGGTGGGTTCTGCTTGAGCGGCGGCTGCGATGCCGCGCTGGCGGCAGTGCCGGAGGAGCTTGTCGTGCCTGCAGTCGGATCGACGATGATGGTGATAGTGGTGGGCGTACTCTTGCGACCGTTTTCGTCGATGGCGTACATAACAAAGACGTTCTTCCCAAGTTGCAGGTTGCCGATGCGCGTGCTTGCCAGGTAGCTCCAAGTCTTGGCTCCTGACTTGAAGAGTTGCAGCTTGTAGTCGTTGACCAGAATGCCGGCGGCGCCATTGGGCGCCTCGCCTGTAATTTCAATTTCTTCTTGGGCGGTGGTGAGCGTACCCCCCGATGCCACGGGCGACTTCATGCGTACCGGATCGAACGGCTTCAATTCTCGAATGACCGTGCGGTTTTCCTCGGCCAGCGTAATACCCTGTGGGTCCTGTGCCTTTATCTGTACCAGCGTGGTTTCCTCATTTGCATTCAGCGCCAGTTCCAACGAGAAGCTGCGGTCGGTTTTCAGCGGAGCATCGTAGCCGTTTACCAGCACGTTGCGGATACGCTGGCTTACATTGCCGCTCACCGTTACTGCGTTGCCGTTTACCTTTGTACGGTTGGCGGGGGCGGTCACCACCAAATCCTGGCCGTCTGCAGCAACAGCAACTGCGCCGGAGCCGCCTGCGGTGGATGAGGGCGATGCAAGAACCAGCGCCGACAGTTGCGCGTAGCTCTTGGTCAGGAATTCATCCTTGAGCGTGTCGGGGGTAATGGGGTCGCGGAAAGAGTACGGGTCAGCACCGCCGGCAATCTGTCGCTTGGCGTCATC
This sequence comes from uncultured Candidatus Peribacteria bacterium, assembly GCA_964513925.1. Lineage (GTDB taxonomy): Bacteria > Patescibacteriota > Gracilibacteria > Peribacterales > Peribacteraceae > DAORHV01. Next base: position 18,973 of record CAZENR010000011.1, read on the forward strand.
TGAGAGCGCGAAGGTTTGCCCTTCACCAACGTACATTTGCGAACTGTTCCCTGCACGGACGTTCTTGAGCTGAATGCTCACTCCCAAGCCGGCGGACTTCAGCACCGTAACGACATCGGCCGACAGCATGGCGCTGGCGTCGCCGGGAATGTCGGCAATGTACGAAGATGTTTCTATGCGTCGCGCAATTGCGCCAGTGAAGACGGCCAAGTTTGGCGTTGCCAGCGATACTCTGCCGCTCTTGAGCAGCATCGCGAATTCAGAAGCCTGGCCGTTGCCGCGCTGACTCTTTTGCAGGCGCACTTCGGCTGCTTGGTCGAGTCTGATCCTGGTTCCATCGAAGAACGTGAGCAATGCGTGGCCCGCAGCGCGTGTTGCAACCGCATCCCCGGGGTAGAGCTTCAGGCTCTGCTCGCCACGTTGCCAGTCGCCGCCCTGCAGCGATACCTGGGTGGCGTCCGCGGGCGCTTCCATGGAGAGTACGGCACTGCTACCGCGGCCGACAGAGTCGTCAAACAAGGAGAAGACCCTGTTACCCAAGTACCACAGGATCAACAGTACCAGCGCACCGATAAATAAGCGCACGGCGACACGCGGCTTCTGCTCGGTGGAGCCGAACTGTTGACGCCGATAACGCCTGCTGCGCAGCATGGCTATTGATAGTAAGCCAGGTTCCATGGCCTGCGCAAGCCGCTTTTTAGAAAAACAACTGGCGAAACCTGCTTCCTGTCGGCTGATGTCGTCCCGTTAGCCCGCGGTAACGCGCGAAACTTCCTGAATAGTGGTCACCTTGTCGGCGATGAGCTTCTTGCCCCAGTCCATCATGGTGAGGTAGCCCTCCTTGCGGGCAGTTTCCATAATTTCGTTCGATGTTGATTGCAGCAGAATCTGGTTGCGGATGGCTGGGCTGGCAATGAGCAGTTCCGGCAGCGAGCACTGTCCGGTGTAGAACTCTTTCTCATTCAGTTCGTCATGCTTCTCTAGTTCGTTGCGGATGGCCGGGTTGGTGGTGCGGACCAGGCGTTGTGCCAGGACCGCCCGCAGCGCCGGGGCGAATGTGTACGTAGACACTCCCATGGACAGCAAGCGAGGGATAGCTTCGATTGCTGAGTTCGTGTGCAGCGTTGCCAAGACCAAGTGACCCGTGAGCGAAGCATCGATGGCCGTTTGCGCGGTTTCCTGGTCGCGGATTTCACCCACAAGGATGATGTCCGGGTCGTGGCGCAGAATTGCACGGAGACCGTTGGCGAAGGTATAGCCGTGCTCGCTGTCGATTTGGCTTTGAATGATGTCTTTCAGCTCGTATTCCACCGGATCTTCCAGCGTGATGATGTTACGGTCCTTTCCGGCAAGCGTGGACAGCAGCGCATACAGCGTGGTCGTCTTACCCGAGCCGGTCGGACCCGTGACCAGGATCATGCCGTTTGGCAGCTCTACCAGTTCCATGAGCTTCTTTTTGATTGCGTCGGGGAATCCCAGTTTTTCCAGCGGGACGATACCGCGCTGCGGATCGAGAAAGCGCAGCGTGAACGCCTCTCCAAAGCGGCTGGGCAAGCTGGCGACACGTACGTTGATCAGGCGGCCGAAGGCCGGGAAGGTGTATTGTCCGTCCTGGGCAATGGTTTCAATGTTCAGCTTGAGCTTGGATTTGAACTTGATGCGGCGCTGCACCGTCTGGAAGGTTTCATGGCTCATTTCAAAGAGCTTGGTCAGAATACCAAGTTCGCGCCACTCCACCTTCACCGCATGCTTCTGCGGATTGATGTGAATGTCGGAGATGCCGTTGCGGATTGCTTCCTGCTCCAGGCTGGAGAGCATTTCCTCGCCTTGCAGTGCGCTGATCTTTTTGGTGTCTATGGACACGGGCATATCACAATATTGTAGCATATTTTAGTGTTTTTTGCTATACTATCGACGTCACATCCATACCGAACACATGCCTACACAACCCAGCCCAGAGGCCTTTCCGTTTCCTGCAAATGAGTCCGAAGCAAAGCAGAAGGCGGCCGAAACCGAGGCGCAGCTACAGTCCTCCGGCGATGTTCCGCGAGAAACGGAACGCCGCGTGACGGTGTTGGAGCAGTTCATCCGCAACAGACCGAATAGCCGCGGCGCCAAATTCTTGGCCATTATGGATCGAATCCGTGCGCTGTTTTACAACCCCAATACCCCGGAAGGCCAACAGCGTGCGCAGCAGTATCGGGGGCGCATGGGTATGGTACGGTCTTTGCTCGATCTCTTCGGTGCAGTGACTGGCCAACAGACGACGCTTGAGAACATCGGTAACCAAAACCAGCCCGAGCAGAACCGGACACAATCACCGGCATCCCCTCCCCCGCCAGCAGCGCAGTAGCGACTGCTATTCCGGACCATCGCCCCACTTCAGTTTCTTGCGCAGTGTATTGAAGAAGGTGTCTTCCTTGCGCCGCAAGAATCGAGCCGATTGGTCGGATACGCGTGCGATCACCTGGTCGTTGCGCTTGAGCGACACGTAAGTTTGCCCGTCCAGCGTCAGGCTCACTTGAATGTCGCCGAATTTGTTCTGTTTGGTGAGGATGGTGGTCTCGATGACTTGGTCCGAGGGCAGCACTAATGGTTTCTGGCTGAAGCTGTGCGGATTGATTGGCGTGAGAATCGTTGCCCGAAGCTGCGGGTGTACCACGGGTCCGCCTGCTGCCAATGAATAGGCGGTGGAACCTGTTGGCGTGGCGATAATGACGCCGTCGGCATGGAATGTGGTCAACGGGTCGCCGTTAATGGTGGTACGCAGGTCGATGAGACGCGAAATAGCTCCTTGCGATACAACCGCCTCGTTCAAGACCCGGCCGCGGAAAATTTCCTTTTTGCCACGCTTGGCAACGATATCCAGAAGGCTTCTGCTTTCCACAAAGCAGCGTCCTGACAAAAACCCTGGCAGCAGTTTGGGTACTTCGTCTATGGTCAACTCGGATAGGAAGCCCACCGTTCCCCGGTTGATGGCCAGCAGCGGTACTTGCAGGTGTGGCAGCTCGCGTACGGTGCGCAGAATAGTTCCGTCGCCACCGACGATGACGAGAATATCGATGTCATCGGGGCTGCGGAAATACTTACAATGCTTCAGCGCCGGCATGGTTCCGCGCTTCGGGTCTAGAAGCAGCTTGGCGCCGCATTTTTGAATAAGCTCGGCCACTTTACGCACACCACTGTCGCCTTCGGCAAGATCGGAGCGCGAGGTTAGGCCGACGGTTTTGTACTGCAGTGGCACGTATGCCAGGATACCAGAAAAATGATGTCATCTCCCCACTGACACGCGCCGGAGTTTTTGCTATGCTTTCCACCGATGTTCGACAAGCTGATCCGCGGCGTGAAGTCCATGGAGCTCGAGGACCAAATTCTCCATGCCGGCGCCCTTGTAACCGCCCTCGGCGTGTTCTTTCCCTGGTTTGGAGACCAGCGGTTCGGTGCATCTCAGGTGTTTTCAGGTTTCTCGTACTACACCGGCTACATTGGCTGGTCGGTGTTCCTTATCCAGCTGTTTTTGTTACTGATTACCGTTTCACCCATGCTTGGGGGTCCGGTGATGGTACGCAAATCTTCTCGCCCAGCCGTGCGCATGGTTCTCTGCAGCGTTACAACCCTGCTGCTGTTTGCCGCCTTCAGCGTGCTTCTCAGTGTGACATTCGAGATTTCCAGTGCCGATGTCCGCATGGGTATTTACTTTTCGCTGATTGGCAGCTTCGTATCACTCTTGTACGCTTACATGCGGTATCGTCAGCATGAACGCAGCAAGGTGCAGGAGTTGTTCCATCATCCCGACGAATCCGCAGCCAAGTTGCGCACACCGTCTGGCCCGGACGCGGGGGGCGGTGGGGGGGGGGCGGGCGGGGGGCGGGGGCGGGGGGGGGGGGGGGGGGGGGGGGTGGTGGG
>CAZENR010000011.1:22888-45744 GCA_964513925.1 uncultured Candidatus Peribacteria bacterium
CCCGACGAATCCGCAGCCAAGTTGCGCACACCGTCTGCCCCCGAACCGGATCTCAATACCCCCCCACCCCCACCCCCGCCTCCACCGCTGCCTGCCGAGGATCACAATTTATTCAAGTAAATCACCATGACCGAACAGCAACCAGCACCGGCGCCGCAGTACAAAGATGACGATTTGGTATACGTGGACCCCGAAACGCGCACCGTGGTTGGTAAAGTCGAATGGAACCGGAATGAAAAGCCGAAGTCCAGGCAGTATGTTCCCCCTGCAAGCGATCCAGCAGATGCCGCCGCGCAGGGCAAGAAAGGTCGCGGAGGAGGCTGGCACCGCAAGTACTATCCTTGGGGTACGTATCGCAGCATGAAGCGCATCTACAAACTGGAGGGCAAAATGAAAGATCCCGAACCGAATCGCACGTTAGACGAGGTGTTACCGAAGGCGTTGGAGCAGGCGTTTTGGAACGATTAAGTGTTGCTGGATGAAAGGACTCCAAGACTTCTTGGACTCCCTGACTCCGCAAAAATGGCAGATCTTATTCGGGAGCCCTGAGTCCCGGAGTCACAAAGCGCTCGAAGCGCTTGTAGGAGTCCAAAGAGTCTTTGTCATGCCTTCCCCGTACCGAGCACCTCTGCCACTCTCTTTACCTCCTTCTTGGCGCCAATGATGATGGGGGTCCGCTGATCGACGTCGTCAATGACCACATCCAAGATCGATTGCTTGCCGTCGCTGGCTGCACCGCCGGCATGTTCCATGATGAATGCAAAGGGACCGCACTCAAACAGCAGCCGCAACTTGCCCTTGGGGTATTTGCTGCCGCCGATGTTGGTGAAGATACCCGCGCCCTTGATGATCATGTGATGGATATCCGGCACCATGCCGCCCGAGTAGCGCAGTGTGTGACCTTCATCCAGCCACAGATTCATCATCTTGCGGTACGTGGGCGTATCCACCACTGCACGCAGGTTTCCCGGGGCGTACGTCTTCACCTCGTCGCGCATCGTGAGGTTTTTCTGGAGGAGAATGAACTCCCCCACTTCGTTTAGGTAGAAGGCATGCACGCCTTTGCCAACGCTGTACACCAGGATGGTGCGCGGGCCGTACACCACGTATAGCGCAGCCACCTGTTGGCGCGGCGTCTTGCCGATGATCGTGCCTTTTTCGTAAATACCGAAAATAGAGCCGATTGCCAGGTTGCAATCCACAAGCGAAGAGCCGTCGAGCGGATCGAACACCACCAAGTACTTTCCTTCGTCATTCATCTCCTGGACCATTGCCTCTTCCTCGGAAGCGATACTGTGCACCAGGCGACTTTCGCACAGCTCGGCCTTGATGATGTTATTGCTCAGCACGTCCAGCTTCAGCTGCTCTTCTCCGAATTGGTTTGCCGAACCGGCAAGACCCAAATCGGTAGTGCGGATGGCGTTGTGCACGTACTTGCTGGCGCGCGCGATGTCGTTTATGAGGTGGCGCAGTGAATCCGGTGTGCCGGACGCGAAGAGGTGGTGATTGAGCGAGATGCGGGACGGGAGGATGCAGGTGGCCATAGCGGAGGAAGAAATTACAACATGCCGCCCATGCGGACGGCGAGCTCGGTGACACGCGTGGCGTATCCCCATTCGTTGTCATACCAGCTGAGCAGCTGTACCAGTGTGCCGTCTATCACGGCAGTTGAGTCCATATCCACGGTGCTAGAATGCGCGTCCGAGACGAAGTCGGCAGATACCAACTGATCGGACTCCGTTGCCAGTATGCCTTTCAGGCTACCATTGGCTGCTTTATGGAGCGCAGCGTGCACTTCTTCGGTTGTGGTCTTGCGCTTCACCTCCATGGCCAGGTACGCGGCGGAGACGTTGGGTACCGGCACCCGCAGTGCCATGCCGTCAATTTTGCCGTGCAAGTGCGGGAAGATTTTGGCACATGCCTTCACGGCACCGGTGGTCGACGGAATAATGGAGAGTGCTGCAGCGCGCGCAATGCGCACCTTGGAGCTGTCTGTGGCGTTGTCGAGCAGATTCTGCGACGTGGTGTAGGCGTGCGTGGTGCATACTAAGCCTTTGATGATACCCATGTTTTCATCCAATACCTTGAGCACCGGCGCAATGCAGTTGGTGGTACAAGAAGCGGCGCTGACAACGGGCATAGCTGCCTTGAGCGCCTCGTCATTGACGCCGCGCACTACCATCGGCACATCGTCTTTCGGCGGTGCCGTCATAATCACTGCGCGTGCTCCTGCAGCCAGATGAGGCTTGCACAGGTCGCGCGTGCGGAACTTCCCGCTGGCTTCCACGACAATATCTACTTTCAGCTCTTTCCAAGGGCACTTGCCCGGGTCGCGCTCGCGTACCACGCGTACGGGCTGACCGTTGACACGCAGGTGGTCGCCGTCCACCTCCACCTCTCCGCCGAAACGGCCATGGAGCGTGTCGTACTTGAGCAAGTACTTGCGCATGGCGGCATCGCTAGAAGCGTTGATGGCGACAACCGTCGCCTCAGACCCGAATTTATCCAAAATTTGTCGGTGCACGATACGGCCAATCCGGCCGTAACCGTTAATGGCAATACGCAGCATGACCGGATGATACACGAAACCGTCGTCGGTTCAATTCGCTGCAAGTGGCATGCTTTATGTCGCAACGGAACTCAGCCACACCGTCTCTGCATCGACATTGTTTACCTTCGTCGATCCGCGGTGCAGCTGAACGCCAAGCTTTGTATTTCTGCCTGCAGCATACTCAATATTTTTTACAGCTTTCTTCACTGTATATTGTGTACTGATGCCCACTCGTTGCGTCAGCGAGACGAGTGTATGTTTTGGCATGTCATGTGCATGGAGTTGCTCTAGAAGCGCTGCAGCAACAGCTACTTCAGATCTTGTATCGAGGAACATAAACACGCTCAGTTGGTGCCATGCCTGTATGTGCTCACCAACAGCTTTAGAGAAGCGCAGCTCGGGATGTGTTTTTCCGCGTCCAGCATACGTCTTTGGTAGTACAAAATCGTCGGCACGCCCGCTTGACTCGGTTGCTTCCACGACTTTCATTGTCCATCCCTGCTGCTTATCTCCAATTACTTCGAGCGTACCTAGGGCATCGCAACGCATGCGTACCTGAATAATTGCGCCAAGAATACTTGTTGCTGCATAGCCAGTACTCTGCACTACATCTGATAGTGTTAAAGGCTTACCACTGCTCATGCGGTCTACTAACAGGCAGCAGATAAGCTCGTCCATTGGATTGGCTGGTACCTCACCTGTAAAAATCTCATTTGCCTGCGAGATGACCTCTTCGTTTTCGAAGGAAATTTCCCCATTCTTTGCAGTAAACACAATTGATGTTTTACCTGTATTCAATCCAATTTCAGCCACGAATGATTCACTGCTACCCTCTTGCAATTCACTTGCATCCAGCAGTGCATCGAGTGCTGCATGTATTGCCTGTCGAATATCAGTAGTTGCAGTACCTTTCGGGACTTCTATGGGTATGGTTTTCGGCAATTTTTTCACTGTGCAGTGCTCCAGCGCCATGCACATAAAATACAATCGAAAATCATAATGTCAATCTCCTTACCCGTAAATACCCACCAATACGCCCAGCAGGGCGGCGAATGCGCCTACGATCCACAGGCGCATAGTTACTTTGCTCTCGCCCCACTCCAGCGCCTCGAGGTGATGGTGGAACGGCGCGGACTTAAATACTTTCTTTCCGTTGCGGAGACGCTTGCTGGTGAGCTGGATGATGACGGAGAGCATTTCGATGACGAATACAAATCCGATGAGCGGAAGCACCAGTACCTGCTGCGTCATGAATGCCATGACCGCCAACGTGCCGCCAAGCGCTAGCGAGCCGGTGTCTCCCATGAAAAACATTGCCGGAGGCACGTTGTGCCACAAGAACGCCGCAATGGCCCCGGCGACAACGCCGCAAAACCCGGCAAGCACATACAGGCCCGATACGTACGCAATGACGCCAAAAGACCCAAAGGCCGCAATCAACAATCCGCCTGCCAGGCCGTCTAAGCCGTCGGTCACGTTGACGGCATTGGCCGTGCCAATCAGCACGAAGATGACGAATGGAATGTACATCCAGCCTAGGTTCACCACATCCGGCAACCCCAGGTGGGAACCGAAGGGAATTTCCAGGGTGCGGTACCCTAAGCGGAAGTAGAACCAGTACGCCGCCAGCGAACTCATGGCAATGAGAATCAGCATCTTTGGCCTGGCGTTTAAGCCGCGACGCTTCCCCTGCGATATCAGTAGGCTGTACAACGTCTTATCGACGAATGTCCCGCCAAACGCCAGCAGCATCAACCCAAGCAGTGAGGCAATGACCACGAATGCAAGCAGGATGACCTCGGCGATGACAGACGGCGGCTGGTTTGCGAACGAATGTAGCAGCTCTGTGCCGCCGTAGCTGCGCCAAAGTACAAATGCCGTTCCTCCGATGGCAAACGCCAGCAGAAACGACAGCACGCCTTTGATGCGCGGCATAATTTTATTGATTTGCACCACGTCACTGCCGATGATGTTTAGGTAGTCATCTGCCGCACCCAAAATACCGAAGCACACCATCATGGCCAGCGGCAGGTACACCTGCCCGCGCTGCAGTAGCGACTGGTCCACGCTTCCCCATAACGATAGCAAACGTGATACCAGTACGGTTACAAGAATAGAGCCCCAAATGAGGAGTCCGCCCATAGTCGGCGTACCGGCCTTGCTTTTATGGTACGTGAGAAAAACGCTGGCAGAGCCGCCATCCATGGCCTCTACCCGCAACTGCTTCCCCAACTTGTATTTGCGCAAGAAGGCGACAAACCACGGGGTAAGCGCCAGCGCGATTGCAAACGAGAGAAAGGTGTAGAACAGAATCTCTCCAAGCGAAAACGGAGGACGCACGGGCAAATTCAGCATGACCGGAGTCTATGTCAGGATGACTGCTGGAGGAATTGCAAATTTCTCAGTCCGGGGTGTTATTCATCATCCCCTGCCGGCACCGACCAGCGTTGCCCGGTGTTGGCCGCAACGTTTGCCTTCTTGGCGTTACTGATTGCCTTTACCGTTGCTGAGTGGGCTTTATCGATATCATAGAAGCGCATTTGCTCGCGCTTGAACATAAGCTCCACTCGTCCGGTGGGACCGTTGCGGTGTTTGCGGACGTAGATGTCGGTTATGCCGGGGCGATCGGAGTCCTCTTCGTAGTAGTCCTCGCGGTACATCATCAGCACCACGTCGGCGTCTTGCTCGATAGAACCCGATTCGCGCAGGTCGGACAGCTGAGGAATGTTTCCGGGACGGTTTTCCACCGCGCGCGACAGCTGCGATAACGCGATGATGGGAATCTTCAGTTCACGTCCGAGCATCTTAAGCGAGCGCGAGATTTCCGAAATTTCCTGCACACGGTTGCCGGTATAGCTGGCGTTGCCGGTGCTCATGAGCTGCAAGAAGTCGATGATGATCATGTCGAGGCCGTGCTCCATTTGCAGGCGCCGGGCTTTGGCGCGCAGCTCCGGAATGGACGAGCCCATGGAGTCGTCGATAAAGATGTTGGCCTTGTTGAGTTCGTCCATGATAGGTCCCATGTTCTGGAAGTCGCTGTCGTCCAGCTTCCCCTTTTGCAGCTTCCAACTGTCTACACCAAGCATGGAGGCAAACAGGCGGTCCACCAACTGCTCCTTGCTCATTTCGAGCGAGAAGATGCCTATGGTCTTTCCGAATTTGATCGCCGCGTTCTGTGCGACGTTCAATGCCAGCGAGGTCTTTCCCATGGACGGGCGTGCGGCGATGATGATCAGGTCGCTGGGCTGGAAACCCGAGAGCTTTAAGTCCAAATGCGTAAAGCCCGTGGGTACACCCTTTATCGCATTGTCATCCTTGGATTCGTGCATTTCTGCAAACTTCTCGTAGCGCAAGTTCAGGATGTCGCGGATGTGGACGAATTTGTCCTTGAGGAAGGTTGCCGAAATGGAAAACACCGTTTTTTCCACCTGCTCCAGCAGCTCGGGGATATCTCGGTCTACCTCGTAGCCCAAGCCTTTAATCTTCTCCCCTGCCTGGATGATGCGGCGGTGGACCGCCTTGGTCTTTACGATTTGCGCGTACTTCGTAACGTGTGCCGCAGTCGGCACCTTCGATGCCAATTCCGCAATGAACGCGCTGCCACCAACATCTTGAATTTTCTTCTCGTCAGCAAGCTTGTTACTGACGGTAATAATGTCTACCGGCTGGTGAGATTGATACAACGCCATCACCGCTCCGTAAATCGTGCGGTAGACCGGATCATAGAAATCTTCTGCGGCAAGCAGGTCCGAGATCTTGATGATCGCCTCCGGATCGAGCAGGACTGCACCGATGACCGTTTGTTCGGCTTCGATACTCTGCGGCAGGACGTCGAGGAGCGGGGCTGGCATGGGCTAACGACTATAGCGGCTATGACGGGCAGGCTTCCAGAGACGGAGGCAAGAAGGACTTGCACTTCTCACACGTTGTTTCCACCGGTTTCCACAAACTTCCACAGTGTTTTCCACAGGTTTTCCACAGCAAATTTCGAGTGGCGCTGAAGTGAAAAACAGGGGGCGCGTGCGGTCGCCCCCCGTATGTTTCGGTACACATCCCGTTGATGATCAACGAGAAGATTAGATTTCGCTCAGTCGCTTTACCGCTGCGCGGATATCGGCATCCAATTTTTCGGTGAGCTTGGGATTCTGCTTCAAATACTGTCGGGCCTGTTCGCGTCCTTGCCCCAGTGTGGTTTCGCCCATCCGGAAGTAGGCGCCGGTCTTCTCCAGGATTCCATACTTCACCCCCAGATCCAGCACATCGCTCTCGCGAGAAATGCCCTGTGCGTAGAGAATGTCGAATTCTGCCTGGCGGAACGGAGGAGCGATCTTGTTCTTCACAACTTTGACGCGTGTGCGGTTGCCGATGATTTCCTGTTCGCCGTCGCTCTTTTCGGTAAGCTTGTCGATGCGGCGTACATCTAAACGCAGAGAGGCGTAGAACTTGAGCGCATTGCCTCCGGTGGTGGTTTCGGGGTTGCCGAACATCACACCGATTTTCATGCGCATCTGGTTGATGAAAATCACCGTGCAGTTCGTCTTACTGACAATGGCGGTCAGCTTGCGCAAGGCCTGGCTCATTAAGCGTGCTTGCAAGCCCATTTGCGGTTCGCCCATGACGCCCTCAATTTCCGCGCGCGGCGTGAGCGCGGCAACGGAGTCGATGACAATAATGTCGATACCGCCGGAACGAACCAGGGTCTCGGTAATTTCCAGGGCCTGCTCACCGTCATCCGGTTGCGACACCAGCAAGTTGTCGATGTCGACGCCGATCTTCTTGGCATATTGCACGTCTAAGGCGTGCTCTGCGTCAATGAAGGCTGCGCGACCGCCCTTCTTCTGCACCTGCGAGATTGCGTGCAGGGCAAGTGTGGTCTTGCCAGACGACTCCGGTCCGTAAATTTCAACAATGCGACTGCGCGGAAATCCCCCACCTAGAGCCAAATCCAGGCTGAGAGAGCCGCTGGAAAACGTCTCGATCTGAATATGAGCGGCAGACCCCATTTTCATAATGGCACCGGCGCCGAATTGCTTCTCAATTTCTGCCAAGGCGGTCTTCACGGCTGCATCTTTTGCTGCAGTCAACGGAGCGCCTTTCTCGTCACGCTTGGTCTTGGTTGCTACCTCTCCTTGGGAGGTGGATGCGATTTTAGTCATGGATCTTATTGGGAAATGGGAGGTGGAAGAACGTTCACCCGCACTCTCGCTTAAAGAAGGGCAGGCGTCAAATGTTCCGGCTTGCAAAAGCCAGATTGCATGTCGGTGTACATATGTACACCTATGAACGCTTGCGGCATTTTCCGATGTTGTTCTGCGCGTCGAATACGTCGCAATACTGGCCTGCTGGACACAGAATTCCAGCAGATCCTCCGCAAGGCTGCAGCACACTTCCGGTGCCCTGAGCTGCTGCTGACGATGCATTCGAAGATGATGTTTGGAATTTTACAGAGCTCAGTAACAATTCGTAGACCGCACGTTGCTCAGCCATGAACGCGGCATCGGGCGTGAAGCGAATGCGAATGACCTGTCCGCTGCGAAGTACATGAATTTCCTCAGTTCCGGGGGCTGCGGACTTTGCCTTTACTGCAACCGAGCCTCCTATGACTGCAGGAATGCCTTCGGGAAGTCCTTTGGCGTCTATGGCATCTATGGTCAATACGGTTCCCGATCCGGTATCCCCATCCAGGAAGCTGATACTGCGCTCGGCGGCAATGCCTTGCCATGTTTCCGGGGCAGTGAAGGAGAGGGAAAGCGCCGGGAGTGTCCATGTTTTCTGCTGCACTTCGTGTTCTGCCAACTGCAGCGCGTCTACAACGAGTACCGGTAAGTATTTTTCGTGCACATTGCGTTCCAGTGTCCCCGATACATGCACGCGCTTGCCACTCAGTTCTTGCAGGTTCTGCGTCTTGCTCTCAAGGTAGAACGCCGTTTTTCCACCTGCGACCAGTACGTGGGTACCGCGGCGTACCAGAGATACACCAGTGCTTACCAACATACCGGTTTCGCTTAACGGGCCGTAGGAATAGTCCGATGTGACGGCAGTACTCCCGCCGCAGGCAGCGAGCAGTAGCAACGTCGATACAGAGCCGGCGATGAGAGCAAGACGGATATTGTGCATGGGGCAAGAGTATAGCACGGAATAAGATGCCAAGACTCTCTGGATCCTCGGACTCCAAGGAGTCGAAAAAAGCCACCCGTAGGTGGCTTTTTTTCAGGAGTCTTTGCATGAATTTACTTGGCGCCCTTCTTCTTGCTCGGATCGAAGTCGTAGACGGCACGACCCACGCGCACAAAGTACGGCATCTTCTGGAGGTTGAGCGAAATGGTGCCCACCTTCACGGTGCGCTGCTTGGATACCTCTTCAATGATTTGCTTCTTAGACAGCGCTCCCTTCTCTTTCAGGATCTTCTCAATGACGTCGGCAACGGTGCCTGGCTCGTAGCCCCACTCGCGCAGAGCATAGAGACCGCGGCCAACCAGCACGAACTGCGGATAGCGAATGAGTTCGTTGTGTACGGCCTGGACGGTAACGTTCTTATGGTCGAACTGTGCCTCCTTAATGCGGTTGGCAATTTCCATGAAGTGCAGCGGCTGACCTGCCTTCTTCAGGATAATCTCTACCTTGTCGCGGATGGAGCGAGGGCGGACAAAGCGCCACTCGGTCAGACCCCAACCCTCGGAAATCTCGCGAAGGCGCTCGTCGATGGCAAGGCAGCTTAAGATGAGCTCCTGGCTGGGCGTGCGGCCTTCGAATGCAGGCATGGACTGGATGGACGACACCAGCTCGACGCTCTTCATACAAGCATGGCGCTTGTTCAAGAACTTCACGGCGAGGTCGATGATGGAATCGACATCATCTTGCGACAGGCTGGCCAAACGCCAGAACGGCTTGATGGTCATGCTGCGTCCCTCGGACGAGAGTTCGTTATCGATGCTAAAGGAAAGGCGCAGGATAGCTCCGTCGACCATGGGGGTGCCCGGCAGGCGCTTGAGCACTGCGGATACCAGCTCGCTTCCGAGCATCACTCCTCCGTGTGCTCGCAAGATTCCCTTCGCCATCTCGTTCACTTCGTTCAGCTTCGTCGTGCGTACCGTGCGGCGCAGCTTGGAAAGAGCAATGCTCTCGATCTGGCGGATGCGCTCGCGAGTGACGTTGAAGTGCTTGCCGATTTTCTCCAGCGTTTGCTTGGAGTGGCCGGCAATTGCAAAGCGTCGTTTTATCACTTCCGTTTCCTTCTGTGTTAACACCAAGAACAAATCGCTCAGGAGTTCCTGAAGATTGATGGAAGACTGCGACTTACCGGTTGCAGTCGAGGCGGAGGAGGAAGTGGTCGTCGACATGATCGAAGCGGAAAGAACTAAACTAGCTTGTTCTACCAGAACGTTGACAGAAAATAAAGATCAACTTGCGTTCCAATCTGGATCGATCGCATTTTTCTGGTCTGATAGAGAAGAAGGAGCAATTGGGAAATCCCCAAAAGGTGCTTATAATATAACTATTTTATTATTTGTCAATATCCTTTTTTCTCCGCTCCATTTCGACCTCGAGAATCGTAATCGCCGAGCGAGCGTTGCTCTCTGTGCGTACGCCGCGCTGCATGGATGTGAAGCGCTCATCGACGAACGTGACAGGCAATTTGCAGCGCTGCTGCAGCAATGTTGTTACAGCGCGTACTTTTTCGGACTGACTCCCCTCCTCTCCGCCGGGCAGGCGCGGCAAGCCGACGATAATTTCAGAAATATTTTTCGAGCTGAGTATTGGCAACAAGGCGTCGACAAGCGAGTCTTGGCTTGCGTGCTCCAGCGTGTCTAGCGCAAAGACAATGCCCGTTGCATCGTCGCCGTATGCAACACCGGTACGCCGGTCGCCGATGTCGAGTGCTAGCAAGGGGGCCATGTCCGGAGTCTACACGCAGCGACAAAAAAAGTCCGGGTTTCCCCGGACTCTTGTTTTGCAAGCTGTTGTTTCCCTTACTTCTTCTTGGCTACCATTTTCGAGAGCATGGACTTCTTGCGGGCGGCGTTCTTCCAGTGGATCAAGTTCTTCTTGGCGGCCATATCGATAGCCTTGAATGCCTGCGACATGCTGGTGGTGGCTTCGGCGGTCTTGCCTGCCTTGGCCAAATCGCTCGTCTTGCGAATGAGCGTCTTCATGCGAGTTTTGAAGGGCATGCGGCGGTCGCGGCGGACCTTGGACTGGCGCGCGTGCTTGATGGCGGACTGGATAATTGGCATGTCTTCTGAAGTGGAATCTGGATAGAGAGCTAAGAAAGGGTAGGGAAAGGGCGCTTCGAAGTCAATCGCCTACTCGGCCACCTCCATCATCTTCTGCATCATAGGGCCGTAGTCCTGCGGAAGATCGCTGAATGGCTTGGCTACGGAGGGCTCCTCTACGGTGACGGCAGGAACCGCCTTGCGTACGGAATGGGCGGATACGTCGATGGCGGGGCTGCCCAGCAGCGTTGCGCTCATTTGCACATCTACAGTCACATCCTTGAAATCGTTCTGGAACAGGACGTTGAACTTCTTGATCATCACTTCCGATCCTCCGGCAGGAACGGTGATCTTGCCGGTTAGATCCAGCTCTTCGCTGGTGGCCTTTGCGATATCTAGGTCGGCAGTGAGGAGCACCGGTGCCACTTCGCCTTCGGTCATGACACCCTCCTGGTAGACCGTGAATTTCAGCTTCTTGTCGGTCATGGTTCCTTCGACAAGCTTCTGGCCTTCTGCAGTGAAGGTGAATACTTCGCCCTTCTTCTCAAAGCGGACGTCCTTGGTGGTGTCGGCCGGATTGATGATCGCAATGTGCATGTCGCCGTTTTGCTTAGACAGCATATCGATAGTCAGCTGTTTTGCGCCGTCGGTGTCGGTGTAGTCGCCTTGGAACCCGCGTGGCTCGAAAGAAGACTTATCCACAAACAAGATGCCCGAGAGCTTGCCGGACTTCTCGATGTCGGCGCTCATTTCCTTCTTCTGCTCGCTTAAGATCTTCTGCAAGTCGGCGTTCATGCCGGTCGGGTCGTTTTGACGCTGGGCGAAGTCCATGAACGCCTCAATGCAGTCGGCAACCTTCTTCTTATCTGCCTCCACGCGCACGCGGTACATGCCATTTTCTTCGGGGAGCTGTTCCAGCGCGTTCCACACGTTGATGGTGCCAAGCAGCTGGGTCATTTCCTTAGCGGAGTTCCTGTACTGGCCGATGCTCTGCTCCAGCAATGAGTCGATTGTAAACGGCTTTGAGGCCGGCGATTCGCTGTCAACCGCCATGGCATCACCGATCATGTCGTCGAGTTCGTCGAAGGTGGCCTTGTACCAAGTGGTAGACAGGTTTTTATCCTGGGTGACTGCCTGCTTGGCCGGCTGGCGCACCGATAACTCGGAAATGTTCGCGTAGATGTTGCGGTTCACGCTGCGCACGTTGCCGGCAAGAACGAACCCGGCTTTCTGCATTGCCTCGGTTGGCAGGCCGAAGAGACTACCGGGCGCATCTGCGTCCAGAGTCAGTTTCAGGTTTGCGTCGAATGCGGGCTTCTTGGCATCGCGGAAGTCCACCGCCTGCTTGCCCATGAATGCGGCGTCGATTTTTCCTTGAAACAGGTTCGCAATGGGTTTGGTGTGCAACTCGAAGGTGGTTTCTGTGGTGGAGATCAGCGGAGGTTCCATTTTCTTCAGTTGCTCCGATGCACGCTGCACGAACTGCTCGTGCATTTTGTCCACGATTTGCTGAGGCGTGTACTCTGCGGATCCACAGGCTGCCAACACGGCGAGCGACAGAGCGGACAGACCAAGAAGAATGCGTTTCATTTGAAGGGAGTAGGAAGAAAACAGGGGTATGCACATACGTACACGGTACGAAACGGTAGCACGGGAGGGCAGAATGAGAAAGTGGCAGCGCTTGCACGTTGACGCAGTGCAAAGTGTGCTAAGATCCGACCGAAGCAAACGTACGGCAATCATGACAGCGTACGCGTGTTGTTCGTTCCCCTCCCTCCAACGCTTATGTGTGGCATCTTCGGATACATCGGTACCAGGAAGAACGCGGGTTCCATCGTTATCCGGGGCTTAAAGAACTTGGAGTATCGCGGCTACGATTCATGGGGTGTTGCCATGCAGGTTGGTGACGACGTAAAGGTGAAGAAGGATATTGGAAAAATTAGCGGCGTGAAGAATGAGGACTTCGCCGATGAATCTACGCTGGCAGTGGCACACTCTCGCTGGGCGACCCATGGCGGCGTGACCCGCGAGAACGCTCACCCGCATTTTGGCGACAAGAACCGTGTCGCGGTGGTGCATAACGGCATCATTGAGAACTTTCAGGAGCTGCGCGAGGAGCTGAAGAAAAAGGGGCATAGCTTTGCATCCGAAACCGACACCGAGGTCATTCCCCATTTAATAGAAGACTACTTGCATGAGGGCATGAGTTTCACCGAAGCGGTGCGTGCGGCCTGCAAGCGTTTTCATGGACGCTACGCCATTCTTGCCTTCGAAAAGACCACCCGCATGCTGGTTGCAGCACGCACCGGCTCGCCGCTTATCGTCGGAGTCGGCAAAGAAAAGGAGTTCTTCATCGCTTCCGATATTCCGGCGTTCTTGGAATACACGCGAACCGTGCAGTACCTAGATGACGGTGAGCTTGTCTCGACCGACGGGAAGAGCATTCGCTTCCAAGACATTCAAACCGGCACGGAGCGCAAGAAGCGCGAGATCGTTATCGATTGGGAGGTGAAAGACGTGGAGAAGGGTGACTTCGAGCACTACATGATGAAGGAGATCATGGATCAGAAGGAGAGTATTCAGCGGGCTGTCCACCAGGACGATGAGCAAATTGAGGCAGTGGCAAGCGCTATTGAAAAGTGTTTAGGATGCATTCTTACCGCATGTGGCACGGCGCATAAGGTCTGCATGGCGGCCGACTACTTCTTCTCCGTTGTTTCCAAGCGCCACGTCAACGTCACGCCTGCAAGTGAGTTCCCCATCTTCCATCACTTCCTCAAGCCAGAAAGCCTGATTATCGTCGTAAGCCAATCCGGCGAGACAGCCGACGTATTGGAAGCAATGAAGGTCGCGAAGGCCGCGGGTTCCAAGGTCCTGGCTATCGTGAACGCCGAGGGGTCCTCGGTGGCACGCCTGGCCGACTACACCTTGCTTATTAACGCCGGTCCCGAACGCGCCGTGGCATCCACCAAGGCTGCAACCGGCCAAATGGCCGTGCTACTCCTCATTGCACATGCGGTGTGCGGCAAGTTGCACGAAGGCCGTACGTTGCTTATGGAAACCGGCGGACAAATTAACGACATGTTAAACCCGCGCTATATCTCCCATATCCGCTCCATTGCGGCAAAGGTGTACACGCATCCGAACATGTACATCATCGGCAAGGGCTGGAACTACCCCATGGCCCTGGAAAGCGCGATCAAGATTCAGGAAGTCAGCTACATTCATGCCGAAGGTTTTGCCGCGGGAGAGTTAAAGCACGGGCCCATTGCGCTTATTGAGAAGGGTACCCCGTGCATTGCGTTGGTCGGAAAGGACGAGTTCACCAAGGACATGGTCAGCAACATCATGGAATTAAAGGCCCGTGGCGCATTCATCATCGCCATTGCTCCCGAGAACAACGAGATTTTCGACCTGTGGATCAAGGTGCCCGATGCCGGCGCCGCACAGCCCATCGTCAACATCATTCCGGTGCAAATTCTCGCATACTTCTTGGCGGTACTCCGTGGAAAAGATCCGGACATGCCGCGCAACTTAGCCAAGAGCGTGACGGTGAAGTAGTGCAGGTTGTCTGCACTGGAATCGCTGCAGCTCTGGAGCTTCTAAGCTCTTCAAAAACATGCCGTTTTGCGGTATAATACTAAGGAAAACTTCATACCAATATCCACTATGTTCCGCGAGCAGCGTTTGCTTTCCCAGCACCTTGAGAGCGGCCCACGCACGGGTGAAGGAGGTTTTCGAGAGATGTTCTCTTCACTAGCAGGGCGTTCTCGCGGCTTATTCGACCGTTTGTTCGGCCGCGACCGCGATTCGCTACGTTCCACTGCGGAGACCTTTGGTCGCGAATTCAACCAGGTCAGGAGCAGCTTGGTAGACCAAGTTCGACGCGAAGTGCCGCAGTTGCGCAGCGCAACAACCCTCGGTGCCGGATTCGGCAATACCCGAGACGGCATGAGCTGGGATCCCCAGTCGCGCCGGCTCACTACTCCGGGCCGCGCAGCGTTTCGCACTGGAACGGAGCAGGACGACGGTTCGCACACGTTCGGCGTGGATGTGGACGACGACGGCATTACCAGTTTGATCGGCGTGGATGACGATGGAAACGCCGACTTAGTGGATATTCATGGCGAGGACAGCGCCGCATTTCCGCGCGAGACCAATACGTTCCGCTTCGATGCCAGCGGCATGACGCGCATCCTGGAAGACTTCCGCAAGGAAAGCGCCGAGCATGCGCAGCAGCGCGAGAAGATTTTCTCCGGCGTTCTTGCAAAGCTTGAGGAGCTGCAGAAGAGCATTGAGGCCGATGAGAAGACGTCGGGCGACCAGGCGGCAAATAAACAGGCCGCCGTAGAGCAGGGGCAGAAGAAGCAGGCAGCGGACACACAGGCTGGTGCTCCGCCAGCCGCTACCGAGCAGGCAAATAAGGATCAGGCTGCAAGGACGGAGTTTCCTACCACCGCAGAATCCATGCGTGAGCGCTTCCGTTACAGCGCCGAACGCTTCGGTACTCCGGAAGGCTACGCGCGTTTCTTGGCCGAACAACTGACAACCGATGAGCGCTGGAACAGGTTCCTGCAGGCGATGTTCGAGTACGACGAGAGCCGCAGCGGTCCCCCTGCGCGCGTCATTAACTTGAATAACGCCGCCGATAACGATGCCTGGGTGCACCCGCTTACGTTCATGACCACCTACAACGCTCGTGGTCGCATGCACGGCGACTGTGAAGATTTGTCATTCTTTGCAACTCATATTGCTCGCTTGCAAGGCAAGCAGGCGTTCTCCATGGGGTTGGCCAGCGATATTGCCGAGCGCCGTCCGGATTCCACCTTCAAGCTCAAGGCCGAAGGCGGCCATGTGTTTACGGGGTGGTTCGAGCCCGGCACCAACGGTCGCCGTATCGCCAAGTTGGTGACTACCCGTGGCATTGTCGATAGCAACCGCACGCAAGTTGGACAGGCAGGACTATTTAGCATGCAGGCGAACGAGGGTGAGACGGATGCGCAGCTGCTCACTCGCCTGCTCAACCAGGTGGCCAGCGTAACCGATGCCAATGCTGTCCCGGCTGCCGTACGCACGCTGGATGCATCCGCTGTGCAGTCCATGCACGTGCTGACCAACGGCAACGGGTACGCCATTTACGGCAACCTTTCGCTGCTACTGCGCCAGAATGAACTGGAGGGTTTCTTGGGACGCACGCCTCCGGACTACAGAAACGTTGCCCGAGTCGTGCGCGAAGAATTGGCGCGCGATCAGAACAACATCGGTTTGCATTCGTCGCTGATTCAATTCTTGTTGCTTGCCGACGATCGTTCCGAGGTGAACGCCGCCGTGACGGCGCTGGTAACCACCCTGCGTACGCAGCAGCCGGTTTCGCGCAACGTGCGCGCCGTGCACGCCGCCCGCGAGATGCTGCTTGGCGCCGGATTCAATGACCCGCAAACGCAGGAGCTGGACCGCTTCGTAAAGACATGGCTGGAGACGAACGTTCGGCCAACAGTCTGATGCTCTTTGGACTTCGAGAACTCCAGGGAGTCCAAGGAATCCTCCGTTGCAGCCTTTTGCCTGTTTCGTCGTGACTTGAGGTCTTTGAAAATCTGTTACTTCTCATCCGGCGGAATGCCGTAGTAGTCGAAGAGGAAGCTGGCGATATCTTTAAACAGCGGCGCTGCGGACTTGGAACCGAAGTCGTCTTTCTTCGGGCGGTCGAGCTTGATGAGAATGACGAACTTCGGATGGTCGATGGGAGCGTACCCCGCGTACGAGGCGATGGTGGAACCGGTTCCGGTTTCGTACTTGCCGCCAGGGCCGGCGATTTGCGACGTACCTGTTTTGCCCGCCATGCGGTGCCCCGGCACCTTACCCGATTTGGCAAAGCCGTGTTGCGTACCGCTTACAAGCATGGCGGTGATTGTTGCCGCGGTTTCGGGCTTGAGCACTTGGCCAACGACGGTGGCAGGCTTCTTATCCACTGCACCGTCTGCGTGGCGGATTTCGTCGATGATGGTGGGTTTCATTAACTTGCCGCCGTTTGCCAGCGCGGAAAATGCGGTGATCATCTGCAGCGGCGTAACGGAGATGCCTTGTCCGTACGATGCAGTAAGCGTGAGCGCGTCGTTCCATTCGCGCCAGGACTTGAGCACTCCTGGAAGTTCGTTGTCCAATTCGATGCCCGTCACGTTGCCAAAACCGTAGCGCGTCAGCTGCGAGTGGAACAATTTGCGCCCCAATTTCTTTCCGATGCTCGTCATGCAAGTGTTGATGGAGAAATCCAGGCAGTCGACCGTGGTGACTTTGCCGTAGTACTTGTTCAAAGCATTCTTGATGGTGAAGACGTCCACCTTCACCGGCCCGGCGTCGTAATAGATGTCCGACGGCACCACTTCTCCCTGGTCGATGGCAATTGCCATGGCGATGGGTTTCATGACCGAGCCCGGTTCGTAGAGTTCCTGGATCGTTCGATTCACGTACGATCCGACCCCGATGTTGTTCTTGTACTTCAGCCAAACATGGGGCTTATCCGTCGGAAAGACTTCGCGACGGTTGTTGTCGCCGATGTAGTAGTAATAGCGCGTCAGCTTCCGCAAGTCGTACTCTTTTTCTAATTCTTGCAACTTGGCCTGTGTTTCCGGCGTGAGTAGCTGTCGCCGTTCCGGGCTGATGTCGTCTTTATAGGCCTTGAGCACGCGACTGTTGTCGGCAGGGTCGAATACCTCCACGACGATCCCCGTTTCCTTGGCTGGGTCTACGTACATCGGCTCCTTGTCGTAGACCGAAGCGTAGGAATTGTTATCGAAGAGCGGCGCGTTCGCCATGGCGATGATGCGGCCGGTGTAGGGGTCCATGACGATTGCCTGTCCGCTTTCGGCATCTACCTTACTGACCATGGCGGCGAGTAATGCTTCCACCTTGCTCTGTACGAAACGATCGATGGTGAGCACTACGGTGGAGCCGTCTCGCGGGTCGATGAATTTTTGATCGGAGGATACGATTTGTCCGCCGAACGGGTCGCTGACCGATGCAATGAGACCTTCTTGTCCCTTGAGCAGCGAATCGAACGCGCGTTCAATGCCGTACTGCGGCTCCTGCTGGGCGTTAATAAACCCGGTGACATGCGACGCAATTTGCGTATCCGGATAGAACCTCCAGTGTTCCGGAATAAGGGCCGCAGCGCGGAATGGATCGACGATTGTTTGAGCCAGCTTGCTCCGCTGCTCCTTGGGCAGCAGCGCGATTTTGGCATCGGTTTCTTCCTTGGACTTGCGCTTCAGTTCTTTAATTTTCAGAGACAGCTGCGGTGGCAAATGGCTCATAATCGGCACGTAGCGCAGCGGGCGGCGCACCATGCGCGAGCGCAGCACGGCGGGATCTTGCAGCAACAGTGGCGACAGCTGTCTGGCGATTGCTGAGATGTCGTTTTGGTTTACCAGCTCGGGATTGGCGTAAATAAGGCCGTCGCTCTCGTTAACGTAAATGCCCGGGATGCTCAATCGTGCTACCTGGGACACTTGCACTTTGTTGGCGCTGTAGAGCAGCGGAGCGAAAGTGACTCGTGTCTGACGGATGCGCTCTTCGATGTCGCGCGCAAAACGGCGGCGCACCTCGGTGTAGTCCGGCAGAATCACCGGATCGGTGAGTAACGCCGCGCCGGAAAACGTAGCGCTGGCCATAAATGTTCCGCTGAGTGTTGCGATCGGCTTCTTCATGGGGTCGAACGCGTCTTTGTAGAGTCCTATGAGCTCGTTGGGGCACGATGGCTTTCCCTTTCTGCAATCTGCGTCAAACTCGGGCGTAATGAGCAGATCCGCCAGCGTGTCGGCAATGCGTGCGTAGTCCGATGTTCCGACGCAGTTGCGTTCGTTGCACAGCGTCAGCGGGTCGATGTAGAGCAAGTCCAGAGTCGTATTCGTCGCTAAAATACTCGTTTCGCCGGTTTTGCTGTTTCGACTGAGAATTTCTCCGCGTTTTGCCGGCAGCACCACGCCGCCGTACTGCTGCGCTTGCGCTATTTGGTGGTAGGAAGCCCCTTGGATGATTTGCAAATCAATCAGGCGCGCGATGACAATGGCGCACGCGCACAGCAGCAGGCCGTGCAACACGAAAATACGCCGCTCGAACGAGCGCTTCTTCTGGGTTTCGGATAAGGCCGATGTGTAACGCAGTACGGACACGGGCACCACAGTGTACCACGCCCTCCTGCTCCGGTTGCCGAAGGTTTCTACGAATGTGCCTTTACTACCGCACGATCATATCTGCCCGATCCGGCCCGCTGCCGATGAGGCGAACCGGAATGGCTGTCTGCTTCTCGATGAATTCAATGTATCGCTGCGCCTTTGCCGGCAACGATTTCCACGACTGCGCGCGGAACGTGTTGCTATTCCATCCCTCCAGGTGCTCGTATGCCGGCCGGCCGTCGCTGTTTTTTCCCATGCCGACCGGAATGGTCTGCTCGTTATCTAGGACGTCGAGCTTGGTGATGTTCCAGCAAGTGAAGCCGTTGAGCATCGCCGCGTAGCGCAAATCCGAAATATCCAGCCATCCGCAACGGCGCGGTCTGCCGGTGGTGGCGCCGTACTCCCCTCCCCTCTCGCGCAGCCGGTCGGCTGCGGCGGTGTCGGCTTCGGTGAGGAATTCGCCGGATCCAACTCGGGTGCAGTAGGCCTTGGCCACGCCGATACTGCCCGTGAGAGCGCCGGGTGGGAGCCCCAATCCTTGCAATGCGCCCGCAACGGTCGTCGAGCTGCTGGTCACGAATGGGTACGTTCCATGGTCGATATCCAGGAGTGTTGCCTGCGCACCTTCCACGAGGATGCTCTGTCCCGAAGTGCGAAATGCCGCAAGCAGCTGCGGGGCATCAACGATGCGGTTTCGCAGCAGCGATGCCGCCATGTGTAGTTGCTCCCATTCGTTGTCCACGTTCACTTGCACACCGTACATGGCTTGCACGACCTTGGCTTTAGCGTCGAGCCAATCTCTGGTTGCTGATTCATCCAGTCGCTGTAGTGCGCCAAGACGCATGCCGTCGCGTGCTGCCTTGTCCATGTAGGCAGGGCCGATTCCGCGCTTGGTGGTGCCAATCTTCGCGGCACCGCGGCGCTCTTCCATTGCCCCGTCGATTTCTTTGTGGAAATCGAACACGATGTGCGCGCTCCCCGAAAGGTGCAGCCGCTCCACAATATGGATGCCCGCATTCTTCAGTGTATCTATTTCTTTCAGCAGCGTTGGTAAATGAATAACCATTCCGGCACCCAAGACCACGGGCTTGCCGTCGTGCAAACATCCTGCAGGCAGTAAGTGGAATACGTGCTTTTTTCCGCCAACGACGATGGTGTGCCCGGCGTTCGCTCCGCCGCAAGCGCGTGCTACCACGTCGTAGTGTTCGGCAAGAATGTCGATGACCTTTCCTTTGCCTTCGTCACCCCACTGTGCGCCGATGACGGCGCAAACGGGTCCGAGTTGCTTGAGGAGTTTATCCATGACCGAAGCATACAGAAAGCGTACGCACGACTCCAGTTTCTTGGAGTTATCCTTCCAGGATTTTCTTCAACGGGTGCACCTGGTCTTTTCTGCACTCCAGCGCTACCGCGGCGCAGTGAGGGTTGTGCGCCGCATGGCGTACCAGCGGCTCAAGTATGTCGAGGCCGTATTCCCCTGCAAATAGCGCAAGATGCGGCTCGTGATCCGCAACTGCCAGCGTTCCCCGCAGGGCTGCCGGAATGTAGGGCGGGTTGCTGACCACGACGAATGCCTCTTGCAGGCGCTTGAGTACCGCGCATCCGTCGTCATGGATGAAGGCAATCCTCTCGTGCACGTTGTGCCGCCGGGCATTTTCTTTACCGACCGCAAGCGCTTCGGCCGAGACATCCACGGCTACGATACGCGCCCGCGGCATCTTGTGCGCAAGTGCCACCGCAATGCAGCCGCTGCCGGTGCCGATGTCCACCACCGTCGTTGTTGCAGTTGGCACGCCGAAGAGATGGCTGAATGCGACGATTTCTGCGTCGATATCGCGGGTTCCGTTGCCCCATTCTCCCTTGATCATGTCTAATGCTGTTTGTACCAGACCTTCGGTCGCCGGGCGGGGAATGAGTACGTTACTGTTTACCAGGAACGGCATGCCGAAGAACTCCTGGCGTTCCACGATGTAGGCGACAGGTTCGCCGCTCTTACGCCGTGCATGCAGTCGTTGCCAGATATCCAATACCTGTGCGTCGGGCTTGGTTTCGCCATGCGCGTACAGCCATGTGCGTTCCTTCCCCAATGCATGCGCCAGCAGTACTTCGGCATCGATACGTTGTATATCAGCCCCCAACAGGATTTCCTGGATCGTCATGCGACCAGGATAGCGTGGTTTCCTTGTTGACGCTCTCGTATATGCTGTAGTCATGTCCACGGTTGTTATCGATTGTCGGTTTGCAGGTCTGCACGGCGGCCTTGGCACGTACACCAGGGAAGCTGTTTCAGCACTCCTTCGCCGCAACGATCCCTGGAAGTATGTATTGTTAGCCAGGCACGCCGATGCACCGTGGGCCAGTTCTGTCGGCGCCTCGGACGTGGTGTATACCGATGCAACGCATTACTCCGTGCAGGAGCAAATCGAGGTACCCAGGGTTATCCGGCGCGTGCAGGCTTCTGCTTTCTATGCGCCGCAATTCAACGTGCCGCTTGCGTTGCCGGTGCCGTTTGTGGTCACGGTTCATGATCTCATTCTGCATCGTTTTCCGAATGGAGCATCGCTTCCGCGTCGCATGGCGTACCGCGTGCTTCTGCGGCATGCGGTGCGTTCGGCGAGTGGTATTGTCGCTGTCAGCCAAGCGACAAAAGACGCCATGCTAGAGCACTACGGCAAGCAGGTTGCAGACAAGACGGTGGTAGCCCACCCCGGAGTCGCATCCACGTTTCTTCCGTCGACGCAGGCCGCCGTTGCCGATGTGCGCAAGCGCTACGGTATCGACGGTACCTACCTGCTCTACGTGGGGAACGCCAAGCAGCATAAGAACGTACAACTGCTGATCGATGCCTTTTCTCAGGCCGCATTGCCGCGCTGCTCGTTGGTGCTGGTCACCGCCGGTCCCGAAGCAGCTGGATTACGACTCAAGTCCGGCGTGCGCGTATTGGCATCTGTGCCGCAGCAAGATTTGCCCGCGCTCTACACCGGTGCCTTGGCCTGCGTCAGTGCCACGCTGGCCGAGGGATTTGGCCTGCCGATGCTGGAGGCCATGGCCTGCGATTGCCCTGTGCTGGCTACCGATATTCCGGCCGTGCGCGAGGCATGCAGTTGCCATGCCCATCTCGTTGCACCCACGGTCGATGCCATGGCACAAGGCATGCGCGACATGTTGCCTGCACACAGCCGCGCCATGTTAGACGCTGCTCGCAACCATGCATCGGGACACGCGTGGACGAACACCGCCTGTGCCGTGTCTGAGTTCTTGCAAAAGATCGTTGCCTAGCCGCAAGGAGTCGTTTTCGTTACAGTAGTGGTCTCGCGTATGGATCGCCTCTCCTCACTGCTTCCGTCGGCGCTGAAAAAACGCGGCCTGCACCAGGTTGCGGTAGCCAGCACGGTCGTCTTGGCCGCACAGCGTTGGTTGGCGACGGAATTTGCCCAGCATGCCTCCGCTCTGCGCGTGCGCAGTTACAAAGATGCAACGCTCCACATCGATGCCGAGAACCCCATTGCGCTTAGCGAACTCAGTCGCCGCACCGGCGCGCTACAAGAAGCCCTGTTGCGCCAATTCCCAGATTGCCCGTTGCACGCGGTGCGCTGCCAGCGCTCCGGCAGCCGTTAGCGCCGCGTTTTGCCTTGCATGCGGACGTAAGCTCCTCTAGACTCCGTCAGCTTTCAAAAGTCTTTTCTTTCCTTATGCTCGTCATTCGCCTCCAGCGCACCGGCCGTGAAAACACGGCTACGTACCGTATTGTTCTCTCTGAGAAGAGCAAGCATGCCAAGAAAGGCGTGCAAGAGACGTTCGGTCACTACCTGCCTTCCCAGAAGAACCCGGTGTTCGAGTGCAACCAGGAGCGCGTCGCGCATTGGATCAAAATGGGTGCCATCCCTAGCGACACCGTAGCCCGCCTGCTCAACCGTGCCG
>CAZENR010000012.1:0-38134 GCA_964513925.1 uncultured Candidatus Peribacteria bacterium
GTCGGTGGAGGCACGGTATCGGATGTGGAGCGCGACAGTGCCACGAGTTTGCTTGGTGACATGGAGCAGGAGCATGCCGCGTTGGAGCTGGGGTTGCAGAACTGGGGCGGCATTGTGGGCTTGCGCGAGGCCATTGCTTGGTTGGGCAAATGGTCCAAGAATGGCCAAAGCCGCGATACGTACGAAATGGAGTTGGCAAGCACATTGTTCAGCGGCCTGTGCGGCATTCCCAAGCTGCATGTCGTGAACACCCTACCGGCGCCCATCGTGAGCGTCTGGGCAGATGGCACGGATGCGCATCGCCTGGCGTTGTTTTTGGACGAGACGGGCATCATGTGCCGCAGCGGCCATTTCTGCTGCCACTACGAGTTGGCGCACCGTCGTTCGCTTCCGCCTCTGCTGCGACTATCGCTCGGTTTGCACAACACCCCCGAACACATAGATCGTATTATCGCCAGCGTAGGTGCCATTCTTCGCGCCACTTAGCATGTTTTGCATTGCCGCCTTTATCGTCTTTGCCGTTCTGGCGCTTTTCTCCGCGCGGTACCGACCGCTCGCAGGAAAGGCTTGGTACTGCGTATGGCGCAGGGTCACGTTTCGCCCGTGCGATATTGCGTTTGGCGACGAGCTGAAAGCACGCATCTTGGCCAAGGTTCTTGTTCGGTGGCCGCGCCTGGTGCGCCCTATCGACCGTTCTTTGGATTGGTTTGCGTTCGCATTCGTTGCACTGAGTATTTGGAGCCTGGTTGCGGTGTCCCTCTCTGGATTGAACTTGTGGGTCTATGACACGTGCAACCCAAATAGCGGAGAATCTTGCTCGCTTTCCGGCGAGGCATGCGGCGTGCAGCAGGCATCGCTTTCGTTGGGAGATGCGCTCTCTCAGGGAAAAATGGCAGAGTGGGCAAGTGCACCGCTCGTGCAGCTTGCCGAGACTGTTTCGCGTGTTCCCGATAGGCTCAAGCACTGGGAGCCGCGCGAGTACCTAGGGCCTACCGCCACCTACGCCAACCCCGAAGATTCCGCCAAGCCTTATGCATTGGAAATCATCGACCCAAGCTGTCAGTACTGCCGTAAGCTGACGTACAACTTAGAGCAGGCCGGAGTGCTCTCTTCACACAACGTTACGTATCTGCTGTATCCCATTCCGCTTCCCAACGGAGAAACCAAATTCCCACACTCCATGCTTATGGCTTCGTACATCGAAGCCGCAAAACAAGTGCCGCTTTCAGTCGAAAAACGTGCCGGAGACTGGGCTTTGCTGCATGCCATCTTCGCGCAGGCCCAAAGCGGGGCCACCGTGTCTTTGCAGGAAAAGTTCGTTCTTGGATTCACCGCCCAGCAGGCGGAGCAGCAGCTGCAGGCTTTGTTGAAGGATATCGGGTACACGCCGCAACAGGTGCTCCGTGTGAGCGAGCTTGCACGTTCCGCCGAGATTGCTCATGTGCTGGCCGAGCAACGTATGATCGTGGAAGAGCGCGTGCGCACCATTAAAATTCCCACGCTGCTCATCGACGGACGTCGCTACGACCGCGTAGTGGATGCATCCGCATTACGCTGATTGCGGGCTGGATTCTACCAGTGTGCTGCCGTGCTCCCTGCGGTGCACCTCTCCGCGTGTGGCATGGAAGACATCCCAGCACAACAAATGAATGCGCGCCCGCAGCGGTTCGTCGGCAATATTGGGCGCACGATAAATCAGGTTCAACTTTTCGATGACTTGCTGACGGGCGATGCCTACAGCCCACTCCAGGTTCATGCCTTTGCCGAATGCCGCTCCAACACGCGGATCTATGGTGCCGATGAGCACCGTTTCAATGTGCGCATCGATCAGCGGTCCCATGCAGCCGGGGCATGGGCACAGGTTGACGAATGCAGTCAGGCCGTTTGGACCATGTTGCTGTAAGTACTGCGTGGCGTCTTGTACCATGCATGTTTCCGCATGACCGGTGTATTCCCGCGGGTCATGACGTACGCGATGGTTCTGGCCAACGGTGATGACATTCCATGCGCCTGCTTCGGGTTTTGCCAACAGCGATGCCACTCCGTACGCCTTGCGCTGCACGGATTGCATGGCTTCTTGCAGCGTGGCAATAGCCAGCGCGGCCTCACTGTCATCTTGCGGGGACTCCGAAAGCTCCGTTATTTGCGCGGCTATAGAATCCACGCTTGGCGGAGCATCATGCGGGTTCACATCGAACTGATGGCAGTTGGCAGCCTTGTCGCGCACCAAGTCCATTGCCTGTGCGGCGGTCACTTTTTTGCGTCGTGGCCGGTAGATGAATGGCTGGCGCTCCGGAGGCATAAAAAAGGAGGTCAGCATACATTCACGTTTTGCAGAAGCAAAACAGAAGTGGCTTTCTTGCAAGAATGACATAGGACTGGTTGAATGACCCCTCCTCGTGCATTTTGTATTACCACCTTCGGCCGTCATTCCCGAATCCATTGAAGGTGAGTCGTTGCCAGGGCTCTCGCATATCCCCAACTTTCTTTCCCGGGATGAGCAAGAAAACCTGCATGCCGCCTTGCGCCAGCGAAAGCGTAGGAAGATGCAAGTTGATGACTTTGGAAAGTTTGAAGTGATTTGTACTCGAGAGCCACCAGAGCTCTCTCTCGTGCGGAAGCGCATTATGGCTCTTGGCATCCTTGAGGGTCCTGAGAGTCCGGTACAAGTGAATTGGTACGAACAGGGAAAAGGCATCTCCGATCATGTCGATAATCCTCGCATCCGCCATGGTGCGATTTTGACGCTAGGTGCTTCCTGCGTAGTGCACTTTCGTCGTTCCGTACAGGAGGGGATATGCACCCGATTGCTGGTCATGCCGGGAGATGTGTACACGCTCGTGGGCGAAGCGAGAGAAGCGGTACACGGCATAGTGACAGCACCGATGGATGACTTCCGCGGCAAGTTATACCCGCGTATCGGTACGCGCACAGCAGTGATTTTCGGCACATTGAGACAGACCGAATCTGCCGATGCTTCGTAGTCCATTGCGTGATACCCTCTTACTGCACATGCAGTTTTATCCATCCCTTACCGTGAAGCCGACGGGTGAAATTCACCTGCGGAACAGGCATCATGCCATCTTCCAGTCGGCCATCACTTCTCCGCCAGCCGCGGAGGACGGCTCCATAGTTGAAGTCAAAACCACCAAGGGGGAATTCTTGTGTTACGCCACATACAACAGCGAAGCGTACATTTGCGGGCGCGCCATTGCATTCGACCGGGGCGACCCCATGGAGACCTTGCGCCGCAATATCTCCCGTGCAGTTGCCATGCGCAGGGCTCTTGCGGGATCCGAAGAGACGAACTGTTGGCGCCTTGTAAATGCCGAAGGCGACGGCGTACCCGGCCTTATTGTGGATCAATACGGTGACATCATCGTCATACAGCTGACTACCATGGGCATGGATCGTCTGCGCACGTGGATCGCCGATTTACTGTTTGGCTTATGCAAGCCCAAAGCCGTCTTCGAAAAATCCACCGGCGGCTCGCGAAAGAAGGAGGGATTGGAACCCAAGGAAGGCTGGGTAAAAGGCGAAGGCAATGCAAAATTCGAAGTGAAGGAGCGGGGACTCAAATACATCATCGACTTGGCAGGCAGTCAGAAGACGGGATTCTTCTTGGATCAGCGCGAAATGCGCACGCTCGTACGCACGTACGCCAAAGGCCGCACGGTACTGGATTGCTGCAGCTACGTTGGCGGCTTTTCCGTCAACGCTCTTGCAGGCGGCGCCGTTGCAGCCGATGCGGTGGATTACGACCAAGTGGCAATTGCGCGCGCCAAGGAACACGTACGGTTGAACGGACTGCAGGTCGATGCCTTTGGTGCCTACGCCGAAGACACCTTCAACTTCTTACGAAAGAAGCCGCTGCCCCGCAAGTACGACTTCATCGTGCTAGATCCCCCCGCGTTTGCCAAGCGCAGCACCGACCTGGAGCCTGCCAAGAAGGCGTATACCGATATGAACCGCATGGCGCTGGAGGTGTTGCCCGCAAACAGTTTGCTGCTTACTTGCTCGTGTTCGTACCAAATGGACGCGCAGCTGTTCCAGACGGCAATTTTCCATGCCGCACGTCAGGCCAAGCGGTTCGTACGCATTCTCCAGCGGCACCGCCACGCGGTAGACCACCCCATCAACCTGTATCACCCGGAAGTGGACTACCTCAAGAGCCTGCTTTTGTGGGTGGAGTAATTGCGGCACGATCATTGGTCAAAGTTTTCTTCGACGAGTACCATTCCTGCGTGCGTCGCCTTCTTATCAACGCCGACGATCTGGGCATTACTTCCCAGCGCAGCCATGGCATTTTTGTGGCGCATGAACAGGGGTTTGTGCGCAGTGCATCGTTATTGCCAAATTTCTCCGAAAGCCAAAAGGCCGCGCGTCATGCGCGTGAGCGCGAGCTGCCAACGGGCTTGCAAATCAATTTGTGCGAAGGGGCGCCCATCAGCCGCGAGAGCGATATAGAAACTCTGCTGACCACCGACGGCTTTTTCTTGGATTTGAAAACTCTTCACCGCATGCTGGGCGAAGGCGACATTGCCAAAGAGCACATAGAGCGCGAGCTGCGCAGCCAGTTCGAGTGGTTTTTGGACCACCACGGGCAACCCACGCATGTGTGCGGCCACCACCACATTCATGTGCACCCGGTCGTTGCGCCGGTGCTGGCAGCACTGTTCGATCGTTACGGCATTTCCTTTGTCCGCATTCCCAGCGAGCCGGTACCGCCGTTCGGCTTTGAAATAGGTGAGGCGCAATCCCGAGAGATTGCAGCAATTTCCAAGCAGGCCGAAGCCGCTCGCTCGCTGTTTGCCGCACATGGCGTGCAAAGCACGGGGCACTTCCGCGGGCTGGCGCTGCAAGGCAACGCCTCCAACCGTAACTTGCGCCATATTTTGAGCCGCTTGCCTGAGGGTGTTACCGAACTCATGGTGCATCCGGGCAGCCAAAATCCCCACGGCACACCATTTGAAATAGATCCTCAGCGCGTCACCGAGTTCAACATGGTTATGAACCCGGAGCTGTCCGCGGAACTTGCCGAACGAAAGATTGAGCTATGTTCGTTTGCAGACCTGTACTAGCGCCGCAGGCACAACACCGTGGCGTCGTCTTTTCCCGATGCAAACGTTCGGTAAATATCGTTTGCTAACGCATCCGGATGCGTGTGGCCGTGACGCTTCCAAAATGCGTCAGCGGTACGAATAGCGGGGTCTATCCCATCTGTGCAGAGCACGATCGTTTGGTGCGCATGGAGCTGGAGCGTTGCCGGAACCACCGGTTTTTTGATGAGTGGAAAGCCAATCCAGGTCGTATGTGCATTGCCAGTGCACAGTTCGCGGGCCGACCCTTCCGGCTCCACGACCAATGCGGTTGCCGCACCGGCAACTACGGCCTCGACCATGCCGCTTTTTTCCATTCTGACGAATGCGCATTCCGCGTACGGGATATGTGCTGCGTCCTGGTCTTCCAGTACTTCGCGCCACGCCGCAAACGCAAGGTTGGCTTGCTTGCAGATGCCGCCCAAGTCTCCGTGGTCGCGGGCGATCTTGGTTATCATCGCAAACAAATCATGCAGGGGCGGCTGCTCTCTTGCTCCGTGGCCGTTGATGTCCGCCAGTACGATTGTTTTTGCTTCTTCTGCGCCAGGGAGCACCAGTATACCGTCACCTCCGCAGCAATTGCGCTCACACGGTACCGAGCGAATTCCCGCGTGTAACGGCTGCAGCTGGCGCAGCGTGCGTGAGCGCAGGATGTGTTGTAACTGGTGATTCCCAAGCCCGCCGCTGTTTTCCGGATGGCCGAGCATTTCCAAGAGTGACTTTCGAATCACATCACATTGCTGGTCGCACGTTGGGCGGCAAGGCGCAGGATCACGTTCGTCGCACAGCGCCAGCGGTATTTGCCGCGTGCCGTTGAATCTATGCGCGTTGTCCATACCTCATTTTCCTCCATGGCGAATACGGCAGCAACATTTTCGTTGTATCGGAGTCTCTTTACCGTATTCTCTTCAAGAAATTTCACTTAGAACTGCGCCAGAATAAACCTGTCGATCGGGCGGAATCCTATCGCCTCATACACTGCGTGCGCTGCAGCATTGTCGTTCTTACAAAACAGCTGCACGCGCTTTCCTTTGGAAAGCCAGTATTTGCATGCCGCGCTGATCACTTGCTTGGCATAGCCTTTGCCGCGGTGCTGCGGATGCGTCATGACGCCGCCGATTTGTGCATACTGGTCGGACCATCCTTGCACGTTGGCGCGCGCTACCAGCACCCCATTCACATGCAGCAGGTATTCCGTTTTGGGGAAAATTTGCTGGCGGTCTCTCTCGGTGATGTCGCGTTGCTCACCGCTTACGCATTGTTCGAGACGGATGATGTCGTCGATGTCCCCGGGAGTTCCCGTGGTGACCATGCCATGTGGGACGCCCTTGAAGCGATGCTTCGTGAGCAGGAAAACCGTTTCCTCGCGCACCATTGTAGGCACCATGCCGTAGCGTCTTAGCCGTGCGATTGCCGGCAGCGCATAACGCTCGAACATAGGCATCCACTCAATACGGCACCGCGCTTTCACGAAGTGATCCACCAAATCGTTTATCCCACGGTTATTTTCCGCATTCAGCACTAAGCTGCCGAATCGCCCGAAGTACGCTCCAAGTCCGATGAGTTGCTCGCCGCGGTACACGCCGGCAAATGCGTTTTGGGCAAACGGGTCCTTCTCTCGGTTGAAAGTGCCGAGCACAAAGAGATTCTCCTGCTCGCGTTTTCCGGCATAACGCAGGATGACAGAACGCTGGTGGGGGAGCAGGGAACGCGTCATTACTCCGCCTCGCTGACACCCAGCGTGATGGTGGTGCGGCCTTCGGCGCCGCCAACCATGAGGGACAGGATGCGAGTGTCCTTGGTTGCGCTAACGACATATCCAACCGGCGTATGCGCATCTTCTGCAATTACCCAGCCTTGCTTGACCAATTCAGCTTCATAGAAGCTCTCGACGGCTTTGGAGTCATCTTGCGTCATCAGCACTACCGCTTTGCCCGGCTTGCCGTTGGTGGGGTTTACCGAAGCCGAATACTGCACATCCGCGCCGGCATACACTGGTGCGTCAGTCGGCCAATCGGCAGGCAGCTTCTGCCCGGTGGCGAAGGTGCCCTCGTGCGTGGTGAGCTTCATGTTGCCGCTGTCGTCAAAATCCACATCTGCCTTGTCGCCGGTCGACTTTTCGATCATGCGCTCCATCATGTTCTCACCCACCTTGCGGCTCGCCATTTGCATCACGTTATTGATGCCGTATCCAAGCAGCAGCACGATGCCGATGATTACAGCAATCAAAATCCAAGGGCGGCTGCACTTGGCGGGAGCGACTGGAGCTGGCTGCTGGTTCATGGGAAAAATTGGGGAATCACCAGCAGTATGAGCCTTGCCGGCCTGCAAGGCAAAGGATTGCAGATGACACTTGCACCAGCCGCCGGACAGGCGGAGACTATCGATATTCTTCACCTCTTCTTATGTTTTCCGATAACAACGTTCCCACCCCTCCACAGCAAGATCCGGCTGCCAAGGCCATGAAGCATGCCGCCGCTATCGAAGCATGGCTCATTCCCATCTTTCAGAAGGCGCCGCACTTGCCGGCTTCTGCCAAGCAGACGATCGTAGACATCGCGCCCTGGCTTGCGCTCATCAGCGGTGTGCTGGGCATTGTCAGCGTGTTGTCTGCCAGCGCATTCGTTTCCATGTTGTTCTCGTTCGCGTTTGTTACGTCGGGCATTCTGCCGATACTGTTCACGGTCGGCATGCTCATCGCCCTGCTGGGGTCCGTGTTGGATCTATTGGCCTACAAGCCGCTTACGGAGAAGAAGAAGCTGGGCTGGAACTATGTCTTCTACGGCGTCTTGCTTACCGGAGTGTCCTTCGTGCTCAACGCCATCGCCGGCCAGGGCATGCTCGGCTCGCTCGTCGGTTTGGTGATCGGCCTCTGGATCCTCTTTGAGGTACGAGACCAATATACTGCGTAAATGCAGCTTGCAAGGCTTCATTCCCCTTAATTCGTCCTTAATCCGAGGTGGGTACCGTATGCTTGCCTATGCACATATTACTTATCGAAGATCAGGAAAAGCTGGCTGACAACATGCGCCAATTCCTGGAGTTGGATGGGTACGCAGTAACCGTTGTCCACAATGGCAAAGCAGGTTTCGAGTTCGCTATGACAAGCCCGGCCGATTTGCTGGTGCTGGATATCAACTTGCCGGGCATGGACGGGTATTCCATTTGCGCTCATCTGCGTAACGCAGGCAAGAACATGCCTATTCTCATGCTTACAGCCCGCACCAAGCAGCAGGAAGTCATTCATGGACTGGATGCGGGTGCGGACGATTATCTGACCAAGCCGTTCAACATGGATGAACTGCTGGCGCGCATACGAGCGCTACTGCGCCGCAATACCGGAGAGCGCAGTCCCCAGTTGTCTGTCGACGATGTCATGATGGACACCAATTCGCGCCAGGTACGCAAAGGCGAGCATATGGTCAGCCTGTCTCCCAAGGAATACGCATTGCTGGAGTTTTTACTTCGTCGTAAAGGAACCGCATTGGACCGACCCACCATCATCGACCATGTGTGGGGCGGTCGCGACGAGCTCTTATTCTCTCAAACGGTCGATGTGCACGTGGCATACTTGCGCCGGAAGCTGGGCAAGAACATCATTCAAACGGTTCCGGGAAAGGGGTACATGGTTCCCGCCGCTTAACGCATGTTCCGCCGTATCAGCAACACCATCGCGCTGCGATTCACTGCATTCGTATTCGTGTTGTTGCTCATCAACGGCGCGCTGTTTTTGCTGGCGGACCTTGGTAATGCGCGCCGAGAAATGCACATGCGTTTGCAGCGCAACGCGCATGCAATCTTGGAATTTGCCCGCTTCGGCAGCATGGACTTTCCGCATTTTCTGCCTCCACCGGTAAGAGAACGTGTACGCATCGTCGATGCATCGGGGAATACGCTGTATTCCGGAGGCGTGTTCGCGGAAGTGCCGGTGTCATTGGAACAGGGCATCTCCGAAACAGTCATTCAGGGCGATCGGTACAGCGTTCTCACCATCCCCATTCTCTCGGATGACAGTGTAGAGAGCTTTTTGCAGGTAGCGGAGGTGCAACGTCTACCTGTTGCAGGCCTGCCCTTCCGCATTGCCTTGTACTTGCTCGTGAGCGTGGGTATTTCGGCTGTAACTTTCGCAGTTGGGCAATACTTTGCACGCACCAGCTTGCGTCCGGCCGAAGATGCCATGCAGCGACTGGAACAGTTCACTCAAGATGCCAGCCACGAGCTGCGCACTCCGCTTGCCTCGCTCAACTCATCGCTGGATTTAGCGTTGCGCACGAAGAATTACGAGAAGGGGATTTTGTCTGCAAAAGAAGATTTGCAGGAGGTATCCAGCCTTGTTGAACGTTTATTGGAATTGGCCAGATTAGACCGCCTTGTTCTTTCACCGTCGCTTGTTGACGCATCTGAACTGATGGCGTCGATTGTGGATCGCCACCGCGAAGCCGCTATGAAGCGGTCCGTCACCATTGCCTTGCATGCGGCGCCCGATGTACGAGTGCATGCAGACGCCGCACTCTTGCGTCAGCTGGTTAGCAATTTGCTCACGAATGCGATGAAATTCAGCAAATCGGAAGGTGGAACAGTCGATGTGACGCTTTCAGGCGAGAGGCTGGTGATCAGTGACAATGGGATTGGCATAGCCTCCGAGCACCTTGCGCATATTTTCGACCGCTTTTACCAGGCGGATACGTCGCGTTCCGAGGATGGATACGGACTTGGCTTGGCATTGGTAAAGCGAATTGCAGACTTACACCAATGGACGGTGCATGCCGACAGCACTTACGGAAAAGGATCGGTCTTTACGGTGAATTTCGTGGCCCAGCATAAGCGCCGCGCATCTTAATCTTGCCTTAACACACCCTCCGTTACTGTGTGCGCATCGGGTTATTTCGCCCGTTTCTTTACCCCTCATTTCTATGAAGAAATTCGCAATTGGAGTCGTTGCAGGCGCATCGTCCTTGTTGCTTGCCGCACCGCTGGTCGTGCAGGTCGCAGGCGCAGCGTCCTCCTCTTCCATCGGCACCAAGATGATGCGCGAAGCGCCCACACAGGCGTGCATGCAGGCCATGCTGAAGGTCGAAGACGTTCGCTTGGCCGAATTCGATGCCATGACGGCAAAACACAAACAGGCCATGCAACAGCATCGTGACTCGCTTGCCACTGTGGCGGCCATCGCCGACGACACCGCGCGCAAGGAGGCTTTGCAGGAGCTGCGCGAGACCATGCGCACATCCATGCAGACGACCCAGGAGAACATGTCCGATGCCATGAAGTCCGCCTTGGAGGCTGCCAAGACCGCATGCGGTAATTCCATGATGCTGAACATGGGTCCCGGTATGGGCGGCCCCGGCATGATGAAGGGCGGCATGAACAAGAACGGTCGCGGTATGATGCGCGGCAATTCCGGCGGTATGTTCGGCGGTTGGGGCAAGTAACAACGCTCTGACGTTTTTCACACAAGTACTCGAGAGTGACGAAGGGCAGGAAAAGGGCAAAGAAGCCTCGCGCAGATACGAGGCTTCTTTGTTGTAGACGCTGACTTCAGTCCATGCGATTACACTTCCGGCTTAGAGTCGTCTGCGTCAGTTGCAGATGTTTCTTTCAGCTTCGTTCCGGCATCGGCAGTTCCTTTTTGCACCGTAACGCGAGGAAGCATGCCGTGCACGGCTTCGGCGCCGACAGGATGCTGGTGGTCGGCGTCATCGTGATGATCGACGTGCTCATCTGGGCGGTCGGAGCTCATAAAGCGGGAGGGGAATAGAATATATCCAAAGCATAAAATATATATGAATGGCAGCAACGGTCGGTCTGTCGGAAGTAGATGAAATCCTTTTTCTTTGGCTTACAGAAAACATAATTCTTGGCAATACGAAGCGCGATCATCTCACCAGGGGAATGTCGAAAGGCGTCCCCTTGGTTGCTATGTCATAGGCCGCACTGCTAGGTGCAACTACTCTACGAGACACGTGGCAGAGCATCCGTCGCCGCTTGTTTTATTACTATCGTCACATTGCTCGGCACCAAGGATGGAGCCATCTCCACAAATTGCCGAACAAGCGTTTGGCTTACTGGTGTTGCAGGTAAAACCGTACTCCAACTTGCAGTACCTGCTGCATCCATCTCCAGTGTCGGTGTTACCGTCGTCGCAGGTTTCACTTATGGACACGACGCCATTGCCGCAGCGCTCGGTACAACGAGTGGGGTGGGCGTACAGATCGCAATCGAAACCTGTTTCCAGGGCACAGCTTGCACTGCAGCCATCGCCGCTAACCTTATTTCCATCGTCGCAAGTTTCGGATTCCAAAATAAGCCCATCGCCGCAGCCTGCCCGCTCGGGAATCTCGGTAGGCCAAACGGAGCGCGATTCTGGTGAATCTGGTGCGGCGCCCTTCTCGCGAATGCTGCGTAGACTTGGTCGAGGAGTGATCACTGGGGCAGTTTCTACACCCCTCTTCGCTGCTTTTGCTTTGTTGCGCACGCCGCGTCGCGTGGCACGAGTGCTTATGGAAGATTCTTGGCTAGATTGCACTAGCGATATGTCGGAAGACATAGCCTGCGTTTGCATATTTGCATAAGCAATGGTGCCAAGCAGCAAGAATGCGAGAGTGCTTGCGGTTATGGAAAGGCAGCTGCGAGTGGCGTGTGTCGAAGGCAGGGCAGTTGGCATGGTGTAATTTGTTTTATATATTATACAATAATTATTAAATATTACAAAGTTCGGAGAAAGAGCCCGCCAGAGAGAACCCGAAGGGTTCGCTTTCGCGAGAGTTGGCAGCCCCACGGGGAATCGAACCCCGATTTGCTGGATGAGAACCAACTGTCCTAGCCGTTAGACGATGGGGCCGTGCAAAGAATGATCAGGCGCCAAAGTCTGGCGCAGGGCGCAGTATAGGCGAATGCGGGCTGCGTGCAAGCGCGAAGGCTATTGCTCGTCTCCATATACTGCTTCACCTTCGTCTGAAGGAAGAGAGGCTTCGTCGGGCGTGCTGAGCGCAAGACTCAGCATGGTGCGGCGCGATTGTGCTAGCTGCAGCGGCGCAACTCGGTGTATGTGCTGGTCGCTGCGGTGAAGGAGGTATGCGTCTCCGGCTTGCATGTGATGTTCGTAGCGTTGCCTCTTCTGTTCCAGTAAAGCCGGGTCATCGGATTCGGGTACGCATTCCAGGTGACCACCTTTCTCGTATTTGCCAGGCAACTCCAAAGCCAGGCCGAATGTGTATCGAAACGGGTCTTTGTGGCCGCCGTGCGTGTCGCCCACTTTTTCCAAATGCAGCAGTACCGCTGCTTCATTGTAATTGCCGTACGGCACAAGTTCCGTTCCAGCCAGTCCGCTGAGAAATTGCAGCAACTCTGGCGATTCAAGTAAGCCGGGAATCAGTCTGCCCAAGGCCGACAGAGTGGTTTGGTTTACCATGCGTAGCTTCCTCGGCGTCCCGTGCAGGTACAAGTCTCTGCGCGAGCCGTGGGCCAACAGCTCGCGTGCTTCCTTACGGAATTGTGCCACTCCTTCTGCCGTCAGGAATCCTGGTAACTCTGTCAGCACGCCGTGACGAGGCGGTACCTGAGCCAGGCGCGCGCCTTTCTCGGCGGAGAGGGGCAAATAGCGCGGGTGGATGAGTCCCTTGGCCAGCGGCATAAGGAAAGAATTCTATACCCACGTTGCTTGCGAAGCACTTGTCACAGATGCCGTAGCCCAGCCCCGCCACCTTTGCTACACTGCGCCACCGTATGCCAACCAACACTTCTCAGCGTCTTCCAGACGCCATGCCCGATGTAGAACAGCCCACGTTGCTCGTGGTCTGCGATACACACCACTGTAAGTTTATCGATGTCGGTAACCACACCTTGCTGGTGGGGGACACCGTAGAATCCAAGGAGCACGAGAGCCGCGAGCGTCCCGGTATCGGCTACAGCCCGGCCGGCATGATCGGCGGCGTGTCCGAGGACACGAAGATCGAAGGTAATCGCCTGCGCGAGTTTGCAAACGATGTCGCACTGCACATTGCCCACGTTGCACAGCGCCAGAGCATTGAGCAGGTGTATGTTTCCGCTCCCGGCAAATTCCTAAGCATCCTGAAGGATCACTTCAGCAAGCCGGTTGCCAAGATGGTCGCAAAAACCATCGATGGCAACTTCGTGAAAGAGGCCCCGCGCGATGTGCTGCTCCGTTTCCGCCCCGACCTGGAGAAGGCGCGGCAGAAATTGCGCGATGAAGAAAACTACAGTGCCAAGAACAAGCCGCCAAAGAAGTCTAAGAAATAGCTCGCAATCAGCGAATACTAAGCGGCCTTCGGGCCGCTTTTTTGTGCATGCGGGTACCAAGTTGCATGTTTGGGGCAATGGGCGGAGAATGTGTGCATGAATCGCGAAGAGCTGAAAAAAGCACTGGAAGATCACAAGCAGTCCGAGCCGCACGGCAGCAAGCTGGGCGAGTACATTCACGACATCGTGTATGGGGCAAATGACGGCATCATTACCACGTTTGCAGTGGTGTCCGGTGTGGCCGGGGCACATTTATCGCCGACAGTTGTTATCATATTGGGATATGCCAACGTTTTGGCAGATGGCCTTTCCATGGGCCTTGGGAATTATCTGTCGATCAAGTCCAAAGAAGATAACTACAATCGCTTACTGAAAGAAGAGCTGAAAGAGATCGATGAAATTCCGCACATTGAACGCGAGGAAATACGTGAAATATATGAAGCAAAAGGCTTCGCCGGTCCCGAGCTGGATTTGGTTGTTGAGCGTATTACCAGCAACCGTAAGGTTTGGGCCGATACGATGATGCGCGAAGAGCATGGTCTAAGCCCTGAGGATGTCGAATTCCCGGCATTGCACGGCTTCATGACGTTCATTTCCTTCTTGATTTTTGGAAGCATTCCAATCACTCCCTACGTACTTCCGATCGACGATGCATCCAGGTTTCCGGCAGCCGTGGTTGCCACGGGCATTGCGCTGTTGGTTGTTGGATTCTTTCGGAGTTGGGTAACACGAGAGCGCATGTATAAGGGCCCGTTGGAGATTTTGGTCATCGGCATGACGTGTGCTGCTG
Organism: uncultured Candidatus Peribacteria bacterium; assembly: GCA_964513925.1. Classification (GTDB taxonomy): domain Bacteria; phylum Patescibacteriota; class Gracilibacteria; order Peribacterales; family Peribacteraceae; genus DAORHV01. The sequence goes on from CAZENR010000012.1 coordinate 14,149, forward strand.
CTTCGTATGCAGTGGGGATGTTCCTGAGGAATTTGGGTTTGAATGCATAGATAACTTCTTCCGCTTACTCCAAAAAAGTGGAGAAGGAAAAGCCTGACAGACTCAAGCAATTTTTACGGGGCAAATTTCCCTGTATGGACAACTTCGGCATTTTTCGGTGGTCGGCGTACCCCTGTACGGCGCTCTTTCCATATCCTCTGCCAGCATGGCAATGGTTTTTTGCGCATCGGATATTTGTGATGCATTACGTGTGGTGATGACTTCCACCAATTCCTCTTCCCCCAAGAACAAGAGGCGAAGATCGGCAACTGGGGCGTTCCACATACGCGCTGCCGCTGCGGCGTATATGGACAGCTGCAAGTCGGCATCCGCTTCTTGCTGATTGCGCGGCATGCCCGACTTGAAATCGATAATCCGCAACCCTTCCGATCCATGTTCCACACGGTCGAACCGTCCTGCAATGCTGATGGTGCCGCTGCCACCTCGTGAGGGGATATCCAATGTGAATCCCTTCTCGCATGCGGCAATCGTTCTGGGCACCTGCTGCCACCAGCGGAAGAAGTGTTCCAGTGCCCGCTCGCCGCGCATGAGTGCTGCATCCTGTTCCGCGCGCGAGCCGTATCCCTGTGCTATGAAGCTTTGGCGCCAGAACATTTTGAGCGTGTGCAGATCGGGTTTCGGGGCCGGGCCATGGTGGTCATCGGTAAACAGCGCAATTTGGCCAGCGTGCGCTCTGGGTGCCAGACTTTGCTCCAATTCTCCCCACTTCTTGAGTGCCAAATGTATGCTGCTGCCAAAACTTTCACCTGTCGTCAGCGGACGAGATACTTTTTTAATGAATGCAAACTCGTACTGCTTGGGGCAGCGGCGGAAGCACTGCAGCTGGGAGTAGGAGAGCGCCACGCCGATAGTGTATCAGCGTTTGCTCCTTACGGGTTTGTCGGCTTCTCTTTCACGATCGGAGAAATTTGCGTGGTGACACCATTGACCTTGTATTCCACTTCCAGGCGGGCTGCAGTCGGGTTTGCGTTTATTGTCCTGCCTCCTGTTGCCACAGGCAGCGTTACCGCATCAATTTGCAGCGGCGTTGTTTGGTTGGCGGCGAATTGACGGATGATGATCTCCGTGACCGGAATTTCTGTGGTGTTGATTGCCGGGATGAAAATAGTGTTGTTCGTAATCGGGCGCTGGAAGTCGATGTTATTCAGGTGATCGCGTACGCGCTTCGTACGTTCGTTCATATCGATGGTCGGGAAGTCGGTCGAACTGACGGTCTGGCGTAATCGTTCCGGCAACACTGCTGCGGCCGTTCCTTGTCGATAGACGTCCAAGCCTGCTTTTCCAATACCTGCTGCCAGTCCGATGCCTGCGCCCCAAGTGAATGCTCCCGCACGGAACTTGCCGATGGCTTCTGCTTTTTCCCTGCTAAACATCCTGGTAATCCACTGTACCGGGAGCAGTGTTAAGGAAACGGCACCTCCAGCCACTGCACCAAGCACTGGCAGCCTAGCCCAGCCCGGGACAAGGTTCTGGTACGTCCAACGACCTACCTGCTCTCCCGTTTGCACGATTTGATCGTCGATATGCGCCACGTTCGCACGCATCTCCTCAATTTCCTTGTTGATGACATGGAATTCCGAGCGTGACTGCAAGTACTGCAACGCCCGAGTCACCTCTGCCCGGCGTCCGCTGCCGATCGCTGCATCCAGGAGCTTCTTATGGGCATCTAGGCCTTCGCCTGCGATCTTGCTTACCTGATCGCTCAGCGTTCGGAGTGCTGTCTTGGTGGTTTCTGGCAGGCGGATGAGATCGCCTTCGCGTGGAATTTCTGGGGTCATAAAAAGGGGAGAAAAACGCTAGGTAGTAGGACGGATGGGCTGCATGGTCGCCAAGTTCAGTCGTGCGTTATTGCCGAGACTGTTCATGACCGCGGCCCAGCCGCCAGCCGTAACGATGCGGTTGACGCTGTCGGGGTGCGTATTCAAGTCCACGCCGTTTTCGCGGCGCTCCAGAATAGGAATGTCGCGCGGGAGCATGCCGCTGTTAATAGTCACCTGTTGCACGGCATCGTCTGCGGCTAGTTCCGAGAGTCGCTTGAGATCTGCGATGCGGGTTGTGGGGCGCACCACGAATTCGGTCTGGTTGATGATTTGCGCGTTCTCGCGGGTGCTGAGCGTAATTTTCGTCGCACGCGTTAGTTCGCGAATGGCAGTGTCGAACTGGCGCGCTTCGGCACTGGACGGGCTGCCGTTTTCCGCAAACCCTCCGGCGACTGCGGTGAATTCGGTGCTGTTTACCATTTCGTAGCTGCCGTTCGCGGCGGCGATCCTCAGCTTTGTGGCGTTCTGGAAGCGCGTAGACATGCCAACAAGCGTGCGTGCCTCGTTTGTTTGGGCAGCGCCGGTTTCATCGAAACTTCCCGATGGAACCACGTACTCGTTGGGGTTGATCATTTCCAGGGTTCCCGAGGAAACGATGCGGATTTTGGCGGCGCGCGGGAATTTCTTTGCAGCGCCGATCAGCGTTTTCGCTTCGTTGGAAACAGGGTTGCCGATTGCATCGAAGTCGGCGGCCTGCTGCACTGCGGGAGCAGGCGCGATTCCCGTGACGGGGGCGGTGGAGACTGCAGGGGCTTCTGGCATCAAGCGGCCGGTAATGGATACCGACGTCGCATTGCCCTGCATTTGCACTTCGGTGCCGTTGGTGACGGCGTTCACCGTTCGCCCGATGCGTGCGCCGATGGCATTTTGCAAGCTTATGCGCTGTTCGGCAGCACGTTTGTCGGTAAGTTGCTTGCGTAGTGTTTCCAGGTTCACCAGTTCTGCTGCAGAGCCGAGTGACAACGTCCCCGTTATGCCGCTGTCACGCTGTAGTTTTACCCACGCCTGCACCATTGCCACCATATTCACCGGCTGGCTGGGTTGTCCTGGCTGTGCGGGTTGCACCGTGGCCTTCAGGCTTTGCCATGTCAGGTCGTCAATCGTCGGTATGGCGCATGTGACGGCGTTCGCGCGTAATGCCGCCTGGAAGGCGCGTTCCGCCTCACGGCGCATCATGCGATCTCTGCGGCTTTCTGGCGTGCTCCCCATGAGTCCTGCTACAAAACTGATTGGCGCCGAAAGCACGGAACCTCCCGGTAAGCGGCTGAGCATTTCGGGTGCCGCGATAACGGAATCCATAATCCGTTCTCCTGCCTGCGCAATCATCGTTGCAAACGTATTTGCTTGAGTCTGTGCTACCACGGACTGCGCCTGTGTGGCAGGCCGCCCCGTGAACATACTGACGATACGCGTGCTTAAGCCGCCCAGTATTCCCGTGAGAAAGCCTGGAACTTGCGGTTGCTGCGGAGCTGTCGGAGTGACAGGCGCCATGGCCGGACGCGTGAGCAGGCTGTGAACCCATCCCAAGCGGTTTTCTAAATCCTTCAGCGCCTTTTCGGTGCCCGGATCCTGCGTGGTGAGTACCGTGCTGCGAAGTGTTGCCAGCTGGCGCGCAAACTCCTTCTTTACCTCGTCGGTGATTCGGCTCATGGGCTCTTGCTGCAGCGCGAAGGCTAATGCCTCCAGCTGCGCATGAGACTGCGTGCGTACTGCCGACAACAGCTCATTCACGTTCGATGGCGCAATACGCGCGAGCAGACTTTGCGCATTTTTCACATCTGTCTCCGGCGGGCGAGCCGCTGCCGGCCCCGGAGGGAGCAATCCATCTAGACGTGAGCCGATGTTGGTTGTGTTTGTGGACATGAAGGCTTAGATACGACTGAATTCCAACGTGACGTTGTCGACTGTGACGCGCTTGGGGTTTGCGTTGGAATCGAGTGCAGTTTTGATGTCTTGCGCTCGTACGGTTTTCGTAAGATCCGTTGTTCCCTGACGCGTTTTTACCGTCAGCTGTTCTACGGCTCCCGAAGCCGGGCGCACGGGGGTTACCTCTACCACGCTGGCGGAGTCGTTGCCGTGCTTGGCTGTGGCTTTATAGGTGTCCGATCCTTTCTGGACGCGGAATTCGTTGTTTGCAAAACTCATCTGCATGTCCTGAATGTTCTCGGCATTGGCGCCAAGCGGACGGTTTTGGTCAGCCGCTTCTTTCTTCTTGGCGTCTTGCTCGCTTGTGGTTGGCGCGGTGACGGGCGTAGAGGTCGGCGCAGTGATGCCGAGCACTGTCTCCAGCGTGACTGTCTCATTCGGGATCGGCTGACCGGCCTGCTGTGCCAATGCTTTGTTTGCAGCCTGGCCGACGAGGGCCTGAATGTACTGCTCTTTCACTGCATCTGGCCCGCCGCGGGCGCGAATGCGCTTTGCTATTTCTTGATTTTGCATTTTCAACTTCATGAGCGGCTCCCACTGCGCTTCGACCCTGGTGCGAATGGCGAACTCCTGCGCGCCTGGGACGAATGCGAATTTTTCGGCGATGTTTGCAAACATGCCTCGGATGGCATTGAGCAAGAAAGGCTTGGCCTGGCGCAGCATTGCAGGCGGAATCGGCAACTGGCTCGTCTCGATAAAGCCGTCGATAATGCTGCTGAGCTGCTGCTCGGCACGCTGTACCAAATTCGTAGCCGGGCTGATGGGTGACTGACCTTCAATTTCGCGACGCAGGTTTGTCTGCTGTGTACTGAGCGTGTTTTCTCGTCCGTTGATCAAGTTGTTGATGAACTCCGCCGATTGCTTGTCACTGAACTCGTTTGCGATCTCCTTTTGCAAATCCTGGGGTAGCTCCCGGGTTACCGGGTCCAGCAATTGCGTCAGCGTACCCAGCACCTCGTTCTGGCGCTTCTGGATTTGATCCGCAAGCTCCTTGATGCGCTTCTCGTTTCGCTCCGGACGCTGCTGCTCGTCGGCATGGGCGCGAACATCACTCATCAGTGTTCGCAACTGCTGCTTGAACTGCTTGCGTGCTTGCTCACGCTCGTTACTACGCGGTGCACGTTCTGGTCCGCCGAGGGAGAATTCTGGGGTTTGCATGGTCGTACGAGGGGAGTGGGTAGAGGTGTGTTACGCGGTCGTGAGTTTTTGCTGACAGAGCTTGGCTGCCCGGTCGATCATCGTCAGATATCCCTCCATTTGCTGCGTCCAGACGATATCCAGCGCTTCGGTCAGGATGCGATCCAACTTCATGCATTGCTCCTGGTTCATGGTGGGCAGCTTGGCCAGCCAATACGCCCGTTCCTGCTCCGTGAGCAGGCGGCTTTCGGTTACTTTCCGCTGGAGGGACGCGGTATCCATGGAGTGGTATTTGGGTGTGAATGTTTCTTCCTATTATACCTCAAAAATCGCTTTTTCGGAAGAGAGGGGTTTGTGCGCATATATGGCAGTTCGCGCAATGGACAGAATCATGCCATCTGCTATGCTCACCACACATCGTTTCCCGCTCCCATCATGCATGTTGAACACTTCGAAAAAGGTATCCGTTACAACGACCAAGAACTGCTTCTGCTAGCCAAGAAAATCGGTCGCTTGGCCACGTATTGCCAGCGCCTGAAAGACGAGGGCTCTTCCATTCGCGTCGAGGCTGAAAAGCGCGACACCAAGAAAGACCGCGACCAGGTGAAGGTGATGATTACGGTGCACCTCCCCGGCACAGTGCTGCGCGCCGAATCCCGCAAGTTCAAGGCCTTGGACGCTGTGGACAGCTGCATGGAAAAGCTGGAGAGCCAAATCAAGCGCTACAAGGAAAAGCACACCGGACGCGCACGTGCTCACAAGATGAAGCGCAGCAAGGCCATTGAAGAGTAATAGGTGATCTCTTTGACAGTATACAAGGCGGCCAAGCCGCCTTTTTTGTACTCAGAAAAGCGCAAGCTAATACATTCTCCACTTTTTTGAAAACGTGGAGCAAAAACAGTCGCGTTGTGAGTCGGCTGGCCAGCGCTCAACGCGCCTTACAAGGCTAAAACGTTCAGACTCGCCATGCTGCGGCATGACTCAGACATATGGACGTTTTCACGCCTTGTTTCGGCGGGAGCTTCGGCTCACCGACTCAGCGCGACACCCCCCGTGCCCAACAGCCAGACAAGAACGAAGGACAAAGATCTGAAATTTGAATCCTGCTGTAGATTCCAAAATCGACGAAGGCAGGCTTTGCCTGCCTGGAGCCGCACAATTTTGGGGAGAGTTCGCGAGAGGGGCTTTTGCCCCTTTCGCGTTAAAAAAACGGCCCGAAGGCCGTTTTGATTTCTGGTATGGAGCTTAGCCTTACTTCTTTGCCGGCTTGGCATCTGCTGCCTTGGCATCCTTCTTGTCGCCCGCGGCTGCAGGAGCTGCGGCTGCAGGAGCTGCGCCATCGGCTGCAGGAGCTGCGCCATCGGCGGCTGCACCCTCGGCACCAGCGGCGGGAGTGGCAACAACTTCTTCTTCCTTGCGCGGCTCTTGAACAGTAATGATGACGGTTTCTGCATTGTCCACCGCGGTTACGCCCTGCGGCATGGCCAACGATGCGACGGTGATGGAATCGCGGAACTCCTTCAGGGAGGCCAAATCCACCACGAACTTCTCCGGAATGTCGGCAGGCAGACATTGTACGGTTACCTCGCCGTGCACGGTTACCAGAATGCCGCCCAGATCCTTTACCGCAGGGGCAACACCCTCAAACGATACCGGAACGCGCGTGGTGACCTTCTTCGTCATATCCACGGCGTAGAAGTCTACGTGCTCGTATGCGCCCGACACTGGCTCGTAGCTGATGGCATGGATCAGCGTGGGAATCTTCTTGCCGTCCAACTCCACTTCCACCAGCGTGTTTTCGCCGGCTTTCATGTAGACGTTGTGCAGCTCCTTCGTCTTGCAGACGATGCTGGTGCTTTCAGTTTTACTGCCGTACACCACGCCCGGAACCTCTCCGGCTTTGCGGAGATTCTTGGCGCTGACATCGGCCGGCCGCTTGTTCACGGCAAGAGTGATCTTTTGCTTCATAGCTGGCACAGGGTAGGGATTCCGGCGGCTCCGGTCAATGCAATTTGACCAGCCCGTTTTGGCGACGTGCATTACGCGGCGGTGGGCGTGCGTGCGCCAAGCCACTTCCAGAAGTACTTGATGGCACTTATTGCATGAATTCTGGTTGTTTTGCGCGTGAGAAGCGAGAAGACACTGCTGCCGCTTAAGCGCTGGCGGCGGTCCAGCACCCGAATATCGGGGACATAGAGGACCTTTTTGCCCGCGACCCAGGTGCGTCGGCATAGGTCGATATCTTCAAAGAAAAGGAAGAAGCGGTCATCAAACCCTCCGAGAGATGCATAGAAATCGCTACGCATCAGCAAGCAGGCGCCTACCAGCCAATCCACCGGGTGCACCCCTGTGCGCTTGGCGTGCATATCGGCATCGTATTTTGCCTGCCATGCTTTTCCGAACAGGCGCTTGCGGAACAAATCCGCTATGGAAGGAAACGGTCTGGCTGACGGTCGAAACGATCCGTCGGCATACACCAATCCCGGTCCGACGATGCCCGCGTCGCTTCGGTTGCTGAACACGGCGAGCATCTGCTCCAGCGCCTGCGGCGGCAGTGTGTTGTCCGGATTCACAATGAGCACGAATTCCCCCGCAGCGTGGCGAAACCCCGCATTATTGCCGCGGCCGTAGCCGATATTGTCGGATGTTTCGATCATCTTCACGCCCGGTACGTTGTTCCATCTGGCACGGAGCCAGCCGATGGATTCGTCGTCAGAATGGTTGTCGATGATCAATATCTCGAGCCGATCGGCAATGGTTTGCTTGAGCAGCGCCTGCACGCACTGGTGGGTATCGCGAGGGGAGCGGTAGTTCAAGACGAGGGCCGATACCAACGGTCGAGTCATGACAAGCACGCTACCGTCTTCCGTAGCAGCAAACAAGCGATCGACTTACGCTAGAATGTCTCCGTGGCACAGAACGATTCCGCAATGGCCAAGCTCCGTAAGCGCGTTGCAGTAACTCCCACCGGCCCCGGCGTGTACCGCTGGCTGGGCGCGGACGGCGGCGTGCTGTACGTGGGCAAGGCCAAGAACGTGCGCAATAGGCTGCGCAGTTACACGGCTCCCGGAGCAAAGCTGGATCCCTGGAAGGCCATCATGATGAAGCACGCAGCGGACGTAGACGTCACAGTGGTGCATAGCGAGCTAGAGGCATTCATCTTGGAGTCCAACCTTATTAAGGAGCTGAAGCCCAAGTACAACATCATGTTGAAGGACGACAAGGGTTACGTGTATGTCCGTGTCGCCGTCCAAGAGAAGTATCCGTCCGTAGAGGTGGTACGCAGACTGGAAGACGATGGTGCCAAGTACTTCGGTCCGTTCCTGGGTGCATACGGCACCAATGCATCGCTAGATATACTCGACGGCATCTTGCATTACCGCGCCTGTCGCAAGTCGCTGGATGCGCTCAACCATCCCACACCCGGGGGCGCGAAGGCGCTGGGCACGCCGTGCCTGGAACATCAGATCGGCAAATGCTGCGGCCTGTGCATTGGCTCCGTAACGCAGCAGGAGTACCGCGAGCGCATAGAAGAAGTGCAGCGTTTCTTCCGCGGCAATTTCCAATCGGTAAAAAAACGTGCGGAAGCCGCCATGCTGGACGCCGCCTCCCATAAGAAATTCGAGCGAGCTGCCCGCCTGCGAGATGTGCTCAAGTTCATTGCTGAGCTGGAGAGTAAGCAGGTCGTTTCCGATGCGTCGGGAGAGAATGCGGACGTTTTCGGCATTGCGTATCGTCACAGCAAAATACACGTTGTGCTCCTGCGCGAGCGCGATGGAAAAGTGATTGAGCAAGTACACCTGGCGCTGAAAGGCGAGGCGGAGAACGCCGCAGAGGCCATGGGTCAGTTCCTGCCGCAATACTATGCCGATACCCAGGACATTCCCGATCTCATCCTGGTCCGCGATTCGCTTCCCGAGAGCGTATTGCTAGCCGAGTGGCTCAAGCAAAAACGCGGCAAATCTGTAGAAATCCGTGTCCCGGAACGCGGGAAGAAATCCAAGTTACTTGAGCTTGCGGAGAAGAATGCGGAAGAAAAAGTGCGCCAGCAGTTTGCCGCTTGGGAGGCGGAGCTGCGCAAAGCGGAAGATGCGGTGCAGTCTTTACAGTCGTTGTTGAAGTTGCCGCATTCGCCCAAGCGTATAGAAGGGTATGACATTTCTCACTTGGGAGGCACCGAGACCGTGGGCAGCATGGTGGTGTTCGAAAACGGAAAGCCCAAGCGAGCGCACTATCGCTCCTTCAATATCACTACCGTAAAACGCGGAGATATCGACGACTACCAGTCACTTGCCGAAGTACTGAGGCGTCGGCTGAAGTACGTGGCGTTCGACCTCAAGTCAGACTTGGAGCGGCTGGAGAAAGCAGGCGTCGAGATTGGCAAGGCGCGCAAACCGGAGCAGAGGCGCATAGATGCCATTGCCCAGGCGCATGCAGAGTATCTGCAGGGCGACACCTCGCCGTACAAGGAATTTTTCGTGGCGCGCCGTGACAAGGAAATCGTGGGCGTTGCGCAACTGGCCGTGCGCGCTTCGGGGTTACGGGTGCTGCAATGCGTTTGGTGCGCCGAAGGCGAGGACGAGCAGGTACGTCGAACGCTGATCCGCACGGTGCTGCAGTCTCAGGAAAAAGGAAAGGTCTACACGCTAGTCGATTCGAAGCAGGAGGAGCAGTATGCGCAACTTGGCTTTCGTCATGTTATAGAAGCGCATCCCGAGCTGGATACGCGGGTAAAGGCACTGCAGCAAAAGGAGGCTGTATCGACCGCGCCACTGCGCACGGTGTTGTCATACGACGTGCGCAAAGAAAAGCCGGATGAGTCTTTTGCGTCCATGCCGGACGTATTGCTCATCGACGGCGGAAAAGGCCAACTAGGCGCCGTATACGATGTTCTGCGTGAGATGGGGTTACACCAAGCCATATCGCTGGTGTCGCTTGCCAAGCGCGAGGAGGAAATTTTTGTTCCGGATCATCCGGCTCCATTACTGGTGCCAGCCGGTGACGCCGCGCAATTCCTGTTGCAGCGCATCCGCGACGAATCTCATCGCTTTGCCAATGAGAAGCGCAAAGGCCGTGCAGCAAAAACCACGTTTGCTTCGGCGCTGGACGGCGTACAGGGCATAGGTCCGCAGCTGAAAAAAGAGCTGTTGCTGCGCTTTGGGTCCGTGGACCGCATTCGCGATGCAGACGACGATGCCTTGCGCGCAATATTGAATGAGAAACAGCTCGACGCCCTTCGCAAGCAGTTTTCTGCCTGACATTCTGTCACTTTTTCCTCATCGCTGATAGAATCTCATCACTCTTTCCCCATTCCGCTATGAAGAAGCTCAGTTTGCTCTTAGGTTCACTTGGTGGCGTCATGGCCGGTTACGTGTTTTCCAACAAGAAACTTCGCAATGAACTCATTGCTGCCAAGGATGCCAGCGCCGCTGCCAAAATTCTCGGCAAGCACCTTTCGTCCGATGGCAACCAGGTTGCCAAGGAGGTAAAGACCTTCGTCGACGCGCAAGATTGGGAGAAAACCCTCGACCAGGGCAAGAAGTACGTGACCAAGTACTACAAGGCATCGAAGAAGGAAGTCGAGAAGATGGTCAAGCTCGGAACCAAGGAGGCAAAGCGCCTTATGAAGGAGCAAAAGACCAAGAAGTCCGCTTCGAAGGGTAAGTAGTCTTCCAGATCTTCTAAAAAAAGATTTGTGCAGTCCGCCGTTTTGCGTAGAATACACGGCGGGCTCGTCGTGCAGACTTGAGCCACAGGGTTCCCCCAAAAGGATTGCCCGCTTTCCGTATTGTCTCCATGTCTCACTCCATCTCTTCCTCCGGTACCCGCGCCAAATTCATCATTGTCACCGGTGGCGTCTGCAGTTCGCTTGGTAAGGGTATTGCCACCGCAAGCATCGGCGCAATTATGAAGGCATGTGGCTACAAGGTATTCGTGCAAAAGCTCGATCCGTACTTAAACGTGGACCCAGGCACCATGAGTCCGTTTCAACATGGCGAGGTGTTCGTGACAGACGATGGCGCCGAAACAGACTTGGATTTGGGTCATTACGAGCGCTTCATCGACGAGCCGATGAGCAAGCTCTCCACCGTGACCACCGGCAAAATCTACACCGATGTCCTCAGCCGAGAACGCAAAGGCGATTTCCTCGGCGGCACCATTCAAGTCGTGCCGCACATAACGAATGCCATTAAGGAATCCATCATCGGCGCGGCAAAGGCCAGCAAGTGCGACATTATGATGGTGGAGGTAGGCGGTACCGTGGGCGACATAGAAGGGGAACCGTTTCTGGAGGCCATTCGCCAGATGAAGTCCGAAATGGGCGGCGAGCGTATTTTCCATGTGCACTTAACCTTGTTACCGTACTTAAAGGGTTCCAAGGAGCTAAAGACCAAGCCCACGCAGCTTTCCGTACGCGAACTGCGCCGCATCGGCCTGCATCCGGACATGATCTTGGCGCGTGCAGACCACAAGATTCCGCAGGAATTGCTAGATAAAATCAGTCGCTTTTGCGACGTGCGTCGCGAGGCCGTTATCCCAGCACTCACTGTCAGCTCCATCTACGATGTGCCGCTCAACTTCCAGCAGTACGCAACCGCGCAAATTATCGGTGAGAAGCTCAAACTCGGGAAATTGCGCCCGGACATGACCGAGTGGGAAAAGGGTCGCAAGCGCCACGAGACATCGGTTACTCCGGTGCACATTGCGCTCGTTGGAAAGTACACGCACTTGGACGATGCGTACTTAAGCGTGATCGAATCCATTAAAGCCGCTGCGGTTTTCCACAAGCGCAAGGCCGAAATCGTCTGGATCGACAGTGAGAAATTGGAGCGCAACGACAAGGAAACCTGGGACCGTCTCAAGGCATGCGCCGGCATCATCGTGCCGGGCGGATTCGGCAAGCGTGGCATCGAAGGGAAAATCCTGGCCGCCAACTACGCGCGTACCAAGAAAGTGCCGTACTTGGGACTCTGTCTCGGCGCACAGCTGCTGGCAATAGAGTTTGCGCGCGCTGCGCTGAAAGACGCGCAACTCACCAGCGAAGAATTCGACGAAGAGGGCAAACTGGGGCGCGGCAAGTACGTGGTGCATTTCCTGCCGAATCAGCATAAAGATAAGGACAAGGGCGGCACGTTACGTTTGGGCGAATACCGCTGCAAACTGAAGCCCGGCACCAAGGCCGCCAAGGCGTACGGCACGCCGGAAATTTCCGAGCGTCATCGTCATCGTTACGAATTCAACAACGCTTTCCGCAAGCAGCTGGAAGACAAAGGACTCGTATTCTCCGGTGAGTGGCCCAAAACAGGTCTCATGGAAATTGTGGAGGTGAAAGACCATCCGTTCATGGTGGGCAGCCAGTTCCACCCGGAATTCAAGAGCCGCCCGCACCGCCCACATCCGCTGTTTGCCGCCATGATGAAAGAGGCGGTAAAGCAGGGCTAGCGTCCTACGCCGTCGGCGAAAGTTTTAGAAAACGTTTTCTGTAACAGAAATCGAGGGCTGATGCTTTTCTGACATTTCCTGAATTCGTGGGTTTCTTTGGACTCTTGGCCGAGCTTTGTGATACTTTCGCGTCACTATGGCAAGCATGACGACAAGCATTGGCGGGGTTGCTTTCCTCGGTTATGTCTTCAACGCGTCCGGCCCCAAGGACGTGACGTGGGAAGAGCTGAAGATTCTTGCGGATTCCGGCTCTGCCGCGGTTGTCATGAAGTCGTGCACGCTGCTGCCCAGAGAGGGCAACGAGGAGCCGCGCTACGCGTTTACCAAGGCGCCGTATGGGTCCATAAACAGCATGGGCCTGCCGAATTTGGGCTATACCGAGTATGTGAAGTTCGCCGCCCAGCTCAAGCGCCAGAGTAAGAAGCCGGTTGTTGCCAGTCTTGCCGGCCTCTCCCCGGACGATTACCCGACGTTGGTGGAAGCGTTTCAGCAGAGCGATGTCGATATCATCGAAGTGAACCTGTCGTGCCCCAACGTGAAGGGGAAACCGCAAATTGCCTACGACTTCCAGAAGACCGATGAGATTCTCAGGTCCATCATGAAGCTGGGAAAGAAGCCCATGGGCGTCAAATTGCCGCCGTACTTCGATCCGGTGCATACCGAGCAAATTGTCGCCGTGCTCAAGAAGTATCCATTGGCATTCGTGTGCTGCATCAACTCGGTCGGCAACACGCTCATCATCGATCCGGACACCGAAAGCCCGCTCATTAAGCCCAAGGGAGGCTTTGGCGGACTGGGAGGGGATTACATCAAGCCGGTGGCACTGGCCAACGTACGCGCCATGTCGCAGGCGCTTGGCGACAAGATGGCAGTTGTGGGTGTCGGCGGTATTCGTACTGGAACAGATGCGTTTGAATACCTGCTCTGCGGTGCCGACGCCGTCCAGATTGGCACTGCCTTCTACGAAGAAGGCCCCGGCTGCTTTGCGCGCATCGAGCGCGAGCTGCAGGCAATCTTAGATAAGAAGGGGTACAAGAGCGTTGCCGAGGCGAAAGGGAAGTTGAAGATGTTGTAGGAAGAGGATTCCGGGATTCCTAGATTCTTTGGACTCCGAGTGACGAGAGGGCAATCTGCTGACTTTCCATGGAATCTTGGTATCTAAGGAGTCTTGGTATCCAAGAAGTCTTGGAGTCCTTTCTATGGCTCTGCATAGCTTCTAGGCGCTATTTTCACTATTTCCACCAAATGCTCTTGCATTTACTTTAGTTCTAAAGTAATCTTGGGATGTTCCTATTTTCTTCCTCATCCATACTATGGGTCCAGGTTGCGGCTGCGGCAAGTAATTGCCCTTCAGCCAATGAACGAAAAAAGGGCCTTTGCGGCCCTTTTTTCGTGCGCGAGCGTTTAGACTAGCTGGCAGCAGACGAGAAAGAACGTATACTGCTGCCTACACCGCATTGCTGTGCAGTCCACTCATGACGTTTCGCGGCTGGAGAGCATCCTCGGATACCTGTCCGAGAATGACCTGCACGATGTTCGCGATGCGTACAAAATGGCTTGCGAATCGCATGCCGGACAAAAGCGCAACGACGGCACGCCGTACGTGAACCATGTCATAGAGGTGGCGGAGATCGTAGGGCAGTGGCATGCCGATCGTGACACCATTATTGCGGCGTTACTTCACGATGTGTTGGAAGATGCTCCGGTCAAAAAAGATGCCATCACAGAACGGTTCGGCAGGCATGTTGCCATGCTGGTGGACGGCGTGACCAAGTTCACGAATGCGGATCTGGACCACGATTTACCGTTGGATCGCAAAACCGAGACGTTGCGCAAGTTGTTCGACGTCATGCGCCGCGATGTTCGCGTTGCCGTCATCAAGCTGGCCGACCGCCTGCACAACATCTACACCATCGACACGCTTTCCACGCCCGAGCGCCGTACCAGGTTCGCGCTGGAGACATTGAACGTGTACCACAAGCTTGCGCTGCACTTGGGCATGCGCCAAGTACGCCAGGTATTTGCGGATTTCTGCGTGCCGTATGCGTTCCCGGAAGACGGCGGTAGGGCCAAAACCCTCCGAGATGCGCTGTGCATGCAGGGCGAATTGCTATTGCCTTCGCTCGATCGCCAATTGCGCAGCGAGGACGCCGCTCAAGATCTGCTCGGCTCGGAATTACAGCCACGTGATTTGCTCAAATTCCTCATGCGCATGCGCGACCGCATGTGGCAACCGTCAGCCAGCGATGCCTTTTCGCTCGTGCTCATGGTGAAGAGCGAAGACGCGTGCTACCGCCTGCTCAAGCACATTCATACGCTGTTCCGTCCGGTGAGCGGACAATTCCGCGACTACATCGCCGCACCTGCAGAGTCCGGGTACAAGAGTCTGCATACCCATGTCACGCTGCCCGACGGCATGGTGGTGGATATTCGCATCCGCACACAGCAGATGCACGAGCAGGCAATGTACGGCGTGACGACGTTCCTGTTCCGCGGCACCGGTGCCGGACCAAAATTTTCTTGGCTGCAACGCTCCGAAGAAATAGACCTGCACACGCGCGAGAACAGCGGAGAGTTTTGGGATGCACTGGAGTCCGACATCCTGCGAGAAACCATGTGGGTGAGCGTGGATCGTCAGCGCATTGCCATACCCAAGGACGCCACTGCCTTAGACGCGGTGTATTCGTTGTATCGGGAGCGTGCGGCCTACACCCAGCAGGTAAGCATAGACGGGCAGATCACCGCGCTTTCGCACACGCTCAAGCCCGATGACGACGTGTACGTGACCATGAGTCCCAGTGAGCAAATCCATTTCGATTGGTTGAAGTACGTGAAAACCAAGTTGGCAAGGTCGCTCATTGTCGATGTGCTCAAGGACCGCGATAAATCGGAAAAGATCACGCTCGGCATGCAGTTGCTGCAACGAGAGCTGGATTTCTACAAGAAGGGACTGGTGCGCGATTTGCCGAAGAACAAGCAGCAGCACGTGGCCGAACATTTCCGCCGCAAGACATTCGAAGATGTCATCACCATGATCGGCGAAGGAGTGCTGCGCGCGCGTGACGTGGTGTTCTACCTGTACCCCGAGCATCGACGTTTTCCGTTCATACGCATGCTGCAGCGCAAAGGCTACAGCTTCAGGGTGTGCGTTTCGGGTGCGGCAGACCGCCAGCGGGACGTGCTGGTGCGCGTGAACCGACTCATTCAGGAGGCGGACGTGAACATCACTTCGACGCAAATAAAATTTGATGAACACACACGCACGTTCGAGGTATACCTTTCCGGATCCTCTTCCGACCGCCCGCACTTTGCCGATTTCGTCGACATCTTGGAGCGTCAAGATTGGATTTCCAAAGTGCAGACGATGCTTTCCATGCGCCAACGGCTGGTGCTGACTGCATCGTTCACGGTAGCCCTGGCAGTGCTGGTCGCTTACGTGCTGTTCTTGCCGCAGTACTACAACATCTACAGCACGGTGCCGTTCATGCCGTTGTTCTTACTGCATGTCTTGCCGCTGATACCGATCCTCGGTGCCAACTACTACTTCTTGAACCTGTTGCAGCACTACGTGCTCAGCATGAGACGCGAGCAATGGTTCCTGGGCCTTGGTTTCGTGCTGAACGTATTCGGTGTCTTGCTGGTCATGTGGAAGCTGCCGGTACTTACCGGACAAGTGCCGCTCCTCATGGTGTTGTTCCTGTTTACGTTCGCAATGCTGTTCTTGGGATACCGCTTCGTGCGTACGCTCTTCTCGTTGGAAACGCGCCGCCCCAGCGCTGCGGCTCGCATGCAAGCCAGAGCGCTCAGCCCCGAGAAACGACGCCAAAAACTTATCGGCTACCTGCTGCGCTTCGGCGCAGTGTTCATTTGGGGCATTGAGCCGGTCCTGATTCGTTATACGTCCATTCAAACGCTCAGTCCGCTGCTGCGCGTGCATATTTGGGCCGTGGCGGGAGCACTCTCGGGTTTCGTGGCCATTTTCCTTCTCAATCGTTTCTACAAACCAGGTGAACGGTTGGCATATTCCACGCCGTATAACCGTTATTTCTGGATCATTGTCGTCGCCAACCTCTCTTACAACTACTTCCTGCATAAGAGCCTGCTGTTCACCACGGCTACCAACGTGAACTTGGTGCTGAGCTATGCGCCCGTGTTCGCGCTGCTGCTTGCGTTTTTGGTCTGGCGGCGCCGGATTTCCTACTTCCATTCCCCGCAGAGCATCCAGCAGATTTTCATGCTGTTCGGTGTGAGCGCCTTGGGCGGTACCATGTTGGTGTATAACGATTTCCAGACCACGGCGCAGGGCGCCCTTGGCGACTTGTTTGCACTCATGATCGCGTTCTCCGATGTGGCATTCATGATGAGCAACATCCACTACGTGAAATACAGTCGCGTGTGCACGAACACCATCTCACTGGCGACACATCACTTCCTTTGGATCGCCGCCGCAACGTTGGCCATGATCGGTGCGGCGAACCTGTTCTTCGGTCACCATATTTCCTTTGCCATCACCACCGAGCAGCTCCTCACAAACGCCGGCGTCGGCGTCATCACCTTGATAGGATTGGTGCTTACCTTCGAGGCGTTCAAGCGTATAGACGGCTTGTTGGCATTCATGATGCTCAACCTTGCCCCGTTCATCGCATTCCTTTCAGAGCTGCTGTTCTTCCGTCACCACGTTAACACCAGCCCTCTGTTCTTCGTGGGCGGTGGACTCATCATCACCGCATCCATCTTGGCAGAGGTGGTCAACTCACGGTGCGAGAAGGTGACGTAATCCGGGCTTAGCCGAATACCTGCCCCAGGATGCCTCGACCTTGCGCCTTGTCGCGCTGCGGCAGGAACGGGTTTAACGTTTCGGCAAAGGTGCGCAGGTTGCGTGTCTGCAAATACACCGTTCCGGGACCGGTGAAGGAGCATGCTAGCCCCTCGCCGGTTGTCACCATGCTCACCATGTCTCCGCCGACAGAATGAATGTCGTACTTCATCGATGACGGGAACGCGACAATGTGCCCGTTGTCCACAATGAACGTTTTGCCGGCCGGGATATCCTTCTTAAAAATGCCGCCGAAGCTGGAAACGAACATGGTGCCGGTACCCTTGGCTTTGATCATGAAGATGCCTTCTCCGCTGACAAACCCTTTCCATCCGGTGAATTTGGCATCGGTGGCAATGCCGTCGGTGGCAGCCAAAAATGCGCCGCCCTGTACCACATACTCCTGATCCTTCAGTTCAATGACTTCAATGTCTCCCACCGCGCGGGGCGCTAAGTACACTTCGGTGCCGTTCTCACGAGCGGTGATGGATGTGACAAAGAAGCTTTCATTCGTAAGCACCGTACGCTTGATTGCTTGCCACAGGCCGCCCTGCATCTTGCCTTCTATGGCTGCGCCGCTGTCCATGGCGAGCATGGCTCCGCTTTCGGTCCACAATTTTTCACCGGTATTCAACGTGCACTGCAGCGCAGAATACGAGGGCCGTAAGATGATGGAATGTTGCATGGAAGGGGAGGGAAGCGCACTCAGCGTAGTCCAACTTCCCAAACTGCGGTAGCATCTTTTCCATGACCGTCTCCATGCACAGGCATCATCGAACGCCTTTGCGCGCCATGTTGCGCGATAAGCGCTATCGCACGCTGCTTGCGTGGTCTGCGCCCATTGCCGCCGCCTGCGGCATGGCAAGTTTTTTGGCCCAGCGTTTCGCCACCGCATTCGGCGGCGGGCAACCGCCGGCTCGCGACTTGCTGCTGGAAATACTGCCGCCCATGCAGCTGTGGGGGTTAGTGGTCTGGGGTCCGGTTGTACTTACGGCGTTTCTGACGTGGGTGCTGATCAAGCATCCCGAGTACATGCCTTTTACCATCAAGACCATTGCTCTGCTGTTCGCCGTTCGTGCGCTCTTCATGGTGCTTACGCCGCTCGGCATCCCTCATCAGATCGTCGATCCGGGTTACTCTGGCGTGCTGAAGCGGTTTGTCTACGATCATGAAACGCACGACTTCTTCTTTTCTGGGCATACAGCCTATCCCTTCATTTGCGCACTGATTTTCTGGCAACACTTCCGTTTGCGGTGGATATTCCTCGTATCGGCTGTGCTGTTTGGTGCATCGGTTTTACTTGCGCATGCGCATTATTCCATCGATGTTTTCGCTGTGCCATTCATGGCCGGTGGTGTACTCTGGTGGGCGAAGAAGCTGTTTCATGCGGATGTTGCATACATTGCATCAGTTACCCCTACTAATCCGCTGAATTCTTCCCTCGACGCTTGATCGTCGTCGCCGCGTTTTCCCGCGCCATGAAGACCCTCAGCATCGTTATTCCGGCATACAACGAAGAGAAGTATCTTGGCCCCTGCCTGGAGAGCTGCCTTGCGAACAAGACGCCCAATGTCATTGAGGTAATTGTCATTGATAACGCCAGTACGGACGGCACCGCTGCCTTGGCCCAGCGATACCCGGGGGTGCGAGTGGTGCACGAGGCGCGCAAAGGCCTTACCTGCGCCCGCGAGCGCGGACTACTTGAAGCCAAGGGGGATTTGGTAGGGTACATCGATGCCGATACGCGAGTGCCCGCAGGCTGGTTCCAGCGCATTCAAAACACGTTTGCCGACAATGAAGAGCTTGTGTGTCTGAGTGGGCCGTACGATTACTATGATCTGGGTTCATTCAAGCGCTTTGCCGTGTACATTTGGTGGACGGTGCTCGCCATGCCCTTGTACTGGATTGCCGGGTACATGGTTGTGGGTGGTAACTTTGTCGCACGCCGCGATGCTCTCAACGAGATAGGCGGATTCGACACCAACATTGCGTTCTACGGCGAAGACACCAACATCGCTCGCAGGTTGCACGCCGTAGGAAAGGTGAAATTCTCGCAGCGTTTCCGCATAGGCACGTCCGCTCGGCGCCTACAAAATGAGGGGTTGTTTAAAATCGCGTTCGTGTACGCCGCGAACTTCTTTTCCGAAGTCATTCTGCACAAGCCCGTTACCAAGGAATACATCGATATCCGCTAAGCTCCTTCATGAAGAAGCCGCCAACCATCAGCATTGTCATTCCGGCACATAACGAAGAGAAATATCTGCCGACATGCTTAAAGAGCTGCATCGCGCTCAAGCCGAAAAACGTTATCGAAATTATCGTCGTAGATAACGCCAGCTCAGATCGCACTGCAGCCGTCGCCAAGAAATTTCCAGGTGTGCGCGTCGTGCACGAGTCCAAAAAAGGGACGAACGCCGCTCGTCACAGAGGCTTTCTGGAGGCGAAGGGGGAGTTGCTCGCATATCTCGATGCAGACACCCGCGTTCCCAAGGGTTGGTTCGAGCAAATCAACCGCGAGTTCAAGCGCGATAAGGATTTGGTATGTCTAAGCGGTCCGTATGATTTTTACGATCTGCCCGAATGGCAGCAGAAATGGGTGCGTTTCTGGTGGCTGGCGTTCGCCATTCCCTCTTATTCCGTCATGGGGTACATGGTGGTGGGCGGCAACTTCGTTGCGCGTCGCAAGGCGCTTAAGAAGGCCAGCGCATTCGATACAAACATCGCGTTCTACGGTGACGATACCAATATCGCACGCCGCCTTTTCCAAGTAGGAACAGTGAAATACTCCCCCAAGTTCCGCGTGTTTACGTCCGCACGTCGACTGCAATCTGAGGGGTTCTTCAAATCAGGGGCGACCTATGCCGCAAACTATCTGTCTGAAGCGCTTTTGAACAAGCCGGTGACCAAAAAGCACCGCAATGTTCGGTGAAGCAAGACTACTTCTTCTTGCGAGCCACCTTTTTGGCGGTCGCAGGCTTTTTTGCCTTGGTCAGCGCGCTTGCAATCCGTGCATCCAGCGAGAGTGCGCCTCCACCCCATACAAACAGCACGAAGAGAATGCCCAGATACAGAATATGGTACTCGTATCCCTCGCCGTTTAAGTTTCCGCCCCAGTTCATGAAAAAGCCGTTGTTAGCATGTGCGATAAGCACCGCGCCCGACAGCACCGCAGCCATGCCGAACGCGCACAGGCGCGTGCAGAACCCTGCGATCAGCGCAATCGCACCGAGAGATTCCGCCATGATCACCAAGAATGCCAGCGCCGCAGGAATGCCCATAATGCTCGTAAAGAACCCCATGGTTCCATCGAACCCGTTGCCTCCGAACCAGCCTACGGTTTTCTGCAGACCATGCGGCAGCATGACGCCGGCGGCTACCAAGCGCAGCACAAAGAGCGAGTAGTTGTGCTTCGATGTGGCAAAGAATGCTTTCATAGGTGTGCGGAAAGATGTCGAAGTATATGCCTCGTATTTTCTCTCTGTCGAGTAATGATTGGTTTTTGTTGCTTACTCCAATGCTAGCAGTAGATACATTGCGGTCATGCCAGCCACCATGCATGCCAATTGCAGGCTGCCCTGGCGTATGCGTGTTTCCTTGTGCAGCTCTGGAATAAGATCCGATCCTGCAATATACAATAGGTTTCCTGCGGCAAAGGGGAGTAGCAGCGGGGCAACATTCGCCGCGGCAGAGCTAAGTGCCAGTACACATGCTGCGCCTACGATTCCCGGTATGGCAGAAAGTAAATTCATCAGTATGGATTGTCTTTTGCTGTATCCGCTGTGCAGTAGAACTGCGACGTTGCCGACTTCGTGTGGGATTTCATGCAACATGACAGCGATCGTGGTGGAAATTCCGACCGGTATGCTTGTCAAAAACGCAGCAGCGATGATGACGCCGTCCAGGGTGTTGTGTAACGCTTCGCCAATCGTGCTCATTAATCCGGCAGGATGATGGTGGTGTTGCGCATGATCTCCGCAGCAATCCTGGCCGGGAAGCACATGGCAATGCCGCCAATGAATAATTTTCTCGATGGCAAAGGAGAAGACGATGCCTGCAAGCAGCAGCAGCATGGCGCGAGTGACGTCGCCGCCTGCTTCCATCACTTCTGGGATGATATGCAGGAATACGTCGCCCAAGAGCGCCCCCGTGGACAGGCTTACCACATACAGGAGTACTCGCTGCATCGAGGACTCTTTCAGAATGAAGAGCACGATACCCAGAAGCGAGAGTAATGAGATTCCGATGACGGAGGCGATGGCGTAGATGTAGATCATGGTTGGGGACATTAGGAAGCAGAGCAGGCGCTGCAAATGCCGCGTATTTCACTGACGTGCATTGTGGGTTTGTAGCCGGCGCGTGCAGCGATGTCATTTTCGATCCGGCATAACCTATGATCGTGGAATTCCTCTACGCTGCCGCAATCGTCGCAATGTAAAAAGCCGTGGTGACCCGGAGTCTCGGGCATGGAGCATGCGGTGTACAGGCCGTTGTACGGATGCTTGTGCACGATATGCAGCGCGGCGAAAGCATCCAGAATGCGATATACGGTGACAGTGTTGATCGCAGCGCCACGCCTCAGAATCCACTGGCGGATATCGGCGGGGGACAGCGGCTTCTTGGATGCGTACATGGCCTGCAGTACCAGTCGACGCGTCTGCGTGTCACGCAGCTTGTGGTGAGCGAGCGTCTTGGCAATGGTGTCGGTCGATGGAGTCATAAGAGGAGACGGCAGGAGAAGTGCTGCAAACGCCCTCGTATCTGCCGTCTTGAGTGCACCATACTGGCTCACCACACAAAATGCAAATCTTTTGCATTTGCAATAGTTATCGTTCTTTACGTGCGCTCCAGTCGCGTTGCAGTACGTGTGGCAGCATCGTACGACCAAGCCGCAATATCGCCATCTGCCAATCCCGCTGTCAGCGTCGGCGACAGCTCTATGCTCCAGACGCCATCGCCGCACGGGCGCTTGCCGCCGGACCATCGAGTGATGGCAAAGGTCGTGCCAATTAATGTTCTGCCTTTGCCAGCCGTAACAAGAATGCGCGTATCTGCCGCGCATGTTACTTGCTTGGCAGTTCCCGCAACCGTCATCGATCCGTTGCGACGCACGGGGGTGAGCAGCGTACCCGCGCGCTCATTCGCCTGGGGCTCGTGCCAGACGATGTCTTTTGGCAGCGCGAATGCGTGGATGAACCCCAGTTCATCCAGCAGCTCTGCTTGTTGCCGTACGTACTTGCCGTCTCCAAAATACAACAGTCCCAAGCATGCGTCAGATGCAATGCGGTAGGTTTCCAGGCATGCTCTGCCACCCATGACGAGCTGGTGGCGCTCCACCGTTTGGCGGTGGCTGAGCGGGAAGATGGAGAGCCAATTGAGCAGTAGCAGTAAGACGAACGCAATGCTCCCCAAAGTGCCCAGTCTCCGTAGCAACAGGAGTACGGGTACTGCGACGCCGATTGCCATCATAGGCCCGTAGCGCGACTCGAACGCGTACTCCGTACCCAACATTCCGCGCGACCACCCCACAAGCAGCGACGTCATTGCCGAAAACAGCATTACACCTGCAAGTGCCAACAGAATGCGACCCTGTTGCCCACGTCGCGGCGCATCCAGGAGGAGTAGCACTCCCATGGCAAGAATCATGCGTCCTATAAACAACGCCAGATGTTCGTTATATACCAGCGCTTGCCCCCACTGCATGGAGAAGAAGTGCGACATCAGTACCAGACCGTCGCGTGTGAGCAGGTTCGGGTGCGGAATATGCCCGGGAGAGCGGTACTGTGTGATGTAAAATCCCGTTGTAAGAGCAGCGAGCGTGATCCATGCAATTCCTTTCCATCGCCCATTCTTGTGTCGTGCGTCGGCAAGCAGCAACGGCAATGCCGTCACCCAGCAGAGAAAGCCGTTCCCAAACGAGTAGGTGGCTACGATGCATATGGCCGCCGCTATCCAAAAACGTAGTGCGTTCTTTGCAGGATGCGCAAGGAATGCGAGCGAAGAAAGACAGCATGCGGCCATGAATGTAAACAGCATGCTCATGCTCCATGTCCACCCCCACCAGAAGTGAGGCGAGCACAACACCAGTCCTGTTGCCAGTGCTTGCAGCGCACGCTGCCAGTCCTGCTCCTTGCCTCCCAGCTGTTGCAGGAGCTGCAGGAGCAGCCATCCGTTGATGATGGTGAAGATCGGCGTCATGACAAGTTCGGCCATGACGTTCCAGCCGCTGAGTGGTGCCCATGCCAGCAGACCCAGGATGGGGAAGAACGTGAAATGATCGCTGGTTGGCTGCTGCCAGAAGAGCACGTCCAGTCCCAATCGGTGTTCTACCAATACCTTATGGAGCAATGGTACGAATTGCAGCTGCTCAACTGTTTGTACGGTAATGCCGTACCGAATGGTCAGCAGCAGCATGGCAAGTAACGGCGGCAGAAACGCCGCAAAGGGTACCAATGCCGCACATGTACGCTTGCGCTTCATGCGGTTAGCTTCTGTGACGCAACGTAACGACGTAGTGCAACGGAAGAAGTCGTGTAGGTATCGCTTCCACCCGGCTCACGGTCAGCGTGTCCGGTATCCACGACTGCAGCAGTCGCATGTCCGCATCGTGTAAGTGCCATGGATTCTGCAGCGGCATCAGCGTTCGTTCGGCGTTCATCCGGATACCTTTAGCGCCGCACAATCGCACGCACCAGCGCTTTGCCAGCTTTATTGCGCGTTCATGGGGAATGCTTACCACCGCGGTTCCGCCAGGAGCCAGTACGCGACTGATTTCTTCCATGACGCG
>CAZENR010000012.1:38144-42355 GCA_964513925.1 uncultured Candidatus Peribacteria bacterium
GACGCGCTTGGGATGCATGGTGTGTTCCAGGACTTCTGAGCAAATGACCGCATCGAACGAGGCATTTGGAAACGTCATGGCTTCTGCATTCATATGCTGCAAGTCACATGTCCCCGCCGTGTTCTTGCGTGCCAGATCCAGTGCCGTTTTAGAGAGATCGATGCCGGTCTTGTGGCAGGCAGGCAACATGCGCAGCATTCCACCGTCTCCGCAGCCAACGTCCAGCACGTGCTGTCCCGGCGCAAGCTGCAAGGGGCGAAGCATGGCGCGCATGCGACCTTTGCCTACCCACCGTATGCCTGCATTCTCGCTGGAAAAATAGGCGTCATGGTCGAATCGAGATGCGTAGCATTCGTTCCAAGATTCAAACGTGTCATCTGTCGGCATGCGCATCGTTCCATGCACTGGGCGTACCAGGTGGCGAAGAAGCTCGCCGACCAACATGGTGGTTTGCCACAGCGACACAGTGGTTTTGCCCGCCAACCGAGGGATGTGGCGTATCGGACATTCGGCTACAAGGAGTCCGGATTCGCTGGCCAGCAGCAGCAATTCCGCCGGGGCAAAGAAGCGGTTGCAACGCAACGGAAGTCGCAGCAAGTCAGCGCGTGCAAACAGCTTCATTGGGCAATTGACGTCCGTATTGGGCAAGCCGAACAGGAGTCGCAGCAGGCAGTTGTATCCCTTGGAAATGAGGAACCTCGCAATGCCATCCTGACGGTGCAAGCGCATTCCCACGACGGCATCGTGCGTCTCCAGTCGTGCAGCCATCGCATCCATATTCTCTATGGGGCATTGTCCATCTGCGTCCATCATGAGTACCAAGCCGTGTTTGGCCATGGCGATGCCGGTTCTCAGTGCTGCGCCGTAACCGGTGTTGCGCTCATGCCGCGCCAGTCGCACGTTCGGAAAGCGCCTGCACAGTTCTTGCGCACAGAGCGACGTATCATCGTCGCTGCCATCATCCACGACGATCACCTCGTAGTCCCATCCTTTCTTGCCGAGCCAGGAGACGTTTTCCTGTACTACCCGCGCAATACTTTCTTGTTCGCGAAACGCAGGCAAGACGACTGAAATGCCGGTGCGAGACGGATGCAGCCGCATGCAAGTTGAAATGCAGTATAGGGGAGTATCTTCACGAAAAAAACGGCCCGTCCGGTAAGGACAGGCCGCAGAAATGCCAGGGTGGATTTTTACTGATCACCGGCCTGCATATCTTTTTCCCACTCTGCGCGCATGTCTTCCGGCAGCAGCGGCTTCATGGTCGTAAAATACGTGTTGGTTTCTTCCTGTGCCTTGGTCAGCAGCGCGTTGACCTGCTGCTCCAAATCGGGCGTTGCCGTCGTCGGGTCTTGCACGGCGGCAAGGAGCAAGTCGACTGCTTCCTTCATATACTTGGGAGCTTGCACCAGGTGAGCGTGTGCCGCGGCGATAGCCGGATCAGAGGGCTGCACGGCAGACAAGCTGTCGATGGTCTGTTGCAGCGTCTGTGCGGCAGCCTTCATGGCGTCGGTGTCGCTTACGCCGGACTCTGCCAACTTTTCTGCCTGAGTCTGGAAGCCGGTGACGATGGGATCGACCTGGTTGATGTATGCGCGCACTGCATCGTGCTGGGAACTGCCGCCGCATGCGGAAAGAGTAAGTGCAACTGCCAACGAGGCAGGAACAAGGGAACGAATGGACATGAAAAGGGAGGGAACGGCGGGACGACATCGGCCCGCATCGGCTGGAAGCCTACGGAAGTAGCCGTGGTGAGACAAGGTGTTTCCTCATCCCTTGTAGCGAACATCCGGTATACTCCACGGGAATGATTGTCATCTTCCGGAAGGTTTGGCCTCTGGCGTTTGTGTTCTGCCTCTTCATCGCATGTTCCATCGTGGTGCAGAACAACCATGTACAGCTGGAGCAGCTGCTCTCCAGCGTATCGCTGCCTGCATGCGCCGGCCTGTATTTTGGCATTACACTCATCACCGTCATCGTGCCGTTTACCAGCGTGCTTCCGTTCGTTCCGTTGGCGGTGCTGGTATTGGGCTGGCCGGCGACCGCGCTGCTTACTTCCGCCGGATGGGTGATAGGCGGCTTCATTCTCTTCGAGCTTTCTCGCTCGTACGCCCGACCGTATCTATTCCGATTCCTGCCCAAGTCACACATAGAAGGTATTGGTAACTTACTCGCGAAAAAAGGACTGCCGCAGGCACTGTTCGTGCGCATGGTGGTGCACGACGATTTGGTGAATGTGGCGTTCGGAGCGTTTACCACCATTACTCGGTGTCAGTTTCTGCTTATTACCGCTTTGGCTACCGCACCAGGCGCTGTCATGTATGCCTACATCGGTTCGGTTCCGTTTCGTTATGCACTGGCGCTTGCCGCATCTGGATTGGTGGTCTTTGGGTGCTACTGGTACGTAGACATGCATAAACACACGGTGCGCCGGTGGCTTACTCGGATGTTTGGAAGCCGTTAAGCAGACTTCACTTTTCTGGGGACGAGTGTATAGTGCGACCTTATGCTTTTTCCTTCTCAGCAACGCGCTGCGGATGCATTACGCACCCGCACGGATGCCAATGCAGGCGCGGTTGTGCTGCGTGGGTTAAGCGGCATGGGCAAAAGCACCGTAGCCGAACACGCGCTCCAGCCGCATGAACATGTCGTGTTGGATGCGGGCATGCCCAGAAAAGAATTGCTGGCTCTGCGCGACGCCGTGGCGCGCGGAGTGCGCAGCGTGCTCCTGGCACAGCCGGATCAGCCGCTTGACTCCATAGACGCGCCGCTTCACCCGGAAGAAGTACGCTTACAGGGGCTGCTTCCACAAGAAGTGGATGCCTGGCTGGAACAGTGCAGTCCAGCGCTTACCCCAGAAGAACGCGTGATGGTCCAAACATACAGCTTGGGTGTACCCCTGTTGCTGAAGCGCATATTGTCCCAGCGTCCGGTCGCAGCAAATACTGCCTACGTGGAGTGCGCCGCGTACCTGCAAACCGCTCTCGACAACCTCGCTACGGATGACGCTGGAGATATTGAAGCCCAAGTCCGCGCACTGGTTGCCCGAGAGATGCATGTTCAAGCGCTACCCGAGGATATTCTTCGACTGCTTTGCTCCAAGGTATTTTTTAGTGAGAAGCAGCGCAAGCCCCTGGCGCTACTGACAAGCAGACTCAATCGCGGTGCGCAGATGCCTATCCCGCGGTCGCCGCAACTTCTCGAGTTGTACGAGATCTGGTCGTCTGAGCACCCAAACGAGCCGGCATTCGATGTGCTCGTTGATCATGTGCAGAACGCTCAGGAGTTCCTGGATCGGCTGGGGTATGCCGAAGTGCCGAATATGCGTACGGCACTTCTTGGGGCATTCGTCTTAGCCGATAGTCGCAAAGGTGCCGCTTGCGCGCCGGACCAGTGGAGTACCGATATGCGATACCAGCTGAACAACTCCGGCGGCGGCGGATCGGAAAACTGGATGAACGCCAGGTTATTGGAGCTGGCGCGAGCAAGCGGCTACGAATCCCGGCCTGTGAAGAGCAATACTTTCGGCAGAGAGCAGATTCTTATTACTATCCCTGGTTTGCCCTCACCGTTGTACATTCACAAGCATGACCACACTCCGTCCATGGTCATGCCGGTTGCGTATGTCATTGAATGCGAATTGCAGCGATTGGGACTATCGTACTCGGTGAGCCTGAGCGATCGCTCGTACCGCTACGATCCGCGCAGTCAGCGCTACGCAGATTTACCCAAACTGCATGTGAAGTATTTCCACGAGGCCCACGGCTGGCCGCTGGATGACGATGACGCTTCCGCGCAGGACGTAGAAATGTAAGTTGCCTTGCACTTGGACTTCTTGTAGACAGGAGGCATGCGTCTTCGCCCCCTGTTTTTCATTTCGGTTTGCGGCATCTTGCTGCTTGGTTGTACGACAACCAGAACGGCAGAACAGGGCGCGACTTCGTCGTCCGCTTCTTCGGCTAGCACAGCGGTGCCGGGCACGGAATTGAGCGTATTGCGCAGTGGAAGTGTTTCGTTGCTAGCGACTGTTTCCAATATTCCCTTTATTCCTGCGGAGGCTTCGTGGGCAAGTATGTATAACGGCACCGGCGCCTACGTGTACAAGCGTTCAGACCGTACCGTGTACGCAGTAGATTCGTCCGGCGACATGCGGGCAATAGCGGAGCTTGCCGGCAACGCGGACTATGTCCGCCTGCAGCCATCGCTCTATAGAA
>CAZENR010000013.1:0-35351 GCA_964513925.1 uncultured Candidatus Peribacteria bacterium
CCTCCCCTAGTGGTTTTTCAGCCATAGAGTGTATTATATAGTATTTTTGACATTTCTGAAATGCGAACTGCCCTCCCCAAGGAACGCAGATTGAAAACTGCGCACGCAACGTGTTGCAAAAACACGCATCTGTCGCCAGCATGGACGCAAAACCCCATCTGCATGCCCTCGCCCATTACCGTAGAGATTACCGTTCAAGCGCCAGTCGCAGTTGCCTGGGAATGTTGGACGAACCCCAAGCACATGACAGGTTGGACGTTTGCCTCCGACGACTGGTGCTGCCCCCGCGCCGCAGCGGATGTACGAGTGGGCGGCAAATTCAGCTCGCGCATGGAGGCCAAAGACGGAAGCATGGGATTCGATTTTGAAGGGGTATTCACCAGTGTCGTACCGCAAAAAGAGCTGGCCTATACATTCGGCGATCGCAAAGCAGTCGTCACATTCGAAGGCATGGGTACTGCCACGCGCATTGTCGAAACATTCGACCCCGAAACCGAAAATCCCATCGAGATGCAGCGCCAAGGATGGCAGGCAATTCTGGAGAACTTCAAGCGCTATGCCGAGTCGCAACACTAAGCCGCCAACCGGCCGCACCTGCAGCAGGGGCCACACCTTCACAGGCAGCGAGCCGTGTCCGCAGTGCTGGCCGGGGTATCGCACCTTCACCATGAACACGGAGGTCTGGCTCTATTCGGGCGACGCAGCCTGGCATTTTGCATCCGTGCCCAAAAAGACATCGGACATCATGCGAGATCGCTTCGGCGCGCTTTCGCAAGGATGAGGTTTACTTCCGGTCATGGCCACCATCGGCGCCACTCAATGGAAAACTTCCGTCTTCCCGGACAAAAAAGCCGGCGCATACCTGCTGCCCATAAAAGCCAAAGTCCGCACCGCCGAACACATTGCCGCGGGCAACACGGTCACGCTTGAACTGCGCGTACTGCTATAGGAATTACGCCACGGGCAGCCGAATGGTGAAGACTGCTCCGGCTCCTGGTTCGCTGCGAACCGATGCGGAGCCTCCTGCCGCCTCCACGATGTTTCGAACGACGAACAGTCCCAAGCCGCCGCCAACGCTGTTGTACTTGGACGCGTCTTTGCCGCGGTGGAATTCATCGAATACAAACGGCAACTCGTCCGCCGAAATACCGCAGCCGCTATCGGACACGCTCAGAACAACATTCCCCTTCTCTGCATGCGCACGCACAAGAATGGATGTATTTTCCGGCGAGTAGGTAATGGCATTCTCCAGGAGCTCGTGCAGCACTCCCTTCAGTAAATCGGGGCGCATGCGCACGCAGCCGACGCTTGAAACATCTGCCTGCAGCACTTGCTTCTTTGCCGCAAGCGCTTGCTGCAATTCCGTCTGCGCAGTGGCACATGCCTCTTGCACCGAGGCAACGCCAGCTACATCGCCAAGGCCGCCGCTTGCGGATTGATCCGCAGACTGCAGCGTATTCAGCAGTTCCTGGCTGCGCTGCAGTGCCGAAACCACATTCGCATAGGCTTCTGTCTTTTCTGGCGACACGGGTGAGGCGGCATCGTGTTCGCGCAGAATATCCAGCCACCAACGCATACTTGCAAGCGGCGCGCCAAGCTGATGCATGCTCAAGCGAACAACGTTGGTACGAATAGACGCAATGCGCTGCTTTTCCATGGCATGCCTTCGCCAAAGGTAGAGAGCGATGTACGTAGCGATGAGAAGCGCAAGAAACGCGAACAACATCAATGCCGCGGGCGAAAGCACGCTCTGTGAAAGCTGCACGAATTCAGCGGCATCGATATCGATACCGAGTGCAAAATGCGGGTCATCCAATGGCGCCACGGCAGTCACCAGCAAGCCCCATTGATCCTGGTACACCGGGGTGACCAACGGTTGCATGAATACCTCGCCTTGCAAATGCGGCTGATCCGAAATGTCATACGGTTCGCCAGGCGTGGCGACAGCTTCATCGCTATCGACTGTGCCGTTTTTATTCCTGTCCAACTCCTCCTGGGTACGAACGGCATCGGCATCGGCTACGAACTTCAGTACTTTCGGATCATCGGTTTTACGGAAGATATAGACGAACTTTGCATTCGGAACGGCAGCACGAATGTCGTTTAAGCGACTAGCAACGTCTTTGTACAAGGTGCGCGAAGCATCCTCGGGAGTATCCAGCGTGAGCAAGGCATCGCTGCGGAATTGCATGGCGGCAACGGTCGCCGCAGTCAGCATCTCCTGGCGAATTTTGGCTGCCATGATGGTGTTGCTGTGCACATACAGCCCAATCCCGATTCCAAGCGTCAACGCAAACGCCAGAACTGCCGGTACCAGGAATTTCAGCCGTAGTTTTCGCCTAGCAAATGCCATGAAGTGGTAGCTCTTTATTTTATATATTATACAATATTTACTGTTTTTTAACAAATCCTGCTCATAATTGACAAATACTAAAAAAATAGTAAGGTACAAATAGTGGGAAACACGGCTCCATTTGCTGGCCCAGAGACGCCTACAACGACTCAGTTGATGGATGATCTGCACGCCAAGCTAGGGCTGGAAAAAGTGAATGTGCTCAAAATGAAGGAGGCTCCACCGCCGGATACGCACCCCAAAATCTTGCGCGCGTACTGGATGGCAAAGTCCATGACCGACATGTGGCGCACCGCCTTTCAGGCAGTCTTGGCAGACGCCGAAACATTCGGTCTTACGAGCACAAGTGGCATGGCGCTTGATCCGCAAGAACTGGAATGGCAAGTGGGAATGGTCGAGGATCCAAACGACATCACTCGCGGCCTTCTTCAGCTCACCGGAACAACAATCGACATGACTGTTTCGCGATTCGGTTTTGACATGCGCTCAAGTCGAACGGATGCAAGCAGTGTGGCCAATGAGAACTTCCGCCAGGCCAATCTCGTTAACCGAGATCTTGTTTCGGACCCGCAAACACTGTCGAGAATGCGGGAGTCCGAATGGAACATGGAGGCAGCTAGTAGACAGGGGTTTCGAGCCGCGCGTGATGCAGAGTGGCGGCTGATGGGAGTGGTGCCCCGGGTGGCAGTTCGGCACCATGGCACCGTACTGGACGCACAGCAAGTCAGCACAGCCCTGGATGGCGTCGGTCCGACGTTGAGTGCATTGGCCGATGCCCATGAGCAGGTTTTTTTGGCCATCCGTGCAGTCCTGCGCGGAACTCCAGACCACCAGCCGGATCTTCCGTACAACTGGCGCCATTTTCACCTTGCAGACAGACATGGTCGCCTGACTCTGGAAATACAACCCGAAGTATTCGAAACGATTCTGCGCAATCCCCCAGCAATTACCGATCCCTGGACCGGCTGTCCTTCGCTACCATTTTTGAGACAATACCACGATTGGAGCGCGGCAATCGCAAAGCGTTTTTATGCCCCGCAGTTTCCCCGAATACAACAGCAACTCATGGGGCAGAATACCGAACCTATTCGGGCAGAGACATCGCCGGAATTACCTCCTCGCAAAGAAGGACTGGCGACATAAGACTATGGGCATGGTGCGCTCGGCGGGGGTCGAACCCACAACCTTCGGCTTCGGAGGCCGACGCTCTATCCATTGAGCTACGAGCGCAAGTACTGCCAGAGTGTATGGAAAACCCAAGAACCGAGCGAGTCCATTTGTCTCTGCTCGCTCTCCGCGCCACGGCGGGATCGCTCAGCCCATTGAGCCCTGAGCGCAAGTACAGCCTGAGTGTATGGAACACCCAGAGCCGAGCGAGAGCCTTATTTTTTGCCCACTCTCGCCCAAGGCTAGATTGAGGCAGATATTCTGTACACCGCAAAAAAAATCGGCATCATCTGTGCGCTATGCAAGAAACTATCACGTCCGAGAAAGATCAGAATTGGTTTTTGACCCAGTTAGTGCCGTTGCTACTCACCTTTGTGGTGTTCTTCGCATGTTGGGCAGTACTACACGGAGAAATTGTCGTACTCAACATGTTTGGCAACGGGGAATCAATCCAACTTACCCTGCTTTGGGCGGACATACTGGTAGGCATGACCATCTACCTAAAAACATCTATAGATTTCGCTATCTTTATCGGTCACCTAATGCGAACGCATCCGGGATGGAAGAATCGCATCGCTATAGAATGTGGCACCGCAGCCGGGAATGCACTTGGAACATTCGTTATTCTTGCGATTTGGAATTACTTCCGACACATAGAATGGCTGCTTGCGATCATGGTGGCTATTGCCGCTTTGGTATTGCTACAGCTGGCGGAAGAGGGCTTAGAGCACGCTCACGATTCTACGGGAGCGTATCCGCGTATCTTCTCTCAAGCTGTTACGTGGTGCGAAAAAGTACTCGGTGCTGTGAATCGCATCTTCAAGCCGCTGCTTTCGCGCATCTTGCCAGAAGCACCCTTAAACTCAGCCAAGCGCTATAGCTGGATAGGACTGCTGTTTTTCTCGGGCAGCATTCCGTTCATCCTGGGACTAGATGACTTCGCAGGCTACGTCCCCCTCTTCTCCGTTGTACATGTCTATGGGTTCGCGGTGGGCGTTCTTGCCGGTCATTTGATTCTCAACATCTGCTTGTTTCTTTCGCCTGAGACAACTATCCGAGCGGTGAAGCAGCCCATCATTTCGTTCCTAGGATCACTAGCTTTCGTAGGCCTTGCAATATGGGGCCTTGTGGAAGTGTGGCACATCCTACACGGATAAGCGCTACAAGCTGAAGAACAGCACGGTGTTTGCATCCAGTGCACGCTCAACTTCGTCTGCTGGCAGCTGTTTTACCTGCGCTACGGTCTTCAGCACTTCAGCTACGAAAGCGGGTTCATTGCGCTTGCCTCGATGCGGCACCGGAGCCAGGTAGGGCGCATCCGTCTCTATCATCATCTGTGCTAACGGACAGTGGGCAATGCACTCGCGAATGATCGTGGATTTCGGATACGTGGCTATGCCAGTGAACGAGAGGAAGTAGCCGGCATCGACAAAGCGCTTCACATCTTCCCAACGTTCGGTACAGCAATGAATAACCAGACGGCGCGGACGCACATGATTGGTGATTGCCCACACGTCCTCCACGGCCTCGCGGCAGTGCACCACCGCTGGAACATCTGCCTCTTTCGCCAAAGCAAGCTGCATTTCGAATGCCTCCTGCTGTACGTCTTTGGGGCTGTTCATGTAGTGGTAATCCAATCCGATTTCCCCCACCGCTTTGCACGCACTGTGCTTCAATGCGGTGTGAATGCGCTTGGTGTCGGAGTCGGCATCGAAAGCCGATGCCGCGTGTGGATGTACGCCCACGGTCCAGTACACCCCGTCGAACTGCTCCGCAACCTTGCGGCAGTTCTCGCTCTCCTCAATTGTATCGGCTATGCACAGCATTTTGCGTACACCCGCCTGTCTGGCGCGCTCCACAACCTGCGCGCGATCAACATCGAAAGCGCGGTCGGCAAGGTGGCAATGTGAATCAATCATACGCGCATGGTAGCGCATCGATTCATGCTAGAGTACACGCCATGCACACATCGAACAGACTCCTCACGCTCTCGGCAGTATTCCTGCTTGCAACCGCCTGCAGCCGCGGCGGCCTGACCCAGCAGCAAATTCAATCGGGCATGCAAAGCATGGAGATGCGCTTGGCGGATATCGCGGAGGAACGTGCCGAGCCGACCGACATGATCGTCATTCTCGACGATACCCACCCGCTGCATGGTGGGGTGAAATTCACGTTGCGAGGCAGCGGCAGCCTGGAAAAGGAAAATCACGACCAGAAGCCGCCGCAAAAAACCATGCATGCCATAAGCGCCGAGCAGGTACGCACACTGGTAAAAACACTGCAAGATATTCGCGCTTGGGAGCAGCAAACACCGTACCGCGAGCCCAACGCGGACGAAAGCCGCACCACACTCGTTATTCATATCGGTGCAATGCAAAACGAAATTTGGGAATGGCACAACGAGTTAGGCAGCAATCAGAAGATGGAAAAGGTGAGAGCGCTGCTGAGCGACATGAGCAAATAGCTCGCACTGGCCAATTGAGAAATTTGGCTTATAATCCCCCAGGCTCAATACGGGTCGGTAGCTCAGCTGGTAGAGCAGTGCCCTTTTAAGGCATTGGTCCTGGGTTCAATCCCCAGCCGACCCACCATTGTCACAAAACTCAAACCACGTTTCAGTGGCCACTTCGGTGCTGTCTCGATGATATGGCTACTTCGGGGGAAGCTTGCTTTCGTCCATGTAGAAGAATTCCCAGACATGACCATCGGGGTCATGGATGCTGCGCACGAACATGAATCCGTAGTCTTCAGGCTCGCGAGCCTTCTCGCCGCCGTGCTGCAGCGCCAAATCGGCAATGCGATTCACCTCATCACTGCTTTCAACCTTAATTGCGAGCAACACTTCATTCGAAGTCCTGCCATCGACAATCGGCGTCTTCATGAAACGCCTCCACGATTCATGCGTCATCAGCATGGAATAAATCGTGTCGGAGACGATCATGCACGCCGCATTCTCATCGGTAAACCGTTCATTGAACGTGAACCCGAGTTTGGAAAAGATTGTCTTAGTTTTCTGTAAATCCTTCACGGGCAAATTGACGAAAATCTGGCGTGACATTGGTGTGGCAAGGAAAGATGATGCAAGCATAGCAGATACGCCTGCAATTGCGCCTCTTCATCAGCGTGACGATACGGGACTACTCCCCTTTTGGCAGGCTTTCGCAAGCCACACCGTCCTTGTCGCCATCCAGTCTGTGCGGGTCGTTGTCGCCGCTGAACTTGCAGTAGTCATACACGTCTTGCGCCTCTGGTTGGGTTCGGAAATCATCGCAGTTGTATACGGCCTCGCCACACATGGCACCCAGTACCACGTTGCCTTTGTCATCCCGCTTCACGCGTGATTCCGAAAAAGAGCCCGTCTTCGCCAATTTGCCCAAATCGAAATCCGTTTGAGACACCTCCATACCCAAGGCGGTTAGCAAGAGAACGATAGCGCCAATCATGAGCCAGCGTGTTTTTTCGTACATGTATGCAAGAACGCCGGCAATGGCGATAAGCACTACAATAACCACAATCCGTACCGTGTGGCTCCGGCGGAGAGAGCTGACTTCGCGCATGTGCACATGCTAGCGCCGGGAATGCACGACAACAAGCAGGCGCTACGAGTTGTTGGCAAACATTGTCATGTCGGAGTCGACGTGTGCCCAGAAACGTTCGGGATTGCCTCCAAGTAAGCTGAAACGCGTTTTGCCTATCCGATCTTGCACATACATAGCCATCGGATGCATTGCGGCCTCTGTCGCGTCATTCTGACTCTTACCCTCATAGTCGTCCATGGGGAAATCGGCAAGCATCGTGTCGGCCCAATTGGTAGAATCGCCTCCTTGCGGACGACACAGCGCGCCCTTGGCATGCCCTGAAGGAGTGAGCTGCGGCGTAGAGCGAGATGCCGCAATTGCAAGCATGTGCGCGATTTTTTTCATGTTTCCGGCGTAGCGTAAACATGTCTGCTGCACGTAGGAGGGCGACAGGGTGGGATACAACGCGGCAATGTGCTCCGGAGTAGCGTCTGCTGCTACTGTGCTGGAGTCCGGGGTGTGGCTTGGGGAACGCATTGGTCAAAAAAATGTGACGGTAGTATCGGGATTTTGAAATCCGACGCAACCTCACTGGTTACCCGAAGTGCCAAGTATGTAAAAAAACGGCTTGAGAAAGGCAAATAGTCGATCTATCAGATGTGCCTACTCAGCAACGTGCGACTCAAGCCAAGCCTTGATTTTATTCACTTTCAACTGGTTCGGAGACACGATGCGCTGGCTTTCGTGCATGTCTCGCAGCAGCTGCACCCGCAGCTCAATGGTGAACTGGGATTGCGGCGAGCCCAAAGAGCCGTCTCCATCGTTTACGTAAATGTTGGATTCGCCAAGCTTGATGGTTCCGGTGGTATTCATGTTCGCAGAACCCAAAAACGTGCGTGACCTATCGACGTGAATAAGCTTGGCGTGCGTAAGCCTCGACAAGTACACGCGCACGCTTTGCGGCGGACTGCGACGCAAGATGTCGCGCAAGATCGCATAGTTTAAATCGTGCTGCACATCCGGATGTTCTGAAGTGAGAATGGCCACTTGTACGCCTCGGTTTGCCGCAGAGACAATTGCATCCGTCAGACGCTCGTCTCCAAAGTACGCCATCTGAATGATGACCTCGCGCTGGGCGCTGTCGAGCAGATGCTGCATGATGGCAGCAACCTCCAGTTTTTTCCCTTTAGGCTGACGCACAACATTGAAGAAAAAATCCACAGTCGCACCCAAGGGTAAATCCAGACATTCGCGCCCGCTGATGCGCTCTTGAAACCTGCCAACGAGCAGCGCACTGCGAATTTCCACCATGTAGTCGTGAAATTCATGCCTGGAAACGTTGGAAATGTTCACGCCCCCCAGAATCACCGTTTCGTCGTCAAACAGATAGACCTTGGAATGGTCGTATCGCGGCCGCCGCTCGATGCGAACGTTGGGGTGTTGCAACAGCGCATCCGCCGTGGCATTGGACTTTTGTCGAACACGCTTGCGAGTGCCTCCTGGGTAGCCCCAGCGCATGAGCGTGGCTCCGAATGCATCGCGAATGCGAATGGCATCCTTGTGAAAAAAACTATGACCGGGACTGACGCCTCGCTCGAACATCACACCACACTGATCTTTATGGATTATCACTTTCACTCCCCTGTTTGCGGCATCCAGCAGGGCGGATGCCACTTCGTTGCCGGTATCGTCATCGACCCACACGAACATCCACATCTCTATGGATTTCTTCGAATTGCGGATATGGCGCAGTACTGCCGCAGTAGATTTTTCGCCGCCGACATGCAGGGTAATCTCGTCCGCTAGGCGCGTAGGGTCTTTGCCATCAAGAATAAAGCCATTGTTCGGACAGAGCTCTTTGCAGCCGCGCCAGGTACGGTTATCAAACAATGACCGCAGCTTGCCGTCCGTGGCGCGTATGGAGGCAGCCAGCAATTCACATAGGTGCTTTACGCGACGCCTTACGTTCTCTTGAGGCAAATCCGGCGACCGTACAAGTTGAGCCACTTCCGCCATGGCACCGTAGCATAGCGTTGCAGAAACTTGCGCTGCGTTTGGCGCTTTGCGGCGACGCGATGGTTGCAACTTCCGTTTCGGAAAACCCATGCCCACCGAGTATACAGACTTCAAGTAGCTCCGAACCATGGAAAAAAGCCAAAAAATACGATATACTATATAGGAGAAAAACCCACAAAAATGCCGACACCAGAACAGGTAAACGACGGCAGAAATTTGCCACAGGAACCAGACGAGAGGAGACTGGGGCTGATGGCGCAAACACGAAATCGCTTGGAACAACTGCCAGACTCTCCGCGGCGAAGCGGAACGCGCGAGAGGTTAGCGGCAGCTCGGCAATCCGTGGAACGCGAGACCGATTTGACGTTGGTCGACCGTATCAACCATCGAGACACTCGCATTCCATGGGAGCAAACGCAGGAGGCGGCCACTCCGGAGGTACGTTTTTCAGAAATGCAGAATGCGCCGCTGTGGAGGCGCGTCGGCTTGTACATGAGGCTGTTAAAAGGGAGCAACGACTCGTACGGCGCACATTTCCATGCCGAACGCCTGCATGCACTCAGCGACTACCAGAAAGCGGACGTCGTGGAACAACTTGAAAGACTGGATCAAGGAACAATGAGCTGGCGCACCAAGCTTGTGTCCACGCTCATGAAGACACACTCGGAATACGAGCTATTCAAACAAGGCTACCAGCGAGCAGAGACGACAGGTGCGGCAACGGAGAAGCATGCCGTAACGGCGGGGCAAACACTGGAATCCATCATGAAATCTCGTACTGGTGGCGAGCGATTGTGGCGCAGCATTAAAGACGGAGATGTGGTCGGGCCACTCGACTTCGACGATCCCCTGCCAACCGGGGCACATGTGTATTTTTCAGCCGATGGATACCCCGTCTTCCTCTCCATGAAGGACGACGAACGTCCGGTGGTACCCGTGTACCGCAAAACAGACGAACGAGGGGATGCACTGCAACCGCCTCGCGATTGGAAGTGGGGCGCGGAAGCCTACCGCCGCTTCGAATTCCTGCAACGTCGAATGAAGGTCGGCGATGTGATCTTGTCGAATAACAGGCGAGATTTACGAACCGGAATGAGGCGTTTGTTCTACGCGAGAGGTAGGATGCTACAAGGCGGAAACAACGATGAAAACGTCTTTCCTTTCATTCATAGCATGGTGGTTGTCGGAAGAGATGCACAAGGACCAATCATCGCCCATTTAGATCATAAAAATAAGCCATTGCGATCGCTCAGGGAAATGGTCAACGCAGATGCTATGGACTCCATGTCTATCGGCAGAATTAGCGATGAATCAAAAGTCGAATCATTCGTAAAAAGCATGACGAGTTACTCACAATCAAACCCGTATGCATCTTTCGGGCAAACGCTCGAATATGACCGTCTCCTTGCAAAGCAGCAATCCGGGAAAGTTTTAACGAAAGACGAGAAGAAAAAAATGGACTCCATATGCGTGTGCACGAATGCCGTTAAACAAGCTGCGACGCAGGCATCTGTACAAGAGTTGCAGAACGCGACAACTGCACTCGATATGTTTAAGTCACTACGCATCGTAGATACAATGAACATTCAATCTGTCGCACAACGCGGAAGCAGTGCCAGACTGAAAAATATTCGCCTGCGCCAAGCGGCATAAGACGATGTAGAATGCGGTCATGAAGATCGCCTTGGTCCACGAACTGCTCACCATGCGCGGCGGCGCGGAGCGCGTGCTCAAGATTGCCGCAGAACTGTTTCCGCAAGCGCCTATTTACACGCTCTTGTACAACGAGAGAAAGCTTGGCGACTGGTTTCCAAAACAGCGCGTCGTCACCAGTTCACTGCAACCGTGGACTGCGTTGACTACAAATCACCATTACTACCTTTCGCGTTTTCCCGCCGCAGTCGAAGCATGGGATTTTTCGGCATTCGACGTGGTGCTTTCCTTCTCTTCTGCATTCGCGCACGGCATCATCACCAACGGCAAGCCCAAGCACGTTTGCTACGTGCACTCCCCTGCCCGTTACTTGTGGGACCGCACGCACGACGTGCAAGCTGCGGCCGGCAGCGGCCTCCTGGGGCAATTGAAGCGCTGGTACCTGTCACGCACGTTCCATAATCTGCGTATTTGGGATACCGAAGCGGCAGATCGTCCGGATGTCCTGATTGCACCATCGATAGAAGTGCAACGGCGGATTCAGTTGTACTGGAGACGCGAAGCCGACATCGTACATCCGCCTATAGACGATGCCTGGCTCAAGCCATACACGCCGAGCACCGGCGCAATGCAGCACCCCGACTATTTTTTGGTGGTATCCACCCTGGCACGCTACAAGCGTATCGACATCGCGATACAGGCAGCCAACGATTGCGGCGCGCGGCTCACGATAGTCGGCGAAGGACCCGACATGGCCCGCCTGCGGTCGATTGCCGGGCCCACGGTGGAATTCTACGGCTGGCGCAGCAACGATGAACTTCGCGACCTCTACACCAAAGCGAAGGCTGTTATTTTCGCCGGACACGAGGACTTTGGCCTTGTGCCACTCGAGGCCATGGCATGCGGCACGCCGGTCATTGCCTACAGGCAAGGAGGAGCGCTGGAAACGGTCATCGACGGAAAAACGGGCACCTTCTTCGCAGATCCGGCACGGGAATCCTTGGCGAAAATGATGACGACGTTTAAGCGACAAGAATTCGATGCGGCAGCATGCGTTGCTCGGGCAAAGGAATTCGATCGCACTTCTTTCGAACAGGGTCTTCTCGAAAGAATCGATCGCGTCTTACGATAGTGCGACCAGCGTCCCGCCGAGAATGACAAGCAATGCACCGACCACCAGTTTCAATGCCTGTACTTTTTGCCACTCCGCAAACACCCATAGTGCGATCACGACCGCTACCAACGTATTCATGTTGTACAGCGGAACCAGCTTGGAAAGCGGAGCACCGTAACGAACCAGTCCTATGCCTACCAATCCCACGCCAAGCCCCCAGGTGATTCCCATGGCCAGCGTAAACCATCCGGCGCGGGGAGAATATGCGCGACTCGGATCGATGAACAAAAACAACACGCCTGTCAGCGCCACACCAACAGCAATAATAAGAAGATAGACACCGAGTCCAATCCCCGCTTGCGTACCGGCTTTTGCGAGAACACCGTTGACGCCAAAGAGCAGTGCCGGCACCAGGCCTCCTATCAGCAAGCCGGCGAGTTCCGCATTCGCCATACTAGAAAAGCGTAGCGGCATTCTTTGGTTGCGGTATGCCAAGCAGATCGTAGGCATGCTTGGTCGCCATGCGCCCTTTTGGCGTGCGCTGCAGGTAGCCGCACTGCATCAAATACGGCTCGTACACATCTTCCAGCGTCTCCTCCTCTTCGGCCGTGGCGGCGGCAAGCGTGGACAGCCCCACTGGCCCGCCACCAAAACGCTCGATGAGCGTAGATAAAATAGTGCGGTCGTTTCCGTCCAAACCGTTGTCGTCTATGCCCAGCGCATGGAGCGTATGATTCACGCGTGGGAGCCCTATCGCCGACTCGTCATTCACCTGCGCGAAATCGCGCACGGCGCGCACCAGCCTGTTGGCGATGCGTGGCGTTGCACGACTTGCCCTGGCAATACGGTGCGCAGACTCTGCATCCATAGGCACGGAGAGCAGCCGCGAAGCACGATCGACAATAAGCTGCATTTCGGGAATGTCGTAAAACTTGAGCCTGAAGTTGTGAATGAAGCGATCGCGAAGCGGCATGCTGACTGCGCCTATTTTGGTAGTGGCGCCGATGAGCGTAAACGGCTGAATGTCTATGCGCATGGATCTCGCCGAGGGCCCCTTGCCGATCATCAGGTCGAGGACGTAATCCTCCATGGCGCTGTAGAGCACCTCTTC
Source organism: uncultured Candidatus Peribacteria bacterium (assembly GCA_964513925.1). Classification (GTDB taxonomy): domain Bacteria; phylum Patescibacteriota; class Gracilibacteria; order Peribacterales; family Peribacteraceae; genus DAORHV01. The sequence goes on from CAZENR010000013.1 coordinate 12,933, forward strand.
AATAGCCGGACGCATGCGGTGAATCTCATCAATGAACAGCACGTCTCCCGGCTGCAAATTGGTCAACAGCGAAGCTAAGTCGCCTGGCTTCTCGATCGCCGGGCCGGATGTCACGCGCATCTGTGCGCCCATCTCCCGCGCCAGAATATGTGCCAAGGTCGTTTTTCCAAGTCCGGGAGGACCATGCAAAATAGCGTGTCCCAGCGGTTCTTTGCGGCGACGCGCCGCTTCGATGTGCACCAATAAGTGTCCTTTAATCTCGCTCTGACCTACGTAATCCTGCAGACTCCTGGGGCGCAAGGAGGTATCTATTTGCTCCGCATCCTGAGCGATGGCCGCGGGTTCCGCGACCGATTGCCGACGCTTGCGCTTGGTACGCTCTATGGCCATGTACCGCAGTATACACAAAGGAGTACGTTCGTCCACCAAGATTTTGCTCTAGCGCTTCCACGCCTGCATGGAGACATGCTGCTTGCGCCTCTTTCGGTAGCCAAAAAATGGATATTTTGCTATACTGTCTCACGACAATGTACGTCCTCGAACCAACAACAATCGCCGTAATTGGAGCCAGCGCCGAAGAAAAAAAGCTCGGCCATTACATCCTGAAAAACCTGCTTACGCAGGGCTTTACAGGCACCGTGTATCCCGTGAACCCCAAACACGATGAGCTGATGGGTGTAAAGGCATACCCAACCGTGGAAGCAATTCCGGGAACCGTAGACATGGCAATCGTCGTAACGCCTGCGGCCACCGTGCATGATGTCGCCGAATCTTGCGGTAAGAAAGGTGTAAAAACACTGGTAGTTATTTCGGCTGGGTTCGGCGAACTCGGCACCGAAGAAGCGCACGAGCGAGAGCAGCGTCTGCTGCAGATCGTTCGTAGTCACAGCATGAGCATGGTGGGGCCCAACTGTCTAGGCGTGCTTCGTCCGTCCATCGGGCTCAATGCTTCATTTGCAGTGCAGGCAAGCGCTCCTGGCAATATCGCGCTCATTAGTCAGTCCGGCGCCATGGCGGTAGCACTCATGGACGCCGCCGCGAACTTGTCGATGGGGTACTCATTGGTTGCAAGCATTGGAAACAAGACCGATCTGGATGAATGCGATTTCCTGGAAATTTGCGAAAACGACTCCAAGACCGCAGCAGTCGGCCTGTATTTGGAAAGCATTAAAGACGGCCCGCGCTTTGCCCAAATCGCCAGGCGCGTCAGCAAGACCAAGCCAATCGTGCTCATTAAATCCGGCGTTTCCAAGCGCGGCTCCATGGCGGTGTCTTCGCACACTGGTGCACTGGCGGGATCAAGCGCCGCTATCGATGCGCTCTGCAGGCAGGCGGGAATCCACCGAGCTGAAAACACCGGAGTCTTTTTGGATTTGTTGCGCACCCTAGCATCACAACCCGCGCTGCTGTCCCCGAACATTGCCATCGTCACCAATGCCGGCGGCCCCGGCGTGCTGGCAACCGATGCTGCGGAACGTGAAGGATTGGTTCTTGCGGCGCTAGCGGAAGCAACCAAGCAATCGCTCAAGCAAAAACTCCCTGTTGCGGCGAGCGTTGCCAACCCCGTGGACGTCCTCGGCGATGCGCTGGCAGACAGGTACGTGGCGGCAATCGGCGCCTGTGCCCAAGACCCCGAGGTAGATGGCATCGCTGCATTGCTGACGCCCCAAGTCATGACACCGTGCACCGAAATCGCCAAGGCAATCGTCCAAGTGTCGAAAGCACATCCTTTCGTACCGATCGTCGCCGCATTCATGGGCAACGACAGCGTTGCGGAGGCGCGTGCCATCTTAGGGAGCGGGGGCGTGCCGCAGTTTGCAACACCCGAGGAAGCAATCCGAGCGCTGAAGTCGCTGGCATCCAAAGCCCATCCCCTGCCGGATACGAAGGAAGAAGATCCCCGCGCCGACGACAGAAGGAGTGCTGCGACGGGTATTCTGCAAGACAAAAACGGACTGCTTCCGGAAGAAACAGTAGAGGAGCTGCTTGCACTCTACGAGCTGCCCGTACCCGACCAAGCGGTGGCCCGCAGCGCCGCCGAGGCAGTGGAATGTGCCGAACAGATCGGCTACCCGGTCATCGCAAAAATCAGCTCGCCTGACATCCTTCACAAAACCGATATCGGCGGCGTGCGCGCCAATCTGAAGACCGCTGCCGAGGTCAAAAAAGCCTATGACGACATCCTGAAGAACTGCGCCAAGCACGAGCCTTCGGCAGGTATTCACGGCGTGCTGATACAGAAGTTCCTCCCCGTAGGAAACGAGTTTATCGTCGGTGCATTGCGAGACCCGTCCTTCGGACCCTTGGTAATGGTGGGACTCGGCGGAATTTATACCGAGCTGTTTCATGACACCGCATTCCGGCTCGCTCCCGTCTCGGAGCAGCAGGCTTACGAAATGCTGCAGGAGCTCAAGTCTTGGAAGCTTTTGCTTGGCATGCGCGGCAAAGGCCAAGCGGATATTGCCGAGCTGGCACGCACAATCGTTGCAATCGGTCAGTTAGTCAGCGACTGTCCGAGAGTGAAGGAACTGGACTTAAACCCGGTCTTAGTGCACGAGAATGGCGTTATCATCGCCGATGCCAAAATCGTAGTAGACGAAGTAGGCCACCTTTAAGGAGACACAGGCATTATTTTGTATTTTGTAATTTATGTTTTTTAATGATATAATGTAAAGAATACAAAACACATCCCAATCACTCCTATGAAGCTCCAGCTCTCTTCTCGCGTGGCCACTGCGGCCGTAACGCTTGCCCTCCTTGGTTCGCATACGGCGGCACTTGCCGTCGATACTCCCGCAAACGTTTCGGATGCGGGATGGATGACGCTGCAGCAACTGTACTCCGAGGCACAAACCTCCGTGTTGTCTTCGCGCCTCAAGATGCATGCAGCTGCCGCCACCTACGTCACTCGCATCCGTCCGTTGGTTGCTAGGCAGCGCCGCATGACCAAGCGCGAAATGGATGCAAACCGCTGGGCACGCCTGGTTATCCGCGCAAAAACCGTTGATGAGCGTCGCATCGCGTCGATCATCGAGCAGGAGAATGCCAAGCCGATCGCCGTTATGCAGGCCGAGACCATCCCCACTCGCGAGCGCATGGTACGGGCATTCGAAGCTAAGCTTCCAAACCAGTGCTCTGCCAAGCACACGCATGAGCGAGCCATCTGCTTGTACCAGCTGTCTCTTGCCAAACGCAGCGCTCCGGCAATTGTAGCTGCGGCAGGCTCCAAGCATGCTGCTGCATCCAAGCGCTAGTGTAATCTGGGTGGACGACTGCCTCGTGTCGGAGATTCTGCTACACTACCGTGGTGCCAAACCGCCTCGCTTTCGCACTGGTCCTCCTCTTATCCGCCTCTCTTGTTGGAATTGGTGGCGCGGATTTCTGGTTCAGAGAACGGCCAAGGCTTGCGCAACAACAGGAAGACGTCCTTCCGGAGGATGAGCTTCCAATCGCGGAAGACGGGGTGCCTAGTAGCGGCCAAGCATCTTCATCCATGGATGCGCTTTCATCCAGCAGCAGCTCGCGGCGCGCTGTAAAGAAAGGTCAATCTACCAAGAAGCGCCAAGCGCGCGGCGTCGACGCGGCATTCGGTGCACTGGGGCTTCAGCAGCAACAAACCCGCGAAATCAGCCTGCTGCATGTAACCAGTCCGACCAGCGTCGCCGTCAACACCGTGGTACTCCTGCAGGAAAACGATCGCGCAATGCTCTTTGCGTGGCTCGATAGCAACGATGCCAAAACCATTTTTGCGACACTGAAAGAAAGTTTGCAGGCGACATTCTCTACACAAGTCCGCGATTTGGCGGACCAGACGCTCACCCCGCCCGACGGCGCGGTTACCGATGTTCTCTCCTTTATAGATCCAGCATTGAGCAGTGAGAAAATCATCTTCGGACGCACGCGAACCCGCGTCTACGAAATCCACGTAGCGCGAGGCAAGGAAGAGCTGGCGACCAAATTGATCGCCGAACTTGCAAAGTAGGAGGTAGAAAAGTCGGATTGACAGGGTTTTGTCCTGCCACTACAGTGGCGCGGCTATGGCTAAGAAAGTTCTCAAAATCATCAAGACGCAGGCAAAAGGCGGTCAAGCCAACCCGGCTCCCCCGCTGGGCCCAGTGCTGGGACAAGCTGGTATCAACATCCAGGAGTTCTGCACGAAGTTCAACGACAAGACCAAGACCCGCATGGGTCAGCTGATTCCAGTGGAGATCACCCTCTTCGAGGATCGCTCCTTCACGTTCATCCTCAAGCAGCCCCCTGCCTCGTTCCTCATTCTCCAGAAGTTGAACAAGGAGAAGGGTAGCGGCACCCCGAACAAGGACAAGATCGGCAGCATTAAGTGGACCGATATCGTGGAAATTGCCAAGCAGAAGATGCCTGACATGAACACCACGAACGTAGAGTCCGCTGCACGCACTGTTGCCGGTACTGCCAAGAACATGGGCCTGCTCATCGACGGCATGCCGGACATGGTCTTAAGCAAGCGCCGCCGCCAGGCAAAGGCCGCAAAGAAGAAGTAAGGCTGACGCGGGATCACCGCATACTCTTTAGGAGGCGTCAGCAAGGCTTTTTTGCATTGTGACGACGCAAGAAGCGCTACTGTGTATCCCGACGTTCCCCAACACATCCCCTATGAATCCCACGTTCTCCTTCGGGCTGTTTCAGCCGTCGGTCATGGTGACTGTTCCCGTGATCATTTTCCTGTCGCTGGCCCTGCTGTACATCCCGTCGATGATGGTGACCGGTGCGAAGCCGGAAGCCGTAGGCAAGGCTATCGCCTGCTACCTCATGAAGACCTTCGGCATGTTGCTCATGACGCTCAGCATGCTTCCCTTGCTGTACAACATCATCTCCAACACCCTGCCGCCCATGCCCACAGTATCGGCACTCCTGCTGGTGTTCTTGTTTGGTGCAGGTACCGTGGTGCATTTCAACCGGGTGGTGCACGAACTGGATGATGCATCCGTTGTAGTTGTGCGATCTGTGTTCGCTCACGGATTCGAAGTCATCGGCGCCATTGTCGCCCTGCTGTCTGCATTGTCCATTCTGCTTACGTTCCTCATTACCCAGACAGTCGAAGGATGGGAAATGTCGGCAACCGCCCTGCTGTTTGGCTTGCTGCTGTCACTCATGTTCTCGGTGCACATCAACGAGCGTAACAGGCGCTCGCGCAGCAAGAAGAAATAGTGCGCTTCATTCATCGATATCCAGGGAGGCTTCCGGCCTCCCTTTTTTTGCTGTGCATAGCGCTTGCGCTGAGCGTACTTTGCATGCAAAATAGTCCGGCTCGTGGCAGTCCGCTTTATGGACGTAATGACCACGTTCCCCACATCCCTTATGGCAACTGCAAAAGTTGTTGTTCGCGGCGGCAAGAAGTACGCCGAGAAAAAGAAGCTCCTAACTAAGCCCGCATATGCGCTGGAGGAGGCTGTTACCTTGCTCACGCAGGTGAAAGCCGTCTCGTTCGACGCGACTGCAGAGGCTCACTTCCGCATCGGCGCAGACATGTCCCAGGCCGACCAGCTGGTACGCGGCACGGTATCGCTGCCACATGGCACAGGTAAGAAGGTGCGCATTGCCGCATTCGTGACGCCCGACTTCGAGGAAGAGGCCAAGAAAGCAGGCGCCGACCATATCGGTGGCGCAGAGCTTATTAAGCGCATTGAAGGAGGCATGATGGATTTCGATATCACTGTGGCCATGCCGCAGCTGATGAAGGATATCGGTAAGCTGGCAAAGGTACTGGGTCCGAAGGGACTCATGCCCAGCCCGAAGTCCGGGACTGTGTCCGATAAGCCAGGCAAGATTATCGAGGAACTGAAGAAGGGCCGCATCGAATTCAAGATGGACAAGCAAGGCATCATCCACTGCGTTTTCGGCAAGACATCCTTCGGAGAGAAAAAGTTACAGGAGAACTTGGCTGCCCTGGTCCAGGCAATCAAGGAGGCGCAGCCGGTCGCCATCAAGACCAACTACATCGTGAGCTTGAGCATCAACCCAACCATGGGTCCGGGCATTAAGGTCGCACTGTAATTGTAGCTAGAAGACAACAAAAAGCCCGGGTCACCCCGGGCTTTTTTTTGACTCCGCAATACTCACTACAATACTGACAACATTCATTACCCCTTCCGCCCGTGCCCAGTGAGTCCGTCGAACGAAAACTGGTTTTGCCCCCTGCAGGTGCTTCGGCCCTTCTGAAACAACTAAGAGGCGATACCCCTGGCGGAGCCGATCTTTCGGCCCGGGAAATCCTGGCATTCTGGGAAGAACACGGCGCCGAGTTGTTGCCATTCATGGCTGACTTGAGCGAAGTGCGGGAAATGGAATTTTCCACTGGCCCGAGTGCCAAGGCCGAAAAACTGGCCGCAGGCAAAGCGGGAAATATTTTCGTACAACACGGCATCACCCTGGCATCGGGCAGAACAGAAGAGCAACTGAAAATAGCGTTATCTCACCGCAGTCCGGACCATCACAAGGTCACGACCGGCGGATCTATCATGACTTCGGGCGACATCCGTAAGCCGGTACATCAGGCACTCAAGAAAGTACGCATTGAACCGGAATTGCAGCCAAGTGCATTTGAGCACCTCGGGCTTGGGCTTTCAGACCTGCAGCAAACCAGTGGCATACCGTATCTCTTCTTGGTCACCCGCGGACACCTTGAGCAAACAATGAGCGTCACCTCGCAAGGCGATGACCGCGTCACGATGGTAAGCGCCGCAGAGGCCGAGCAAGCAATTCAAGGGAAAAAGCTTGAGCTTGCCGTGCTGCTGCGAATGCGCATGGGCTCTTAAGCCGCCGATTCACGCCAAATTCTGGGAAACCCGGCCTGGGTTACCTGCTCCGGAGTCATGGAAGCGTCGATGTTCCGACGCACGCCCTGAACGGTGCCTTCGACGCGCTGCTCCGCAAAACGTGGCAGTAGCAAATCTGCCGGATCCGACTGAAGCAAGTGCAGGAGCTGCAACGCCTCGTCGTCGGACAGGGTTCGCAAGTGCCATGCCATGTCCCACCGCGACTTGAATACACGCGGAAAGTATTCGGGGCGCCCCATACCTTGGAACATAACAGCGTCTTTGTACTCCTCGAATCGACGCTCAAATTCCTGGCTGAGCAGGTACAGCATTTGCGGGTTACGAAACGGAAGAACGTGCTGCTCGTGCTCCTGAGGTGCGGAAGAAGGCATCATATTAAAAAACGGAAAGTGCGGTTTTCAATTCCGAGAAATTCTCGATCTGCAGCAGTTTTGTACGCAACTCTCGCGCGCCATCAAACCCCTTCACGTAACTGCTTAAGTGGCGACGCATTTCCAGCACCCCCCTTCTCTCGCCCTTTATCCTCACTGCAAGTTCGCAATGCTCCAGAATGAATGGGATTTTCTCGCTAAACGAAGCGCGCTTGGCATGCTCATCGGCAGTACCTGCATTTTTGGCGGCACTGGCTGCACGCCATGCGGATGGATTGCGAAACGCAGCAGCTATATCCCGCATGAGCCAGGGGTTACCGAACGTACCGCGTCCCACCATCACGCCGTCCAAATTCCCCAGCTTCTCCAGCGCATCTTCCACGGATGCAATATCGCCATTGCCGATCACCGGGACATTCACCGCTTTCTTCAGCTCGTAGATCGGCTCCCAGTCGGCGGCACCAGTGAATTTATCGCAGTATCTGCGTCCGTGAATTGCAAGCGCTTTAGCGCCGGCATCCACAAGCTTCTGACAAAACGGAATAAGTGATTCCTTGGTATTCCAACCAAGTCGAGTCTTCACGCTTACGGGAATTCGCACAGCGCTTGCAGCTGCATGTACCAGCTCCGCAGCCAATTCCGGCTTTTGCATCAACGCACTGCCGTAGCACGAAGAAACGATTTTGGCGGCCGGACAGCCCATGTTGATATCGATGCCATCGGCACCCATTTGCTCTATCACTTTGCATGCCTTCAGAAAATGATCGGGCTTGGAGCCGAACACCTGCACAATGAACGGCCGCTCGATACCTGCATCGAAAGACAGCATCTTCAACGTTCGCTCAGCACCATACACGATTGCATCTGTGGACAGGAACTCGGTATAGACCACCGTCTCGGGTGCGACACGCTTGATGAGCTGGCGATACGAAGCATCTGTCACGCCGGCCATGGGTGCCAGTGCCACGATCGGCTTGCCAGTGGTTTGCCAGGCGAATGCCATAGTAGATCACATACTACTACGTAATCCGTGTCACGTCATGAGTATGTCGTGCGTCAAGGACTGTAAAAGTGAAAGCTGTGTCATATTCAGCACAAAGCACAAGCCCAGATGGCTGCCAGAAGGCATGAAATGCATATAAAGCGATTTACGGACTGCCATGAACCGGAGATAATGCAGCCCGTGCTCAACTTCCTGCTTTCGATCATCGCGGTTCCGCTGGCCTACGCGGCTCCTGCAGGCATCAATCCCCCACCCACGTGTAATTTCCAATTGGGAATAACTGGCTTTTTCTGTATCCGCGATTACATCAGCGTAGTGACCGAGGTGGTTATCGGCTTCTGTGCGTCTATTTGTCTCATTCGCATCATTATCGCCGGCTTTAAGTACATGCTTGGTCCGGCAACTGGTGACAGTTCGGATGGCGCCAAGAAAGACATCATCAACGCCATCTTGGGGCTTGCCGTATGTTTGCTGACATACATCATCATCGAAACCGTCGTCGTTTACGTAACCGGCTAGCACTATGAGCAAGCAATCCAAGCGCCACGAGTCGTTCAAGTCCTTCCAGATTCTGAGCACCAAAGCCCAGAAGCTGTGGGCTACGGCACGTACGCGGGTGAAGCAATCGCAAGCAGCACGCAAGCGCACGCACGATGACTTGTCTCAAGAAACTGGCTCAAGCGAAACCGTCATCATCGACATCAAGCCCAAGACCATAGCGTATGCAACCACGACCATACTCGCCGTGCTGCTAGGGGCATGGGCGCTGTGGTCGCTGCACGACGTACTGCTCATTCTGGTGCTGTCGTTCTTCCTCTCTATCGTCATCGACTCCAGCGTGCGCTTCTTTGAGAGAATGCGCATCCCGCGCAGTATCGCCGTCATCTTGGTCTACGTCATCTTCCTCTCGCTCGCGGTCTTCCTTGTCATCTCCCTCATTCCCATCGTCGCCAACGAAGTGCAGAACTTCGCCCGATTCCTGAACAACCGTGTGGACGCATTCCTGGCCAACCAGGAAATCACGCTGCCATTCCTCTCCGAGGCAATCAACCTCAAGCTTACAACGCTGCTCCAGGAAGCATTGCGAGATTTGGAAATCAAAGACCAAGCCAGCACGCTCTTCCGCTTCGGCCAAGATCTATCCACCGCAGCGCAAAGTTGGCTTAGTTATGCCATCGGCATCGCTGGGTCTGTCTTCAATTTCATCGCCAGCTTCATCCTTATCCTCATTCTCACGTTCTTCATTCAAATGGAACGCGAGGGCATCGTGGACTACTTCCGCTTCCTACTGCCACACAGCTACCGCAATTACTACGACAACAAGTCCGAGGCCATTTACCATAAGATGTCGCAGTGGTTCCAAGGGCAAATCATCCTGTGTCTCTCCATCGGCATTCTCACCTTCATCGCACTGACGATTCTGGGGATGCCCTACGCGCTCACCCTGGCGCTGCTTGCCGGATTTACGGAATTCATTCCGGTTGCCGGGCCCCTTATTGCAGCAATTCCTGCCGTATTCATCGCGTTGACGCAGGCAGGAATCGTATGGGCGCTGGTCATTGCGCTGGTGTACTACGTCATCCAAACCTGTGAGAACAACCTACTGGTCCCGCTCATCATGAAACACGCAGTGGGCCTTTCACCCATTGTCATTATGCTGGCAATGTTGATCGGCATCAGCTTCCCAACAGTGCTGCATCCTATTCTCGGAATCATTCTCGCCGTGCCGCTAACAACAGTCGTCAGCATTTTCCTGGCCGATCTGCGGGAATTCCGCCGAAAGCAAGAAAGGTAAAGAAATATGGACTTCCGATCACCAGGAAGGAACCCTTATTTTTTGCAATGGTACTTGCTATGCAGAAAAGGCTTTCACTGGTACAGTTTCACGATACTACAGAGTATCTAGCACTCCACACCAGAGAGTGCTAACTTCTCTCCCCTCATCTATGCACCCGTTCGACCGCTTCACCCCGAATGCCAAGCTCGCCCTGCAACTTGCAGAGCAGGAGGCTAAGAACTTGAAGTCGATGCACATCGGCACCGAGCACTTGCTGCTTGGGTTGCTGAGCATTCCGAAGTCGCTCGGTTTCTCCATCCTTACGGGGGCCGGAGTCACCCAGGAGAATATCCGCATTCTACTCAAGGCTAACAAGGTATCCGAGAACGAGGGACAAAACGTAAAGCACGGCCTGTCGCTGGCACTGAACACCGTCATCGAGCAGAGCGTGCTGGTTGCACATAAGTTCCGCCATGCGAACATCGGCACCGAGCATTTGCTGTACGCGCTCATCAGCAGCGGCAAGAACTCCGCTACGGTGCTGCTGGAGCACATGCAGATCAACCCGCAGGATTTGCAAACGCATATCGAAGAGATGTTCGGACAAATCAGTCAGTTCCGCTCGCAGAATAAGAACTTGGAGTCATCGCTGGAATCCTTCTTCCAGGGATTGCAAGGCGCCTTGGTTGGCATGCAGAACCAGACCGATCCGGAGGGCCTAAAGAAAAAGAAGACCGAAGGAAAGAGCAAGACTCCTGTATTGGACTACTTCACGGACGACATGACGCTCAAGGCGAAGGAAAAGAAATTGGAACCGATTGTCGGACGCGATACCGAAATCGAACGCGTCATCCACATCCTCAACCGCAAGACCAAGAATAACCCCGTGCTCATCGGCGAGTCTGGTGTCGGAAAAACCGCCATTGTCGAGGGCTTGGCTCAGCGCATTGCCGAAGGACGAGTACCGGAGTCGCTGAAGGGCAAGAAAGTCCTGCAGCTGAACATGGGATCGCTGGTCGCCGGAACCAAGTACCGCGGTGAATTCGAGCAGCGCTTCGACGACATCATTAAAGAGGCTACCGAGAGTAAGCGCGAGATCATTCTGTTCATCGACGAGCTTCACACCGTGGTCGGCTCCGGCTCTGCCGAGGGGTCGCTGGACGCTGCAAACATTCTCAAGCCGGCACTCTCTCGCGGCGCGCTACAGGTAGTAGGCGCCACAACCACCGATGAGTACCGTAAGAGCATCGAAAAAGACCGCGCATTGGAACGTCGGTTCCAGTCTATTATGGTCGAAGAGCCAAGTACCGAAGATGCCATCGGCATTTTGATGGGCGTGAAGGAGAGTTTTGAGAATTTCCACCGCCTCAACATCAGCAATGCCGCTATCGAAGCCGCGGTCAAACTCAGTAAGCGCTACCTGACTGAACGCTTCCTTCCGGACAAGGCCATCGACGTCTTGGACGAAGCCGCAGCGGGAAAGAGCATTCAGCAGAAGCACGACAGCTCTCCTCGTTTGAAGGAAATTGAAACCGCGCTCAAGGGCATTGAACTCAAGAAGCAATCTGCCGTCAAAGATCAGAAGTACCAACACGCGCTGAAGTTGCGCAAGGAAGAGGAAGAACTTCTTGCGGAGAAAAAGGCGCTCGAAAGCCGAGTGGATGGCGACCGCCGTTCTCCGGTGGAGATCAGTGAAGACGATATCCACGCCGTCATCGCTCGCATGACCGGCATTCCGATCACGCGCCTGATGAAGTCTGAAACTAAGCGCTTAAACGCACTGGAAACAGTACTGCGCAAGCATGTGGTTGGTCAGGACGAAGCCATTCAGAAAATCGCCAGGGCTATCCGCCGCAGTCGCGTGGGCATTTCCGATCAACGCCGCCCCATCGGTTCCTTCCTGTTCATGGGGCCCACCGGCGTCGGCAAGACCGAGTTGGTAAAGACATTGGCCCGCGAAATTTTCCAGCGCGAAGATGCTCTCGTAAAGATAGACATGTCCGAATTCATGGAGCGACACAACGTCTCGCGCCTTACCGGAACCACGGCAGGGTACGTTGGGTACGAAGAGGGCGGACAGCTCACCGAAACCGTTCGTCGCAAGCCATACTCCGTGGTGCTATTCGACGAAATTGAGAAGGCACACCCGGAGTTCTTCAACATCTTGCTGCAGATCATGGAAGACGGCACGCTCACAGACGGACAGGGCAAGAGCGTGGATTTCCGCAACACGATCATCGTCATGACCAGCAACATCGGTGCGGACAAGCTCACAAAACAAGCTGGCAAGATCGGATTCAAGCTCGAGGACGATGCAAAGCGTGAGGAACAGGCATACGAAGAGAAGCGCCAGGAAGTCTTGCGCGAACTGAAAGAGCACTTCCGTCCCGAGTTCTTAAACCGCATCGACCAGACCATCGTCTTCAACGCTCTCTCGCAAGATGCCATCCGCAAGATTGTCACTCTGCACGTGGACCAGCTGGAAAAGCGACTGAAGGAGCAAGGATACGACATCGAATTGGACGCCAAGGCCATCGGCAACCTGGGTAACCTGGGCTTCGATCCGGAATACGGAGCGCGCCCGGTACGCCGCACCATTCAGGAGAGACTGGAGGACCCGATCGCTGAAAGCATTCTGAAGGGCATTTACCGCAAAGGTGACACCATCTGCGTTATTGGTAAGGACAAGAACGAGCTGGAATTCGTCCACCCTGCCGAGACCCCCAAGTCCAACAAAAGCGCAGATAAGGCCCTGGCAGCCTAATTCTACGGAATTTTAAGCGGAGACTGGCATGAAGCCGGTCTCCGTTTCCAGTGGGTTCGTGGGTACCAAGGAATTGAAAAAATCGCTGTTTTTTGCTACAATAAGAGGATTCTGTCATACCCAAACCCATGGCGATCGAACCTGTAAAAATTCCACAGAACGTGTACGTCGAGGACCGTATCATCGGTCCCGTCACACTGAAGCAACTTGCCATCGTGGGTATTGGCACGGGTATCAGCTATGCACTGTTTTCCACAGCAAGTCGTGGTGGTCAAATCAGCATTCCGTACGGCATCATTTTATGGACGCCGGCGATGATCGCCGCAGCATTCGCCTTTCTGCGTATCAACGACTTGAGCTTGTTCAACATCATCCTGCTCATGATCGAACACGCAAACAAACCGAATCAGCGTTACTGGAGCTCACATCCGGGTATTTCCATCAACTTCGTAAGCAAAGCAGCGAAGCAAGCGGTGATCGATGCCAACACCAAGATCAGCGAAAACGCGGCAAAGCTTGCTGAGCTGACCCGTCAGATGGAAAAGCGTGAGGAGGAGCTGGTAAAGCTTGCAAGTCACACGGTAACACCTGCCGACAGTACGCCGAGTGCCAATCCTTCTCCGTCTGGAGGGCGTCGACTGGATGGCATTAGCGCCATGCATGCTGCATCGGTTACGACGCCTGCTGCAACAGCTACTGCCGCTGCAGGTCTTCAGCCGCAGAACAGTATCGATGGCATCCGCGCCGCTGCCGCTCCAGCTGCAGACACTCAGGCATCCGCACCGATCGACGGAATCCAGTCGGCACCCAAGCCGGAAGTAAAGAAAGAGGCACCGCAGCATCCGCTGGATGCCTTCAAGCACATTTTCCCCGAGCAATAAACTCAAATTCCTATGGCATCTTCCGCAGCAGAAAACTCTCTGCTCTCCCCCACCGGCGCACCAGAGACTGTTCGCAGCAAAAAGAAGTCTGCAATGGCCTCGACTCAGCGGTATCTGCCGATTGCAGAAATTAAAGAAGACACTCTGGTGCTGAAGAACGGCGGATTGCGCGCCGTGCTACGGGTCAACTCCCTCAACTTTAACCTGAAAAGCGAAGTGGAACAGCAAGGTATCATTGCCGGATACCAGGCATTCGTGAACACGCTCATCTTTCCGGTGCAGATCCTCATTCGCTCCACCCGCTTGAACATCGACCCGTACATCAAAGGTCTTCAGGAAAAGGCAATAACACAGGAGAATCCCCTGCTCAAAGACCAAACGTTGGACTACGCGGACTTCATGGCGAAGATCGTGGATATCGCAGACATCATGCAGAAGAGCTTCTACATCATCGTTCCGCTGGACGCACTCACCGACACCAAGCGCAGTCTTATGCAGCGCTTCATGCAGTGGCTTTCTGCCGAAGATAGTAAAGGAAAAGCGCTAGAACGCAGCCGTTCGTTCCGCGCATACAGCAAAATTCTTCGCGACCGCGTAACGCTGGTTCAATCTGGCCTGGAAAACATCGGCATTACCATGCGCCGCCTCAAGACCGACGAATTGGTGCAGCTGTTCTACTCAATCTACAACCCGCTTACCTGCCAGAAGCAGAAATTCGGCGGCGTAGATGATCTGAACGTGGATAAGTCGCTGGTAATTTAATGCATTCCACCTACCAAATATGAAAAAGAACATACGACTCAATGTACTGGCAATCATTGCAGGATCATTAGCGCTTGCATTGATGGTAATGATGGCCCTGACGACTACACGTACGTCTCAACTGCAATCGCAAGCAATCGGCAACGCGTACGTGGCACCGGAGGAGTCGCTGAAAAAAGACAAGGCATGCTTCCTATGCCAATATCAAAAAATAAATGAGTGCGGCGGCGTTTCAGACCAGCAGAGTTGTGACGATGTAGTCGTGAACGACATTGAGGAATGCACGTATTTCCATGGCACCTGCATGAGTCGCTTCGAAGCTGCTTGCCGTATACGAGAGCGGGATTTCATTAGTGAGCAAAAGGCAAAGGGCAATGAGTATACTTCGAACGTCATCTCATATTGGGATGACCCGGAAAAGCCGGAATACTACGCAGGTTGCGACAGCATGAGCATATACTATGAGGGTCACAACCAACCTCGCGAGGCTCCGTGGCTATGCAGGAACACGCCGCTACTCTTCTGTATTCAAACTAATCCATCGTGCGCAAACATCAGTTATGTGAACACCGGCTGCTCGACATTTCAGAATCTGGACGAACTCAATGAATTTGCCATGCGTTTGCGAAATGCATTGCCGCCGGGGGTAACAATGACGGTAAGTGGCAACCAAGCGGTTGAAGGAATGTGCATTACAGATTCCGGAACGATCAGCAAAACGAGTGCATCGCAAACTACAGCAACTATCACCTGTGAAGAAGCGAACATTCAGCTACCTGCGTGTAGCCCAAACGGTACGACGTGCAGCGCGACGGAGAATCCAAAATCATACACATGCAAAGACGAAGAGGGAAACTTGGGCAAGCAAATCTGCTGCGTCACCAATTATCAATCGGGGGCACTTGGGGTCATCATGCCAGGTGACACCTGTCCCAACGTCCCTATTCCGTACTGGCCTCACTGTCACAGCACAAGCGATGCATGCAACGAACCGCATGGCGCCACCTCCCAATGCACGCTGCCGAACAACACAGTTGGCAGCGAAACCTGCTGCGCCGGACCAGGCGGCATAAAATCGTACGTGCGTGGAGCATCATGCGGGCCGGACATTCGTACATCGCATACACCGCTTCCGTAAGGGCGCACTGTAAACAATCCAGGCAAAAGCAGATTTGACGAAACGCATGAGGACATCTACCCTGTCTATGCGTTCCGTTGCTCGTGCAAGAGCGGAACCGCCTTACACTTCCCTTGCACCCCTCATTCATTATGTCGACACGAACCAAGACCCCGTCCGTGATGCACGAACTGCTCAAGGACTCTCCTCCCGTATTCAGCGCTCGCCCTGGTCAGCTGGTGGAGGGAATGGTCATCTTTAAGGGCAAGAACAAAATGCTCGTGGATCTCGGCGGCGTTGCCACCGGCATTATCTCGGGCCGCGAACTTCGCGATTCACTCAACACCTTCCGCGATTTGGGCGTAGGCGACATGATCGCAGCGCTTGTCCTAGAGGACGAGAACGACGAAGGCATGGTTGTGCTGAGCTTGCGCATGGCTAGCCAGCAGAAGGCATGGGATCGCTTCCACAAGATGATCGACGAAGACAAGACGATGGAATTCGTCGCTCAGGAGGCCAACAAGGGTGGACTTCTTGCCAACATCGACGGCATCCGCACGTTCTTGCCGGTATCGCAGCTGGCTCCGTCCAACTACCCTCGCGTCAACAACGCCGACACGTCCGAAATTCTCAATCGCCTGCAGAAGTTTGTGGGCCACAAGTTCACCGTAAAAATCATTACCCTCGACGAAGACGCAGGTAAGATCGTCGTCTCCGAGCGAGAGGCCATGGCCGAGGAGCGTTCCAAGATCTTGGAGACTCTCAAGATCGGCGACACGAAGGACGGTCATGTCAGCGGTATCGTCAAGTTCGGCCTCTTCGTTGCCTTCGATGGTCTGGAAGGACTGGTACACATCTCCGAGATCGCCTGGGGCCACGTCAAGAACCCTGCCGAATTCGCACAAGTTGGCGACAGGGTGAAGGTGAAGGTCATCGGCATCGATGGGGAGAAGCTCTCGCTGTCCATCAAGCAGCTGATCAAGGATCCATGGGAAGAGATTGCTGAGCGCTACCCCGTTGGCAAGAAAGTGGAAGGCACTGTCGTCCGCTTTGCAGACTACGGCGCGTTCCTGAACTTGGAAAAGGACATTACCGGATTGGTGCACATCACCGAGTTGGATCACCACAAGGTTACCGACCCTGCTCAGGTGTTGAAGATCGGCCAGAAGGTCGAAGCCCAGGTCATTAACATCGATATCGACGAGCGCCGCATCGGCTTGTCGATCAAGGCACTCAAGCCTATTGACGCTGCAACCTTGGAGCGCCTGAAGAAGGAGCGCGAGGCGGAGGCAGTAGGAACGGCAAGTGCAGCCGGAGGCTTCGTTGCTTCCAAGACCGGAAAGAAGTTCTACGCTGCAGACAGCGCTGCCGCCAAGAAGATCACCCCCGAGAACCTGGTGAGCTTCAAGACCAAGGAGGAGGCAGAGGCTGCCGGTTACGCCGAGTAATCGACACGCTCATCGTGAATCTCAAAACTCCGGGCACTGCCCGGAGTTTTTTGTTATGTATCTGTATAGTGGCTGTGCATGCCCACCGAACAGAACGCCAATATCGCTGCAGTACGCAAGTTCTACGTCGCGCTGAACAGCAACGATATTCCTGCAATCCTCAAGCTGCTCGACCCGCACATCGAACGGATAGAGTTCGAGGGCACTCCGTCAACAGGCATGTATCGCGGGCATGCAGAAATGAAGGAGCACGTGAAGAAAGCAAGGGCAACGTGGGCGGAAGGCTGCTGCGATCCACAGCGTCTCATCACAGTAGGCAACAAAGTCGTTGCGCTGGTTCACGTACGTGTGCGACTAAAGGAATCCGCGAAATGGGCTGAAGGCAATGTCGGGGATGTGTTTACGTTCAAAGATGGCAACATCGTGGAAATGCGCAGCTTTATGCAAACCGAAGATGCGCTGGCGTGGGCTGAAAATACTCTAACTCCTTAGTTGCTGCTCACTGAGAAAATGCAGATGGAGGTATGGAACCTCCTGTCCACCGCCCCTTCCTACGTGAAATGTCAGCTTGTAACCGTCAATGCCCTGCTCTTGCGCGAATTTCTGCGCCTTGAGTATAAGCATGCCGGGAATATGCGCGGTCTCGGGAGTAACCGCAGCGATGGACTCTACGAAATGCTTGGGAATGAACAGAATATGTGTCTTGGCCTTTGGATGAATATCGTGAAACGCCAACACTTCATCGTCTTGATATGCGACCTTACTCGGTAGTGTGCCAGCGAGGATTTTATGGAAGACGGTTTCAGCCATAGGCACATGGTACACGGGTGTATATGATGGGCAAATTGCACGTTCTCGGCTTATGGCTGCCAAAAAATTGACTTTTAAGCTAAACTAGGCGATAATAGATACGTGCCAGCATTGAAGAATAGTCCGGAGGCATCGAATTCTGTTTCCGCCACAACTGAACAGGCGGAGGCGCCTGCTGTGGTATTCCAGCCCCAGAAGCTGACGGAAATTGTAGAAATGATCGACCTCATGGGACGCATTAGCGAACGCGTCCGTGAAGATAATTCACAAGATGCAGCTGGTGCCGGAAGTGGCGGTGGTGCTGCCCAAGGAAAGAAGGGTAAGGGTGCAACAGCAAGTACGCGCGACCAGGCAATTGCCAATTTGCCGGCACCGCTTGTTATGCAGCAACGCTTGGTAAAGCATATTCAAAAAGAAATCGACACGCTGTCCGCACAGGCTTCAGCAGTGGCTCGCGCCGCCCAGCGCGGCTCGGCCTACGCCATGAATGAGCTCTACAAGAAAGTTCGTCGTCTGTATGCATTGATGGAAGAAATCATCCATGCATCGCTGGAAGTCATCCAGCGTTTTTACATCGCCGTATTCATCGACAAGCAGCCGATCCTGGTAGGCGGTAAATAGGTCGACTAGAGCATTCCCGTGTCATGCTGCTCGCTTCGAGCTACGCCGGTAATTGGGTTTGCATGATCGAATGCGCTTTCTGCAGGAAGCATTTTTGCCAACTCTTTGGCATCGGGAAGTTTTTTTGCGTCGATACCCCTGGATTTCCATAGCTCGCGCAACGTGCTCATGTACTTCGCGTCAGAGCGTAACCGATCGAGGTATGTCTGTGCCTGCACCGCAAAGCGCGTATGGGGCAATCGCTCTGCAAACGCGTACACAGCCGCGACAAGCGCCTCTTCGCCACCAGCAAGCCTGAAGGCGAACACATCTTCCACGCTGTCCGCGATGCTCTGCGCGTCTAATCCAGCCAACACCATGAGCTGTTCGGACGGTGCCGACGGGAAGTAGTGACGCACGCCAAGACGCTTCAGCGTGCAGGGTAAGCTGAGATCGGCAACCAAATCGGCTACCTGCGTTGCCAATCCGCCTTCTGTGTTGTGATCCTCCACCACGATCAGGTGTTGGGTCTCCAATGCCGCCTGGATAACAGCGGCGCTATCCAACGGACGAATGCAAGCGACGTTCAGCACTCTCACAATCCGGTTGGAATCTTTCGCAAGTAGATCGGCGGCTTTTATCGCCTCGTGCAAAGCCGCTCCGTAGCTGAGAATAGTCGCCTGATCGCGCTGATCGCCGTGACCACGCACCACTGTGGCACGCCCATCGAATGCATAGTCGGAGCCGTACACCGGCTTGCCTTCGGGAGTAAGCAATTGAGGGTGGTTGGAGCGTCCTGCAAACACGTACACGCTGTCTTTGCCTTCTGCGATAATCTCCAGCGCCTTCTCTGCCATTGCTGCAGCCTGGTTGCTGTCGCCCATCACCCACACCTGCGTGTGGTCGAAGGGAATATTGAGATAGTTTCGATCCTGGTGTGTTTCGCCGTCTTCGCCGACGCTTAAACCTGCGTGCGTACAATCGTGAATGACGCCGAGCGGGGTGTGCCCGGAGTTGATATCGATAAGACGGGCATTTGCGCGCGCCTCGTTGGTGCCAAACGCTGCAAACGTGTAGGTAATAGGCAGCAAACCTACCTGTCGCATGCCTGCAGCCATCATGTACATGTTGGCTTCCGCTACTCCCACGTTAATGACGCGATCCGGGAACGCCTTTTCCACTGCGCCGAATCCGCCGGAATCCGCAAGGTCGGCATGCAACACCATGATGCGTGGATCGCCCGCCATGAGCGATTTGATATGCGTTGCACCGAAATCTTTGCGAGCCCCTCCCGGCTTATCCGTAATGGCCCTCACATAACCCTTGGGCAAAGCAAAGGGCAAGCGAGCACTGGAACGCTTCTTTCGCGCGGCATCGTATGTCTTTTTATGGCTAGCGCGGTAAGGAGCGAAGCTTTCTGCAAGCTGCTCCATACTGGGAAGCTGGAGAGCATCTAGCGCCTGTTTCGCCTCTGCTTCGGATAACGGTGCCCCATGAAAATTCTTTTTGCCGGTATTGGATCCTTCTTCCATCAGCGCAACGCCGTCGCCCATGGTCGTGTAGTAGCAAACAAAGATCGGGTGCCCCTTTCCAGCAAGAGCATCTGCTGCGTCTTGCGCTGCCCGCACCTGGGCATAATCGTTGCCGTTCTGCACCTCCACCACGGCCCATCCCATGGCCTGGGCCATTGCCGGCATATCGGTAGCGCAGGTCTTGGATGGTAACCCCGAAAGCTGAATATCATTCCAGTCGCCGTGCACCACCAAATTATCCAGCTGTAATTGAGATGCCAAACGCATTGCTTCCATGACTTGGCCTTCCTGACTGTCGCCGTCTGCAAGTAATACATCTACCATTCCTGGCTTCTTCAGGTGCTTCAAGCCAAATGCAACTCCAACCGCGTTGGATACGCCCTTACCAAGCGGGCCGGTGCCGAACGGAATATCTCCCAGGCCTGCTTCCGCATGTCCCGGCAAACCATCGGCCGTACGGAACGTGTCCATAATTGCCATAGGTGTTACCAAACGCTTGTCTCCGGCATCCCTGCCAAACAGCCATAGCAAGTTATACGCAAGCAACGATAAGTGTCCGGGGCTCATGCGCAGCGGCTGGTCCACGGCCGGATTTCGGCGGCGGTACACTTCGTAGCAAGCGGTAAACGCTGACAGCGGACCGCCCGGATGTCCGGACTTGTGCTTTAGCGGAGCCTCGATGCTTAAGCGCATCATGATCTTGTGTCCTATGTCGTATGCTTTCGCATCGGCATCACTCAACTTTACGGCTTCTTTGGGGCCAATCCACACCCTCGGCGGCACCTTGGTGGACTGCACGATGCGCTGCAAAGACATGGGCGCCGTTTTGACATCGGCACCGACTAAAGAGGAAGCATTGGGGCGTGGCTGCATAGTGAGCCGAGTGTAGCACAACGTCCCGCTTTTTCACTTCACCTATTTTGCATCAACAACGTCCTTCTTCTGACCGTGCTTCTTCTGCTTCTTCAGCTTCTCACCCTCCTTCATGCCATCGACAAATCCAGACAGCCATTCCACCCCGTAGTCGATCATGCCCAGCGGTTTAAGAATGATGGTTTCCACCTCTTTGCTCAGGTAATCCATGCGCTCGGTAAGTTTGCGTACGTATACCGAAACGAAAATGAGGTTGTAGAGCACAATGATCAACAGGCCCGTTGCCAGAATGAGCATGAGCGTTAAGACATCGTTGTAGGTGAGTTGCATGGAGAAGAGTGTAAACTGCGTGCGTTTCCATGCGCAATCCACTCCCCGTCCTTCTTGGCATTCCTGCAAGGCTCTTGGTCATGACAATTCGGCTATACCAACACACACTCTCGCCGGACCACGGCCCGCTGAAAAGCCTGTACCGCTACGGCTACTGCCGCCACTCCCCCACCTGCTCGAAGTACGCCGTAGATGTGCTGCAGCAACGGTCGCTCCCCATCGCATTGTTCCTTATTACAAAGCGCTTGCTGTCGTGTCATCCGTGGAAAAAACCTTCCAAGGAAAGAATATTGGAAGCAATACATAAGACTTGATGCAGCGGTACACTGCTGAATACAAAGTCTTTTGCCTAATCTCTTATAGTCAATATACTTCTCAACAAAATGGAAAATACTAGCCACTCATTGCGTAAGACATTTCTTGAGTATGTACGGTTTGTTTCATTGTTACTTGGCACAGGATTTGTTGCAGGATCTATTGTGCACTTCGGTGAAGGGATAAACATCTGGGATGTTTCGGTATTATTATTGGGAATACTGCTCTTCGTATTTGGTTCTGCATGGCAGCAGATAGTCGATGGAAAAATGACGGGTAACGTTTCGGATATAAGTCGCACCATCTTTGCAACTTTACTTCTGTCTTTGACAGTGGGCATGGCTAGCGGAGGCTCTCAGCACTTCATCGACACTCCGGAATATGCGGCCTTGCTTATACCAGTTGGGCTCACACTTGGTTTTGTGATGTTCATTATCAAGAACAACAAGCGCTTGAATATGCAAAGATGGGCACTGCTCATTAGCGGACTCTCTGCAGCGGCCTTGGTGCTGCACCTACTCTTAGTACAAGTCAATAAGGTCATTCCGCCTTTCATACGACTAGGACATGGCTCTCACGGACATGCAAAAACCCCGACTTCTGTGAATGAGCAAATTCAACCCGTCAAAGAAGAGCACGGCCATGCCGAAGAAGAACCGCATTAAGCAACGGTCTAAGTTAAAATGGAGAAAAGTGTGATGCAAACGCTGGAGCGGTCCACACTGAAAAAGAGCCTCGCGCCAAATTTACAGAACAAGCTTGGAGCGGGTGGCGGGAATCGAACCCGCTTCATCAGGTTGGAAACCTGAGGTAATAGCCATTATACGACACCCGCACTCCGAGCATTCTATCAGAAAAAACTCTATTGTCACACCCTGTGTACGTAGGCCCACTTTTTGCTATGGCAAGTGAAAGTGCGCCTGCCTCCACTTTTTGATAAGTGATGTAAAAACGGCACATTGAATTGATATGTTCTTTTTCCCAAGCGGAAAAAGAACCAAAAACGCGTGCGCGCCGCGTT
>CAZENR010000014.1:0-34353 GCA_964513925.1 uncultured Candidatus Peribacteria bacterium
CGACAAGGAAATACTCCAACCGACGCAGTAGTGAGCGGCGAATGACAATGAACCCGATGCTCGGGCCGTACATCTTGTGGCCGGACCCAAACAGCACGTCGAAGTCGACTCCATGCAATGCCTGCAAACCGTGCGCAAATGTCTGTGCGGCATCCAGCATGACTATGCCTCCGCGAGCATGAGCATCGCTGCAAAGCTGCCGCGCGTTTGGCAGGCCGCGCCCGTCGATGTTGGATGTAGTGTTCACAAGAACCACAGCGCGTTCCAGCTGGGGCGATTCGTACAACAGTGAGCCGTCCTCGGCACGATCCAACACCAACCGCTTTGCGCCTCGCCGCTTGGCCCAAGTTTGCGTGGGCAGGAAGACCGAATTGTGTTCGATACTAGAGGTGACAATGCTTCCATACTCACCTTCGGGCAACTGGTGCAGCACTATGTTGATGCCATAGGTGGTATTCAACGTGAATGCGACGGCATAGTCCTTGGAAGACACGCCAAGCATGCCCAGCAGACCGGAGCGCGCCTCTTGCACTTGGCCATCCACGGTGCGCCCCCATCCGTACTTCACGCGGCCGCCGCAGGCATTGTTACGGGTGTAGTACACATCTTCCGCATCGATAACGCACTGCGGGCGCAGTGTTTGGCAAGCAGTGTCCGCGTAAATCTTGCCAGCCGGCATATAGCCAAAATCTTCATGCCTGCCACCCTGTTGCGCCTGTTTTGTGCGGCCAAAGAGCCCCATACGCCGCTCATGTTGCCACTCTTTCCACATCTTGTCCCGCGTTTTACCTTCCCTCGGCACCAAGGTGAGCCAGCCGCAGACTGAGACAGGGCGCACAACCGGAGAGGGAATATGGAATTATTGACAAATTTTTTTAGTATATGATAGCGTAAATATGTTGCTGCTCTTTTACACGTTCTGCTTCCCATTCACCCTGCGTTTGCAGTGGCACAAAACCTCAGGCGACCAACTTGGTCTGCCGATGCCGGGTGTTGTGGGAAGCGTATGTCGGAGAGATGAGTGTTTCGTAACATGTTGGTCGGCGTCCTGATGATGCTGGCCGCGGGTTTCTCGGCGGGGCAAGCGCCCACCGAAGCCCGTAAAAAAGAGCTGGTGCAGCTGATTGATCCCGGCACTGCAAAAAAATTAGCAGAGCTGTCGGCGACAATGCTGAACCAAGCCAAGTCTATTGGCGAAGCTTTCGATGACGCGCAGCGCATCCTTGGCAAACTCAAGGAAGAGAATATCTACTTGGCTTTGGACCAGTACGAACAAGCGCTTGCCTTGGGTGCCGAGTATGAAGCGCTTCTGGGTGCGAAAAACGGAAAATGCGCACCGGCGCATGCGGCATTCAAGAAGAAGGTCAAAGACGCCGAAACAGTCTTGGACCAAATGGAGAAGCTCTTGCTGATTACGCCACACAAGAGTGACACATTCGGCGCACGCATGGCCAGCATTATCGCCAAGCAAAAGGCGCTGGAAGCCGTCGTGCAATCTCTCGAGAAAAAGGACGACTAGCCGCAGCAACAATTCGCCCCGCGTTCACCAGAGCGCGGGGCAGCCCAATATCAATATGTCTCCATGGACGTCCTGATCTGCCCCCGATCGTTTTTTGATAGAGCGATGCTGGTTTACAAGACCAGCCTCATTTTTGCGTTCTTATCCCATGTTTTACCCTCCCTCGGCACCAATGTCGGCCAGCGGCACGCTGCACCAGGCAATATGACCGGGAGGAAAAGTAGTGTAGCCGCTGAAGATGGTGGAAAGAGCATGCGGGTCGCGATACCGCTCGAATTCTTCCGGCGTCACATCGGCGTACAGGAGCGTTGCGTTCTTGCTCCTGGCATACTGCCGCAGTACATCTCGCAGGTCTGGCGTGCACATTTCCGCGCGACTGCGCATGAATAGGTCCGCAAACCTGGCACCGACAGCTTCATCGCCTGCCCACTCGGCGTACGTCAGACGCAGTTGCTCCAATTCGGCGTGATCCGCATCCGTTAAGGGCAGCCGTGGGGTGTACGCCGCTTCGATGCCGCGAAACACGCGAATGTGGCCTGGAAGTTCTGGAGGCAGCGCCCGCATCACGCATGCAATGCGTTCATCTAGTCTTTGCTCTGCATGTGCAGCGGCAGCAATAAGCTGTTCGGGGTCTGTGTCGAGGACCTGGAAGACGCAATGCTGCCCATTGAGAAGTACGGAAAATTCACCCGTATCATCGGCTCCCTGCAACTGCGCCCCCTGCTGCACCAACACGTCTTCCAAACTCGGCCTTCCTGCAGCCGGCCAATATCTATACACAGCGCCGCCTTTCTTGCTTGCAGCGAACGAGAGGTGGTATTCGGCGTATGACCGGTGGCCGCCGTATCCGGCAAAAAACGCACGTGGTGCCTTGGGTTCGGCGGTCGGATAAAAGAACCAACGTGTCACGCTGCCGTCAGGCAGTGGAATGCGCAGCGTAACGCAACCGGCTATATCCATGTCGGTCACATCGCCAATCTGTAATGCCTCCAATTCCGACCACAGCTCTTGTGCAGCCATGCCCTCATATCCCTCGCTTGGCGTATCTGCATGGTAACTAAAGCGCATCCCCCACTCGCTTACCTCGCCCGGAACGACATCGACATGTGAGCGTGTGGCAAAATCGCGAGCAAGGTTCATGAGTTCCGGTGGGCAGGGAACTTCGCGTTCACTGACCTCTGATGAAAACACAGAGCCAATAGCAGCCCGGTATGCATGCGGCAGCTGCCGCAAGGCATCGTGCTGCTCTACGGAAAGTGCAACACGCACTGGTTCTTCTAGCCCAAACTCTTTCGCTAATTCTTCGGGGCGCATCTATATAGTATTATATAATATTCTTTCAATATAAGCCACGTCTTAACCTGTTCTTTATCTCGCATAGTTATCCTGAGGGCAACTCTTCTGTTTTTGTATATGCGCAGTCTTCTCATTAGCCTCTGCTGTGCGGTTGTCATTCTTGCGGCAAATGCCAGCATTTACGCGACTCATACATACAAGCAACAAAGTACTCACACTATTCAGGTAGTCATGCAAGTTGGGCTGTAACGTTGCGCTAGACACTGCACGCGCGTACGGTACGTAGCTGATGCGCACCATTCTGGCAATTGACCAGGGCACAACCGGAACAACTGTCCTGCTTGTGGACGAAAATGCACGCTGTCTGGCAAAAGCCACATGCGAATTTCCTCAACACTTTCCGCAACCAGGATGGGTTGAGCACGATACCAAAGAGATTTGGGAGTCCGTCTTGCAGAGCATTCATGCAGTGCTGGGACAAAAACCTGACTGTGACATTGCGACTATTGGCATCACTAATCAGCGTGAAACGGTGTGCTTTTGGGATCGGGCCACAGGTGCGCCGTTATGTAATGCCATTGTTTGGCAAGACAGGCGCACCGCAGATTTTTGCGCCGCGTTGAAAAAAAAGGGTTTGGAAAGCAGCATTCGACGAAAGACTGGATTGCTATTGGATCCCTATTTTTCTGGAACCAAGATCCGTTGGGCGATAAAGAACGTTCCGTCTGTCGGCAAGGCATATGCCAGCGGCAGGCTTGCAGTGGGTACCATAGATAGTTGGCTGCTGCACAGGCTCACAGCTGGCGCCGTTCATGCCACGGAACCAAGTAATGCATCACGCACGCTGTGCTATTCGATGACAAGTGAGTGTTTCGATGCGGCGCTTTGCAAGTCGATTGGCGCACCTCACGACATTTGGCCGGAAGTACGCGACTCCATGGGTCATTTCGGTGTTACGCAGGGCGTACCTGGGTTAGCGGATGGCATTCCTATTACTGGCATGCTCGGAGATCAACAAGCGGCACTGTTGGGGCAGGCGTGTATTGATGCCGGACATGCTAAATGCACTTTCGGCACAGGAGCATTTCTTCTTATGAACACAGGAAAAAAGCCGATACTAAGTAAGAATCGGCTGCTAACCACTGTGGCTTGGCGCATTGCCGGAGCTAGTACCTACGCATTGGAAGGTAGCACTTTCGTCGCAGGCGCTGCAGTGCAATGGTTACGCGACGGCCTCGGCATCATTCAGCGCGCTGTCGATGTGGAGGCACTTGCCGCAAGCGTCCCAGATTCGCACGGAGTCACAGTGGTCCCCGCATTTACAGGTCTTGGCGCACCCCATTGGAATCCGCATGCGCGAGCAATGATTGTAGGAATGAGTCGTGGCACTACGGCCGCACACATTGCGCGAGCAACGCTGGAGGGCATTGCGCACCAAATAGCAGATGTATTGGAAGCAATGCATGCCGATCTTGGTAAGCCACTGAAACATTTGCATGTAGATGGTGGCGCATCTGCAAATAACCTACTCATGCAGATACAGGCAGACCTACTTGGCGTTACGCTCACGCGTCCTGCATTTATTGAAACCACAGCCCTTGGAGCGGTATTCGCCGCTGGAATTGGGGCAGGTATATGGAAATCACTAGATGACGTACGTCAATCCTGGAGCGCAGATCATGAATTTGTGCCCCGCATCAATGGAAGGAACAGGCACAATCAACGCTCATGCTGGAAGCATGCAATAGCCCTACAGTAGTGCTTCCCGCACACGCATGCTGCATGTAGCATTGTTCCATGCAGATCTTCGCGTTGCAGACCGACATTGAGAAAATCCGCAAACGCTTCATCGATAGCGAAGATGAACACGTGTTGCTGGTGCATTACCACCCGCTGAGGTTTTTTCTGGCCACCGCCCGTGAAATCGGCATTGGCATTCTCATTATCTTGCTGGCGGTCTTCGTGTACGAAAATACTCCTATCACATTAGGCTGGACGCTGTGGACCACGGCTATCTTGCTGCTGGTGTTCGTGATCATTCCCATGATCCGCGACTACATCGACTGGCGGTACGACTTCATTGAAATCACCAAAGACAAAGTCATCATTGTGGACCAAACGTTCATCTTCAAGCAGCGCATCAAGCAAATTAATATGGAAAACTTCGCCAGTGTGGAGGCTGAAACGCAACTGATGAATATCTTCCCCCTAGGCAGGGTGCGCTTCAGTTTAAAAGAAGGTACCGGCGAAGAAATTATGGTGAGCTATATTCCGCATGCCGCGGAAGTTGCGGACACCATTGCCGATACCGTATCCGGCTTTCAGCGTCGCCGTGAGTTCAAGCAGAGCGCATCTGCTACGCCGCAAAGCGTTACACCAATGCCGTAGCGCGGTCTTAGTGATGATAGCCGCTCCCAGCCAAAATGCCGTGAGCGCGGTAGAGCTGTTCTAGAAATACCAGCTGTGCCATTTCGTGGGTAAACGTCATGCTGCTTAAACAAATCGCATCCAGACGCTTGGCGCGAAGCGCATCGGAAAATCCATAGGCACCGCCAATAACGAACGTCAGCGGCTCTCCCCGATCGCGAAACAGTCCAAGCCAACCGGCAAACTGCGTGGAATCCATGTCGCGGCCGCGTTCGTCTAGCAGCACGATTTTGGTGTCGACTTTTTCCAGTGCGGCCTGCAGGCGCTCGTCTTCTTGCGTGGCGCTGCCAGCCGAGAGCACTTTCTCGCGCAAGTCGCACAAGTGACTCAAGCGATCTCGATACTGCTCACATCCTTCTTTGATCCACGGTGTTTTAACCTTCCCAATGGTAACAAGGTGAATGCGGTGCACGGGGCTAGGGTACGACGAAGCATGGCTGAAGCCAAGACCGTACGCAGGCTGCCTGTCTTACTTTCTATGCAGTTGCGCCACCAGCTCGATGTGCGCAGTGTGCGGGAACATGTCCACCGGCTGTACGGTGCGCAGCTCGTAACCATTCTTCAAAAGTTCACCTAAGTCGCGTGCGAAGGTGGCGGTGTTGCAAGAGACGTACACGATCTTCTCAGGACGATGAGTAATGACCGATTCCAGCGCTTGCGGGTGTAAGCCGACACGAGGTGGATCTACTACAATACAGTTGAAACGGTACTTGCCACCGGGCTTCAGTTGCGTGTGCAGCACCTGCTCGGCACGCCCTTTATAGAAACTGATGTTGCCGATGCGGTTGCGTCCCGCGCTCTTGAGTGCGTCTTCAATGGCCGAGGGATGAGATTCGATACCCACCACCCTCTCGCAGAAACGCGCCAGGTACTGACCAATGGTTCCCATGCCGCAATATGCGTCCAGCACGGTATCGCGTCCTGACAAATCTGCCGCAGCGGCGACCGCGCTGTACAACTTTTCCGTGGCCAGGGTATTGGTTTGGAAGAACGAGAACGGGGAAATATCGAACGTAAGATCAAACAGGCGCTCGCGAATGGAAGGCTCGCCGACAAGCGCATGCATCTTTGGCGCTTCGGGCTTGTCGTTCAAGCCAAAGTGTTCGACGATGAGTAGCGACTTTAAATTCGGGCGTCCCGCGAAACGCATGAATTTCTGGAATAGCGGCTCCAACTCTTTTTTGCGGGCTTGCACTACGAAACAAATCATCTGCTCGCCGGTGTGTTCGCCACGGCGGAGAATGAGGTTTCTCAGCATTCCTTTATGTGTCTTGGGGTTGTAGACCGGCAGCCCGGTTTCGCGCATGAAGCGGTTCACGTCGGCAATAAGGGCGGGCAATTGTTCATCGTATAAATGACACTCGGTGATGGGCAGAATAGTCGCCCACTCCTTTGCTTGGTGGAAGCCAATGCCAGGATTCTCATCAAAATGAATGCGTTGCGGCTTGCCACCGGGCTGCTTGGGCGGCCGTTCTTCAACACGCATATTCCCGTATCCAAAGGTCAGCTCCAGTTTATTGCGGTAATTGAAAACTTTCGGACTTGGAACGATCTTCAGCACCCGACCGGGGAGCTGCTTACGCACCGCAGGATCTGCCGGCGTCAGATGTTCCAGTGTTTCGCGGACAATGTCTTCCTTGAATTGAATCTGCTTGTTATAGGAGAGGTTCTGCCAGACGCAACCGCCGCACGAACCGAAGTGCGTGCACTTGGCCATGATTTCATCTTTGGAGCGCAGAATAACCTTGTCCACCTTGGCCTCGGCAAACGTGTCCTTGCACTTGGTTATGACCACATTCACCTTCTGGCCGGGAATGCCGCCTGAAACGAATACAGGCATGCCATTCAACGTGGCAAACCCCGCTCCGCCATGAGCGAATTTCTCAATCATCAGCACATGCTGCTGGCCTGGATGGATACCGGTCTGCCCGGTGACACTTGACATTAGAAGGACATTATAGTATAAATTGCTACTTTCCGTTTTTTCTTGAGCCTATGCGTCTGCAAACCATCTTCAATCGCAAGCTCGCGATTCTGGCTACCGTTGCAATCGTGCTGCTCGCTCTACCGACAGTATCTGGAGCAGTCGCAGCCATCATAACAGGCTCACAGCATGCTGCAAGTCCGTCTTTAGCCCCCCAAAAGGCCGTACACGAGGCTGCGAGCAAGAAGGTTGCCCCCAAGCGCCATTCTTCGGCAAACGGCTTGCTGCCGGTTGTAGACCAGCAGGACATCACCGAGGCACAGCGCATTATTGCAGACAACACCCTACGCTCCCTCCCCTCTCAGTGCCGGGACAACTTGCGCACGTTTTACGTCAATTACGAACCAAACCCTCGTCATCGCGGCTTGGGGGGAGCAGACACCATTATCATTGCAGGGCTGGTACCGGATAACGAATTCCGCGCCCTCCTTATTCATGAGTGCGGACACGTTGTGGACTTGGGCGGGTTCCGCGGCACCGGCAGTGCTGGCGTGACCGAATTCTTCGACGGCAACGAGCCGATTTACGCAAACGACCCCAGCATCGCCTTCTATCGCATCTCCTGGGACAGCGCCAATCAGCGCAAGCTTACTTCTTCCAAGGCGGACTTCGTCTCGGGTTATGCCATGAGTGATCCGTTCGAAGATTTCGCTGAGAGTTTTGCCTACTACATTCTGCAAAAGCAGCAGTTTGCCAAGCTGGCCAAAAAGAATAAGGCCATTGCTGCAAAGTACGCCTGGTTTGAAAAAAACATCTCCACCGAGATGCAGGTGGTTGCCATGGGAAAGCACGTACGCGGTGCGAAGGAGCCCTGGGACGTCACCAAGCTGCCATACACCTGGATGAACTAAGTGCCGGAAAATCGACTACACCCCAAGGGTGACAGCCGATAGTCTGTGTCCATGCGACGCGTATTGCTGCTGCTGGTTTGGCTGGTCACCGATGTGGTGCTGATGGTGGGCGCCTACGCTGCCGCGTATTTCCTGCGGGTGGGACTCATCTTGTCTACGGACTTCCCTATAGATAGGTACCTGCAAACCGTCTTCTTGGTCGCGCCGTTCTGGCTGGTAATCATGGGATTTTTGGGCATCTTCCGCCTACTGCGTGTGCAAAGTTCGCCACGGAATCTGTGTCACATCTTGTTCTCGTGTGTCATGGCGCTGGCCTTATACACCCTTGCGTACTACTTCCTGTTCAATAACTTCTTCAGTCGCAAATTGCTGGTGTATGCCGCTTTGGCACACGTCTTACTGACCGTGGTATGGCACCTGGCATTCGACCAATGGCAGCGCCGCATCTTGCGCCGCAAGCCGGCAGCGTATCCGGTGCTTGTCATCGGTGCCAACCGCGATGCAGAGCGCGTCATTCGACTGCTGGAAGATCGCCAATCGCCGCTCAAGCCCGTTGCGGTGCTAGACAGCCAGGGAACTTCGGCAAAAGAAATCGCCGGCGTGCCGGTGCGGGGCAAGTTGAATAAATTGGAAGACGTCATACGGGAAGAAGGGATCAGCCACTTACTGCAGTGCGCCGATTTGGAACACACCATCAATCTGCTCAGCTTGTGCCGCCAACACGGCATTACCTACATGCTGTTGCCATCTGTGCTTGGTATTGTGGGGGTGCAGGAGCGCATAGACGAAATAGAGGGACAGCCTGTGACCGCGGTACACTACTAACCGTTCACTGCGCCTCGCGTAATGCTTCTGCTACGTCTACTCTAGAACCATGCGCTGCTTCGTCCTCGCCGGCGGATTCGCAACGCGGCTGTGGCCGCTAACCGAACAACGCGCCAAGCCGCTGCTTCCGCTATGCGGAAAACCGATTTTGAGCCATGTCGTAGACGCGGTTCCGGCAGGCATGCCGGTAAGCGTGAGCACCAACGCCGTTTTCGAGCAGGATATGCGCCGCTGGGCCAAGTCTTCGCACAGAACGGATATCGACATCGTGGTCGAAGACACGGGGCACGACGACCAGAAATTAGGCGCACTTGGGGCGCTGGCCAAATGGGTACGGGAAGCAGACATACAGGAAGATGTACTGCTGCTTGCCGGGGACAACTACTGCGAATGCGACATGGCAACGTTTCTTTCGGCATTTCGGGGCAATCCGCTACTTGCCGCGCACGATCTTGGCGAAACCGGCCGCGCGCGGCAGTTCGGCACGGTTGTCTTTTCGCCGCAGCTCGAACCGGGAACGCTGCTGCATGCGGTGACCGGCTTCGAGGAAAAGCCGCAACACCCGCGTTCCAGCTGTGTCTCGGCCGGTTGGTGGGTGCTCCCTGCTCGCACGCTTCCGGTCGTGGAAGAATACGCCAAGCAAAAACCGGACAACGTAGGAGGGATTTTTGAAGAGTTCCTGCGGCAATCCATCGCCGTAGACTGCTATGCATTTACCGAGCGCTGGAAGGACATCGGATCGTTCGGATCGTATTTGGACATTCACAAAACGTTGATGGACGGAAAGCAGGCCGTGGACTCCAAGGCCACGGTGGATGCCGCAAGTGTCCTGAAGGGCAGCGTATCCGTAGGGCCGAAGACTTCCATAAAAGCTTCGACTATTACCGACTGCATTATTTTCGGGAGCAGCACCATTGAGGATTGCGTACTTGCCGACTGCATGGTCGACGAAAACTGCGTCCTGAAGGGCGTAGACCTCACAGGAAAAATGCTGCGGTCAGGAACCGTGCTAAAGCGGCCCTAACGGCCTTTGCCCGTTATGGCGGCTGCTGTACACTGCCCGGGCATGTCACGCATCATCCTCCCTGTCAGCATTCTTCTGGGCTGCGCGCTTATCAGCGCCTGCAGCTCTGCTAGTAAGCTGCATTACTCGCTGTCGATTCCCGCCAAGACGCCCTCGCAGGTCATCAACCTTATCAATGCGAGCGAGCGAATGGTAAAGCGTCGTCTCTCTGCATTAGGTGTCCAAAACCCCAATGTCATTGCCGTACCAAAAGGCGACGACGCAGGCGAAATGACCATAGAAGTGCCAGATGCCACCATTTTGCCCCGCGTACAGTCAATACTGAGCGAGCAATTCACGTTCGATATGCGACTGGAGCTGAAGGAAACCACGCCGCAAGATCAGAACGTAGAGGCTAACTGGGAAAAGCTTGGGATTCAAAACGAGCACCTTGTGGGCGTGCAGGTAGTCACAGACGAAAAGTCGCAAGAGGTCGCAGTGGAGCTGCTGTTCACCGATGACGGTCGCGCACTGCTGGGAAAAGCCTTCAACAAGAATAAAGGAAAAACTGTCGGGATCTTCGTGCGCAACCTCCTCGTCTCGAAATTGAAGATCACAAGCGGCGAAATCAGCGAACATGTCGTCATCAGCGGCATCCCCTCGGCTGCCGTCGCCCAAATTTTTGCCGACGATGTCAACGTGGGATTGCACGTTGCATTCCGGCCGATCGAAAAATAGTATAGCTCCCCATTTTCTCTCCTCGTCGCAATGGCTGCCCAGCAACGCCCGTCCTTCTGGACAATTGTCACTATCGTCGTCGGCATTCTCGCCGGCATTGTCGCTATGCCCACCGAATGGAAGCCCTGGGCTCCGGCATTCTTAAAACCAGAACTCCACCTGGGGTTAGACCTGGCCGGAGGCACGCAGCTCGACTTCCGCATTTCGGAAGATGAAATCAATGCGCGCAAGGCCAAGCTGCAAAACGAAATTGCGGCCCTCAGCAACGGCGGCGATGCCACAAAGCTCAATGCCAAGCGTTTTGAATTGCAAAGCGTAGAGAAGCAGCACGACACACTCGTAGAAGCCATCCGTACGGTTCTGGAACGGCGTGTAAACTCGCTGGGCGTCAGCGAGGCAACTATTACACCGTCCTACTTCGGAAACGAGAAGCACTTGCTTGTTGAATGTCCCGGCGTAGTAGACATCCAACGCTGCATCGCAACCGTGGGCAAGACCATTCAGCTCGAATTCAAAGAGGCGTACAACGGCCCTGCCGACGAGTATGCAAAAGACATCCGCGTGAAGGCGGACAAGGTATTCCGACAGATCACCACCGGAACCGGCAACCTGCGCACGGTAGGCCAGGACATGAGCAGTACGCTTGGCGTGTCGTACGTCGACAGCCAGCCGGTATTCGTCAGCGCTTTGCCGAAGGGTTTGGAATTCCTGGCTAACCGCAAGCCGACTGATCCGCCGGTAAAAGTGGAGAGCACCGTGCAAACCACAATCGAGACGGAGCAGGGCACTCAGCTTCGCGACGTGAAAGGTGTGTATATCGCCCAGGTACTGTCGCCAAAAACTCAGGCTGAACGCACGCTTAACAACCCCCCGGAGGCTTTCGATGTACTCAAGGCGGCTTCCCCGGCTGACACGAGTGTGGAGCACAAGGTGCAGGTTGCTCTTACATCGGCACCACAGGCGATTCAATCGGCTTTAACTACGGGTCAGGTTGGATCACTGCAAGTTGTCGAAGAGCAAAATAGTGCGGTGGTGCTGTACATCGGCGGACGCGTCGAAGGCCAGCCCGAAATGACCGCAAGTCACATTTTGGTTCAATACAAGGGTTCTTCTCGCGCCGATGCCACGGTCACTCGCACCAAGGACGAAGCGTATGCCCGCGCACGCGATATCAAGCTGAAGCTAGATGCCAACGGCGGTAAGAACTTCGCCGAGCTGGCACGCACAGAGTCCGATGGCCCGTCAAAGGGGCAGGCAGGAAGTTTGGGGGTTATCCGCAAGGGTATGATCAGCCCGGAATTCGATGCCGTCGCATTCTTGCTGGGCCAGGGACAAATCAGCGAAATTGTCGAAACTCCGTACGGGTACCACATCATCCGCGCCGACAAAGCGGCTACAACTCCGGGCACCACCGTTACCTACGACGCACTCACCGTACAGGGTGAGGGAGCCGTACAACGCGCAAACGATATCCTGAAGCAGGTGCAAAATGGCGAGATTAAGCGCAAGGATGAGCAAATTGAGATTCGCATGCTGTTCTTGTCGCTCGAGCCTACCGGCTGGCAAGACACCGAGTTGGATGGAAAACACTTCCTTTCGGCTGCAGTCACGACGGATAACGTCGGCCGTCCGGAAGTGCAAATTCAGTTCGATGAAGAAGGTGGCAAGATTTTCGAAGAACTCACTGGCCGCAATGTTGGCAAGCAAATCGCCATTTTCGTGGGAGGGGAACTGGTTTCCGCCCCCAACGTCTCCAGCAAAATTTCGGGCCAATCGGCCGTCATTAACGGCGTGGGTACATTCGAAAACGCTCGACGTCTTGCGCAAGATTTAAACACTGGCGCGATCCCCGCTCCCATTTACCTCTCAGGACAATCGACGGTGGAGGCCACATTGGGCACAGACGCCCTGCAACAGTCCGTGTACGCCGGTCTGGTGGGCCTTATCGTGCTGTCCGTTGCCATGATCATTATCTACCGCCTGCTCGGCGTTGCCGCGGTCTTGGCGCTGTACTTCTTCGTCATGCTGTTCGTCGCAGCGCTGAAGCTGCCGGTCATGCTCATTAGCAACCAATACGTGGTGCTCACCCTTGCCGGTATCGCCGGCATCATTCTGACCATCGGTATGGCGGTGGATGCCAACGTGCTGGTGTTCGAGCGCATGAAAGAGGAGATGCGTAAGGGCAAAGGCTTTAAGACGTCACTCGACGTCGGCTTCAAGCGCGCTTGGCCCAGCATTCGTGACGGCAACACCTCCACACTGATCACCGCTGCGATCTTGTTCACTATCGGTACCAGCATCATCCGTGGATTCTCGGTGACGTTGGTCATGGGTATTTTAATCTCGCTGTTTACGGCATTGGTAGTCACCCGCTGGATCATCAACCGCTTCGCCAGCTCGCCGCTGTTGCAGCGGCCAGAAATGGTGGGTGTAAAGCCAGAGCCGCGCCAGTAACGCATCCCTTCAGCCCATGGATTCGCTCTACGTACAGGACATAGAGATCTGGACGCACATCGGCGTGCCGGAAGCCGAGCGTGCAACGGAGCAGCGCATCTTGGTATCCGTAGAGTTGTTCACAGAACTGAAGAACGTCGCCAAGAATGACGAGGTAGGCAAAGGCATAGATTACCAGCAGGTCACCGACGGCATCCGTGCACTTGCGGCAACGCCCCGCAAAACATTGGAGCGCTTGGTGGAAGACGTCGCCGAACACATTCTTGCCACCTACTCCCCCGTTGGCGGGGTAAAGGTGAGTGCGCAGAAGTTCGTGCTACCCGGCGTACGAGCCGTGCATGCAACCATCTTCCGCAAATCATGAAGGTATTCATTGCGCTGGGCTCCAACATATTGCCGGAGGCCAATCTGGTTGCCGCGGCAGATTTGCTTCGCGGTGAGTGGCCCGACATCCGGTTTGCGCATGTGTACCGCTCTGCTCCGGCGCACCATGCGGATCAGGATGATTTTTTGAACACCGCAGCTGTATTCGCCGCGGACAGGGACATGGAAAGTACCGCGGGAAAGCTCAGGCAAATCGAAGACTTCCTCGGAAAAAGCATCGCTTTCCGATTCGGTCCCAGGACAATAGATTTGGATCTGCTGCTCTATGGAAACGATTGTATTTCTTCGCCGGAAATAACCGTGCCGCATCCGCGCATGCACGAACGTAGATTCGTGCTCGAGCCATTATGCGAACTGCTGGACCCTGCCACAAAGCACCCTGTGCTGCAGGAGACATGGAGCAAGTTGCTAGAAGCTGCAGAGAATCAGGAGTGCCAGAAAATGCCTCTCGCACTCTAAGCTGCGAATTGCTGCACCAGGCGCGAGCACTCTGCACTCGGGTGCTGTATACTCCCCTCCTCATGGAATCCCTCTTCACTAAGTTACTGCAGGCCATTGGCGAAAACCCCAAGCGTCAGGGCTTGAAGCAAACGCCGAAGCGCTGCGCCGATGCATGGAAATTTCTTACTTCGGGCTACAAGCAGGATGTCGACACCGTCGTAAACGGCGCCTTGTTCGATGCCGACAGCGACGGCATGGTGATTGTGAAGGATATTGAGTGTTACTCGCTGTGCGAACACCACCTGCTGCCATTTGTAGGCAAGGTGCACGTTGGGTACATACCAGGAAAAAAAATCATTGGATTGAGCAAAATCGCCAGGATCGTAGACGTATACGCGCGCAGGCTGCAGGTACAAGAGCGCCTCGGACAGCAAATTTGCGATGCACTGGACGCAGTGCTAAAGCCGGTAGGTATCGGCGTCGTGATAGAAGCCAACCACTTCTGCATGATGATGCGCGGGGTAGGCAAGCAGCACAGCGTTGCCATCACCAGCCATGTAAAAGGCAATTTCAAGCGCGATGCCCGCACGCGCCAAGAGTTCCTGCGGCTCATCGGTCAGTAACGTCACGCGGCTAGCGCCATCGTGTCCTGTGCGGACTGCGCTGCATCGACCGCCTCTAAGACCCTTCCCTGGCGCAATTGCTTCGTCATGACGCTGCGGACGAGCACGCCGTGCACTTTTTGGAACCCGGCCACCGTCTTGCCTGCCTCCAGCACCAGCGCATTGCCGTTTTCACCGGCGGCATTCAGTTCGCTGGCAACCGCATTCGTAAAGCGAACATAGCCATGGTACTCGGGCGTGTGATCTTGCAAGCCGCCTTCTGCCTTGATCGAGTGTGTTTCGCGGAATGCCAGACGGCGGAAACCATGGCGGTAGGAATCGATCTCAGCGTTGCCAGTTGGCGGCAATGCAAGCGCCTGGTCACCTTCTTCTTGTTCGCGGTGCGCCCCCTCATGCAGGCTGACACGTTTTGCAAGGCCGCCCTCCACGCCGGCATCGTCGAGCACGCGCGTTGCAAGCTCTATGCTGCGTGATCCATCGTGCTGTACGCCAACGGTAGCCCCTTTGGAATCCATCACGACTGCATCCGGCGTTTCGGAAACGGCAGCCATGCGCTTTGCATCGGCTGCATCGGCACGCTTGCGCAACTGCTGTTCGATTGCGTCCCTTCCCTCCCCCTGGGGCCCGGCTCCAGTTGTAGTTACGCCTTCCTGTTGCAGCAATTCCTGTACACACCGCTTCTCCATCGCGCCAATCTCGCTCACTCGCGCTCCGGTCTGTGCGGCTTGTTCCAACGCCCTCTGGCGCGCTTGCTGCTCGAACGCGTCGAGCCGGGCCCCATCGATGGTGGAAAGGTCATGAGTAGCTTCCATAATCCGTCCCCAGTCTCTGCCTCTTTCTAGCGCCAGACCACATGAAGGCATATCGAACAAGATTCAACATGGTTTTTGCTTATTTGGATGCAGAAAAACCGATATTGCCAATGCATATGAAAGGCCCGTATTCGCACCGCGCTATTTGCCGTTCTTTCCGCTCACGGACTTGCGCTTGTCTTTCCAGATCTTGTCGATGTTCACGCGGTACATGTTGTGGTACTTCTCCAGCTCGTCTGGAGCGGCAACCTTCAACACGTCCAACTCCGGCGCAAACATCTCGCTGTAACGGTCGCGACGGCGAATGAGTTTGGTTGTGCCATCCGGATGGAGCATGACCATGGAGGCCCGCTTGATCGTGTTGAAGTTACTGGCCATCACCTGTGCATATGCGCCAACATCCATGATGGCGACCAAGTCACCGGCACGCAGCTTGGGAATTTGCAGGCCGTGAATCATCAGGTCCCAACAGTCGCAGGTATTGCCACCGATAGTGACGTTCTGCGAGCGCGGCGTGTCCATTTTAGATGCTGGCAGCAGATCGTACTTCAGCGAAGTTTGAATGAGCGCATCGGGAACGAAGTTATACGTGGAGCCGTCCACGATCACCATGCGCTTCTCCATGCCGAGACGCTTGCGGGCAATCACCTTCATCAAGCCGATGCCTGCATTCATCACAATGCTCTTACCCGGCTCGAAGATAACACGCACCGGTTGCGTAACGCCGCTACGGTGGAATAAGTTACGAACGAAGGAGGAAAAATCCTTCATGTCCTCGATCGGGAAGGCCTTCTCGTCGCCGATGGCTGCCGGGAACCCACCTCCAAGCGACAGCGTCTTCACGCGAATGCCCTTGTCCTGGCAGCGCTTGATCAGCTTGGCAAAAATACGGGCAGCGGCTTTATACACCGCAGGGTCGTGTACGTATCCGCCATGGAAATGAAAGCCCTGGAAATCGACGTAAGGACTCTTTACCGCAAGTTCAATCGCGCGATCGATATAGCCGATGGGAATGCCGTACTTGTTGCCGCGCGTCGTATAGCTGCCCAACGTCAACATGGGATTTACGCGGATAACCGTATCGATGTGCTTGCGCAGCTTCTTTGCAGTAGCGGCAATGTGCTGAATTTCCTCAATGGAATCGGCAGTAATGGATTGCACGCCAATCTTGGCGGCAAAGTGTAAGTCCTGCTCGCTCTTAAACAGGTTGGTGAACGTAAGCTGCTTGGGCTTGAAGTCGGCAAGCAGGCCAAGAATGACCTCTCCCACGCTGGAGCAGTCCAAGTCGAAACCCTCCTCGCGAACGATGCGCAGAATTTCTAAGTTGCTGTTACATTTGACCGCGTACTGCAACCCGACATCGGACCCGAAGACCTTCTTAAAACGGCGCAGACGGGAGCGGATTTCACTCTCCACCATAATGTAGGTGGGCGTGCCGTATTTTGCGACGAGACGATCCACGGGAACGCCGTCAATCATCATCATCGCCCTACTGTCTTGGGACAGGAAGCCCTTCCACCTCTCCCGCATATAGCGATGAGAGATAGGAAATTTTTTCGGATGAGCTGGGACTTTCTTCGTCGTGCGTGAGCCCGTAGGGCGTTTGGCCATTTCAGAAGTGGAAGTACAGGCAGCGATTATAATCACGCTGCACCACGTGTAAATAGAAATGTCTGGCGAGTTTCACGCGAGATGCTTTAACGACCAACTACAAACCGAGCAACACGGCGGCGATCCAGGGGAACGCCACGGTCACATCGCTCTGAATAATTTGGTAGTAGCTGCTGGTCGCAAGCTTGTCCCAGGTGATCTTCTCCTTGCCTCCCGCGCCGGAATACGAGCCGTACGACATGGGCGACGAGCCGATTTCGATGAATCCAGCCCAGTCGCGGATGTTGTGGTGGCGCAAGTCGTGCTTAAGAGATGGAACCACGCAAATGGGGAAGTCGGCCGCAATGCCGCCACCCAGCTGCAAGAAGGCAATGGGATGCTTTTTGGACTGCTCCATGTACCAGTCGTACAAGAAAGTGAAGTAGTCCATGCCGGTCTTCATGATGCTGCCGTCGATAACCGTGTCCCCCTTTGCCTTGTGCTTTCCGGAATACGTGTAGCTGGCGAAGATGTTACCCATGGTGGAGTCCTCGAAACCGGGAATGACGATGGGGATGTTCTTTTCATACGCGGCGTAGGTCCAGCAGTCAGCGGGGTTGGCCTTCGGATCCGGCTTAATGAGCCTCTGGGCGTACAAGCGACGGAAATACTCGTGCGGGAAGTAGCGCTCCCCCTTCTTCTCGGCATCTTTCCACATCTTGAGCAGGTGCGGCTCCATGATGCGTACACTTTCGTCCTCTGGCAGGAACGTGTCGGTAATGCGGCGCAAGCCCGCATCGCGCAGCTCGGCCTCTTGTTCGGGCGTCAGTTCGGTGTAGCGCGGAATGTACGCGTAGTGCGAGTGTGCGACGTAACGATAGTACGACTCCTCATGGTTGGCGGCGGTCGCAGACACCAAATGTACTTTGCCCTGGCGGATAAGCTCGGCCAGCGTGACACCCACCTGGAACGAACTGAGTGCGCCGGCGAGCGTGACGACAATCTTGCCGTTGTTCTTCAGGTGCTCTTTCAGCCAGAGCGCGGCCTGCATGGTGGAGCCTCCGTTGCAGTGCATGAGCGTCTGCTCTGCAAAATCGGTAACTGGAGTGCGGCTCTTCTTTACAAACTGGTTGATGGTGCCGGATCGCACTTTGGCGGAGGACTCCGGAACGATGAACTTGCGCAACGCCGGAGAGAGCTTCGTGAACTTCTTCATAAGAGAAAAGAAAGGAAACGGAGAAATCGTACACACTTCACACCAAGAATCCAGGAAGAATTCTGAAAAGCGTTTCGAGAAATGCACGTTGCATCTTCAGAAGATTGCACGCACAATTCCGCACATGAAAAATCGCATCGTCACTCTTGGCTTAGTACAAATGTCCATGGTGGATAGCGCCGAAGAGAATCTGCGCAAGGCGGCCGCCATGACCGAGGAAGCCGCAGGCAAGGGCGCAAACATCGTCGTGCTTCCCGAGTTGTTCCGCGGCCCGTACTTCTGCATCGTTGCAAAAAACGCCAAAGAATTCGCGCGGGCCGAAGCTATTCCGGGGCCTGCGACCGAAGCGCTCGGAGCATTGGCAAAAAAACTGAAGATCGTCCTTGTTGCCGGATCGCTGTACGAAATTGCCGATGGCAAGCGTTACAACACCGCCTGCGTCTTCGGGCCGGACGGCAAGATGATCGGCATGCACCGCAAGGGGCATATTCCACACGACCCCGGCTTCTACGAGCAAGATTACTTCGGCAGCGGCAACAAGCCCATCTCCGTTCACAAGACTCCCTTCGGCAACATCGCAGTGGGCATTTGTTACGACCAGTGGTTCCCGGAGTTTGCACGCATCGCCGCCCTCAACGGCGCCGAACTGATCGTATACCCAACCGCCATCGGCAATAACGCAGACGTTGCGCCCGTGGATCCGGCTATCAAGGAGAACTGGGAACAGATGTGGCGCTCGGCGCAGGTGGGACATGCTGCGGCAAACTGCATCTACGTTGCGGCGGCAAACCGCGTGGGCGACGAGGGGGCAACCCACTTCTACGGCGGTTCCTTCGTTGCCGACCCGAATGCCACGATTTTGGCCAAAGGCGACGATACCGAACAAATCGTACTGGCGAAGATCGACATGTCGTACCCCGCCAAAATGCAGGAAGCCTGGAGATTCCTCTTGGAACGCCGACCGGATCTGTACGGCGATATTACCAAACCGCTCTCATGAATCACCGCAAACAACCAACGCCCGCAGCGCTCGGCTTTCGCATGCCAGCCGAGTGGGAAGCACGCGAGGCAACCTGGCTCGCCTGGCCGTACAACGTAAAAACGTGGGGGTCGCAACTCGAAGGCGCCGAAGCAGCCATGGCACAGTACGTGCGAGCCTTGTCAGTCTGCGAGCGCGTAGAAGTCCTGGTTGCCAACGAGGGAGTCGAGCAACGGGCGCGCAAGTTGCTCGATCCGCTGGGTTTAGACAAGGCGCAGTTGCGCTACCATCGCATAGAATCGGGTGACGTGTGGATTCGCGACTACGGGCCGATCTTCATCGTGAAAGATGAGGGTAAAAAGCACGAGGTAGCCTGGACCAAGTGGGAGTACAACGCGCTGGGCATGCCGGAGGAATACGCCGATTTATTGCCAGGAAACGAGGTGCCGGACTTGCTGCCGCTGCAGAAATACCGCAGGTTCGACGGAGGCATGGTGCTGGAAGGCGGCTCGATTGACGTAAATGGAACCGGAACGCTGCTCACGACCGAATCCTGCCTGCTGTGCAAGACGCGCAATCCGAACATGAATCGCGGGGAAATAGAGCAGCGTCTGCACGACTACCTCGGCGTCACCAAGGTGCTCTGGCTGAAGGCAGGCATAGAAGGAGACGACACCAGCGGCCATATCGATGATTTGACGCGCTTCGTCTCGCGTTCCACGGTGGTCACGGTCGTAGAGCACGACAGCAAGGATGAAAACTATGCGACACTGAAGAAGAACACAGATTTGTTGCGCAGTATGCGTGATGAACAAGGCACGCCACTGACTGTCGTCGAGCTGCCGATGCCGAAGAAATTCGTCGTAGAAGGCAGGCGTATGGCTGCCAGCTACGCCAACTTCTACATTGGCGGCGACTGCGTGCTTGTGCCCGTGTACGCGCAGGATTCCGATGTGT
Organism: uncultured Candidatus Peribacteria bacterium; assembly: GCA_964513925.1. Classification (GTDB taxonomy): domain Bacteria; phylum Patescibacteriota; class Gracilibacteria; order Peribacterales; family Peribacteraceae; genus DAORHV01. The sequence goes on from CAZENR010000014.1 coordinate 20,100, forward strand.
TGGCCATGCGCATTTTGCAGGATTGTTTCCCGGAACGAAAAATTGTGGGCATAGATTGCCGCGAGTTCATTTGGGGTTGCGGCTCCATTCACTGCTCCACGCAGCAGCAACCGGCATAAATATTGACTTTTTTAGTAAAAGTGAGAAGGTATATATACTATGGTATATCACAACGGTTTGACGCTGGAACCGCGATGCACCGGCAAATGGAACTGGGGAACGATGGTGCAAAAAGACGCCAGTGACAATGACGGGGCAGTATCGACTTCGCATCCGCTGGACACATCGATTTACGCTGCCATGAACTACGGGCGCAATCCTGAGGAAATAACTCAACATATCGACCTGCAGCGCAGAACATGCGGCATGTCGATGCAAGAGGCACGAACGCGCGTGCAGCAGGTGGTGGCCGGACTCATGTTCTAGTCATTTTTTCGCTTGTAGACCTCGAAGGAGAACGCGTATGCGTGCTTTTCATCTGCATCGTGCCGCACGCGCTGCATGGGAATCCACTGAGACCAGTCGATACTCGGCAGTGCCACGTCCCCTTCTACCGCGGCATGGACCCGGGTGAGGTAGATGGCATCGACAATGCCCTCCGCCAATGCCGCCGCAAATACATCTCTACCGCCGATGATGAATGCTTCTGTTGCATTCGTTGCCCGCGCCACATCCACCGCCGCCCGCAAGGACGAGACAACCTCGCAGCCGGCAATGTGCTGCACCGTACGCGAGATGACGATATTGAGCCGCTTGGGTAACGGCTTCCCTATGGACTCGAATGTCTTGCGCCCCATGATGACCGGATGCCCCGTGGTGATCTTGCGGAAATACTGCAAATCGTCTGGCAAGCTCCAGGGCAGCGCATTGTTTCTGCCAATGACATCGTTTTGTGCCGCCGCGACGATGAGCGAGACTCGCATGCGCTCATCGTACCCTACTCTCGCCTGCGCCAGAACTGGGCTTTTTTGCCGGCTGCCCGGGCAAACGTGCGTACGCCTACCGGAATAAGAAAACCCAAGCCAACGCACTCCAGGCCGTAAAAGATGAACGGCCAGCCAGGAAGAATGGGCAGAATGAGACCTGCTATTCCAAGTACGATGCATGTAACGCCCAGCGTGTACTGCAAAAACGAAATGGACACAGCTGCCTGACGAACGTGACGCTTGCGCGACATAAACGAATTAGACGGCAATGGGAGCCTTGATGGCGGGATGAGGGTCGTACCCCTCGAATACGAAATCTTCGAAGCGATGCTCGAAAATGGATGGGCGCGGCGTAAGTCTGAAAGTCGGGAGTGGCCTGCAGTCCCGACTCAGCTGCAGCTTGGCCTGCTCCAAGTGGTTCAAGTACAAATGCGCATCGCCGAGCGTATGCACGAAATCCCCAGGACGCAGTCCGCACGATTGAGCGATCATGTGCGTGAGCATGGCATACGATGCAATATTGAACGGCACACCCAAGAAAATATCGGCGCTGCGTTGGTACAGTTGGCAACTCAGCTCTCCGTTGCTCACGTAAAACTGAAACAGCGTATGGCATGGCGGCAAGGCTACTTGATCTGCCTCCAGGGGGTTCCATCCGGACACAATGTGCCTACGACCGTTCGGATTCTTTCGAATGCCATCCACCAAATTTTTGATTTGATCCACGCCGTCTCGTTCGTACGTGCCGTCCGCCTTGCGGGTGGCTCCGAAATTACGCCATTGGTGGCCGTAAACAGGGCCTAAATCCCCTGCCTGCCTGCCGAAACGGGCACATTGCTCCGCAGTCGCCCATTCATTCCAAATCGTCACGCCGTTGTCCTGCAGGTACTTCACGTTGGTATCGCCGCTCAGGAACCATAGCAACTCGTACACAATCGACTTCGTATGCAGCTTTTTGGTCGTGAGAAGTGGAAAGCGCTCGCGCAAATTAAAGCGCATTTGGTAGCCGAATACGCTCTTGGTGCCAACGCCGGTTCGGTCGCCTTTCTCCTGGCCATTGTCCAGGACATGCCGAAGTAAATCCAGATACTGACGCATGACGTAATGGTATCCGAATTCGGCGCGGTTACCAGTTCAGTCCCTCGGGCTCGGCGGCAATGACTCCTCCTTCACCGCAGCTGTCAGGGCGCGTCTTTTCTTCTTTGAGCGCGGCATACGTGGGCGTGTAGTGATTGCCTGCGCTCCAGACTTGGTACCCGCAAAAGCCCGCCGCGTACACGGCGTCAATTTGCTCCCGCATATCGCGCTTGGTAATACCATATCCCTGAATCCAGGGACGGATCTTGTGAGCTTGTTCCGGTCCAAGGAGATCTGCATAACCGGTAAGCGTGCGATAGACCAGCCAGTACATGCGGCTGCGTGGATGCTTGCCGGGAACGTAGTACCCTTCGGACGTAAAGGTAGCCGGGTACGCCATAGGCGAAATAATGTCGACCAGCGGTGCAAAGCGCACCACGTCCTGGCCAAGCGTTTCTAGGTTGACCGGATAATTCCAGCCCAAGATGGCATACGTACTCAGGCCAAGCTGCGTATTGGGACCGCAACGATCTATTGCCTCGCGGGCGGCCTTAATGAATACCTCGACTTTCTCGGCCTTCTCCGCACCCGAGTATACTTTGAGCGCTCCGAAGTCCGCTGTGGAAAAACGAATGTAATCCAAATTGATCTCATCGATGCCCGCTTGAGCCAGCTCGCAAATAACTTCGCTGTTGTATTTCACCGCCAGCTCGTTACTGGGGTCCACCCATGTCTGACTGAGTACGCGCTTCCCCTCTGGGTCGCGCACCTTGGTTTCGGGCCGCATGGACGTTATTCCGTCATCTTTAATGGCTACAAGGCGACCGATGACATACAGGCCGCGCTGATGCGCCTCTTCAAGCGCACCAGGCAGATCGTAAATCGGCTTCACCAAGCCGATCTCGTTTGCAGCTGGTGCAGCGCTGTGAAAATAGACGCGCGATCCTTTGACGTCGAAAACGACGGACGTGCCGCCGGCCTCCACAATGGCATCCAGCGTCTCTGTAAAGAAATCGTCGCGACCCACGCTGGTTGCCGTAAGGTACACGCCCACTTTGTTGTTTGCCCTTATGGACGTGACCGCAGGTGCAACCGAAGAGTTCGCTTCGGCATCCGGAGTAGCGTCCTGAGACGCCTGGGCATCATCCTCAACCGCCTGAACCGATGCATCTTCGGAGGAAGCGCTTTCGGTTGCGGCGGCATGCTTCGGCTCCTCCGCCAGCCACGATGGTCGCTGCTCGTCTGGGAGCATGCCAACGGCAAAGCTGCGCACCATGCCGCTCTCCGGGTCTGACTGAGGCGTGCCGGACGGAAGCTGTGTAATACCGCGTGCCAACACCGTCGACATACCAAATCCAATAAGGACGCCGAGCGTGACAACCGGAGACCAGGCAAGTAGGCCGCGCAAGGCCGGGTGCAGACTACGGGCCGGAGTAGGTCGAACGCACGCAAGGGCGGCTTCGTGGATGTCGGCACAGGTACGATCTACAAGCAGATCGTCGGCCATGCTGTCGCTTGGCATGGGGAGGAATATTGATATGTGTGTAAGAACGTATTGTATCATTTTTCAAAAAAACGGTCAAAGCTAGGCAATATATTTTCGCTTGAATATGGATGATTTCGGCAGCTTCTCCCCCGAAGACATACCTGCGTAGCGCCAGGCCATTTCGAAAATTTGGCGCTGGGTCACCGCCACTTCCTTACTTTCAATAATGACGCCGAAGAGGTCGTCCGTCGACCTTGCATCGTCCGGGAAGGAGCAAATTGCAACCTTATGGTCGTAAATATTGATTTCATTCCGCGAGGCAAACATGGATGGGGCCACAAGCCGAATCTCCCGAAGACGATCTTTGTCTTCGCCATGCACTTTGCGTCCGGCAGCATCGTCCGGGGCGATCCCCCGCAAGAAAATGCCGCGCTTCACGCGCTGTGCGACGTACTCCTCGTCATAATCGGACCAAAAGCCGCGCAGCACCGCCGAGTCGGCAAAGTTCAAGATCTCGGTCTTGGCAGTGAGCGTGTCTTCGTACACCTTCTTCACGCCGTCCCATCCCTCAAAAAAACGCACCCTCGGCTTGCGGTACTTGGCTCCCTGCAACGAGCGCAGTTCTGGCAACGCCCTATCCAGCGCCTCGGCGCTCTTACGGGCTTCCAGCGACAAATATTCGGGGGCAACCGGCGAGTACCACTTGGCACGCACCTTCTTCACGGTCGTCAGCAAGCCGCGCTGCACCATGGCCTCGAGTGTGTTGTACGCGGTGATACGGTTCATGTTCGCCTTTTTGGCATAGTCGGACGCGGGTGCCGTACCTAGCTGCAACCCAGCTAGATACAACTGCGACTCCTTCTCATCTAAGCCGACTGCCTCAAGAATATGGAGAAGATCTTTCGCCATGACGTCAGTAGTGTAGCAAGTCGTTATCTTCTCGAACAACTCTGAAACACAATATGCATTATGCAGAAATCGTTTGTATCGTAATATGTAATTTCAGAGCCAAAAAAACGATGTTCTGTTCTGTTGTAAAAAATATGAACAGTAAAAATTTTGTGATCAAAAACAATATTGAGCAGCTGCAACAGTCATAGGTACAAGGTGCGCGTTCCCCCTACTTCTCTTCCCCTTTCCACCATGACCGATAAAGATGTGATTGCACTGGCGAAGAAGCACAAGTGCACGGTGCTGGACCTGACGTTCGTCGACGTCCCAGGAACCCTCCACCACACCAGCAAGCCCATTCATCAGCTGGAAGACGTCCTGAAGGACGGCGCTGGCTTCGACGGATCGAGTATCCGCGGATTCCAGCAAATTCAGGAATCGGACATGCTGCTCATTCCCGACCCGGACACCGCGTATGTCGATCCGTTCACCAGCGAGCCTACGCTGTCGATCATGTGCGATGTGCGTGAGCCGCACCGCAAAGACCTGTACGAGCGCAGCCCGCGTACGATTGCAAAGAAGGCTATGGAGTACCTAAAGAAGAGCGGTGTGGCTGACACCGCATTCTTCGGTCCAGAGGCGGAATTCTTCATTTTCGACCACGTTAGCTACGACGTAGGAACGGGTCACTCGCACTATCATGTAGACAGCGAAGAGGCCACCTGGAACTGCGGCGAAGGCCCGGAAGAATGCGCGAACCTGGGATACACCATCCGTCACAAGGAAGGCTACTTCCCAGCCGCTCCGCACGACAAGCACCAAGATCTGCGCGCCGAAATGGTGATAGAGATGGAGAAGGCCGGCATCGAAGTGGAAACGTTCCACCACGAAGTCGCCACCGGCGGACAAGCTGAGATAGACATGAAGTTCGACCGACTGCTGCCCATGGCCGACAAGCTCATGCGCTACAAGTACATTTGCCGCAACGTAGCACAGAAGTACGGCAAGAGCGTCACTTTCATGCCGAAGCCGATTTTCGGCGACAACGGCTCGGGCATGCACACGCACCAAAGCCTATGGAAGGCAGGGAAGCCGCTATTTGCAGGTGGTGAGTACGCAGGTTTGAGCAAAACCGCCATGTACTACATGGGCGGACTCCTCAAGCATGCGCAAGCCCTGTGCGCATTGTGCAACCCCACCACGAACAGCTACAAGCGTCTGGTGCCGGGCTTCGAGGCCCCGGTGAACTTCATCTACTCGGCGCGCAACCGCTCGGCAGCCATCCGTATTCCCATGTACTCCGATAACCCCAAGGCAAAGCGCCTGGAATTCCGCTCTCCGGACCCAGCTGCCAACCCGTACATCATTTTTGCAGCCATGCTGCTGGCTGGCTTGGACGGCATCAAGAACAAAATCGACCCAGGTGCTCCGACCGACGAGAACTTATACGACATGAGCCCCGAAAAACTGGCCAAGATCCCGCACGCACCGCACGATCTTGCAGGCGCGTTAGATGCGCTGGAGAAGGACCACAAGTTCCTGCTGGAAGGCGGCGTGTTCAACAAGCGTTTCTTAGATGACTTCATTGCGGTAAAGCGCGCCGAAGTTGCCGACGAACGCAAGCGGCCAACCGCCGGTGAGTTCTTCAAGTACTACGACGTCTAGTTCCACTGCGAGTCGCGGGTTACGACCGGCGCTGGCCTCGTAACCCCGACTTCGCCTTATGCCATTTTCCCTCTTCTCCCATGATTGATACAGGTAATACCGCATTTGTACTGCTTTCTGCTGCACTTGTGGCAATTATGACTCCAGGTCTGGCCTTCTTTTACGGCGGACTGGTAAAGCGCAAAAACGTACTGACCATCATGATGCAGAGCTTCATTTCCATGGGTTTAGTCACCGTGTTGTGGGCAGTAATCACCTTCTCCTTGTCGTTTGGGCCCAGCGTGCACGGCTGGATCGGCGGACTGGACTACGCACTGCTTACCGGCGTGGGCATGGAACCACATACGGTGTACGGAACAACCATCCCATTCCTGGCATTCTTCGTATTCCAGATGATGTTTGCAATCATCACTCCTGCGCTCATTACCGGCGCATTCACGGAACGCATGAACTTTAAGAGTTACCTGGTGTTCCTTACGCTGTGGAGCGTGTTGGTGTATGCGCCGCTCGCCCACTGGGTATGGGGCGGGGGCATTATCGCAAAACTCGGCGCCATCGACTTCGCAGGCGGCACGGTTGTGCACATCAGCGCAGGTATGGCGGCACTGGCATCGGTGTTTGCACTGGGAAAACGCAAGAATGTTTCCCATTTGCCACATAACATTACGCATGTGGCGCTGGGCGCAGGACTGCTCTGGTTCGGCTGGTACGGCTTTAATGCGGGTAGCGCCCTGGGAGCCAATGGACAGGCAGCTATGGCATTTGCAAATACGGACATCGCTGCTTCGGTCGCCATGGTGACATGGCTGCTGCTGTCATGGTTGATAGACGGTCGCCCAAGCATGGTCGGCGCCCTGACGGGCGCGGTTGCTGGGTTGGTGGCCATTACTCCCGCTGCCGGATACGTTGCACCCAAGGCATCGCTTATCATTGGCGTCGTTGCAGCAATCTGTTGCTTCTCGGCAGTGAAATTCCGCATGAAGGTGGGGTGGGATGACGCATTGGACGTATGGGGCTGCCATGGTGTCGGCGGTATTGTGGGGTCAGTATTAACCGGCGTCTTTGCCGCAAAGTCCGTCGGCGGATTTTCTGGGTTACTGGAAGGCAACATGGCACTGTTTATGGCCAATCTGCAAGGCACCGCGATTGCCATGGCGTTTGGATTCGTCATGACCTACGTGATCATTGCTGCTCTTAAGCTATGCATGAACGTGCATGTGGAACCGAAAGAAGAGCAAGATGGACTGGATCGCGCACTGCATGGAGAAGAAGCCTACGACTTCTGACGCTGTGCAATAAGGCATATCACGGCCCCGTCGCATCGGGGCCGTTTTCGTGGATGCAAGAACGAGCGTACACTTGCATCCATGTACCAGCAGTTCCATGAGGGGCGACCGGACACCCGCCGAGCACTGGTTGGCGATTGCTGTCCGCTATGCGCCAGTGACAGATACATAGATCGAAAGCTGAAGCGCTTCTGCGCCCGTTGCGGTACGTTATGTGAAACCTGCTGCGACGGCGGGTGTGATCTTACGAGCTCCATCCCACATCGCGAGGTTGCAGAGAACGCGGCGTAAGCAACGACGTTATGCGCGACTGAATAATCGCGCGTCATGTCGGCACCGTTATACAGCTGGAGCGCTTGCGCCCGAATCACTGTCCAAACGTGAAGGCGTACGCCTCTACGCCTGGGCCTGCAAGCTTCAGCACAAGTTCATGCTCGCCATACTCGCCTTGAAACAGCTGATACAGATCGTCCCGGTTAACATCGAAGGCTTTCACGCTCTTGCCATCTATGAGCACTTCGGCGGAAACAGTGCGCTTCTGGTCGCCGGGGGCGAGAACGAGATTGATTTCGCCGCCGGTAAACCGCATGCGAATTTCGCCGCTTTTGCCCTCCAGACGCTGGTACTCACCATCGACCAACGTCCAATCCCCAACTAGGTAGAACTTGTTTGCTTCCAGTGTTTGGGGAGAGACGTAGCTGATGGTGGAATCGGTAGGCTCGCCTTGGCTGTTGCCAAGAGCTGGCCAGCTGCGAGCGCCGAGGTATGTCTCGGGTGTAATTGAGCGGCTACCGCGACCGACAGACGGCTGCTGCGGCATGCCGACATCGTTGGGCAGCGTCACGCCCGCTTCCTTGAGCAAACTGGCAATGGCCAGATCTGTTTCTTGGTAACTGCCTTCGCCAAAATGCGTATAGCGAATGTACCCGTTGGCATCGATCAAGTATTTCGCCGGCCAATAGCGGTTCGCAAATGCATCCCAGGTGGCGAAATCATTGTCTTGGGCAATGGGATAGGAAAGCCCATGGTTGCGAATGGCTGCCGCCACGTTAGCCTGACTCTTCTCAAAAACGAACTCGGGCGAATGCACGCCGAGCAGGACAAACTTGCCGGTATCCTTGTATTTCTCCCAGTACCCTTGAATGTAGGGAAGGGTACGAATGCAGTTGATGCAGCTGTATGTCCAAAAGTCCACCAGAACAACCTTCCCTTGCAGATCGGCCTTGGTGAGAGGTTGGCCGTTATGCCACGGGCCCAATCCGGGATACTCCGATGGGGCACGAACAATGACGGGCAGTGCTGGCAATTGCATGGCATCGGCGGAGGAAGAGGGTTGGGAAGCAGAGGAAGATGATGGCTGAGCGGGTGCGCGCGCGTCGTCGAAGGCGCTACCGAACAAGCTTTCCTCCAAGCGAGTCCCCAGATCTCCGAACGGGGTGCGTTCAAGCAGCCAAATCTGCAACGAAGTGAAACCGTTGAGTTGCAGCGTGAGCGCGGTAAGCATGAGCAGTGCGCCCGCAATCTGCTTTATGCGCCCGCTGTACTTGGCAATCGCACGCACGGAATGCACGGCCGCCTGCCCGCCGTACCCGACGAAGAGGAGCGGAACGGCGGTTCCCAGGCCATAGGCAAGCAAGTACGCAAGCGCCAACGGGCCGGGCTGTTCGCGAACGACGGTAAGCGCGAAACCCAGAGCGGGGCCGGCACAAGGCGCCCAGACCAAGCCCAGTGTCAAACCCATGATCAGCGCATTGATGGGTGAATCGACGCCAAGGATCCCGCGCGATGCAGACTGCACCTTTGTTCCAAATTGCTGAATGCCGGAAGCAACTTGGCCCCCCGCTTCAACAGATACGACGCCGAGCAGCGATGCCAACACGACAGCTGTCGACCCTTTGAGTAGAAAAAACAGTCCGCCAAGCGCGGCAACTGTCCAGCGTACTGGACGGCTTTCCGTGACAAAACATACTCCAAACAGCAGTAAGAGCTGGTACGTAGCGATGCGGATAATGTCGGCCAGTTCAATAAAACGCGAGAGGACGACAAGCAGCAGAAAGGTGAATGCCACAAAGCTGATAACCATGCCCAGCACCGTGAAGAGTGGCCGCCATTTGCTGCGTCCGGCGATACTGACGCCGAGCACAATTGGCAGCAGCGGTAAAATGCACGGCAGGAAAATGGTCAGCATGCCGGCAACAAACATTGCGAGTAGTAGCGACGGCATGGTTTAACGGGAAAGAAGTGCCCGCAACTCTTCGGGAGTCGGGTGCAGAATAGAGGAGATTTTCGAGCCAGAAGCATTAAGGAATACGAACGTATCCGGCAGCAGAACCGAGTATTTCAATGTCATGCCCGACGCAACCCCGGCGTCCAGACGAAGGGTGGAAATATTCACCGAACCGGATGCATACCACTGGCGCAAGGAGCGGTCGCTGCGCTGCGAGAACGGATCTGCGACTTGGTGGAAGAAGAGCGCCACCGGCAGGCCTTCCTGCGGATCGCCATCGGAAAAATCGCGGTAGTACACGTTCGACGCTTGCTTCAATGTGCTGCCGGTTTCTCCTCCGGCTGTTTGCGGAGGCGCAGGCACGACCGGCGTTCCTGGCGAGCCGCAAGCAGTAAGTGCGAGAAGGGCGATTGTTCCCGATGCAATGATTGCACTACGCATATCGTTCGCCATGGTAACACATTCCTGTTATTTCCCGGCCCGCGATAACGATCGCTTTCGCCTGTTCTGCGAATGAACTTCCTCCCCCAGAAGATCGGCAAATGGAGCAAGTGCCGCCACCGGATTGCGGGCGGCATTCGTGGCGCGGCCGTGAGCAATGAGCAAATGCGACAGCCGCGACCAGTCGTTGCGAGGCGTTTTCCGCATCAGGTCACGCTCTATCTTGGCCTGTGCAGTGTGCCGGGTAAGGCCCAGCAGCTTGCTTAAACGCGTGACATGCGTGTCCACGGCTATCCCCTCCTCTATACCGTATGCAGTGGACAGCACGACCGAAGCGGTTTTACGCCCCACGCCCCGCAGCGAAACCATATCTTGCATGGACTTTGGCACGCGGCCGCCGAAACGCTGCACAATTGCAGCGCAACTCTCACGGATGGCAAGCGCCTTCATGCGGAACGTGCCACACGAGCGAATGTCGTGCTGCAATTCCGATACCGACACAGCAAGGTAGTCTTGCGGCCTACGGTATTTTTTGAAAAGCGATCTCGTGACAATATTCACACGCTTGTCGGTGCATTGTGCCGACAAGATTGTGGCAACCAGCAAATCCAGCGGCGTCTTCCAATCCAGGCTGCAGCGCGCATCGGGGTACAAATTCGAGAGCCTGCGCAGGACGATATCGACGGTAAGTTTTGGCACGGAAGCAGTGTAGCGAAGAACGGAGTTGGCGAAGACCATAGATCGGCCGAGGCGCACTTGAAAATACGGCAACCGAATCGTAGTCTGCGCCGGTATGTCATCCATGCCCGCATTCACCGTGTTCGATGTGGAAACGACAGGCCTCGAGCCGAGGAAAGGCCACAGAATCATCGAAATCGCCGGTCTGCGCGTGGAGAACGGCCAGGTGGATGAAACACGCACGTTCGTCTCGCTAGTGAACCCGGAGCGCCCTATCCCCTGGGAAGCCAAGCAAGTGAATAAGATCAGCGATGAATTGGTGCAGTCCGCCCCGACGATTGACCAGGTGCTGCCGAAGTTCTTGGAATTCGCAGCCGGATCGTTTCTTGTGGCACACAACGCCGCCTTCGATATGAGCTTTCTCGACTGCGAAAAGGAATTTTGCTGGGGATATGTGGATTTACCTGAGTGTTTCTGCACCATGCGTTTAAGTCAGCGTACATTCCCGCAGGACTTTGGTCACAGCTTGGATGCCGTTGCCAGGCGCCTGAATCTGCAGTTGCCGCAAAATCGCCACCGCGCTTTGCCGGATGTCATCCTGACCGCGCACGCACTCATCAAAATGCTTGGAAAGGCAGGCGTTGGCTCGCTCGAGGAATTGCGTGAGGCGGCAGGCTTGCGGGCAATGGCTCGCTAAACGGGTTTGAGGCTGGCAGAACGCTGTTTTTTGCGTACAATCGGCGCATGGCGGTTCTGCCAATTGTCACCGGCGCCTCCACGCCCATCTTGCGGTCGAAAACCAAGAAGGTGCCGAAAGTCACCAAGGAATTGGCGCGGTTGATCGAAGACATGATCGAAACAACCAACCACGCCCAGGGCGCGGGGCTTGCGGCACCACAGGTCAACCGAAGCGAGCGCGTCTGCATCGTCATGTTTCAGCGTAAGAAGTTGGTACCGCTCATCAACCCGGAAATTCTGTGGAAGAGCGAAGAGATGGATGTGATGGAAGAAGGATGTTTAAGCTTGCCGAATGTCTGGCTGCAGGTGGCCAGACATACCGATATTCTTCTAAAATACCAGGATGCAGCCGGCAAGCAGCACGAACTGAAGCTGCATGGCTGGGACGCCCGCGTGGTGCAGCATGAGGTAGATCACTTGGATGGCATGCTGATCGTAGACCGCGCACAGCCCATGACTCATGGCTCTCCGGCACTTTGACCTAATTCTCGCAACTGGATCATGGCGGCATGCAGCCGCGATTTCAGCGTCCCTATGGAAATACCGATCGCATCGGCAGCCTCCCGATATTTCAATCCTCGTACATGCACCAACTCCACAACTTGCCGATGGTTCTGATTAGGCAAACTGGCAACCAGTGCCCTGATAAACTCGGCACGTTCATCCGCGATCATCGTATCGACCGGATCTTTCACTGAGTCGTCTAACAAGAGCGCCTCAGGCGTCAGCCCTTCTGCATCGTGAGGCGACTCTTGAGCAATATGGGAAACAAGCCGCACGCGCCGATGTTTGCGACGCAGGAAGTCGATAGCATGGTTGTGGGCAATGGCATACAACCACGGTCGTAGTGCACGCTCCTGCTGGAATGTTGCATACTTCATGGATGCCGAGAGATACACCTCTTGCAACACATCCTCCGCATCGTGCTCGTTCTGCACGATGCCTCGAATATGTGCCAGCAAGCCGGGGCCAAAATCCTTCATAATCACCCAAAGCACAACATTGCCCTGCACATGCTCTTCGCCGTTCATGACGACAGAGTCGGTGACATCCACCTCTTGCATCGCATCGGTAAGCCGATTATTGCCAAAACCATTCATCCGTACCAACTGTAAGCGACAGCGCTCTTCATTCAACTTTTTCTCTGCCGTTGCCCGGCGGGCGCCGCACCAGGTACTCTCTGCGCATGCCAACTGAACTGGAAGCCATTATCGGATTGGAAGTCCACGCGCAGATGAACACAAAGACGAAGATGTTCTGCGCCTGCGACAACGATGCATGGGGCAAGCCGCCAAACACGACCGTATGTCCGGTCTGCATGGGGCACCCCGGCACGCTCCCCGTTCCGAATCGGGCGGTTATTCAAAAAGCCATTCGCGCCTCCAAGGCGCTCAAATGCACCGTGAACGAAAAAAGTCATTTTGACCGCAAGAACTACTTCTATCCGGACTTGCCTTCCGGCTTTCAAATTTCGCAGTACAAACACCCGCTTAGCAGCCATGGCGAGGTGCGCTATGCCATCCAAAAACCCGACGGTAACAGCGGCGACACGATGGTATGTCGCATCCACCGACTGCACATTGAGAATGATGCCGGAAAACTGCAGCACCGCGCCGGCGCGTCGCTGTGTGACTATAACCGTGCCGGCACTCCGCTTATGGAAATAGTGACTGAGCCGGATTTGCGCTCCGCAGAGGAGGCCAGCGCATTCGCCGAAGAGCTACGTCGCATCCTCATTGCGGCAAATGCCAGCGAAGCCGACATGTACAAAGGCATGATGCGTTTCGATGCCAGTATTTCACTGCGACCCAAGGGTGATTCGAAGCTGTATCCCCGTGTGGAAATTAAAAACCTGAACTCGTTTAAAGCACTGGAGAAAGCGCTGCACTACCAAGAAAAGCAGTTGCGCAAGCTGTGGGCAGAGAACAAAGCACCCACCGGCGAAACCACCGTCGGCTGGATAGACGAAGATGAGAAAACCGTCTTGCTGCGAGATAAGGAGTCCGCCGCCGATTACCGTTACTTCCCGGAGCCGGACATTCCCCCGTTGGAATTAGATGCCAAGTCGATTGCAGATGCCACGACGGGAATGCAAAAGCTTCCGTCTGAGGCCAAAGCCGAATACATGGGCATGGGCCTGACGGGTGCCGAAGCGACCATGCTAGTGGATCAACCTGCGTTGCAGGTCATGTTCGATGCCGTAAAGAACGCCTCCGGCGATGCCAAACGCGCCTCGTCGCTGGTGCTTACGCAGCTGCTCGGCTTTTTAAAAGAGCGCAACTTACTCCTGCATGAAGGCCCGACGACGGCCGCAATGGTGGAACTTGCCGGAGTAATAAAGGCAGGCACCATTTCGGTAAATACCGCCAAGAGCGTGCTCGAGAAAATGGTGGACACCAAGAAATCTCCCAAGCAGATCATCCAGGAAGAAGGCTTGAGCCAGGTCTCGGACACGGGCGCTATTGAGAAGCTGGTACAGGAAGCAATTGCCGCCAATCCCGACGCCATCGCTTCCTATAAATCTGGCAAGCAGGCCGCACTGGGAGCCATAGTGGGTGCGGTCATGAAGCAGAGCAAAGGCCAAGCTAACCCCGCCATGGTCAATGAGCTGCTTAAAAAGCTCATTTGATACAGAAAAAGCCGGACAGTTGTCCGGCTTTTTATAGTGCATTGTGTAATGAAATTACTTCTTGTCGTTCGCGCGCTCTACGTACTCCCAGCGCTCGGTGTTGATCTTGATCTTGTCGCCCTCGTTGATGAACAGGGGGACGCTGATGGTGGCGCCGCTCTCCAGCTTTGCAGGCTTGTCGCCACCCTGGGCGGTATCGCCGCGCAAACC
>CAZENR010000015.1:0-27091 GCA_964513925.1 uncultured Candidatus Peribacteria bacterium
TAATATTGTGTATGGAGGATTAAAGATGGCAGTGATATATCCATCGACCACAGAGGAAATATTTGTTGTTAGTTTTCGGCCCGAAGTATCCGTTATAAAAATATTCCTGATCTTTGAATCATCAATATTGCCAAGCTTTTTCAGGGTAATTGAATACAGCGTTTGGTGCTCAACCCGATCCACGGCGAGAATAAAACGTCCCAAAATAGAACTACTTTTAAATGCCGTGTAGGAAAGAGAAATCAGCCCGGACGTAACATTTCCCAAAGTAAAATTATTTCCACGAGCAGGAAATGTTCCTTTAATTTCATCGGCATTTGCGATAAGGCCATCCTCACCCTCTATCAAGAATCGATGCGTCCCGCCTGCGCTTGCGCTACGAGAAAAATCAGCATTAATACAAATCCTTGTTTTTCTACCTAATTTTATTGGAATCCTTCTGATAAAATTGCATGTCACCCGCCCATCTGCGCCAATTTTCCCTACAGATGAAATTCTTGCACCTTCGATTGTCACATACACTCTTTCTATTTCTTTTGGATTCCCTCCTGAATGAAGAAGTTTTAGGCTCTTCAAGATCCCATCATTCTCGTTGGCACCCAACTCAAAAACCATCATAGTGACACCCAAGGCTCCACGGGGAACGGTGTCTCCTTTCGGGTTAGCCGCACTCAAGACAAATTCAAAATAGACCTTCCTTGCAAATCTAATTAAGACAACTGTTGTAACCAACCATAAAATAACAACTGCTGAAAAGAACGCTGTGTACTCGATTTCCCCACGCTGCTTAGCAACATCGCGAAAAACAGAGAGAAGTGTGTCGGTTAAAGATGCATAAACAAGACCTAAAACTATCAAGACACCTGGCAATGCATCTTTCTTAAAGAACCTAAAGACATTGCGATCTCGATTCAGGAACATAACGTTCGGATTATAAATCAAGTTTTTGCCAATTGTTTAGAAAATGTCTGAAAAGCTTCTACAATCTGATTCCACTCGTTGCGTATCCTTTCCACCATTTCCATCAAAACACTAGAAAAACGGGGGCAGGTACTACCCCCGTTTCTTGCGTGCTACACACAAAGCCGTGCACATGCTTTCGCTAAGACATTCATGGAGTCTATGCAGGGTATGGGCGCAGCGAATTCGCAACGCTGGAGCATGCTACTTACATCGGTGCAGCCAAATACGACCGCGCTAACGCCTTGACGGCGGAATTCATCGAAGCAGCAGTGCAGCGCTTCCGCGGTGCCCGGGGATACTTTGCCGGTTTCTACAAAAGATCCGATGGCCTCGCTCAATTGTTGTTGCAGCAATGCCGAGGGGGCAACGCAGTGAACGCCGGCTGCAGCCAAGCGGTCTTCGTACAGCCGCGACGACACGGTGAGCTGTGTGGCCAGCATGCCTACGCGGGTTATGCCGCGGCTGCGCAATTCGTGGAGAACCGTGTCTACAATGTGCAGCAGCTGCACCTGCTGCGGCAGCACAAATGCATCTGCGAATATGTGCATGGTATTGCAGGGAAAGGCTACTGCCTGCACGCCAGCGCTGTGCAAACGTACAATGCTGCGATTTATTGCTTCTACCAGCATCGCAGCCGCCTCGCGCGATCCTCGAATTGCCTTGCCGGACAACGCGGGAGGAACGGACACAAAATCCACGACGAAGGCGGGAGGATGGGATGGCTTAAGCCGATGAGCGTGCTCGACCAGCCGGACACAGAATGTAGCGCTGGTATCCGCGCCGAAACCGCCAATGATGCCGATGGTGGGGGTGCGAGATGTCATGGCAGCAGTTTGCGAAGGGATGCGGATAAGAGCTCCCGCAGATCGGCAAGTTCGCGTTCGTCGGTCACCTGCTGGCGCATGGCCTTGGTGAGAGGCAGCGTGACAAGTTCGTCATCTGGGCTATGGATCTCGCTGCGATCTCCAAGTACGGCTTCGGCGGTAACCTGCAAGGTACGGAACATGACGCGATTGATTCCGGAGCGCACCTTCAGTACTTCCGGTCCGATATCCGCCTCACGGTCTGCAAGGCACACTCTCGTCTGCCTGTCCGATTCGCTGAGCAAGTACGGCGCTTTGCCGTTGGTGGAATCCAGTGGAAATGCGGGCGCCGTATACACGCGCTCTATGGGTATGGTGTCCGGCAGCAGCTGATCAAAATTCACTTCGCCTCCGACGGGCACGCCGTTCGCGCGCCGCGAAAGAATCCAGCCGAACTTTGCAAAGCGCTGTTTGGCGCCCTGCAGGGACTCCTCGTACAGCTGGAGCACCTGAGCGGTCTGCACGCGGGTGTACTGCCGCAACTCCTCGTTTTCTATCGCGGGACAAGGCTCTACGCGCTCTATGGTGGCAGCAAGTCCGCGCTCTTCCAGTTCGCTATGCGTTTTCATGGCAAAGTCAGGCAGCAGCAGTCCCAGAAGTTGACGCAAGCGCTCGGTACGCTGCTGAATGGCCGCGTGATCCGATGTGTCGCCATGCAGGCGCTTATCGAAGGCAAAGAACAAGCCATTGCCATTGTCGATGCGTTCTCGGGCGGCATTGGCACGTAAAAAGTAGGTAATGGTATCCATGGGCAGCGCGCGCGGGTCGTGTACGTTGCGGATGCCCGCAGATGTGCCAAACAGCAGGGTATGTCCGTGCCGTACATGAGGTACGGGCGGATCGTCGATGCGTTGGCGAGAAAGAAGGGATGTCATAGGGTTGAAAAAGAAGAAAAAAGAAAAACGCCTTCCCGATCGGCGACCGGGAAGGCGTGGGTTCTGCGTGGCCCCTACTTAGGAGCACCGACGCCACAACCCCTTCCCGTCGCCGAGAGAGTGCCACCAGTAGCCGATAAGGAAGATGTAGGAAATCATGGAACAAAAAAGAAAGCCCTCCGGACGAAAGGATGCTTCGTGCGCCATGATTCCATTCACCTCAGATCACATTTAGGCGCGAGCAATGCCTTCCGCGGAGCAGAAGTATTGGCTTCGCCAACCAAAGTGATTGAGTAACTTCACGCCGATATTCTAGCGTAATCCGCACCCGGGAACAATGACTGCGTCAGCTATACAGCGCACTGAGCACTTCGAACCATAGAAATCACGCATCCTGCATTTGGGCAGACCATGAGCCATCAGGTATCCGCCATCATGTACTCTCCCGTACAGAAATTGACACACGGCATCTCTCTCAAGACAATATGCATACACAAATGAGGAAACTTCCTGTGATCCCTATCGTGGCTACCGCCATCGCACTGCTCGTGCCGATCGTAGTCATGCTCAACTGCTCCGGTTGGAATGAGGGCAGCGGCATGGTGAAGGCATGTGTAATCGACGGCCCTCTGTTCCGCAGTGCTGCAGACTTCACGTACGGCTTCGTCGTGATATCGGCGTTCCTCGGCTTTATCCCTGTGATTCTCTATCTTGCCGCTGTCGCCCTTGTCTCAGCGGGAATTGCGCACATTATCGGGAAAGTGAGGGGTACCGGCACTCGACGCTAGCACGATCGTTCCGTGTTCTAGCGCCACTCCAAGGGCGTGTGGGACTCCGTAAGACGGCAAAGGCCAAGAGAACGCGTATGCGGCAATCAAGTCAGGATGCCTCGTATTTGATAAAATCATCCAATATTTTATAATAATAATATATGGAGCATGACGTGCGTACTCTGCCTTCGCGTTACTTGCTCTTGCCCGGTGCAGTGGCCGATTGCTATGCCATAGCCACTGCAGAAGCAACCGTGGCAGAAATTCATGGAGAATGGGCTACGAGAATGTATCAACTACTGCAGGGCAAGGGTGACACTCTCAACTGCTACCAAGGCGCGAATGTCGTCCTGAACAACACTGCAACATTCGGCGGAAAACGGGGTAACCAAATGCTGATGAAAGGCGAAGAAATTCCGTATCAAAAGGCACTAGATCGGTTCGGCATGCCGATGGGAGTCCAATGGGGATCGACAAATATGCTTGATAGGAACCCTCGACAGTTCGTAAGTCATATCCACAGTGCTGTCGTTATCGCCGGAGACACCGAAGATCAGGCAATTGCATTCGAAATACCCGGATATGCCTTTGCGGCTAGAATCACAACACTCAAAGAAGTGCAGGAGAGAATCGCGAGCTCTCGCGCAGATTTTCTTGTGCTGCACCAGCATTTTCACGGCAAGGAAAATGACTAGCGCCGGAACAACGCCGCGCGTACAACCTGCGTTACAGCAAACATTCTTGTTACAATGACGCCATGTCCAAGCAACACGTTGCCACCGGCGTCGTACATACCGTTCCGCCGGACATGCGCAAGGCACTCACCGCAAACAAGGACGTACTTGAGGCATGGAACGACCTTACCCCGCTTGCCCGCAACGAGTGGATTTGCTGGACGACCATCGTGAAGAAGCCGGAGACCCGTGCCGAGCATATCGAACGCATGCAGGAGCAACTACTGGAAGGCAAGCGTCGCCCTTGCTGCTGGCCTGGCTGCCCGCACCGCAGGCCGTCGGCCAAGAAGTGGTTCAAGTAATCTCAAAACAAAAAGAGCCCGGAGACCCGGGCCCTTGTTTGTCGTTCTACAGCGATATTATGGCAAGCAAACGCGGTATGGGCTTACGTACGTGCTGGCCGGGAAGAAGTTGGTCAGACCGTCGAAGCAGTTGGCGCCGTTGATGGCAAAACCGTTGAACTCGGCGACCTTGGAGCTACCGCTGCCGGTCACCTCGAAGTACTCGAAGAACAGCGTGGTCTTGGCTGCGTTCTGCGACCAAGTGCCGGTGTAGCCGGGAGCTGTGAAGGTAATAGTGTTATCCAAATTCAGCGTGGTCGTGTGCGACGAAATAGAGCTGGGGAACAGCAAGCACTCGAAGTACGAGGTCAGGCTGGTGCCGGTGCAGTGCGAATTCGTCACCGTAGCCGAAGTGATGGGACGGGAGGGGTACACCAAATTCGGCACTACCGATGCGCTGGAGTTGCCGGATACCAAGTCGGGCAGATCGGACGTTGCAGATGCCGTCATCTGCAAGGACTTGGTGCTTACCGGGGCGGTGTAGGAGTAGCTGAAGCTGGCGGACTTGCCTTTCTTCAGGCTGCCAAGCGAGCAGGTCAGCTGACGATTGACGATGTTGCAGCGGGTGTCGGACTCCGACAGGTTGCCCAGAACGTAGACCTGCGGGCTGGTGTCGGTCTGCGGGAACGTGACGAGCGCATTGACCGTGGTGGCGGTGTTGGGACCGAGGTTCTTTACCGTCACCGTGTAGGTGGTGGCAGTGGAAATTGCCACGGTGGCAGGAGCGGAAATACTTACGCTTAAGTCCGCGTTGGGCGCGGCAAGAGCGATGCCGGTGGTAGCCAAAAACAGTAGACCGCCGGTGGCAACGGAAGAAAGGAGACGCACAGGAAATGAAGGAAAATAAATAATGGCCGCATGGTCGCAGAGCGAATGCGACGAGTCAATTCGGGAGTGTATGCCTGTGACGCGGAAGGATTCCGCCACGTAGGAAGTGAGTTTATACTTGCGATGGTCTCACTTTATTTCCATTTCCCATACCACCATGAACAAGACTCTGTTCGCGACTGCGGCCCTTGCCATGCTGCTTGCAAGTTGCAACGCCCAGCCATCCGGCACAGCAACCGAAACGCAAGGCATGCACACCATGCCAAATGGCCACACGATGCACGATTCTTCCATGACCATGGGCGAAATGGTCGACATGCTGAAAGGCAAGACTGGCGACGAGTTGGACAAGGCTTTCTTGATCGGCATGATCCCCCACCACCAAGGCGCCGTGGACATGGCCAAGCTGGTGCTGGAAAACGCCAAGCACGAAGAAATCCGTCAAATGGCCAAGGACATCATTGAAACGCAACAACGCGAAATAGACATGATGAAGCAGTGGCAACAAGAGTGGGGTTACGTTGAGTAGCATGCATACGGGGCGCGGAGCAGTCCGCGTCCCGTTTTTGTAGTGGCGACAGACAGTCAGTAGGATACTGACATGAGCGCCTCTCCCATCCGCATATACATCTCCGCGTTCCCAAAAGATACGCAACGGGCACTGAAGGAGGTGTACGCAGCCATACAAAGCGCCGTTCCAAAAGACACCGAGGAAACAGTGCGCTACGGCATTCCGACCTTTCGGCTTAACGGCAACCTGGTGCATTTCGGCGGCTTTCAAAAGCATATCGGCTTTTTCCCGGGGCCGGGTGCCATTGTGGCGTTCAAGGAGCAGCTTGCCGGATACAAGACATCGAAAGGTGCCATTCAATTCCCTCTGGACAAGCCGATGCCGGTAACGCTCATTCGGCGCATAAGCGCCATGCGAGTGGCGCAGCAGAAAAAAGTGGCAAAAAAGAGCAGGGTGCGCCGGAAGGGAGTACGCTAGGCATATGACAGATGCTCCCACCCAAAGCTGGCTTCGTACGTACCGCCCACTGTTCGTCATTGTAGGCATGGTGGCACTGGCCTCCGCAGTCACCGTGGGACACTGGCACGACTTCATGCTCAACTTCATGGGCGGGTTCTTCCTGGTGTTCTCGGGCTTGAAGTTGCTGGACATCGGCGGCTTTGCGCGTGGATACGCCCGCTACGACCTGCTTGCGGCCAAGCTGCCCGCGTACGGCTACCTGTACCCGCTTCTAGAGCTGGCATTGGGCCTGGCATACATCACGCGGATGCAGCTGGAGACAGCCAACTGGGTCACGTTGGTGCTCATGCTATTTAGCGGCCTAGGCGTGGTTGCCAGCTTGGCGCGGGGAGAGAAGTTCAAGTGCGCGTGCATGGGCACCATGATCAACGTACCGCTTACCAACGTGACGCTGGTGGAAGATTTCGGCATGGCGGCCATGGCCGCGGCTATGCTGTGGCTTGCCTAATCCACGCGTCGGCACCCTCGCTGCAATCCTGCTTACTTGCGTACGACTACCAAGTGGTTGTTTGCAGACTCGGTAAGGTCTCCCAGACTGAAGAGAAAGCCAAGCGGGATAATGCACAGCGCCACCGGAATCATGAATGGCAGCAGCACCCAGTACTTCCAGCTGCGCTTGCACTCCGGCACGGAATACCCGTGCAAACGCATGGTCTGAATGAAGAAGAAAATGCTGTGCATGGCCATGGAAGACCACGTGCCGCCAATGCACTTCAGCTCCACGATGCTCAAGCCCGAGCGCTTCATGACTTCCTCGATCCAAAAACGCGTGAAGTTGTAGTAGTGGTAGGGCGCAAAATGCATGTAGGCCGTCTGCGGAATGAGGAACACCGCATGTCCGCCCGGTTTGAGCACGCGTCCGATTTCGGCGACCATGCGAATGGGGTCGAACACGTGTTCCAGCACCTGAATGTTCAGCACGGTATCGAACGAGTTATCGGCAAACTTCATGTTGCAGCCGTCTCCCAGCACGCACTCGAACCGCGGGTCATCCAGCACCAACATTTTTTTGTCCGAGTTATCCAGCGTAGTCCAACGGTCGAACTTCACGCCTTTCTTGCGCAAGGTAAGAAAAAAGTCCCATCCGCCCACATCCAGCACGTGCCCGCAGCAATACTGCCGAATGGCGCGGAACATATCGCGCGCTAGAACGTCGCGCGGAATCCGTAGAAAACGGTAAAACAGCGAACGCTCTCCGCCTTCCTGCTCCCCTGCCGCCGAGTGAGGCAGCGAGGTATCTATGTGGTTTTGTGCCATACGGCATGGCAGCGTAGCAAAGGACCACAGCGAATGAAAGCCGCGTCCATGCCATCTCGGCATGTGAACTGCTGGTGTTTCGGAACCATCGTGAATCCTTTACAGTGCCCGTATGAAACAAGACCGCATTGTCCGCCGTAATGGCATTATCGTTGCCATTGTCCTGCTCGCACTGCTGGGGTGGCCTACGTTCTCCCGCGTGCTGCGCGGCACGGCAGAAAACAAACGTGTGCCGGAATTGGATGTGAAGACCGCTTCTTTGCACATCGTCGGCTCGTGGCAGTCAGCCATGCTGACGCTGACGTTCGATACAGACGGCCTGTGCCGTTGGAACGGCGGCACTCCCGAACCGTGCGGATTGTACGATGCCGGGCATGTTCCAAGTTCAGTAGAACCGCACCCGGTTGCCGGCGGCGTGTACCTGGAAACCGGCACCAATGCCAAGCGCGGGTACCGCGTGCTTCTGGCAACGCCCGACTCGTTGCACCTGCTGCTGTTACCAAACGATGGTATTACCGTCTACTCGCGAAGCAAGCAGCGTTAGCGACGGTGCAGTGCCACCGAAGTGCCTGCCACCACGGCGCTGATGCAAGCCCCCCATGCCATGTCGATACACGAAAGCATGACTGGCCAGTCTTTCAGCACCGCCAATCCGGTAAGGTCAAATGCCGCATACGTCACGAGTCCGAACAGCAGGCCTCTGGATACTGCCTGTTTTAGACTGCGTGCAGCGCAAGCGTGCTGGCTGACAAAGACGGTAATGCCCCAGACAAACAACAAGTAAAACGCCACCGCGGCATCCCAACGCACATCGGCACGCAACAAGTGTCCCATGTCGCGCAGGTACAGCGGCCTGGCCACAATACCCAACCAGAGCAGGTCCAGCGTCATAAATACCGGCAAGCCCGTAAGAAACAAGCGGAGCTGCTTCATGTGTTGCGATTGAGGTAGGTAATGGTCAGCTGTAAAGCAGTGGCAAACGTCACCCACAGCAAGTACGGCACTTGGGCGAGGGCAATCCAGGGAACAAGCGGGTACGTGACGACCATCGCCCAAACGATGGTGGCCCAAATGACCAAGATGTCTATGCTTGCAAGCAGGTTGTTTCGCAGGCCGAACTGCAGCGGTGTGAATGCGAAATTCGCCGCCAAATTCAATGCAAAAGGAATGAGTGCGATACGCGGAAGCACCCCCTCGGCAACCAAGCCGAATGCGGCAGTAAACGAAAAGAAGATGATGAGGTACAGCACAGTCCACACCGGGCCGAAGACGCCTGGCGGCGGCGCCCAGGAAGGCTTGCGCAATTGCGAATACCACGAGTAAGCCTGCATGGCAGCAGCATAGCAAACCGCGTAGCCGGGCGTGGTACAATTTGCGGGTATGTCTACATGCACTGCCTGCACCAGCTGTCTCATGCCTTTTGCCAAAGATCCCGGCAAACGCGAACACCCCGACTACTGCAGCTACTGCTATGCAAACGGGAAGTTGTGCTACGAGGGTACCGACCTCAAGGAGTTTCAGCGCATTTGCTACGCATCCATGCGCTCTCATGGCATGAACATCCTGCTGGCCAGGTTCTACACCTGGTGCATTCGTTTTGCCCCACGCTGGAAACGCTAATCTTCACCCCGCAATCATGCGACTCAACCACCTTGCAACGCTCTCCAGGCACAGGAGGAAAAAGCACCACCTGTTCCTGCACTTCGCCAAGTGGACTTCCATGTTCACCGGGCACCCCATGGCATTTTTACTGGCATCCACCATCATTGCGATCTGGCTGGTCACCGGACCTCTGTTCGGCTTCAGCGACACGTGGCAGCTGGTCATCAACACCGCCACCACCATCGTCACATTCCTCATGGTGTTCCTCATTCAAAACACCCAAAACCGCGATACGCAGGCACTCCAAATTAAGCTCGACGAATTGATTCGCGCGACCAAAGGACACAACGCGCTCATGGACTTAGAGGAGCTTACCCCCCAGGAACTTGCCATGCTCAAGCACCGCTACGAGCAGCTCGCCGAGCAAGCTCGCCGCGACCTGCGTAGCGGCAAAATGGATACCGGAAGTCCGGAGGTGTAAGGGAAGACGGCATTCGCCGTCAGCAAGAGTGCTACACTGCATCAATGCGCAGTACTCGACTGCTGTCACTGGCGATCGTACTGGCTCAACTTGCGCCGTGTGTACCGGTTCACGCCGCAAGTAACGGGGCTTTTCCCGACATGCAAGACCGATGGTTCCGCTACCGCGAAGCGGTGGAATATTTACAGGAGAAAGGCATTGTCGGCGGCTATGAAGACGGCACGTTCAAGCCGACGCAAACCATCAATCGGGCCGAGCTGCTTAAGCTCATCTTTGCCGGAAAGAGCAAAGTCACCCCCAGTCAGCGACGCTGTTTTTCGGACGTGAATCCGGACGCCTGGTATGCACCGTACGTCTGCACTGCCAAGCAGCGCGGCATCGTGAGCGGCTACCCCGACGGCACGTTCCGCGGTGAGGAAACCGTGAACTTCGCAGAAGCAGTAAAAATGGTGCTGCACGCCTACGGGCACCAGGTGACCGAGGGAGAGGGCAAACAGTGGTACAAGCCGTATACCGAAGCCATTGCCGCCGAGGACATCCTGCCGCAGCACAGTTACCTGCCGTGGCAGCCGCTCACCCGCGAGCGGGCGGCGGACCTACTCTGGCGCGTACTAAAGCATGACCAGGAGCGATTCATTCCACGCCTGTCTGCGGGCTGCGGTCGTGCCAAGCCGGTTGCGCCCACCAGCGTGACAGTGCACGGCCAAGAGCGCTCGTTCCTGCTCACTGTTCCGGCATCGTACGTTCCACACGACCCCATGCCGCTGGTGGTGGCGTTTCATGGTCGCACAAACAGCAACGAGCAGGTTCGCAAGTACATGGGCTTGGACCGAGAGCTAAGCAAAAGCATTATTGCGTACCCCGCCGCACTGAAGACCACAAACGGCAGCTTCTCCTGGGCGAACCCCGGCGACAAAGCGCAGGAAATCCGCGATATCGCTTTTTTTGATGCCATAGTCGAGAAGTTGGCGGAAGACTACTGTATCGATTTAGACCGTATCGTGGTCGTGGGTCACTCGCTGGGCGCTTGGATGGCCAACACCGTTGCATGCGTGCGCGGCGATGTGGTTCGGGCATCTGCCACCGTAGGCGGCGACTCGGTCATTACCACGTGCAACGGACCCGCCGCAGCAATGATCATGCATAACCCCAAGGACAATCTTGCCCCCTTCAGCGGTGCGCAGCGCGTACTCGCCCTGCGGCTGGAAACCAACGTTTGCAGCGAGAGCAAGCCATCGGAACCGGGGCCAAGCAATTTGCAATGCAAGGGATACTCCGGCTGTACCGGGAACAACGATATTTGGTGGTGCCCGCATACGGTGGACACCGAATACGACGGAACGTACTACCCTCACGTTTGGCCCAAGGACGCCGCCAAGGAACTGGCCGGATTTTTGCGACAGCTGTATTCCGACGATGACGCTATTCGCAGATAAGCGCTTGTGTAAGCCGTTAGATTGACATACAATTGCCCCGTGCGCACTCCTGCTGCACTCGATAGGCATGGCAACCGGCCCTTGCAGTTCGACCTGTGTTTTCGGCTGCTGGAAAAACTGGCAAACGCCTCCCAGGCGGATCGCGAACGGCTATCGCACTTTTTCCTGGAGCGTTTCTCGGGTAACCCCGAACAATTCGCCAAGTTCCTGCGTCAGGTAGAAGCACGACTGCGCTCCAAGCGCGGCAAGGTATTTGCAAAGCAGTATCTGGCAGTGTTGTCATCCATTGCTGAGCACTTCGGTATGTTTAAGCTGAAGAGACACTTGGATACCGCCTGTTTTTCCATAGCGCACCCAAAGGAGTTTGCAGAGGTAAAACGCTATCTTGCCCGATACGAACGCGACTCGTCTTCCAAGCTGAAGTCCATTGCCAAGGTGCTACGCGATTCGTTGCAGCCAACGCCCTGTGTGATCCGCGGGCGCTTTAAAGAACCGTACAGCGTGTACAAGAAATTCCGCGAGAAGGCCTACCGAAGCTTGGCGTCCATCCATGACCTGTTTGCGTTCCGCATCATTCTCGGTTCGCAGAACGAAAAAGACTGTTTCGATGCGCTACACATCCTGCACGACAAGTTCATGCCCATGGCCGGACGGTTTAAAGATTACGTCAGCATCCCTAAAACAAACGGCTACCAAAGCCTGCACACCACGCTGCGCAACGTGCTCCCCGACCTCGATATTCCAGTCGAACTGCAAATCCGCACCCAATTCATGCACGACTTCGCTCAATCGGGTTTGTCGTCGCACTGGCTGTACAAAAAGAAGAGCGGCCCCGCACTGTCTCGCGAGCAACGGGCGCTGCTGGAGCACGTGTCGTCGTTGTCGCGCTTTGCCGGACGTCAGTTGCACGTGTACGTCTTTGCGGAAGGTCACTTCCTGCGCCTGCCGATAGGAACAACGGTGCGACAAGTGGCGCGCGCATTCGGACGCAGCGAGCTCGATGGAACCATGCCGCATTTGGGCGGACGGCGCTGCGAGTGGGACGGGCAACTGAAGGACGGCGATGAAATCGCATTCTTGCGCCGAGCGCAAAGACATGCCAAGGTACCCACCCAAACCGCATGAACACCCCCTCACCCCGTTTCGTCGGCACGTTGTACCGCAAGCTCGTCGAGAACATGAACGAAGGCGTATGGATGGGCGACAAAGACGAGCGCACGGTGTACGCAAACCCCAAATTCTGCGAGTTGGTCGGCTACAGTCTGAACGAAATCATAGGCAAGGTTTCCTACACCTTCTGGGAGCCTGAAAGCGCCAAGCTGGTACGCCAAATCAATGAACGGCACCGCAAGCAGGGCATTAGCAGCAGCTACGAAGGCAACCTGCTTACACGCCAGGGGAAAATTATTCCGGTGCGCTTAAGCGGCACTCCGCTGCCCGATGGCGGAACAATCGGCATTATGACCGACCTGCGCGAAATGAAGGACAAGCACGAATCGGCAGCGATTTTGGATCATGCCATCGCCCAATCGAACGAAGCCATGATCTTGATCGGTCATGATTGGACCATTCAATCGTGGAACCGCGGTGCCACACACACCTTCGGCTACCAACGGAACAAAATTATCCAAAAGCCGCTGGATACGCTGTTCCCCTCGCTGGAAACCGACGAGCTACTTCGCTCCAACCGCGGCTCGCGTGTAGAGCTGGATGCCAAGCATGCAGGCGGCGGACGCATTAAAATTGCCGCCACGCTCAGCGTATTGCCAAAAAACGCCAAGGGGCTGAAGTACCTGATGATCGCCCGCGACGTCACGGCGCAAGTGCGGTTCGAGGAAGAGCTCTCGCTGAAATACGACAAGCTGTCCGATGCCTACAACCAGTTCGGCATCATCCGCAGGCAAATGGACTACATGTTCGAACTTGCCGAATTGTCGGCCGAAAGCACCGACATCAAATCGCTCGCCGACTACATCGTCAGTTCAGTCATCATGCTCTCGCGCGTCGACGCATGCACGCTGCGCATTTACGACGAGCAGAAAGGCACCATGCGCCTGCTCTCGGCGTACGGCGCTCCGGAAAAGATGTTGGATCAGAATGAAATTCCGCTGAAGGGCAGCCTGGCGGAAAAATCGTTCCGCCAAAAGCGGCCGATTAAGGTGATCGACATCGCGCATGAGCCGCTCTATCGCTCTATTCAATGGGCCAGGCAGCACAACTTCACTTCATGCTTGGTGATCGCACTTTCGTTCCAGTCGCGCTTTATCGGAAGCCTAAACCTGTACGTGACTCCGGAGAAGAAGCTAGAACTGTTTGAAAACGCCTTCGTGGAACGCTACGCGCGCGTCATTGGCATCTTGCTGGCGAAGTGGCGCCGGACAGAATAAGGATTAGGCAAACATACGCCTGCGCACTTCAACCATTTTGGCTATGCGATCGACAGTGTCTTTCGTCACATCGAGAATGACATCTTCGACATTTTCAATGCAGGGAGGCACGCGCAGATCGATATTCCGCGCCATATCCCACAGCACCTCTTCAGTCACTTGCGGCGCTTCCGGCGCATGCTGGATAACCGCAGCGATCATGCCGTGCAACAGTGCTTCGGAATAGTGTTCCTTGACCTGCAATTGCTGCTGCCTGTCTTTCTTTCGCGTGGCGCCGAATTGGTCGTACATCCACGAACGCAGCTTCTTGAACGACTGGTCCAACACCGCCTTGGCATCGACATTGTCCGGCATGGCGGCAACGCCGGGATTACCGAAATAGCCGTGGATTTCGTGTGTCAGCTCAGATCGCGTTACGGGCTTGCGCGCAGCCTGACGGCGCACCATTTCCCTCTCCACCGCTCGTGCAATAAGCGCGGTAATGCGTATGCGCACTGCCTCAAAAATAGTGCCTAGCGCGCTCTGCATGTCGGCATCGTCTAAGTCTTCGATCATCTGTCGACAGAGTGCCCGCAGCAGACGCTGGCGCACTTCGTTATCGATAAACTGCTGCAAGCCGATAAATTCCAATCGCGACTGAAGCAGTGCCGCCACCTGTATTCGCACCTGGTTAGTCGTACGCAAATCCGGCCGCAACCTCATGACGTTGCTTGGCTCTGCCAATACGGAATCGCGATCCAGCAGCTTGGCAGCAAGTTCACGGTGCACCTGCACCGTCGGCCGATGCGGGTGCTCGCGCTGCACAATGAGTGACAACGGATTCCCGGTCTCCTTGTGCATAACCCATCTGGCAACGTAGCCGGGCGGCAGATCTGGCAGCAATCTGTGAATGCGGCTGTAAGATTCGCGATGCCCGTCTACGATCAACATGCCGCCCGGGCAAAGCAGTTGCAGGTTTTGCAAGACGTCCTGCTGCCACGCCGCGCCAGGCTCGTGCGAATCCGAGCGCACCGACGAAACAAGCAGTGCGGTGCCGCGGCTGCAATCTGGCAACACTTTTGGCAAGTCGGTAAAGAAGGATGGCAGGAAATTGCGAGCGGCTACTTGCGCGTGATCGTTGAGGTCTATGGCATCGCTCGGCAACGAACGATAGTAATCGTGACTGCCGTATCGCTGGGCATGATCGACGGCATCCACGAAACGATCGGTAAAGACGTTGCGCAGGGCAGAGGTGCCGCCAGCAGGTATTGCGCACGCAGCGGGTGTGGCCTTCCGGTCTTTTTTCTTGCGTGCTCCGCGGGTACCGCGCGCACTTGGCTTTAAGCTCACCAGCCACGAAATGTCATCTTCTACTGCGCCACGGTATTCATCGAAACGCTCCAGCATATCGTCGCGGTTTCGTTCGTCTTCCGGCACTTCGATTCCTGTGTACTCGGCATACAGCGTAGCCAGCTGGGCGACACGGACGGCATTCACCTGCTTGAGCGAAGAATGCGATAGCTCTTGGATGACATCCTCCAGCGCGACGCGATGCGCGTAGAGCTCGAGCAAGTGCTCTTCTCGGAAGCGTCGCCACTCCACCGCGTCGGCGTCGGCGTCGCTTAAGCTGCGACTGCGGTAGCCGGCAACCCATCGACGCACCGATAGCGTCATGGTCTTGGCTCCATCACCAATGAACTCGCGCGATTCCATTACCTTTCCCAGCTCCACTACTCCCTGAAACAGGGAGTCAGGCTGCTGCAAGAGCAATAGAACGTCATTCAAGTCAAAGAAGTCGGGAGAGGCCGCGGCAATGCCCCCGGCTTCCATTCTGTTGGGCAGCGACCTCGCCAGGCGCGGACTCCATGCCTCGCGCAATTTATGCTGCAACGCATGCGTGAGAATATCCACTACCTGACGCGCATGCCGGTACTGCTTCAATCGCAGCCGCTCCGCATCCGGATCGTCACATGGAACGAGCAGCTCGGGACGGAGGTACTGCTCTAGTATCGGGCCGATGTCGAAATAGAGACGATCTCCCACACGAACGTGATCGACAACGTTATGCAAGGGCGCCGTTTCGCCATCGCGGACAATGTGTCTGGCTGCGTCCGTATCGTACCGTTCCACCGTGACGCCGTTCCCCGGGCCTTTGATGTAGTGCAGGCATCGTTCGCCCGGGCGCGTGTACTCCTGTGCCAAGGCAGCTTCTATGTCCAGCAACGATCCTTGTAAACCAAGGCGCTCCGTAAGCAGGTCGTCCTCGCGATCTACGCGCCAGTCTTGCCAGGTGGATGCGCGAGCGACGTTGCCGGCAACCAAGAGCAGCGTGAACGCTTTGGAGAGCAACGGGTGTCTTTGAGCAAACGTCTGCACATCTTTTCCTTGGCGCTTTTCCTCCAGCCAAGAGCGGTAATGCAAGCCGTGTAATGCGGTTACCTGCGTGGCAAATGCCGCGGCAGAAGCTACGTTGCCGCAGTCATCGGGTGAGGCAAGCGAATGCATGACGCCGGACTCTTGAACAAGTGCGGCAATGCGATGAAAGACCCCCAAACGATGAATGCGGTGTAGGTACTGAGCATTCTGGAATACGGCACGCAGACGTTCGGCAACGCCGTTCTCAAACGACACGGTAACGCTATCCACCGCCAGATTGTGTTGATCAACTCCCGGAAGCAACGATTCGTCGGCCGATGATGCATGATCCAAGGGCATGGAAACGACACGGCAAAAGGGCCGCAAAGGAGGCAAATCCTACGTCAAAAGCCCCAGCATGCCAAGTCAGATTGACATGTTGGCATAGACAAACCGGCCCCCAAAACCGAGGGCCGGAATGTGCAGTGTCAAGCTAGTTTGCGACGCAGGCGGCGTTCGCACAATGCTGGCCTGCAGGGCATGGCATTGAAAGATGAGTTACATCGCCGCTATCACGCTCGCAGTACACCTCCTGGATATGCGTGGCATCAACACACACATCTGAATCTGTAATGCCTTGCACTGTATTTGTTGTGGTTCCAGCAGTTGCAAGATCAAACCCGCCATCGCTGTCGCTGCAATTGAGTTCGTTGCCGGATGGAGCAGGTCCGCCCGTGACACAAGCAGCAACGCCCTGTCCATTTTCCTGGCAGGTCGTGCCGACTGGGCAGTTGGCTACATACGTATCCAATCCTTCCGTCCTGCAGTACTTCTCGTGAATGAGGAATTCGGCCAATGGATTCGCATCGCACTTGTCTGGGTTATGCACTACAGCAAAGGTAATAACTTCTCCGGCATTCGTAATATTAAGACCATCGGAGTCCACACAGTTGGGCATACAGATGTTCGGTGATACTGAAGTGTCGCAGCTGTACCCTATTTCGGAACCACAGGTGGCACTGCAGCCATCGCCGGATACGGTGTTGCCGTCGTCGCAGTTCTCCATGCCTGCACGCGTGCCGTTGCCGCACAGGTCGCAGACGTTTGGAGCGTTGTTGTTGCAGCTGTATCCAGCTTCTACGGCGCAGGTCGCGCTGCAACCGTCACCGGAATCGGTATCGCCATCGTCACAGGTTTCCGTACCGCCTCGCGTTCCGTTGCCGCACAGATCACACACGTTGGGCGAAGCGTTGGTGCAGCTGTATCCGGCCTCTACGGTGCACGTTGCGGAACAACCGTCACCTGAGGTGGTATTACCGTCGTCGCAGGTCTCACCACCTTCACGAGTGCTGTTGCCACAGACCGGGCCAGAAGTGGAGTAGTACGTAGATAGCACCTGATCCGTCACATCCAACCAAATGATTTCCTGTGCGGTTACCGCATCGGTATCTACCCAGCGGACGTGGCTTCCGGTAAAGCCGTAGACGGCACCCAGCTCGCGCAGTTTTTCCAGCGTTACCTGCAAGGCTGCAGCATTGCTGGCATTGATCTGTGAGTTGGTCACCGTACCGCGCAGCGCGAACGTCTGCTCGGTGCCGGAATCCACCGCGGTCTGCACGGCGCTGGCGGTAATATCGTCACAGCGCACGTAGATGGTGCCGGTCACCGCGCCGGTTTGCGTAACGAACGATTCGTTGAAGGCGCTGCAAGGAGCCGAGACGTTGGTATCGGCAACGTTCTGGAACACGAAGGAAGCTCCGTCCAGCTCCACGTTCTCGGCATTCACCGTAAAGATGACATCGTGCAAGACGAAGTCGTTGAGTCCGTTTTGCGTATTCACGTTGGCTGCACCGCTGAAGGTGTAGCGAGCAATGGTGTACGCGCCGGTGGGAATGGCCGTGCCATCGGCATCCGGGTTGGCGTTGTACACAGACAGAATCTTGGACATGACCACCATGCTCTCGAATCCGTCGATATCGATATTGGGTAGCGCTCCTGCAACACCGATGAATACTTCGCCATGGGCAGCAAAGTCCCCATTATTGTCACTGAGCGGATTAGCCGTATCTGCTCCATGCGCGTTAATTGCGTAGGTGTTAAAGCCGGTCGTGCGCGTCGGCTGGTCGCCGGGAATGGCGAGACGAACGATGTCTCCCGATACGCCGCCATCGGTATCCGTCTTGATGACCGGGCGCAGCACCAGGAAGCCGGTGTTGGTCTTGGAAACCACCAGCGCACCGGTGTCGAACGTGACGCAGAACAAATCGTTGACGGCAGCTGTCGCGCCGCAACCGGCTACCGTGGCATCGCCAAGGAGCATGTTCTGGTCGTTGTAAATGCGGATGCGGTCGATGGAACGCTTCTCGGGCGCAATGGACTGAATGTCCATGCTGTCCACCACGATGTCTTCCTGGCCGTTGGTCCACAAGCTCAAGTACAGCGCCGGCTTTCCTGTTTCGCCGCCCAGCATTTGGTAGCTGGCCTTCGTGGGGGTGGCACTGCGTTTTACAAATAAGCTTCCTGGCTCCGGCGAACAGTCGCTCGGCTCGCCGAAACAGACGAAGCCGGCTTCGGTGGCACATGAGGCATCACAGCCGTCACCCGCGGTGGTGTTGCCGTCGTCACACGTTTCAGTGCCGTTGATGTTGCCGTCGCCACACACTTGGGCCGTGCTGCACACGTTGGGAACGGCGGTGTTGCAGCTGTATCCGTCTTCCACCAAGCAGGTATCGCTGCAGCCATCGTCGGCATCGGTGTTGCCGTCATCGCAGGTTTCCCCGTTATATGCAGGCTCGGTGAACGAGCAGTCTTCGTTGCCGTCGCACACGGTGCAATCTTCGTGACAGCCACAGTTGTTCCCATTGGCGACGAATTCACATTCAATTGCCCAATCGCACTCTTCGTTGTTATCCACAAACGCGTTACCGCAAGCATCGCCCTCGCGCAGGCTGTTGCCACACACGGCAGCGCCGCTTGGCTCACACACGTTGGGTGATGCTGTGTCGCAGGTGTATCCGTTTTCTACGGTGCACGTGGACGAGCAGCCGTCGCCGGATGTGTCGTTACCATCATCACACGCTTCTCCCTGGCCACGAGTACCGTCACCACAGGTCTTGGTACACAGGCTAGGCGAACCGACGGAACACACGTACCCGGCCTCGATGGCGCAGGTGGAACTGCAACCGTCACCGTTGGACGTGTTGCCGTCATCACAAACGTCGTTTTGGTTCACAACGCCGTCGCCGCATATCGGATCCAGCGTACAGACGGTCGGCGATTCGGTATTGCAGCTGTAGCCGTTCTCTTCGGTGCACGTAGCGGAACAACCGTCACCCGACTCGGTATCGCCATCGTCACATTCTTCATTCGTTGCCTTCCAGCCGTTGCCGCACAATTCGGAAATATTGAGCAGAACATCCTGATCTACAGGTACAAAGGCAATAAGCTGGGGACCCTGAAACATGACGCCGTTGCTGTCGGCGGCAAACGCGCCGGCAAGTTTGAACGTAATGCCATTGAGCTGGGCGAAGGAATCCAGATCGCCGCCATGCGCCGCCATTACCGCCGCCGATGCGAAGAACGTACCCGGGAAGCGGGTGGCAAACTGCGCCGCATTCTGGTTCGCGATTTCGGTGGTGGCCTGCGCGGAAGTGTAAATGTATCCATAGTAAGAACGAGTGGCTCCGTTGCTGTCGAGAATCATCTTCTCGAACGGAATTGCCGCAATGCCGGCGGGAACCTTGACCAAGTACACGCGATCGGCGCGCGTCTGCTGGGTGTTATCACCTACGAAATCCAAATTATAAAACTCGATCCCATTCGGCAGCGTTCGCACGTACGTCACGGAACCTGCCAGGTTGGCCGAAGCGCTTGGCAAAAACGGTACGGGGATTTCTCGTCCGTCCACAGTGGGAGTTCGATCCGTCAGTGACAGAAAGAGGAATGTCGCGGCAACGGCGCATGCGCCGAGTGCGAGCGAAACGACCGGTCGCTTGAACCATGCCTGTGGCGATGGCTGCGGGAGGGGCGCCGGTGCGAATACGATATCTTCCATACCTTACTGGGGAAGGAACAGGGAATGAGATGAGCGACGGAAGCTGATGGCAAAGGTGCAGGCAGCCGCAATCATCAGCGAGAGTGCGGCAAGCATTTCGGTCGGGCCGGAATCCGCAGTGCGCGGAACGCGCGGCACCTTGGCCGGGGTTTTTACAGAGGAAGTCGGCTTGGTCACCTGGGATAACGCAGGCTTGGGCGTAAGATCCGCGCCACCATGGACGCCATCGATCAGTGCATCGCCACCCGGACCGCCTACGGCACCAAGAACATCTCCTCCCCCGCTTTCCGCTGCTTGCACCTGTTCCGGCTGGTAAAACGTGCGAATGTAGTCCGGTCCGTTTTGGTATGTGGGTGGCGTAAAACCGGAATATCCGCCACCGGTACCGCCACCGCCTCCGCCGGTGCTGCCACCGCCGGTTCCGCCGCTGCCACCTCCGCCGGAAGTGCCCCCGGAACTTCCGCCGGAAGACGACGATGCGGACGATGTAGAGCTTGAGGAAGATGTAGTGCTGCTGGAAGAGCTGGCGCTGGATGCGACGGAACTCGCCGACGAAGAAGATCCCTCAAACGGCATGGGGATGGATGCCGAAGATCCAAAGGGCAACGGCGGCTCGGACGTGGCGCCACCAAAGGGCAGCGGCACGCCGAAATTCGATTCTCCAAACGGTAAAGGCGTCTGCGAAGATTGCGATGCCGAAGCACCGCCGAACACCTGAGACGGACTGATGTAGGCCATCACGATATCACCCACAGGCATGGCAGCGGCACACGCGACAAGCGCCACCAAGAACAGCAGATGATGTATGTGTTTTGAGAACAATCTCCTTATTATAGCAGAAAACCTAAAAAAACGGAAGGTGCAGGCCCATGAAGGCAATTCCTGCTTCGATCGCCACAATGCACATTGGAAATTTGGCTAGTGTACGAATCGGTGCCATCTGCAGTAAGCTAGCCTCCAGCCTTTTCCCCCTCCAAGTCATGAAGCGTCCGACAACCAGGCTGGGTCTGCCGATGCGCGCCACCGCGCTTGCGGCAGTCGCCGCCATGTTCACCGTGGCCGTAGGCCCCATTTCCGGCGTGTTCGCCTCTTCGCACCGCGAAGCTCCGTACATCAGCCAGGATCCTGCCGTGGACAACACGGACTTTTACATGTTCCTAAGCCCCGCAGACGCCACGAAGTTGGTCTTTGTCTCCAACTCCTACCCGTTCCACTATCCGGAGGGAGGACCCAACTACTTCCGTTTTGCGGATAACGCCGTGTACGCGGTGCATATCGATACCAACGCGGACGCCAAGGAAGACATTACCTATGCCTTCAAGTTCACCACCCAGGTTGCAAACGGCAATACGTTCTTGTTCAACACCCAGGCCATTGCCAACCTGGCAGACGCCAACGTCCGCCAAACCTGGAAGGCGTACCGCATCAAGGGCGTGTTTACGGGCAGCAACAGCCAACTCAAGGACGCCAACGTTGTCGCTCAGGGCGAAGTGGCAACGCCGGTCATCGGCAGCAAGAGCCAAGCCAACTACGCAACGCTCTCCGCACAAGCAATCGTGGATGCCGGAGCCAAAGGCAAGTTCTTCGCCGGTGAACGCGACGACCCCTTCTTCGTCGACTTGAAGGTGTTCGACTTGCTCAACTTAGGCTCCCAAACTGCACACGACACGCTGGCTGGCGCCAACGTGAACTCCATCATTTTTGAAGTTCCTGTGCGTTCCGTTGTCAGCAAAGACCCCATTGTAGGCGCTTGGAGCGCTGCCTACCGCCCGTCGCAGCGCGTCGTGAACACCGACGGCAGCCAGGGCAACAGCACCACGTGGGTACAGGTATCGCGTCTGGGAATGCCGCTGGTCAACGAAGTGGTTGTACCGCTTGCCGCAAAAGACAAGTTCAACGCCTCCAAGCCGTTTGACGACAACGGCGCCAACGCCCAAGCGTACGGAGCCGTCGTAACCACCCCCGAACTTGCCGCTCTTCTCAAGAACGTCCTCAGTTTGGACTTCGACGGCGCAGGAACCGCAAACGTTCCCACGACCGACCGCCAGGATTTGGTGGCGGTGTTCCTCACCGGCGTACAAGGCTTAAACAAGCCTGCAAACGTGCGCCCGGCAGAAATGCTGCGCATCAATACCACGACTCCGTTGTCGCAAAACCCCAACCGCTTGGGCGTGTTCGGCGGCGATAATGCCGGTTTCCCCAACGGCCGCAGGTTGGCCGACGATGTGACCGACATTGCCATTCAGGCCGTGGCTGGAAAGCTGGTGAATGGCTTCACCGTTCCCTCGAACTTAGGCGATGGCATCAACGCCAACGATAAAACCTTCAGCAGCACGTTCCCCTACGTCGCAGCTCCGCATTTGACCAAACCGTAATCTCGAAAGTATTCAACAGGGTGTCGTCCATAGACACCCTGTTTTTTTGATCTGGATGCGAGGAAACGCCGCTGACAACACCTGGAAAAACTCAAGTCAAGTTCTCTCGACCGGGACGCCAATCGGGTTTAGAATTCCCCTCCTATGGATAGCGTGGCGTATCGCGTACGGACGGCAGGGTTGTTACTGGTCGCAGCACTGCTGCCGATTTCGGCACTTGCGGCGGTGGATCAAAATTGCATGAAGGATGCATCGAAAAATTTGAGCACCGAGCTGACCAACGTGTACAAAAAGTATTCCGACGAAGTACGGGATGTTGCGAAGAATTTGTCGGACAACGAACAGAAGGCCTACAAGGAAACCGATGCTCAAACGCAGCAAACCATTTTGCAGCGATCGCGCCAGGAGTACGCATATGGCATTACGGAAGCCAATCGCAGGTTGTCCTCGGGTGTGTACCAGGCATGGAACTCCTACTACGCGCGTCAGGCCATTTGCGACCCCTCGTCACCGGCACCCACGTACTATCAAGACCCCAGTTACACCGGTAACCAGTACTACGGAAATTCGTACTACAACAACACGTCGTACTACCAGTATCCGTACTCGTACCAGTACGGGTATCCGTACGCATACAACTCCTACCCCTACGGCTACTCTCCGTACACCTACGGCAATCAGTATCCCTACGGCGGCTACTACCAGTACAACGCCTACCCGTACTACAACAACGATCCGTACTCACAGGGATACCACTCGGGCGTGCAGTACTACAACAACTACGGCGTGCAATACACCAGTGACGGGCGTTACATCTGCCCCCAGGTCATCATGTCGCCGCTGCCTGCCGGCTGTGGCTACGACTGCACCCTGGACGGACGTGGCTGCCGCCAGTGCGAGGTAAGCTGCCGCAGGTCTCAAGAACGCGACTACAACTGCGGCTGCGCCCAAACATTGCGCCCGGTTTGCGGCAGGGACGGCGTGACGTACACCAACGAATGCTACGCAGACTGCGCGGGCGTGGAGGTGCGCAAGCTCAATGTCTGCGATTAAGCGCTAAATCTCGTCCACGGAATCGGCGTGTGCCAAGCGCGGAACAAAGTACATGAGCGGCACTACGATCAACGCAATCCACGACACCCAAACGAGCCAATACGCCGCAACGGCGGCAAAGGCGTATCCGATGATGCCCGGGAAAATGCGGCGGAGCTCTTTTTGGCGCAGCTCGAGGGGAATCTTTCCGCCGGTTAAATCCGCGTGGAAGAACGCGTGACGAGTCATGAGGCCGAATGCGATTGCGGCAAAGCAGAGCACCAAAGCGTACAATGAGATCACCAATGGCGTGTGGGGATACTCACCGGCAAACGCACTGGTAAACGGCACGATGCACAGCCAAAACAACAAGTTGCAGTTATGCCATAGCAACGGCCAGTCGGCGTACTTCAGCTGATGGAAGAAGTGGTGATGATTGACCCAGAAAATGCACAGCACCACGAAGCTGAAGGCAAAGCTGACCAGCTTTGGAATAAGCGGCAGCACATCGTGCAGGACCACGCTCAGAGATGCAGGATCCTACAGATGCGGAACTTTTATTTCCAAAATCAGCAATGTAGCTACGATGGCAAACACGGCGTCGCTGAACAATTCGATGCGAGTAGTGCCCTCGATACGAGGCGTGTTATGCGAGTGAAACCGCATGATAACTAGTTGGAAGCGGGAGGGTTCTTGAGACAGGAATCCAGCTCAACGGTTTGCGTCCAGCCGCAAAGGCCGTTTTGCTGACGCTCGCAGCGTGCCGTCTTGTAACACGCATACTCATCGCGCCACTCGCATGTGCTGATACCGTCATCGCCCTCCTCTACGCAAAGCTGGCCGCTGCATCCGCCTACTACGCACTTCAGCGAAGGGTCATCCTGCACTCCCGGGTTCTTGAGGCGATAAATCATTTCGGCCATTTCGCCGCGGGTGACCGCATGCCCCGGATCGGAGGCGGTTTCGGGCAACGCACCGCGACTGGAAAGCGCACGCATGAAGGGGCGATACCACACTGGATCTTGCGACGTCACCTCGAGTTCGAATGCCTTAATGAGAATTTTGGCGGCCTCCGCAGTATTGATGGTGTTGGTGGCTCGGAACGTGTTATCCGGATATCCGCCGATAATGCCTTTCAGCAGTGCCGTACACACGTAGTCGGCATACCATGTTGATGCGGGAATGTCGGTGAGCAAGCTATCGACGCGCTCGCTACAGCCTTGAATTTGCTGCAATGTCACAATGCTGCCAATCACGATTTTCGTGAATTCGGCGCGGTTAATGGTGGCATCGGGACGGTACGTTCCATCGGAGTACCCGTTCACAATGCGCTCGCTCTGCACGTACGTAATGGCAGTGGCATGCGGGTGTGTTAACGGAACGTCTTTGAATGCTGCAAATGCAACGGCGGGAAGTAGAAAAGCGACCGAAGCCGCGAGTGTGTTGTGAAAGCGCATGATCGAATTCTCTCAAAGCCGGCAGCTGGCGTCCATGCAATATGGTAAAAATGCGGAATTTCTGCTACAATCAGAAGATTATGCCTTGGTACTCCGCACAGTCACAGCTGCAAGCGGCGCGGCGCTACTCGGCGTCGCTGCCGGTTGCCGTAATCACGGTAATCGTGGCGGGTGCCGTGTGTCTTATTGGGGGCATGCTGTTTGTGCGCGGACAGCACCTGATGCGCGAAGAGCTGCGTGAACGCCTGCGGAGCACCGCGGCGGCGGCGGCATTGCAGTTTGATGGAGATACCATCGACAGCATCCGCACGCTGTCCGATACGCAAACGCCTGTGTTCCAGGATATCGTCTCGCGATTGCAGGCGATACGTGGAGAGGTACCAAACGTCCGTTACGCCTACATCATGCGCCAAACGGATGATGCAGATACGCTGTCATTCGTAGCCGATGCCGACATGTTGCGCAGTCCTTCGGAATTGGATATCAACGGCAACGGCGTCGTAGATCCGGATGAAGAGGCATCGGAATTCGACGAGCGCTACGACGTAAGCGAAATTCCCGTGCTCAAACTTTCGGCATTCTCGTTGCCCTCGGTCGACGAAGAGGTGACCCAAGACCGTTGGGGCGAGCTGATTTCCGGATATGCACCGATTCGCTCCAGTAAAGGAGTGGCCGTTGCCACGCTGGGGTTGGACATGAATGCCTCCCAGTATGCAACGCTGTCTCAGAGCATTTTTTCACCGGTTGCATTGCTGCTCCTGACACTTGCAGCCGTCACCATCGGCTCTTCGCTGGTCTTGCTCACCTCACACAAGCAAATAGAAGCCTGGCGCCACATGGAAGCCGAGCGTTCGGGTCTGCTGCGCCTTGCGTTCCACCAGCTCGGAGGGCCGCTGTCCATTATCAAATGGTCTCTGGAACTGCTGCACGAAGATGCTCCGCCGACCGTAATGCAGGTGCTGGGCAACATGGATGAAGGCGTCAAGCGACTCAATAACATTCTGCATACGCTGCACGAAGCAGACCTGGTGCATGAAGGAAAGGTGCAATACAAGGCGGAAGTCGCATCGCTCAACGACATCGTCAACACTGTGGTCGATGAATTTGCCTCGGTACTGCAACGACGCAAGCAGAGCATTGTGCTGGAATTGGATAGCGGAACACCCATGCGACTGGACACCAAGCTCATTGCCGGGGTTATTCGCGAGCTATTAAACAATGCCGTCGATTTCTCCTTCGATGGAGGACAAATCACGGTGCGTACATCGCGACAAAACAAGTGGGCCCAATTGGAAGTGATTGACCGAGGCTGCGGCATTCCAAGGCAAGATCTTCCGCGCATCTTCTCAGAATTTGAGCGCGGCAGTAACGCTGCTGCGCATAAGCCCGACGGCAGCGGACTTGGGCTGTACATCGTGCGCGGCATCGTGCGCAGGGCAGGCGGCACCATCGATGTTCATAGTCGCGAAGGCGAGGGAACGACTGTCACCATGCGGCTGCCAATAGCCGGATAGCGCGGCAAAGTTGCAATTGCTTTCGCGCAGTGAATGTACTACCGTTCCTTTCAACGTGCTGCACGTTCACTTCGTATGACTGCAACGTCACTCATCACCATGCGCGAGACGCTCGAGGCCTCCCTCGTGGTCGGCATCGTGCTCACGTATCTGCTGCGTACCGACAACCAGCGTCATGTGAAATTTGTCTGGTTTGGGGTTGCAACCGGCATTGCCGCAAGCGTGCTGTTGGCAATGAGTTTTTACTTCTACGCAGGAGAACTGACCGGC
The DNA here is from genome assembly GCA_964513925.1 of uncultured Candidatus Peribacteria bacterium. Classification (GTDB taxonomy): domain Bacteria; phylum Patescibacteriota; class Gracilibacteria; order Peribacterales; family Peribacteraceae; genus DAORHV01. Next base: position 26,604 of record CAZENR010000015.1, read on the forward strand.
ATATCCGAACAGATCTACGAAGGCTCCATGATGCTTGTAGCGGCCGGACTGCTCACTTGGATGATCTTGTGGATGATCCGCCAGGGCAGCCACATGCGACGGACCATAGAAGGCGAAGTGGCAACGCATATAGAGCGCGATCATGCATTGGGCATTTTCTTCCTGGCATTTTTCGGCACAGCCCGAGAAGGCGTGGAAACAGTCATTTTCCTACAGGCAGCCATTCTGCATGCCAAGGCCGGTTCGCATTTGATCGGATTCCTGCTAGGCATGGGCGTTGCTCTACTGCTTACGTACTGCCTCTTCAAGGGGTTCTCGGTTCTGCCGCTACGCAAATTCTTTGCCGTCAGCAGCGTGCTGCTCCTGCTGTTTGGAGCGGGATTGGTGGCGCATGGCATCCATGAATTCAACGAGGCGGGCATTCTGCCCCCGCTTATCGAGCACGTATGGGATATGAACGGACTCGTGCACGAGAACAGCACGGTCGG
>CAZENR010000015.1:27191-29004 GCA_964513925.1 uncultured Candidatus Peribacteria bacterium
GCATTCAGCGCGGCACGGTAGACAGTGGTCGAGGCCTGGCAAATGCCGCCTCCCGGCGCTTCGCGCAGGTTCACGCCCTCGAAAATCGTAAGCGCCATTTGCCAGCCGGCAGACTGGGTAACGGGGCCGCCGAGCACATCGTTGAATGAAAATTCCGCGCCAACCGGTACCACGACGTTATGCACACGCTCGCCTATCGCCTTGCGCACGTTGGCCTTGCGACCGGCGCCCGACCCCTTGAAGTTCGACTTTCCGACGGACAGCAGCTGCAAATCTCCTAGGCCAAAGCCATCGGCATCGCGAACGGTGCCGGAAACCGCGGTAACGGGCAAACTGACGACATCCTGTTTCTTGGTTACTGCGTCGATGATGTCCGCTGTAAGCACTGCCGTGTCGAACTCGTATCCGTTTTTTGCAATGCACGATGTTTCTACACGCAAGACTTCGTACGCATCGCTTTGCATGTATTGCAAATCGCAATGCACCGGCCTTGGCAATGCAACGATGCCCGTTCCTGCCAGGCTTTGTGCAACGGCGCGGGAATCCAGAAATGCCGTCGGTTCGCTACGACTCAAATCGTACGATACCCACTCCGGGTGCTCCGCGAGCTCGATCTGCTTTGTAGCAACGCTGTTACCGCTTGCGTCCACGAATGTCGCCTGTACCGAGCGGCTAAGGAAAGCGGCCCGTTGTGCAATTGCGTTCCGCATGCGCTTTGCCAGCCTGCGTCTTGCCGTGCGGGTATCAGCAGGTACGGCAGCGGCAGATTCCTGCCTCAGTGTCTGCGACATGGCTGCTGCGTACTCTGCCGTCGAATGCTGTGCCGGCATGCGCGCTGCCATGGCAACAACAGCCAGAACTGCCCCGGCGGCAACCGGGCCGCACAAATGCAGAATGGACATGAACGGTGAACACTGGCGGACGCGTCGCGGCATGGGTTTGGATGAGATGCGTATTGGTTTAACATATTATAACATATTTTAAATATTTTGCAAATTGTAGGGAAGAAACACTACGAAAAAGCCGGGGGTGACCCGGCTTCTTCTGTGGCGACGTTCTGAGTGCTTTAGAACAATCCTGCGAACTTTCCTGCCGCGGCGGAACCGACAGCGAAGATTCCGGCGAGGGTGGCAAAGAAGATGAGGCCGAAGTTATCGGCTGCCTCCTGCTCTGGAGCGTTCTGCTCAGGCTTGCTTAGGTACTTGGAGGTATCCTCCTGCTGGGCATAGAGATCGCTGGAGCCGGTCTGCGGGAACACGGGGTTGTATGGCGGAGGCGTGTACACCGGAGGTTGTACGACGGGCGGCTGCACTACCGGAGGGTTGTATGGCGGAGGGTTGTAGATCGGCGGTTGGTACGGCGGGTAGTACGGCGGAGGGTTGTACGGAGGCGGATTGTAGACGGTGTTGGAGTACACGGTCGTCTGATCGCTTGCGGACAGTGTTCCGGTCACGTTGCTGCCATTGACCGTCACGTAGTTGGTAAGAGTACTGCCGTTGCCGACGTTCTGGACGGTACCGTTGACGGTAAGCGTCAGCGTGCCGTTTGCGGGTACCGACTGATTGGTCCACGTCACTTCGTTGCCGCTCACGTTGCCGCCGTTACCGGCGCTGACGTTGTTCAATCCCGAAGGCAACGAATCTTTAATGGTGAGGTTGGAAGTCGCGACATTATTCGTGTTCGACACCGTGATGGTGTACGAGAGCACGTCACCCACGTTGGCGCTGGAGCGACCGTCGGTCTTGTTTACGGTCAGGTTTGGCTGCGGACAGTTGATGGACGTCGTAATGGTAGCGCTGGTGTTATTGCCGGA
>CAZENR010000015.1:29104-32163 GCA_964513925.1 uncultured Candidatus Peribacteria bacterium
ATGTTCACGGTCACGCTGGAGCTGTTGTTCGTGGTCACCGGATCTTGCGTGTCAGACGTTCCCGAAGCCGTGTTGATAACGGTGCCCGCGGTGGAAGCCGTGGCCACGATCTGCAAGGTGGCGGTGGCGCCGCTGTTCAGCGTACCAATGGTCCACAGACCCGTGGTCTGGTTGTACGTACCCTGCGCGGTGGCGTTGGTAACGTACGTCAGGCCCTGGGGCAGGAGATCGGTGACGCGTGCGTTCTGGGCGGCGGACGGACCGTTGTTGGTGACGACGATGGTGAATGTCACGTTGCTGCCGACGGTGGGCGTGGTGGTAGAAGCGATCTTCGTGACAGCTAGGTCGGCGGTAGTAACAACCGCACCGATGGTCACAGTCACACTCGACGTGTTGTTGGCAGTGTTGGGATCGGTGACGTCAGACGTTCCCGAAGCCGTGTTGATGACGGTGCCCGCGGTGGAAGCCGTGGCCACGATCTGCAAGGTGGCGGTGGCGCCGCTGTTCAGCGTACCAATGGTCCACAGACCCGTATTCTGAGCATACGTTCCGACAGTCGGTGTTGCGGAAACGAAGGTAAGGCCCTGTGGCAAGACATCCGTAACACGTGCGTTCTGGGCAGTGGACGGACCGTTGTTGGTGACGGTGATCGTGAAGGTCACGTTGCTACCGACGGTGGGCGTGGTGGTGGAGGCAGTCTTGGTAACGGCCAAGTCGGCGGTGGCAGCTGCGGTGGTGACGCTTGCACTGGAAGTGTTGTTACCGGTGTTCGTGTCGTTCACGTCGCCGGTGATGGAGGCGGTGTTCGTGCGCGTGCCGGCAACGGCTACAGTGGCAACGATTTGCAACTGCTTCGTGACTCCGCTGTTGAGCGTGCCGATATCCCACAATCCGGTGTTGGAGTTATACGTACCGGTGCTCGGGGTAGCGGAGACGAACGTCAGTCCTTGTGGTAAGAGATCGGTAACACGGACGTTGGTGGCATTGCCAGGACCGTTGTTGGTAGCGGCAATGGTAAAGGTGACGTTGGCGCCGACGTTGGGCGTGGCATTGGAAACGGTCTTCACGACTGCCAGGTCTGCATCGCACGTGACAGTGGTATGCACATGGTTACTCCATACGAAGCTGACGCCATCCTTCTGGGCATCGGCGATGTTATCGATATCGCCGCCGCACTGGTAATCCTGCGGAACCTGGAACTGCAGCTTGTAGGTGCGGGTCTGTCCCGGCGAGAACGATTCGTAGGCACAGAAGATATTGCCCTGGTTGTCCGGCTGACAGCCCGGAGTAGTCTCGGAGCCGAAGCCCGGAGCTACGAAAGTCAGATTTGTCGGGATGTGGTCACCAATGCGAATATTCTCGGTCGTGTTGCCCTGGTTAGTGAGCGTAACGGTGTAGGTAATACGCTCGCCGCGACGGATGGTTGCGGGACCGGTCTTCGTCTCGAAGAAGTTCAGGTTGCCAGGACAGTTGATCGTGGTGAACGCATGAGCGACGTTATTGCCCTGGTTCGGATCCTGCGTATTGCTGGAAACAATAGCAGTGTTGGTCGCAGTCATTGCCGAGCAGTTATTGCCCGGATTCGGCGTGGTGAAGATAAGGTGGATCTGCTGCGACTGTCCTGCGCCCAGCGTAGCAATGGTGCACTGCACCTCGGTATTGTTGTTGGCAAGTTGGCAGGCTGCGTTGCCGCTGAAGGCGCTGAATGTCATGCCCATAGGCACAATATCTCGCACCAGCACGGTGTTGGCGGTGCCAGGACCGTTGTTGGTGACGGTGACCACGTATTCCACGTTATTGCCGGTCTGGATAAGGTTCGGACCGGTCTTGGCAACCGACAGGTCGGCCTGCTGCGGAGCGGGGCACGTTAACTGCGTGCTGTCGGAGTCGGTATTGTTACCGTTGTTGGTCTCCGGGGTCGTGCTGGTCACGGTTGCGGTGTTCGTAACGGTGATTGCCTGACAGTTCGGCGGCGGAGCAATGGTGGTAAACGTGAGTGTGACCTGCTTGGTCTGGCCAACAGTCATGCTGCCGAAATCGCAGCTGACAAAGCCGTTGCCGCCACCCAGCGGCAGTGCGAGGGCACAGTTGGCGCCAGCGGCGCTTGCGTACGAGAGGTTATTCGGCACCGGATCGTTGATAGTGACGTTGTTCGCGGTGGAAGGACCGTTATTGGTAACGGAAATGACGTAACTCACCTGCTGACCGAACTGCACTGCTGCAGTCTGGCCGGTCTTGGTAAGCACCAGGTCTACTGTCGGGTTATCCGGACATGTGATGGACGTGGTTGCAGTTGCGGTGTTGTTGTTCGGCGTGCCATCGTTGGCAGCCGAAACGGTAGCAACGTTGGTCGCAGTTACCGTGGAGCAAACTGCAGGCGCCTGTACCGGCTGCGTAGTGAATACCAGCGTGACTGGGACTTGCTGGCCTGGGTTAAGCGTACCAAGCTGACAAGTAACAACTCCGTTCGCCAGTGAGCACGTTGCGCCGGTGGCCGAAACGTAGGTCAGCTGATTCGGTACTTGGTCAGCAATCGAAACGTTGGTTGCGGGAACGGTACCATCGTTGCGTGCGGTCACCACGTACGAGAACTGCGTGCCGCGGACAGCGGTGGTCGGACCGGTCTTGGTAACGGTGACATCGGGATTTGTCACGCACTGCACACTCGTCTGCACCTGGTTAGTCCAGGCGAAGCTGGTAGCGTTCTGCTGGATGTCGGCAACGTTCGCTACAACGCTGTTGCACTGTGCACCGGGGTTTACCTGAAACACGAGCGTTGCCGTAACGGTTGCACCCGGATTCACGGTTTGAGTCGGGCAGTATGCAACACCGTTTGTAACGGTGCAGCCTACGGTAGATTGCTGGGAAATGTACGTCAGCCCTGCCGGGATGACGTCGGCAATGCGAATCCCCTGCTGGGCAACCGCACCGTTGTTTGTGGCAGTGATGGTGTAGGTGAGGAATTCACCCGGGGCCACGGCGGTCTTGTTCACCGTCTTGACTGCGGTGAACTGCGGAGCGGGACATGTGAGCGTGGTATTCACCGAGCTCACGTTGTT
>CAZENR010000016.1:0-28744 GCA_964513925.1 uncultured Candidatus Peribacteria bacterium
GTGCTGACATTACGCTTATTCCAGAGGTGCAAATTGATGAGCGGTATTTGATGGAACGCATCCGGCAGGTGTACGGCGAAACCGGCGCCAACGGGCGTCCGGCAAACTGTGCGGTGATCGCCATTTCCGAAGGGTACTTCGGCGAAGATCCGACTGCGGAAAAAGATGCCTTCGGTCATGGCAAGCTTGCGGGTGCCGCCGACAAATTGGCCGCCATGATCAAACAGGCAACCGGACTCGGCACCCAGACGCAAGTAGTGAACTACTACGCCAGAAACGGCGCTCCGGTAGCGCATGACGCCATCTTCGCCTCTCGCCTTGGCGCGTACGCCGGCATGCTTGCGGCAGCGGGACAGTATGGCAATTTGGTTGCGTACCGCGACGGACAAATTACGCACGCTCCCCTTTCCGAAGTCTCAGGTGGTCGGCATGTACCGCTGGAGATGTACGATCCCGAGACGCTGTCCATGTGCCTGGTTCCCAAAAACGTCGCCGGTCGGATTCGTGAAATGAGAGACAAGATTGATGAAGCTGTCAAAATTTAGCGACTATCTTCGTCATCGGCCTCTATGCGCACGGAAAGCACCGGTACCTCCTCGGTGTAAGACTGGCCAGGAGCAGTGAGCCGCACCACCTCGCCTACAAGCGTGTCGACGCCGGGACGAAAGCCGGGGGTGGTAGGCGGCATATCGCTGCGTAGTACCGCCATCCATGGCTCTTCTCTGCGAAAGAAACGAGTGCGCTTGTGCACAAGATCCGGCCTATCGTACGACGTTGTGCGCTCTACTACACCCACAAGCCTCGTTTCAGGTGGTAGCGGCTCACGATACATGCCGGGGCCGTATTCATGTGGCAATTCCTCGGCAGTAAGCAATTCCAACGCCAGGGCACGAAGCTCGCTCACTTGTACGCTTATTGCATCCGCGCCACGCAGCACCTCCGGCAACTGCCAGCATTCGGCAACCAGTGCCGCTTCCATGGCATCGACAATGTCTGCTTCAGGGAGTTCTGACATGCGGCAAAAAAAGGGCCTGAAGGCTACCCATGTACGCCTTGCACCGCAACTGCAAAACATCGCCCGCTTAGGCCAAGAACCGGATAAGTCAACGATGGTAACAAGGGGGTTACTGAATTCTTGTATTTATATGTATTTTTCCAGATCAATTCTAAGCTTTTTTTGAGTCTCCAATCTTTCTGCAAATTGATTTAGAGCAACCTCTACTAATTTAATCAATTCATCTATCTGATTCTTATCCAAATCTTCTCTTATTGGCGAGAATCCGGGCTTATGACCATGAATAAGTTGATGACGCAATTCAATCAATTTAGATAGTTCATCCCAAACGACTACTACTCTTTTCCAATTTTCTTTTTCTTATGCCAAATATTTTTTAGATCGATATCTAAATATAGAAAATAATTTCTATTTACCTTTTCTAAATTTTGAAAACTTATTGTTTCCGCCAGTAGTTCTGACAATCTTTTTTTCTCTGAAATAAGTAACTCCCCTTCGGCAAAGGAAATTTTCTCTTTTGATTCAAGCATTTTAGATTTTGCAGCTTGATCTGCCTCTACATATTCGATGAAGAAACTTTTTAAAAAACCTTCTAGGCAAGCAACTAGATGCGGAATAATTAGATTATTGCTATGAATAACAGTAGCCATTATATGGCTAGGTATTGCAAAAGTTTCGTAAGTTTTTTTAGTTTCTTCATCCAATTTACGAGTTAGTAGAGTACTACTAGTAACCGTTTGTCTGAAATGTAAGAAAACGTGCCCGAGTAACTTTTCTTCCCGATTTAACTTAACAGGTGTCTCGGTTAAATATTGTCGCTTTTCTTCTTGTGGATCGAATAATGAACCGCCAAATGCCTTCTTCATTCCTTGATTACATTATTCTGCATTTCGAAATCTTCGTAGGATCTCATCCCGTAAGTCTCGGACGAGAATGCTAGTACAGTGTTTCTGGGGCGATTAGGAAATAAATCTCTTAATTTTTTATCTTTATACACTTTTAACCAACATCCATTCATGGATTCATAATCCTTTTCCTCAAACCAATAATAGTTTTCGGATCCCCCTCCTCCTGCAGCCTGAAAGCCAAGACGAAACAGGACTGACTCAATCTTTTTCTTAGAGACTGCCTTCTTGCAGAATAAATTCAACTCGAGCATGGCCTTATTCTATTACAGTATTCTGTAAACCCTCTATGGTGCCGAAGGAGGGACTCGAACCCTCACACCTTGCGGTACACGATTTTGAGTCGTGCGCGTCTACCAGTTCCGCCACTTCGGCAATGCGCAAAGAGTACAACGTGAATGCCTCTGCATCAAAGCAAAATAGGTTACACTGTCCGCGTCATGAAAAAATACTCTCGCTTCATCTTCGAGCGCTACGAATTCAACCCCAACACTCACAGGGTGATACTGGAGTACTCGCTCGACGGCAGCGAAACGTTTACGGAAACGATTCAATTGCCCACCGAAGGGTTGGACGAAGCGGCTATGGACACGCACGAGCTGGATGCCGCGTTGTTTGCCATGCACCTTATTGGCGGCATCAGTTACTTTAAAACCTGCTGTCCGCGTGAAATAGTCGTGAAGTCCGGCACCCTCAACAAGGCACAAGCCAAGTTCTGGACGGCGGTGTACGAAAACGGCTTGGGGGAGTTTTTCTTTAAAAACGATATCGACTTCCGGAACTTGGTGCGCTTTCCAGCAACCGCCACTAGCAAGCCTATCAACTGGAAGCGACGCAACGTGGTAAACAGAACGGAGAAGCGCCTGCTGATACCCATCGGCGGCGGCAAAGATTCTATTGTCACCATGGAGCTGCTGCGCAAATCCGGCGCGCGCTGCACCCTACTACGCATGGAGCCGCACCCCATCATCGACGAAGTGGCGCATGTGTCGGGACTGCCCATGCTCACGCTCAAGCGCACGCTGTCCCCCACCCTCTTCGAACTCAACAAACAAGGTGCACTTAACGGCCATGTTCCCATTACTGCCTATCTGTCCATTCTCTCGTCGCTGGTTGCGCTTTTGTACGGGTTCGATGCAGTGGTCATGAGTAACGAAGGCAGTGCCGACGAGGGCAACGTGCAATTCCATGGCCGTGAAATTAACCATCAGTGGAGCAAGAGCTTTGCAGCCGAGCAGCTCATCGGCGACTACCTGCACCACTGGGTCTCACGCGATAGCGAGTACTTCAGCCTGCTGCGCCCGCTTACCGAACTGCATGTGACCAAGTTGTTCACGCAGTATCCGCAGTACTTCTCGTGCTTTACCAGCTGCAACAAGAACTGGAAGATTGCAGGAGACGGCCCCGAAGGCATGTGGTGCCGCACATGCCCCAAGTGCGCGTTCGTCTTCGCGTTGCTGGCCGCATTTTTAGATCGCCAAACGGTAGAGCGAATATTCGGCGGCAATTTGTATGACGACGCATCGCTACTGCCGCTCTATCGCCAGCTGCTGGGTATAGAAGGATTCAAGCCGTTTGAATGCGTGGGCACACCTGCCGAAACCGTTGCCGCGTTCCTGCTCACGCACGAGCGAGGCGATATGGACGACACCCCCGTCATGCAGATGTTTCTGTCTTCTACGGCGTTGCCGCCCAAGGCCAAACGCAAATCGCTGCTAGCATCGCAGTTTACCCTTGGCACGCAACACCGCGTTCCGGCCGCTTTCGCTCCCCTGCTCCCCCGCTAATGCGCATCCAGGAACTCGCCGGCAAACGTATTTGCATCTTGGGCTTCGGCCGCGAGGGGCAGGCAACGCTGCGCGCACTGCGCACTTATGCTCCCGGTGCCGAGATCACGGTTGCGGATGGCAATAGCACAACCGCCACCGAAGGCTGCAGGGTACTGTCGGGTTCTACGTACTTGGATAACCTTTCCGGCTTCGACTGGATTATCAAATCCCCAGGTATTCCCCCGAACGCAAAACTTGCACCGTATGCCGACCGGATAACATCGGCCACGCAATTGTTTCTCGACACCGCAAAGGCTGCCGGCGCCACCATCATCGGTATTACCGGCTCAAAAGGGAAAAGCACAACCACAACGCTGATCTACGAACTGCTCAAAGCCGCAGGCAAGCGCGTACATCTTGTCGGTAACATCGGCATTCCTGCGTTGGATTACCTGGATCATGCCAATTTGAACACAATTTTTGTACAGGAGATGAGCAGTTACCAACTCATGGATCTTACAACCAGTCCTCAGATTGCCGTGATCACAGCGTTCTTCCCCGAGCACTTGGACTACCACGGTTCACTTGCGGCATACCAAGAGGCAAAAGCGCACATCGCAAGATTTCAAAGAAAGCAAGATTGTGTGTTCTTTAGCGCTGCGTTTAAGGAAACCAAGGCCATGGCCGAAGAAAGTCCGGGCAAGCGCATCCCCTACTCCAAGGCAGACGCACCGGTAGCTCTTGGCGATATCCAACTGAAGGGGGAGCACAACCTCATGAACATTGGCGGCGCATGGAAGGTGGCGCAGCATCTTGGCGTTTCACTGGAGATCGCACTTCCAGTGATCAAAGCGTTCAAAGGCCTGCCACATCGTCTGCAATCGCTGGGTGTTGTGCATGGCATAGAGTGGGTGGACGATGCCATTTCCACCACTCCCGAATCGGCCATTGCCGCACTGGATGCACTGGGAGACAAGGTGACAACCATCATCCTGGGCGGCCAGGATCGCGGCTACGACTTTGCGTCGCTTGCCAAGCGTGTAGCAGCGTCCAAGGTGCGAACAGTCATCCTCTTTCCCGGCAGCGGCCCACGCATTCGGGAGGCCATTGGCAATGCACATGCCGATATCTGCTTCCACGAAGCCGATTCCATGGCAAAAGCAGTGAGTCTGGCACGCAAGCACACCATGGAAGGGACAATCTGTCTGCTGTCTACGGCCTCGCCAAGCTACGGCATGTTCAAAAATTTCGAAGACAAGGGGGAACAGTTCCACATGCAAGTACACAAGCAGGGGTAAGTGCAGTACGCTTTGGCCATGCGCATCGCCACCTCCTTCGCCTGCCTCGCTTTCCTGCTCACACTGTCACCGATTGCCTATGCGGTTACGCCGGCAGCGGACTGCTCGTTCAGCGAAGTATTTGTCTCTCGATCCGGCCAATTGCCGTTTGCAGGCACCCTAGACGAACAGGTGGCCGCTTCCATGGAGAACGTGTTCGCCACGTCAAATTGGTCCCAAATTAGTTACGGATTCAGCATTGGCAAGCATCCTGCCGTCAGAATTACCGCAAAAGACGGAACCCAGGCTATTCGCGAAAACTACTATGTGAACAAGGGCACTGCATCGTACCAATTCAACCTCAGCGCGACCCCTGCCACCTACGCCAAGCAGAAAAAGAATTTGCGCATTCTGATGCGTGACCCGTTCGGCGAACAGCAGTTGCTGTGCAAGTAACGCGCAGGCTCTACAGATTCTCCATGTAGTCGTCATACTGTCCGTTGACATCTAGGAGCACGATGCGGATTTGCTCTACGGTTGCGTTGTTTCGCAGCATGTTGACGACTCTGGTGACTATCGCGCAGCGCTGCCAATCGGTGTAGAGAACCGCCCAGCGATCAACATACTCTTCCGCTTGCTCCAGGCGCACCATTGCGTTGTTCAATTCTACAACAGAATGTAGCATGCAAGGATGCTACGAAAAAACATAGCCAATGCAAGTGATTGCTGAGACCCAAAACACGCTTGGCTTTTAGATGCGCAAATTAGGCACCGGACCCCGCCTTCACTTTGGCGGGACGAATGACTTTGCCTGCAAATTCGTAGCCGTCATCCAGCACTTCCACCACCGTACCGGCCGGACCGGGTGCCGATAACAACACCTCGTGACGATCTGGGTTGATAGGCTCTCCGGCTGCCCCGAATGTCTGCAGGCCCATCTCGCCGGTGATGCGCATGAGCTCCTTCTGCGTAGACACAATGCCTTTGCACCACTCGTGACCAGCAAGTTCTGTGGGTAAGTGCTTCAGCGCCCGCTGGAAATTGTCGATGGCAGGCAGCAGCTTGCGTAGCGCGGCCTCGCCGGCGAAGCGCTTCAATTCATTGCCTTCCCGCTCCATGCGCAGCTTGGCGTTCTGCAATTCTGCCTGGGCGCGGCCGGCCATGTCGGTCAGCTTGGCTACCTGCTGAGTCAGCTGGTCGATGGTCGCTTGCATTTGCACGATGCGCGCATCTTCTTGCTGCGCCTTGGCAACCTTGGCAGCCAGATCATCTGCGTGTGCAGCGGACTGCTTTGCGGCTTTTGCCTGCGGTTTCTTGTCTCCGGATGTCATACGGACAAAGTATACCAGAGCTGCCAAGTGGCTCAACGAAGGCGTTTGATGAAAAGCGTGTTTTTCGCTAGTGTCAGCAACATATGGTACTGCAATCACTGCTGTTTTTAGTCGCCGGACTGTTCGTTGTCGTGAAAGGCGCCGACTGGCTGGTGGAAGGAGCGTCGTCGCTGGCTCGCAGAATGGGCGTCTCCGAACTCGCAATCGGTCTTACTGTTGTGGCATTCGGCACATCTATGCCGGAGCTCTCGGTAAACATCATCAGCGCGATCAACGGCACCACAGACATCGCCATCGGCAACATTATCGGCAGCAATATCGCCAACATCCTGCTCATCCTGGGTATTGCCGCGGTGATTTCGCCCATGACGGTGCAAACGTCTACCGTCTGGAAAGAAATCCCCTTCTCGCTGCTGGCCGCGGTATTGGTGTTCATTATGGCAAACGACCGCATGATCGACGGCCTGTCGTTTTCGGCTCTCACCGCAACCGACGGACTGGCGCTCATTGCCTTCTTCCTCATCTTCCTCTGGTACACCTTCGGTATGGAACGTGTGGATGACGGCAGCCAGCCCGACCACGAAGACAAGCGCGGCATCGGCACCGCCTGCTTCATGATCTTGGCCGGATTGGGACTGCTGATCGGCGGCGGCAAACTGACCGTAGACGGCGCCACGGGCATTGCAACCGCATTGGGCGTATCGCAAGCGCTCATCGGTTTGACCGTGGTTGCGGTGGGCACGTCGGTACCCGAGCTGGCTACGTCCGTGGTTGCAGCCATGAAGGGCAAAGCCGACATTGCCGTTGGCAACGTGGTTGGCAGCAATATCTTCAATATCTTCTGGATTTTAGGTATCAGCTCCGTCATTCGACCGTTGCCCTTTACTCCCGCGCTCAGCGTGGACGTGCTTGTAGCCATCGCGGCTACGGCACTGCTGTTCTTCTGCACGCACACCGGATACCGCCGCCTGTTCTTCTGGAAGCAGCGCGCGGGACACGTCATTGCCAAAGTTGACGGCTACATTCTGCTGTCGTGCTACGTGGCGTACGTGGCGTACCTGGTGTGGCGCGGCTAGCCCAAGCTGCGGCGGATTTTGCCCGCCTCGACGATCTCTCGCTTAAGCGCTTCATCGTGTTGCAGCGAAGGCTCGTGCAAGCGGCGATAGATGGTCGACGTTGAATTCCGGTGCAGGAAATGATGCGGCTTTTCCGGACCCAGCTCGATATCCAGCAGCTCCTCCAGAGCAGCCACATCTTGTTTGGCATCCGCAAATGCTGGCGACTTCTTAGCCAGCAAGTCGAGGTTTTCTCGGTTCAAGTACTTGCCCGCATGTTGGATGTCGTCACGCAACGCCGGATAGTACTTCTCGATGATGTCGCCAAGTCCGCGCTTATGCGCCAACCGCAGGCCGCGACCCGTGGTAAGCAGCTCTGGAGGTACTCCCACCGAATACAGCGCAGCGGTGAAGCCAATAGCACGCGGCAAACGCACCTTGCCAACACCGCGGCTATAGCCGAACAATCCGATGTGTTGCAAACGCTCGCGACGCTGCGGCACCAGTGCCGCAACCTGGTTGATAAGCGGAGCGATGGACTCGATCGTCGGGCGCCATAAGTTGGTAAACAGTTCGGCCAGCTCGGCAATGTGCTTGGCGTCTTTGGGGGTAACATGCATGACTTTCATCTTCGGCGCCTGCTCGTGAATTTGCTTCAGAGCCTTGCGCACGTCTTTCATCTCGTAGTCGTACCGGAACCCCGATTGTATGGAGTACGTGGCAACACCGGCGTATTGCTGCAGGAACGGCTTGGTGTACAGCGGATTCACGCTGCCGCGGAACGGCAGAGACCCAGTGCCAATAACCGGATGGACATCTATGCCAAGCGATGAACCGACATCGTACGCTGTGCTCAATGCGGCTTTTACCGCCAGCACTGCGGGCACCAATCCCGCATTCATGGCCGGGTCGGAACGGGCCAAGAAGATGCGCTGCCCCCGACGAGTAAGATCCTTCTTTTCCTTTACCAAAGACTCCCAATAGGGACGGATGATTTTTTCAATGCTGAGTAGTGATGGCACGTCTTCCACCAGCGGCGTGACCTCGAACAGGTCAAGCAGGGGCATATCGGTCTTCTTGCCGGCATGGAAGATGGCACGGTGATAACCGGCGACCTCCTTAAACGTCTTGCGTACGGCAATGGGCTGGCTTGCGACTGTGGTAAGCGGCAGGAACATCTCAGTCACCGGGGGGCGCGACATGCCGAGATCGCGCGCCAAGTCGGCAAGCGACAGAATGTTCATGAATGCACGCGCCATGCGGTGCATTTTTTCTCCGTCGAAGGCAGGGATGCGATACGTGAGATGTACGCGCTCTCCAAGCGGCTTCTTCCGTAAGAGTTCGTGTGCCCGCGAGAACAACTTCTCTCCTACGGCCTCATCTACGTACTTGCCTTCCCAGTCCCACATGTACTCATCGATGTCGAGTTCCGCAAACAACGTTGTCAGCTCCTCCAGCTCGTCTTGCGTGGTGACAAAGGCGTCGCTCCCCCACCAGGGCACCCCCGCATTGTCGGGGTGCTGCGTTGCCATAGTCACCGGGGGCCAAACTCTGGTGGTCATGAACGCACTGTAGCATATATTAAGAGAATGCCATGGACGGAAGTGCGCCCCGGAGTACACTGAGTCGGCAATGGCCGCGAAACGTACAACCGCAAAGAAAGAACCGAAAAAAGCGTGTGCATCGTGCGGCAGTTCTACCGTCATGGACCAGCCTGCCAACCGCCTCGTGGAGACTACGGGAATGTTTACGCTGGCGCTGGTCTTCTTAATGCTGCTCCAGCGATTAGGCCTGCCATCGTTTGCACTGCATGCAGACGGAGCCGTAAGCCTTGGCGCGCTGTTCTTGGTGGGAGTCACCGCATCCGCCAGCAGCTGCCTGGCTCTGGTTGGGGGCTTGCTGCTTTCGGTGTCGGCATCGTGGTGCGAGGACCACGAAGAATTCTCGCATGTACGTAAATTCCAGCCGCTTGCACTGTTCAATGTCGGACGACTGATCGGCTATTTCGTACTGGGAGGCGTGGTTGCACTACTCGGAAAAGCAGTCGACCTCTCGCTGCATGCAACCGGATACCTGACCATCGTGCTGTCCGTGGTCATGCTCTTCCTGGGACTGAAAATCCTCCACATTCTGCCCAAAAGCTTCTGCACGTTGCCGCTTCCGGACTGCATACAACGCGGCATCCGGCGCCTGTCGAAGTCTCGACACCCGGTTGCGGCACTCGTACTTGGTGCGGCTACCTTCTTTATTCCCTGCGGCTTCACGCAGTCGGTACAGTTGCTGGCCTTGGGTTCCGGCAGCTTCCTGTCGGGCGGCCTGATGATGCTGTCATTCGCACTGGGCACGCTACCGGCATTGCTTGGCATTAGTGCGCTCAGTGCATTTGCCGAAGGAACAACCGGACGCCTGTTCTTCCGCTTTTCCGGCGCTCTGGTGGTACTGCTGGCGCTTGCGAATATGTCGTCGGGGTTCACGCTCGCCGAAATCAATCTGCGCTCGTTTCTGCCGCTGCGTCACACCACAGTTGTGGCAAACGATCCGCATGTAACAATTGACCAGAACGGCCAGCAAATCATCAGCCTTACGGTCAGCGATCATGGGTACTCGCCCGCTTCCTTTACCATCAACGCCGACAGGCCGACGTGGATTTACGCCACGGCAGAAAACGACATTGCGGGTTGCGCCAGCCAGTTGGTTACCCCTGCATTCAACAAACGCGTCTCCATTAAGAGGGGAGAAAACTGGCTCGGGCCGATTGTGCCGAAACAGGACTTCGTAATTGCGTGCTCCATGGGTATGTACCGCGCCGACGTACACGTTATTCGTGGATAATTCCTTATAACTTGCAGGGAACCTCCGGGTCGGCGATGCAGTTTTCGGTGGGAGGCTCGCCTCGTTCCGGACAAGTCTTAGAATAGAGACAGGCGTCGTTGGAAAGCAGTCCAATTTGGTACGTAATCATGCTGTCGATCTGCGAATCGGTGATGAGGATGTGATCGATGTCTGAAAATTCGTAGTCAGCGGGGTTGCCCTCAACCTGCTTCGCATTTACATACAACTTCAGCGGGCGACTCTGGCATTCAGTAAATCGTTCACCTTGGTACCAGCACCAACCGTCCTTCTCCTGGGCAATTCCAAAGCCAATGGACGTAAAGAACTCTCCGAGCGTAAGACCGGGCTTATGCCTGTGGATGACGCGACCGTTGCCATCGTGCAGGTGAAAGTACTTGCTGTGGGTTTCGTCGTGCTGCTCATCGGTGGAAGCTCCGGACATGTATTCATCTTTGGAAAAGTCGATCTGCTTATCGTCTATCCATACCGCAAAATCGGCATGGGTGTGGTTAGGATCGGGGTTCACGGCAGGAGCGCGCGAACAAGCACCGAGTGCAAGCAACAACAGGGACGAGCAAAGAATCGAACGCGCCTTCATGAATGCAGCTGGGAAGTGAAGTAATACAGCTCCAGGATGATGAGCACAAACCAACCCACTTGCAATACGAAGAACAGCAGAATTTGCAGCAGCTCCAGGTAATGCTGCTTATCCACCGCAAAATTCTGCGACACGATTCCATAGACGTCTTCTATGGCATCCAGCTTGTCCCGTACCGAGCGCTTCCAATCGGCAAGACGGAATTTTGTCGCGATCAATTCGAACAGGCGCGCCGAGTACCAATCTCCGATCAACTTTATTTCGCGCTCCAATGCATCGAAGTCCGCAATAGAGTTTGCGCGCACCGAAATCACCTGCTTGAACGCCTTGGATACTTCGCGGTTCCATAAGCTGGAAAATCCGAACTTGGGCGCAGGCTCACGCAGCAGCGTCTCGACTTTGCGCAACCGGTAATCCAGATCGTCGTGCAACACTCTGTACTGCAGCAGCTGCAGGTTGGCCACCTGGAACAGCTCGACAATCGGCTCCACGTTGCCAGATGGCTCGAAGACCACCGCACCGTCCCAGTCCACAATCACCATGTCATCCTTGCCATACTTCATTTGGCTTTGCAGCGTGTGCGCAATTTCCTGCTCGTCTAACTCCATACGCTCGGACTTGAGGAAAGACGCCAGTTGCGAGCTTCTGTTGAAAAACTGTTCGGGGTCTCCCGTATAGCCGTCTACGACCGCAATGGCATACTCCTCGCTCAGTACTTCGCTCCCTTGGTACGAACGCGCTATGCGTTGGCATTCGTCAATCATGTGCTCGCGGAGCTCGAACGCCTCTTTCGAAAACACATCTGCCACCTCTTTGGTCATTTCCACCAGAATCACATGCGGCGGATACGCTTTCACCACCGCGTCACCCACATGCTCGATCAGAAATTGGCGGGGAACGGACGCATCGTAGTAGTGCGGCACGCTGCGTAACCCCTTCGAGGCGGCAACGCGCTCCCCCACGCGCTTGGAACGCGCACCTCCCGGAACGTCCGCCAACACGAATGCGACAATACGCTGCATGACGGGAGTATACCCCTAAGGCATTCGCGGCAGTGCAATGTTGCACCCAAAAGCGTACACTGGGCGCATGTCTTCAACTCACATGGCCCGCTGGATGCTGATCCTTGGCACTTCGTTCGTGTTTGCTTACTTCGGCATCGTCAAATTCACCAATCCCGATGCCTGGATTCTGTGGATGCCCGAGTGGCTGGACGGCCAGCTGTCACTGACACTTGTGCAATGGATGCACGTGACCGCGGTGATCGAAATCATCATTGCCGCGGCGCTCTTGTTTCCGGTGCGCATCGTGCAGCGCATTTCGGCATTGCTTGCCTCTTTGCACTTAACCGCCATTCTCACCCAGGTTGGCTGGAACGATACGGCGGTTCGCGACATAGGCCTGCTCATGATGGCCACGGCGCTGTGGTACCTGCTCAAAGACGACCGGGTAGTGAAGTAATTTCCGCTTGATGAAGGCTAAAAGTCAGAGTTGCAAACAAGGATGTTGCGTGTTTTGACAACTTCGTGAATTCTATGCCGCGTGAGTTTTAACGCATTGATTCTTGCAGGCCAATCCAGCGCCAAGGTTTCTGCTGCCGATACCAAGTGGAGAAGCCTTGCGGCGAAACACTTTCACCATGGCATTACACCGAACGAGCTGTCGCAGTTCAAGCAAGGTGAAACATTGGGGGATGTCCCGGATGCATGCTGGCTGGACATTGCCAAGACGCAATGGACGCTGCGCAGCATGTTGCGTCAGGCGTTTCGGTTTACCGACGGAACTTCCTACCACCAATATTCACGAGCAATGCGCAAGCAACGAGTGTGGCGATTCGACGATGCGCACCCTCGCATGTGGCGCTTCTCTCCGGACACGCGGGCGATGGAATCGGAGATCTACGGCTGCGTACAGCAGCAGGGCCTGAGCGAATCGGCATCCGAGTGGTTGCTGGCACAACTGGATGCCAGGGTGGAAAACGCCGAACATATTGCCGAGCATGGCACATGGGATAGCGATCAGCATGCGGAATGGCTATTCGGCGAAATGACAAAAGCCGATCAAAAGGGACGCATACGCGTCTTCTACACACCGGAATCCATTCACTTCCGCTGTGAGAAAAAGGAAGACTGCGGCCGACTGATGTACCCGACGGATGGCGTGCTGCAGAACGTCTGGCGCCAGCAAACCGAAAGTGCTCGCGGTGTGTATGCCACCCGGACAATGCCGCAGACATGCGGAGCCATACAGCTTCCGATTTCGGTTGAGAACGTGCAGGTAACGCAAGGCATGGATTCCTTCGGCACGCTGAACCACGAACACGAACACGCCGTTAACGCGTATATCGGGCACCCCAGTACGTGGATCGGCGCGCCAATTCGCAACGAATCGGGCTTGGAATACTGCGCCCGCTTGGCTATCGGAGACATCGTAAAAGAAGAGCTCATCGCATGGTCGCTACGCTGGCGCACGAGCTACACAGACTTGTTCCTAGGCGAGCAGGCCTCCTATAAGCCTGTCACCGAAGCAAAACGTATTCTTGCCAACGCTGGCCTGCAGGCTGCCGAGTTGGAGGAATTTACCGACGAAGGATACAGACAGCTTACGTTTCTGCTCGGTACCCCAACGCACGCACTGCAGTCGTTGTTGTCGCAATATTCGCACAGCATCATCCGGGAAATGCTGCGTCTCATCCCCATTCAACGTTGGGGCATAGTTGCCAAGCAGCTTGAGCAGCGAAAAAAACGATAGCCATACAAAAGAGGCCTGCTGGTCGACAGGCCCCTTCGTGAATGCGATGGTAGTGAGACGTCCTTACTGAACGCTGCTGCTGGAAGAAGAGCTGGAGGACGATGCTGCAGAAGACTGCATAGACTGCATGTCTGCCAGGCGATCCTTCGCCTCTTCGATGCGCTCGGAAAGCTCGTCATGCTTCTCGGAAAGCATCTCGGCTTTCTCTTCGAGCATTTCGAGCTTCTCATTCAGCTTCTCTAGCTTTTCTTCGTCGGTCTCGGTTTCGAGCTGCGCCTCTACTTTGGCGATTTTGTCGTCGTTCTTGGTAATGTTCTTCTCCAGTTTTACAAGGCTCTTCTCCATCTTGGAGATGCTCTTTTCAAGCTTCTTCAGCTCCTTCTGCATGCGCTCGGCCATGCGCGAACTCTGCATGCCGTGCTCTTGCTGACCGGAACTCCATGAGGAATTCATAGATGACCGCATGCCATCTTCGCCAAACGGCATCGGCATCATCTGGCCGTTGGGGGCGCTGTGCATTTCCGCCTGCTTCTTCATCATTTCCTTCATCATTTCTTCCTGGTAACCGGGATTCCAGTTGCCCATGGATGACTGCATCATCGACTTGTCGTCGAATTGCATCGGTGCCATGTGAAATTCGAACTTTTTGAACTCCTGGCCGCCTTCCGGCATGCCAGCTTCGCGAGCAAAGGAAAGACTTCCTGCCGTCACCGTCGCGGTAATGACAGCGGAGAGAACTGCCGCCAGGGTCAGCTGGCTGGCATACGTTTGGCGCATTGCCATAGGTGTGTTTTGGGAACGGATACTTGTATTATTATATAACATTTTTAGTATTTTTGCAAATATGCGCCCAACCAGCTCGCACAGGGCGCGAAGGTACGTTAGCCTTGCGATATGGAAATACGGACCCGCAAGGGCGAATTGTCAGCATGTGCCAGCGCGGTGTTGTCGGGCACGTTTCCGGTATTGACCACGGCGACTGTCGCAACCCTGCAGCCGCTGTATGCCGCGACAGTGGCAACGGCCATTTCATCTGTGTTTTTTGCATGCGTGCTAACGGCGCGTGGTCGATGGAAAGAACTGGGCGCTGTTGCCGCCTGGAAAGACATGATCGGCACCACGCTCTGTATCGCGATTGGATACTACGGCCTGCTCTTCACCGGGTTTCGCTACACAACACCGGGGAACGGCGCGGTCATAGGGTTGCTGCAAGTGTTGTTCACGTTCGTCATCGTGAATGCACTCTGGCGCCACGAACGCTTTTCGCCTAGGCACGCCGCAGGTGCCGCATGCATGGTGCTTGGCGCGCTGTGCATTCTGTTGCCGCAATGGAGCGGCAAGCCGAATCCGGGGAACCTTCTCATTATTTTGGCCACGATGATCGCACCCGTTGGAAACGTGTATGCCCAACGCGCCCGTCGCCTTGTCAGCGCGGAAACCATCATGTTTGCACGCAGCGGAATCGGGTGCATGTTCCTCTTCTGTCTTGCGCTCTCCTTAGAGCCGCTTCCGAACCCCAACGACTTCCTTGGCGTGTGGTGGCAGTTATTGCTCAACGGCATAGTGGTGCTTGGGTTTTCGAAAATTCTCTGGATTGAGGCCATCCACCGATTACCGATCGCACAAACTATTTCCATTACCATGATGGGTATTTTGGTGACGTTCTTGCTCACCTATGTTTTTCTGCGTCAAGCAGTCACCGTCGCACAACTAGCGAGCATTCCTCCCATGATTGCGGGCTTGTGGCTGCTCATGAAAACGAGTGCGGCAAAGCAGTGTTGATGGCATTGCGTCCTGCGGCTGGCTGCTTACGCAAAACTGGTGCTACAGACCCCCTGAAATACATCTGTTAGTGACTACATTTTCTATGTCGCTGGGATGAGCGATGAGAAAATCTGGCTTTGCAAAACGGAGCACCTCTTCATCGCTGACGCCCCAGGTGACTGCGACAGATTGCATGCAAGCCGATTTTGCTGCCTCCACGTCACGAACTTCATCGCCAATATAGTATGTTGAATTGGGTGCGAGGCTACGACTTCTCATAATCCCTGCAAGCAACTCTCCTTTGTTAGATAATCCTCCAGCTTGGACAATATCAAAATATTTAACATGCCTTTCATCAAGAATGCGGCGCACATTCTGTTCGCTATTAGATGTGACGATTCCAAGAATATGGCATCGCGAGCGCAACGTGTCTAAAGCTGCAGTCATGCCTTCTACCAGGTTTACCTTCCCACTGATTTCAGCAACTGCATTACAAATTCTTTCCACTACTGTAGGCAATTGAACCGCTTGTAATTTCAGAGACAGAAGAAACTGTTTCCAGCCTTGTTTAGCAAGCATACTTCATGCTTCAGAATCTAATCTGAAGCCAAATTCCTGTGAGGTATCACCCAATGCTTCGAGTAAAGCATCCGCTGAATCCACAATCGTTCCATCAAAGTCTAAGAGAGCGGATGGCTTATTCATTTGTGATATTTTAAATCAATCAGCATTTGTGTCAATGTTCTGCCACGGGCAGAGATTGAACCAACAGTCAAAGAAACGCGGCGAAGTCAGGCTCCGCCTGACTGGAGCCGCCACCTTGCCGGAAGGATAGTCCATGAAAGGAAACCCGGAGGGTTGCCTTTCATGAAAGTGGTGTCACGGGCCGGGATTGAACCGGCGACCCTGGGCTTATGAGTCCCATGCTCTACCAACTGAGCTACCGTGACATGTACTTACACACCTATGATGACAAGAACGACCGAGTTGCGCCCTTTTTATCACGCCCCGCGCTGCGGGGCTAGGCAACTGAGCTACCGTGACACGTACTTACACACCTATGATGACAAGAATGACCGAGTTACGCCCTTGTTATCATGCCCCGCGATACAAGGGCCGAGGGATTATGCAGCAAGAACAGATCGGAATGAAGTGCATTTCGCTCACCTGCACACTGACACCGATGTTGTTTCTACGGTCTTCGTGACATGCAAAATTTCGAATTATGTATATAAGAAAACATTTATAAGTTACAAGCAATATTTCATGGCTTCCACCCGACTTCTGCAGGCTCTATAGAGCTGATCCATTCTGGAAAATATGGTATACTGGAGAGATTCCTGCATGCGCAAATACACACCTCAATTCCATTGGCACCGCGAAGCGCGTTTGTGCTCGCAACGCTCGGGGCCCGAGAGTGCGCAACCGGCCCCGGAAGCGCCGCGCCCAGTTGCCGAACTTCGGAGTGACCTTCATTCATTGGTGGAAAGCCAAATCAAGGAATACCGAACGTTCCTGCAAGAACAGGAGAAGGCTTTTGCGGCAAATCCGGGTCAACGCGCCTTGGACATCCGCCCGCCAATCATGGCGCAAGCATTGTGGCGCAGGGTCGGGCAACTGGCAGAGGAACAACACGCTGCCTGCATGCGGCTGACCGGCGACGAGCGCACCAAAGCACTGGAGGCGTTTGCCAAGCAAATGCAGGAAACGGAAGACAGGCTAAAAACCATCGGATTCAAGTTCATGTATCTGCTCAACGACGAAAACCGCTCGTTCTCTCTAGTGGGTATCGGCTGGCACTACGCAGATCACTTTGAGTGGCTGATGCAGCCGCATCGCGAAGAGCTGGCCAATGCGCGCGGTGCCGTACGCCGTACCAGCGACTTGGATGGCGAGCGTCTTCCGGGACTTCGCAACTTCGCACTCCGCGAGCAAGCGGATACCCGCGTCAATCGGATACAGGAACAACTGCGAACCCTGGAGCAGGCCCGAAACTACCTAGTGCGCCGACCGCAGATGCACTTTGAGCAGCAAAGAGTAACCCTGGTCGAGCATTTCAGAAAGGCGCGCCAGCAGGCACCGGACTACCGCGTAAGCAACGATACCCCTCCGCAAACCGCTATCGATGAAATGGGCTGGGCACTGAGTGCCTTGAATGTAGTTGAACCTTCCGAGATGTACAGAACGTGGAGGGATGCCCAAGAGCAGTTTCTCCGCATGGGAGTAGTAGCCACATACAGCACGAATGCTTCCATTGATGCGGCTACGGTTGGCCAGCGTCGTCGAGCCAATGCATCTGTGCGCGACACTGCCGGATGGGTCTTTGAAAAAACCGGCCCGAACCGCTGGGAGAGTTCTCAGATACCCAAGACAACGCTGACAGATGAGCAAATGCAAGCGCGAACGTTTGCGGTGCTCAATCCCCGCTTCCGCATTAATCTGCGCAAACTGCAGGTACGTGAAGACCGTAACGAAATCGAGGATGAGATTCGCGAACTGGAGTCCCGCCGGGAAATTGGCAGGCAGATGGAAAGCGCCGGCAGGCTGTCGGGCAACAGGGATACCGAAACCAGCGGAATGCTTGCTGTATTCGATAGCGATCGTTCCATTCGAACGCTGCGCACGTACAACGAAAGCTTGCGCCTGCCGCCTGAGCGCGTGCTGCGTCACCGCTTGGTGCGCCTGGCAGACAACGTGGAGCAAGGGTTCGACGGCCAGGAAACCGCCGTGACGAACTCCGTTGCCGAAGTGAATACCATTTTTGCGGCTATGCAGACAGCCGGCAAAACCGAAGAGGCACGCACGCTGCTGCGCGGAGTTGCGACACGGTTGGCGCGCCATGGGTACGAGCTGAGCGAATACGAAGTCGGCGAGAACCGCAGTGCGCAGGTACGCCTGACCGAAATGACGCCAACCGGAACTCGCACGGAACGCAGCGCGATACTGCGCCGCAGAGCGGATATGGGCGCCTTCCGCGATCTGGCGACAGCGCTGCAGGCTTACCTGAAGATTGAAAGTCGCGGCCTCGATGACGCTGACGTACGCCGTGCGCTAGATGCATCTCACGCGGCAGGAAAAGTCGTTGAAGAGCGCTATATGGCGATCCGCGAGAACGGTGCCGAGCTGCGGCTCTTTGAAGACCGTCTGTCGCGGATCCTGTCCGCGGCGGGATACGACTACACCGGCTTCCGGAAGTTCGGTGAGAACGATTACAGCCTGACATACGCCTACCGGGGCAGCCGCTAACCACCCTGCTGCACGATATCCATGGCAGTGTTTGGTCGTGCTCAAACCGCACCCTGTCAGATGACAGGATGCGGCAAAGGGTGAGCAGTTCCTATTAGCGAGCTGGAAGCGCAGGTAATGCTGCGCGCTCGTTCTCCGGTACCGGCTCCCAGCGTCGGCCATCGGCGGTCAGGCGCTCTCGCGTCTCTCCGTTTGCACGGTAGTAGGCACGGGCATCGCCGTCTATCATCTGGCACAAGTAAGCATAGGTGCCGTTACGCGGGCGGATCCATTGTCCACGGTTATCGCGACTGTCGATGTCGCGCATCCACTGCAAGTCTTCGCGTGCCAGGTAGCGTTGCACGGTGGCGCCGGGTAGCGTGACCGAGTATGCACCCGGACGATCTGCTGCGGTGTTGAGCGTGAGGGCAACGCGCAAGGCATTGGGCGGGTCGCCTGGCTGTGCCTGCTCCTGGGAAACGGCGACTCCGACATCGCGCAATTTGGCCGCATCGTTGGCACCCTCCACGTTCTCGCTGAAGGTGTAGCGCAAACGCGGCGGACGCTCGCCGTCTTCTTCCACGGTAATGGTAACACTGATGTCCTCCGGCGGCGTGCCGGGCTCCGTACGCGTGATAGTGGTGGTACCGCCGACTGAAAGCATCTGCTGCGGCAACGCAAGCGAGTTCTGCATGACAGGCAGTGCCTCCTGCGGTGCGTATGCAAGCGTAATCTGCTGACGAATTGTGTCGGTAATAAGGCGATAGCCCGGATGAGCCGATAGCATTGCAGTGCGGTGATCCTCGGTGAGGAACGGCATATCCATCCTGCGCATGTCGGTAAGCCTGGTGTTGAACTCGCCCACGCGTACCCGAATGTCATCCAGCGATGCATTACTGCCTGCCAGGTTCTGCCAGTGGCGCGTCAGCTCGGTGCGCAACAAAGCGGCCGACACCAAGCGCAGCCTTGGCACTGCGGCTGGTCCTTCTCCCGCAAGTTCGCCGACGATCATGCCCCGTTGCCCCGCAATGGACATGCGGCCGGACGGGAATGCGGTGGCTCCGAGCGCAGCCTGCAGCTTGTTGAGCGTGTTCAGCACGGTACCGGAATCATCCTTCACTTGCGGCAAGTACGTATTGATATCCCCCACCATGCGCTGCAACACGAGCATATTCGGCGTGGCGCGGGTTGCCTCGGTGCGCAATGCGGTTACGTCTGCAGTCAGGCGGCGGCGCAGCAATTCTTCGTGCGTCTTTTCGCGCGCCGTCTGCGAAGCCGGATGATCGATGCGGATGGGCATGTTCTCTACCACTCCGATGCCGTCTACGTACACGGACGCACACAACAGCTTGCCCCAATCTCGCTGTGGCAATACGCCGTCTCTTGCGACATAGGAACCCCAACGGCGGTCGAACTGCTCCTCTTGAATAAGCAACGCGGTGGTACGCGGTGCGCCCGGAGGAGTAATGACCTGGAAGCGCATTGCCTCGCGTCCGTCGGGCGTGACGCGCAAGATGCAGCCGCCAAGATCGATGTCCTGGGCCTGACCCGGTACGATGGTCGGAACGAAGGTTTCCCGCTGCTGCATGGCATCGAAATTGCGACGCATGAGCGTGAGCGTCTCACGGTTGATGACGAACTGCCGTGCCTCCAATTCGGAAACCACGCGCTCCAAGAAGACATCCTTGCGTACTGCGCGGATGTACATGGGCTCCAGCATTTGCAAGAGCGCCTCTCGGAAATCCGTCAGGACCCCCGCTTCATCGTCACCGGTTTCGGCGGTGCAGAGATCCAGAATGGCAGACAGCGATGCGCGGTGCGGCCTGGTGTTGACCGTCGTTTCCCTGCGCGGAACAAGCTCAGCGGCGGTACCGGCCTGATTCAGCCGGATCATGCGCGGCAAGGCCGGAGTGTTGCGCTCGAGTACGGACTCTACCGCCGCAACAAAATTTGCTTTTGCCTGCACGCCTCCTTCCGTCATATCCGCAAGGCGCTTGTTGATTGCCTGCAACGCCTTTGCTTCCTGTGCGGCATTGCCGATTGCGCTACGCAAATCGGTCGCCAACTGCGCATCGGGAGCCTCCAAAACCATGTAGGAGGTCGCCATGCGATCAACCAATTCGATTGCGGTTCCGGCAGCGTTCAACCGCGCCAGCTTAGTGGCTGCAGGACGTTCTGCCAGGACGCCGTCTATAAGTGCCACCACCTGCTCGCGTGCACGACGGTTGTCTGCCGGCAGTGTGGCTACGTACCGGTTGAGCGCGCCAAGCGACAGTTCTGTGGACTGGTTTGCCAGGATGGCTGCACGCAACGCACGTGCGTCGGTGAGCTGCTGAACCGGGAGCTGCTCGACCATGAATTGCGGTTGCGGCGTGGTGAGCACGCGGCGCATGAGCGCGCGGCGCAAATTCGGGATGGACGGATCCGTCAGTTGAGACAACGTGCTGATGGAGATCCACTCGGTTTGCGTGTCGCCTTCGGTGCGAACACCAAAGCGAAGCGGCCGCAGTGGCCCTTGCGTACCGGCAGCCAACGGACCTGGTGCCTGCGGCTGGGCCTGCTGCTCGGGAATGACGACATACTGTCCCGAATCGTTGAGGTACCGGACAAAGTAACGTCCGCGCTCCTGCATTTGAGCGCCTTCCGCAATGACATCTTCGGGCTGTGCGTCTTCGTTGTCATCATCGTTCTGCGGAACTTCCTGCGGAGTACGTGCCAAGACTGCTGGCTGGTAGAACGGAGACTGACTGCGTCCGCGTACGCTGGCGAGAGCATATTCATCCGGGTGTACGCCCGCCAATTGCTCATACTCTGCCACGAGTGAGGTGCGGCGGAGCATGGAGTGCGTAAGGCGCGGCAGAATGGACGTATTGAAGTACTCCGCAGCGGTTACGGAACCCCCGACGTCTTCGGCAATCACGGGCTCGTGAATCCCCTTCCACACATTGTCGCCCGTCGCCTGGTACTTCCACTGGTCATCACTGAATCGCAGGCGCAGCTGCTTGGGGTTCTCGACGCCCTGTTGCGACAGCGTAATGATGCCGTCTGCCTCGGTGGGCCTGGGGTTGGAGAATGCGTTCAAGAACTGCACGCCGCGGATACGGCTGAGTACGCCGCCGTTGCGGTTTCCATAATCTCGCGAGAGCGAAGCAAATGCTTTGCGGAAGCGTTCCGCCACTGCGGCATCGCCGCCGACTTCTGCCGCGTCGACCGGAACGTACGCGCCGCGCCAGTGCAGGACATGAACAGACACCGACGATGTGAAGTACGTTGCCGCCGCCGCATTGCCTCCGACATCGGCAGCCGCGACCGACTCGTTGACGCTCTTCCATACATTGCCCGCGGCCTTAAACTCCCAGCCGCGCTGTCCCATGCGATACTGCAACGAGGGACGCGGCGCACGTACGCCCTGTCCTTGCTGTTGTACGGTAAAGATATGCGTTCGAATATCCGATCCTTCGGTATTGCCCTGTATGGCAACCGGCGGATTGGTGAACAATTGCTCAAAAGCAGAAACCCCGCGCCGATACATCCACAATTGTTCGGCTGCACCTTGTACGGGCTGTGTAGAGACATACTCCCATCCGTTGAATGCGTAGCGCAAACGCATCGTCTTGCCGTCGATAGGCACGCTGTATATGCCGTTGGCGACGGTGACGCCCGGCATGCGGCGCAATTCGGTCTCGCCGTAAATGCGGTTGAGAATTTCCCGCGGCAAGAAATCCAAGCCGGCAAGCAGGTCCGGGAAGACCGTTGCATTGAATGCGTTTGCAGCGGCAGCAGAGTCGTCTACGTCCGCTGGCGTCAGCGGCTGCGTGACATCTTTCCACTCGGTCGTGCCGCGCTTGCGGTAGTGCATCATGCCCTCGCGGAACGTAAATTCTACGATCTTGCCCGAAAGCGTGACTGCGTATACGCCGTCGCGTTCGGTGGCGTTGTGGCGCAGGCGCAGATACTCACCCGCGCGGATGCGCTCCAGTGTGGAAGAATCCACGGCGAACATGCGCAAATCCTCTTCGGACAGGTTGTTGCCATTGCGGATGCGCTCCAGTGCCGCAGCGTCCAAGGAATTCAGGATACGAGTCAGCATTTCGCCGCGCTGTACCGGGTTTAACGTGCGGTACAGTGCAGCCATGTTCGTGACGAATCGACGGCGGTTTGCCGAAGGAGCATCTTCTGCGGAATTGCGGGGATCGTGGAGGTACAAATCCAGCATCCGCTGAATCGGATCCTCGAATTCGGAACGTCTAAAGCCGCGAGCGCCCGGTTCCACAACCTGCCTGGGCGTGGTGTAGAGCGAGCGGATCGTCGTCCAGCGCTCCATTTTACTCAACTCGTCATCCAGCTCATTGAGCAATCCGAAGAACTGCTGCTCAGCCGGGGAAAAGACCGCATTGTCTCGCTCGGTGCGCCCGCGATTCATGAGCGCCAGCATGCTGGCCAATTTTCCTGAAGCCAGCCTGCGGTCATCTTGGGATAATTCCAGCGGTTCACGGCGAGTGTACGTACGTAGTGCTTGTGGCATTTCGTCCCACAGCGATTGCAGTGTTGCATCCGCATGCCTTCCGATGGAGTTGCTGACGGTTTGCAATAGTCTTCCATTGGTGATTTGCGGAACCGGAGGGAATGCTCGCAATGTTCCAATGTTGTCGAAAGACGCATCGAACTCGGTTTCGCCGTCCGTGTTCAATTGTTGCATGACGACCGACGATGCAAAGTTGAGCAAGGTGCCAAACCGCCTGCTGCTGACGCTGCGACCGCCGCCGCGTGAAGGAGATTGGCGCAGAATGATGGTGCGCCTGTTCTCGCCTTCGCCCTGGGTATGAATGAGTTCGCGCGGACCGGAACGCTGGACGCGGCTGCGCGAAGCATCGAGAACCGTATCCGTATCGCCTGGAATGGACGGCACCAACTCCACGGGAACGCGCGTGATGAGCGGCAACTCCGCGCCGCGCAAGGACTGGGTAACAGACACGTGTACTGCGCCACCTGTATTTCCACGAAGCGATACGTATGCATAACCCGAACCGCCGTCCGCCAACGATGCCGTTGCATCTACGGTCGTCGCGGCAGCATCGCCGCCGGGAACGCGCTCGAAGACAACATTCGTACCCTCTACATGCTCGTCGTCCTTGTTCACGACCCGAACGGCCAACGAACCGGCCGGAGAACCCGATCGCACTTGCAGGAACAAATTGCCTGAAAGCGGAATGCGACGCAGGGAACCGGCGGTCTCCGCTAGTACCAAAGCAGTCGATGCCTGGCGCAATACGGGAGATTCCGCAATGCGCTGAATGGACGTGCGATGAATTGTTCCGTTGGCATACAGAACATCGAACAGCCTGCGCAGGAAGAACTGCTTGTCTGGAGCGCGCTCCAGGAGCGGCACCAATGCCGTCGCCAGTTGCGCACGGCAATCCAGACCGCTTGCCAGCTCGACCGGGAATTGTCGCAGTATGCGGTCGACCGACAATCTGGCATCCAACGTCCACGCGCCTTCCGCTTGGCGGTATACGGGCGTCGTGATCAAATCCAAAATCTCGCGGCGCGCGGAGAAATTCTGCAACTCCATAATTTGCCGTGCGCTCGCAAAGCCGTGCTGCCTGTTTGCACCGTTTCCATCGCGAACCAAGAAGGAATCGCTGCCTTGGGAGTCGGGCGACAGGTAGTACGACAGCGTGAGCTGTTCCGGGTTTACCCCCCAGCTCTGCGCGGCAAGACGGCGCTGCTCCTCGATCAGTTTTCGGTGCGGCTGCAAGCCTGCCTCGTTAGGAATGGAAGCAAATTGCACCCCACGCAACGTCCACAGCCGTGGCCCTTCGGTTGTATCGAAACGCAGGTATGCCTGTACCGCACGCGCGTCGTATGCAGGCAAGCGTTCCTGGAAGAGCACGGTTCGCTGTTCGGACCGGTGCATTTGCAGGCGCTGCGATCCGTTGACCGGAGGCAGATCGACGTAACCGATATCCGGAAGATCTTCTTCCGTATTCAAGCGGTGATGCGCCACGAACTGTTCGGTAGTATCTGCAAGGGTTTCATCGACTTCATTGCGCCTGTCGTTACGGATCATGGTGTTCAAATTGTCGTAACTCCAGTGTCGCAAAGACCGTGCGTCACGCAGCCACATGCTGCGGTCTTCTACGCCGTTGCGTACCCTGCCAATGCGTGCACCGGATTCTATGGTCCAGGTATTCCATGAACCGCCGGGACCTTCGCTCTGACACGTAGCAACTGCACCCTGGCGCGAAATGACCACGCCGTCATGCAGCTCGCCCGTCGGGACAAGCGTAGAAAGGGCCTCGAGCGTCTGCTGTGTGCGCAGCGCACGAAGCGGGAGCAATACGTTGCGATTAAAGTGGCCGGCCGCGGCTCTGTCGTCATCGACGTCTGCCGGTGTCACATCCTGCTGGATGGAAACCCAGGTGAGATCCTTGTCCCAATACTTCCAGACGCCATCTATGCACGACAGCTTCAGCGTACGAATGTTTGGCTCCTCACCCGTACGCACTGTGTACTCGCCGTTCTGTCCGGCTTCGGCACCAAGACGACCGGTCAGCATTTCCCTGCCCTGCTGCTCTACGCCGCCGGCACCGTGCGCACTGTCGCGAAGCTCGATGAAGTAGGCAGCCGGATTCTCCATTTGCAACGCCTGATCCTGCTCTTGGCGTTGGGTAAGCCTGGCTACCAGATCGTACGCCGGAGTACCCACTTCAAGCGGAACTCCTTCGGGTCGCACGTAGAGTAGCGGGCGGTTCGATCGGCCCGGGAACAACTGACGCGAAAGTTCCGGTTGAGCGCGGAAATTTTCGGCCGGACGCCCCAATCTCATGGCATCGCCTTCCGCATCGAAGCGTCGCATGACCGCATTCGTGATGTCGTAGCGGCGATACTGATCGACAAGTGACAAATTCCTCGACGCCTCGCGCGGCAGCGACTGCTGCGTTTCGGCCATGGCGGCTCCGTACACCGGACGCCAGGAGTCTCCATTGCGTCGGCAGACTATGCCGCGACGCAGGTAGAACTGCCGCTGGCCATCGTTGAAGACAAACAGCGCGTTGACAACGAATACGTCTTCTTCGCCGCCCTCGCGGTTGTAGCCCGGATTTCGGCGCTCGCCTTCGTTGAACATCGCGCTCTCAAACACCACTCCGCGCAGGTTGCGGCGGCTAAAGGTAGAACGGATAGAGTCGTATATGCGATCCGGACCGTTGGACGGCAGCATGTCGTTGGTCAGCGTGTGGTCGGTGATGGTCTTGTAGATATCTTTCACCTGGTCATCGCTTGGCACCGGACCCTGCCGGCGTCGCTCGCCGGACATGACCAACGGACGCGCGAATTCGTCGGTGACTCCACTGAAGATATGCTGCGCCAATTCGGGTCGGACACCGACTGGGATTTTTCGGTCGCTGCTCTGCATGGAATCCAACAGCTGTTGCGTTGCGGTGGTAATGCGGCGCATGTGCGGCTGCTCGCCATCGTTGGCAAACAGGCCGCCGGCACGCTCGTAGCGAATGGCGGAGCCGAGCGCATCGTGTCCGAACTGCGCACGGGGAATACCCCAGTTGCCGCGAATAAGCGTTTGCACGGCAAAAGCCTGATCAGCAGTCTCGTTGCGGTGACCTGGGGCCCATGGAGCGGTATCACGCGTACCGCGCACTCCGGAGCCGGCTTGCATGGTGCGCATGCGCACGATGGGATCTTCGATAAACTCGTACAGCTCTTCCGGGTTGTTGACGTACATCGCAGGCTCGGAGATTGTGGCGAGCGGACGCAAATTCGATTTCTTGCAATGCTCCAAGAACACACGCATGGTCGCCTGCGTTACTGGTACGTCGATCATGAGGATGTCCTGCACGATTTCACGGAACGTTGCGAGTGATCCTGCATCCAGCGTGGGGGCAATAGTCAGTGCCTGGAATGCATCCGCTGCGCGCAGCTTCCACTTCCACTGCCCGCCCTGGAACGCAAACGTCACCGGTACGCCGGTGCGCACGAAGACATTCAGCTCGCCTTCGGCCGCACCCGCGGTAGTACCCTCTCGCTTTTGCAAAACATACCGTCCGTATTCTCGGCGCAGCCAATCATCGGGCTGCTGCGTGTCGGAACGCAGCAGTCCAAGGGCAATGGTACGCAGCAACGACTGCTGGGTAGCATTCAATCCCGCCAGGGAAACAGTAGCGGTAACGTCCACTGCATTTTGCCCGCGGCGATTGCACTGCCACTTGCCGTTGGTATATGCAAACTGCACCACTTCTCCGCCTCCCACGTCTACGGCGGCGCCGTCGGTGGAACCGAAACGCGACTTCAGAAGCCACGTTCCGTACTCGCTGCTCACCCAAGTTTC
The DNA here is from genome assembly GCA_964513925.1 of uncultured Candidatus Peribacteria bacterium. Classification (GTDB taxonomy): domain Bacteria; phylum Patescibacteriota; class Gracilibacteria; order Peribacterales; family Peribacteraceae; genus DAORHV01. Next base: position 26,867 of record CAZENR010000016.1, read on the forward strand.
TATATGCTGGGACAACGTTGGCCCCATGCGGAAACCCGGCGAGTTTGCCGTGCGTGCCTGCGATTCCGGCAACCGAGAAGATCCGGAGGTGGCAAGCATGGTCGACAATTGCACCGGCGGATCCATGCCTTCTACAAATGAATCTCCATTGGCCAGCAGCTGCTGCTGCATCTGCCACTGACGGTTCAGTCGAATGCCCGGCAGCGCACCAACCGCGCTGTCTACGACAGCCTGACGAATCTGCTGACTGTTAGCACCCTGCTGGGTGCGGATCATGTCCGCAATCGGAATGTACTCGCTCAAGTAGTAGTCCTTCACCAATTCGGCGGTCAGGTTGTCATCGTCCCTCGTGCCGTTATGACGCCTGCCATGGCGACGCATGAACAAACAGCGCTTCCACTCAGGGTAAATGCGAGTGCAGAATTGCTCATCGAAGAATTTTTGCTGCTCGTGCCACGTGCCTAAGTCCGCAGTCAGCTCGCGGTACGTCTCGGGGGCAAAACGTTGCAAATCACGCAGCCAAATCATGAAGACTAATTTGCGCGCTGCGCTTTCTTCGACGCCATCGCGGCCAAGCTCGAGTTTTTTCAAGAACCCATCCGGCGTGTCGTGCACGGTTTGAATGGTACCGAGCGACATGAGCAGCCAGGCAGGACACTTGGAAAGGAACTCCTTGTATTCGGATTCCTTCACCTTCTCGGCAACTTTGTTGATGATGAACTCCACAATGACCACGCCAACCATAAGAGCAATCGTTACCGGCCCACCGATGACGCTCATCATCGACAACACCGAAATCGTCGTTGTGGCCACCAAGCCTCCACCTGCGGTAACCATGGCCCACCAACGCTCGCGAGCATCGGCACCAAGACCGCGCTCTAGGTCTTTCAAGTTAATGGTGACATCGAGCGTCGGATGATGGTACGAGTCGTTGCCCTGGTGGTAGAACCCGGCTGCAACGACCTGCTTGCGCATTTCCTCTATGGATTTCTGACTCTGCTCCACCGCCTTGTGGTACGCACGTACCGACTCCACGAACAGGTACACCTGGAAGGCGAACACCGCCACCTCGAACACCGCCATACCCACGAAGCGCAGCGAACCCAGTTCGCCTGCCGCCTGGGCACCAAGGCGCTCCAGACGCTGGGCCATGCGCGAATTTTCCAATGCACGGGCCAACTCGGGGTTGGTGCGTGCAGCGGCCTTCAGCTCATCCATAAGGGCCTTTGCCTGATTTGGGTTCAGCGTGCGCAACTCCAGCACAAGTGCTCGCATTTCGGCGCGCGTCATGGAGAACAGCGCATTCGGGTTACGCATGAGGCCGCGTGCAATCGGCGTGTTCACCGGCATGGCCATCATGTTGCGCGGGTTTGGCACATGTGTGCCGGCAGCAGCGGTGCGCTCGCCTGCCATGCCCGAACGCATGGTCTGCTGAGCCTCTTCCAATGTTAATCCGGCTGGCTGCCCCGCACGCGGGTGGCCCTCCGGGAATGTAGCCGGCTGCCCAGGGCGTGCCGGAGCCGCCAACTCGGTTCCATCGAGCAGACGCAGTCCCCTCGAAGGATCATGCGGGTCTATACCCATGAGAATACGTTGCTTCTGCACGATGGTCGGGTGCGACCACGCGGCATCGGGGCGAATGTTGCCGCCATGCATGTGCGCGCGGTACATGAGCTCATGCTGAACCTCGGTAAGCGGCGCAGAGCGCCCCGGGAACATGTTGTTTGCCAGTTGGCGATACTCGGTCGTACCAAGTCCGGCCATGCGCTCCTGTAGTGCAACCGCCCTGGCCTCCAAGTCGGCCAATGCTTTGGCGCGGGTGGGGTCCGTTGTTGGGAGCCGCCCTACGCGCGCAGCTTCTTGGGAAATTTGCTGCAC
>CAZENR010000017.1:0-23374 GCA_964513925.1 uncultured Candidatus Peribacteria bacterium
GCATTATTCCGTTCGCTTTCTAAGCGAGGGACTGCGCTGATGCCAAGCCGTCCACCCTCGCGGGTGGCGTTTTTGTATTCGCTTCACGCTCACTTCATGCACGCCGAATCTCACACTGCAGATGCAGCACCGCTTCTAGAGCGCACCATTTCCGTTTTGTTCAATGTTGCCGCGGCAGACGCTCCGACCCGCCGCATGGTGTTTGCAATGTGCGAGCGGGCCAGGGAGGCGCTGAAAGGCAGCTGCCTTTCGCCGGAGATGCAAGCGCTTGGCACACTGAATCCGGATGCCTTTGCACAGGCGATCCATTCGGTCATGCAGTCCGATAGTCACATGTTCCGCTATATGCTTCCCGAACAAATGGTCTGGTATTGCCTGGATACCGCTGCACGAGCTCGCTGCATTCTTAGGGAGTAATCTGGTATCTTCTTCCGCATGACGCCCATCCTCTCCGTCAGCAACGTTTCCCTTACCCTGGGCGGTCAGCGCATTTTGCAGCACGTGTCCGTTGCCGTGCAGCCGGGCGAGGTAGTGGGGCTTATCGGCCCCAACGGATCGGGAAAGACCACGTTCTTCAACGTGCTCAGCGGTTTTCTCAAGCCGTCTTCGGGGAGTATTCATTTCAAGGATGCAGACATTACCTCCTACTCGCCAAGCCAGCGTGCACGCATTGGCATTGGCCGTGTTTTCCAGAACTTCGGCGTCTTCCGCGATATGACGCTAGAAGAAAACGTGCTGGTGGCGCTGGAGGCGCTTCCGGCAGATGAGCGCATGGCATTAGGGTCTCTGCATGACCGGGTACGCGACACGCTCAAGATGGTCAAACTCCAGGATCATGCGCGTAAAAAGGCCAGCTCGCTTTCAGGAGGCCAGCTGCGTCTACTGGAAATTGCCCGCACGTTTGCCAGTCAGAAGCAGGTGTTCTTGCTCGACGAGCCGACTGCCGGCGTCTCTCCCAAAATGACCGGAGAGGTTTCGGAGTTAATCCGCAGACTGAAGCAGGAAGGACGAACGGTGCTGATTGTGGAGCATGACCTGCCGTTCATTCGCAGCATTTGCGACCGCATCGTCGTCTTGGATGTCGGGCAGGTGGTGCTGGAGGGAAGGCCGGAGGAGATTCATAGCAGCAAGAAGCTCAAGGAAATCTACTTTGGAGCCGATCCAGTAACATAATTGTCAAAATAAAAAAATGTAGTATAATCTGCATATGTTTCCAACAGGACCACGCGAATATTCGGTGAAGATGCACGACGATGTTGCCGAAGTGGTAGCTCTTGCAGCCGGACCCTCAAGAACGACTGGCGATCATTGGGTGAGCTCATATATTCCGGACTTGTTCAACATCGGTATCGACGACATCGACGCGCTGCCCGCCGACGCGCGCACGCCCATTGTCGAAGCGCTCCGCGTCTTTGTGCTTGCAACCGGCAGCCAGGGCACCGAGGCAAATGAATCGCAAGATGTCGCCATGAAGCAGGTACGTGCGGTCATCGATGTAGCGCGACAAAAAATCCTGGGCACGGTGCAGTCCGAGGATGTGCGCTCCATTGTCGTGTGCAAAGATCTCTATGGAAAACGCAGCCATGAATTCACCGGCCAGAGGTTTTGTGAGGGATTTGGTTTTCAGCTGCAGGATATTCAGAGCCTGGGTCAGCAGGACCGGGCCGGAGTGGTGTCTGCTGTGCAGGAATTGGTTGGAAGGCATGCCAGTGCCGGTAGCGGCTTCGGCGGCGTGACCACAAAAGACGGGTCGCTGTCCTACCCTGCGATCTACGCCGCGGATATGCGCCAGGTGCTTCGGCCTCTGCAGCGCACATTGGTGAAATCGGGCCTGCTATCGCAGCAGGTGATGGATATTATTGCGAAGGTGGGTCACGCCAAAATTCGCGATTTGTTGGTGCTGGATCGCAATGTTCGTACGCCGGCCATTACTCGTGCTGCGGCCAGCATGTCCGCTGCAGAGGCCATGGCTTTCCTGGCGGCGGTCGATGCGTTTTTAGTGGAAGGCAAGGTAAGCGGCCAAGCGGCAAAGCGCTTTGACGATGCCATGTACCAGGCGGGAGTAACGGCCTAACGCGTCGGCCTAAGGGCGCAGCAGCGATCGAATGCTGCCGATGGTGCGACTGAATATCGGCTCGCTCAGTTTTCTGCCGCGCTCCAATGCTTCCTGGTCGAATGCGGCATGGAAGCGCGCCAACTTCAGTAGGCGGGGGTTGTCGTTTGCAAGCGGCTCGGGCTTCAGGCCTTTGCCACGAGGATCTTCCACGGTGCGTGCCATGCGCATGGCATACAGCAGTTTCAGTGCTTCCATGCCTACCAAGCGGTACAACACTGCGCGTCGCTCGGAAGCCTCCAGCTGTTTGCGCAGCGTAATGAGCATGTGGAAGGGGGATTGCGATTCATGGCGGTTTCCTGGATTGAGAAGCGCACGGCCCATGCTCTCGGGATCAAGCATGAAGAAATTTCCCATGGCAAACGCACGTTCGCGTTCGTGTGCCGTCTTGCCTGGGCATTGCTCCACTTCCAAAGCGAACCATTGCCGGATGCTTTCCTGTACCAGCGGGGCTAATCCCCATTCTATGTCCTGGGAATCCACGATTGTTTCCTTGCCGTACGGCTGTGTACGGGAACTCGTTGCAGTCCGGTCGTCGGGTAGGACAACCGTATTGATATCCGGCATGGAAGGAGGCTCATTGGCAGGTTCGATGTACGCAAGCAGCCAGTTCTTTGCGCCGGGAGCAGGCAGAGCGATGGTTTCGTTGTAGTCCAGATCACTCAGTTTCGTCTGTTGCCCCGGCGTACGCTCGCGGGTGGTATTTACAGTGGCAATCAACTGCTTGGGGTCCGCAGCTAACACAGTTCGCCGGGTCATGCTGCTGCTAGACACCAGCTTCGTGCCGGGAGTCGTTGCGGCACGGGCATAGTCTTCGTAGCGTTCGAATGTACGCAGCAACATTCTTTCAATCGGGGAATGGGGTTGGTCATCGGCGGGCGTAAGTGGAACGAACTCTGTCATGTATCGGAAGACGGAAAAAGGTGCGATATTATTACAATATTTTATTATTTTGTCAAGTATATCTCAATATAATGCTGGTGACGATACGCGGTCGTCAAATGGCTCCTTGCCTTACGCAAGTTCATGGGTGACAATCTTGTCGCTTTCCCCCAATACTCTCATGAAAAAAACTCTTTCTTTGGCTGTGGTGGCAGCGACGTTGTTTGTCGGCTGCTCCACAACTCCTGCCCCTGAAACTATCAAACTCGGCTACATCGGTCCCTTGACCGGAGACATTGCCGGTTTGGGCAAGGATACGCTCAACGGCATGCAAATGGCTGCCGAGGAAATCAACGCCGCTGGAGGCGTAAACGGCAAGAAGATCGAAATCGTTGCTGAAGACGGTCGTTGCAGCGGTGCCGAGGCAGCAAACGCAGCACGCAAGCTGGTGAATGTGGATAAGGTCGTTGCCATCGTTGGTGGGCAGTGCAGCAGCGAGACGCTTGCGGCAGCCCCCATTGCCGAGGCCGCCAAGGTCGTCATGATTTCCCCGGTCAGCAGCAGCCCGGATGTCAGTAAGGCAGGTGAGTACATCTTCCGCACGTATCCGAGTGATGCGCTGAAGGGCAAGGCGTTTGGCGCGTTCTTCAAGCAGGCCGGATTCAAGAAGGTTGCCATCATCAGTGAGAATACCGACTTCTGCCAAGGCATCCGCAACAGCGTTGCCGAGAATCTTCCCGAGGGAACGACCATCGTGTTTAACGAGGTGGTCGATCCGGGCACGAAGGACTACCGTTCGTTGTTCACCCGCTTGAAGGGTGTGGACTTCGATCTCTTCCTATCCAACGGCCAGTCCGATTCCACCGTTGCAGAAATGGCCAAGCAGATGCGCGAGCTTGGCATGAAGCAGCAGATCGTCGGTACCGACACCGCCGATTCAGCAACCCTTGGCAAAATCGCCACCGAGGCAGTAGAGGGCCTGAAGGCATTGTCCGTGCCGTCTCTTAGCGCTACCGATGCCAATGCCGGGGACTTTGTTACTTCATTCAATGCAAAGTACGGCGAGCCGCAGTTCGGTGCGTTCTTTGCCGCAACCGCTTACGATGCTACCTCTATCCTGGCAAAGACCATCGGCGCCCAGGGCACCGATGGCGAGAAGATCAAAGCTGCTCTGTATGCAATGTCGGCACACAAGGGCATGGCCGGTTCCATCAGCTTCGATTCCAACGGCGACGTACAGGGCGTGCCGTTTGCCATGAAGCAGTTCAAGGCCGGTGTCCTTGAGCAGTCCGAGTTGATTCCGTTGCAGTAACATTCGTTTGAACTTAGAGGGCGGGGGATGCGTCTCCCGCCCTTTTTCTGTGCTGGCACATCCCATGACACGCGACAGGAACGGCGCTACAGTTTGCGCGTGCAGCTGCTTATCAACGCACTGATCGCCGGGTCGTTTGCGGCACTCTTGGCCGGGGGGCTTTCGTTGGTGTATGGCGTGCTTGGCGTGTTCAATTTGGCGCTGGGTCAACTGGCGCTGGTCGGCGGCTACTCCACCTGGTGGCTGTACCAACAGGCGCATGTGCCGCTGGTTGTGGCAATCGTTTTGGGCATAGCAAACGGCGCGCTCATCACCTGGATCAGCTTCGAGCTGTTTGTGGCGCCGTATTACCAACGTCATCGTTTTTTGCCTCTGGTCACCACCATTGCTCTGAGCATGATTCTCGATGGCACGATCTTGCTCTTGTTCCAAGAGCGTCCTCGCAGCATTCTTGCGGCTGCCAAACGTCAGTACACCGCACTTGGCGCAAGTATTTCCATGGAGCAGGCCACCCTCATTGCCCTGACATTGGCGCTGCTGGCGCTTACTGCGTGGATGTTGCATGCCACGCGCTTTGGTCGTGCCATTCGCGCAACTGTCCAGCACAGCAAGGCGGCCGAGAGCCTTGGAATCCGCTCGGGCTTGCTGCATCGCATCGTCTTCATTGCCAGCGGCATACTTGCCGCACTGGGAGGCATTTATATCGGTATCGACCAAAACATCACGCCGGTGCTGGGCTTTCCCATTACCATTAAGGCGTATGCCGCGGTCATCGCCGGAGGTAAGAATAGTTTGTGGGGCACGGTGGTGTGTGCGTACCTAATCGCGCTTGTTGAACAACTTGCGGTGGGAGTCCCGTGGTTCGGCGCATACATTCCGGCCGGCTACCAGCAAACTGTGGCGTTGGTATTCATTATTGTGGTGCTGCTGGTTCGTCCACAGGGCATCTTCGGTTCCCGCACACGTATTGCATAACGTATGAACGTAGACTTCCTGCTCCATCTCCTCGGCATTGTTGCATTCAGCCTTCCAAACACGCTGGGCTACAACCTCGTCTTCGGCAAAGGGAAAATTTTACACTTTGGCCCGCTGGGACTGTCGGTACTGTCTGCGTATAGTCTTTTTTTGGTGCAGATAGCGACCGGTAATTACCTGCTTGCGCTCCTGGCATCCATCATTGTGACTGCGCTTACCGCAATGCTGTTTGCATGGCTGGCGCTGCGCTTGGAGCCAGACGGACTTGGTATTTTGACGATTGCCGTGCATTTGGCGCTTCTGGCCGTGGTGCTCAACTGGGGACAGCTGACTCGGGGCGCGCTCGGATTAGTAGGCATTCAACGCGCGCCTTTCCTGCACTCGCTGCCCGCCATCACCATTGCAGGCGCCGTTGCAGCCGTACTTTGGATTGCCTTTCTGCTGTTTGTCGAGCGCAGCCGCTTGGGACGCGAGCTACAGGCGTTGGCCGAGAACGAATGGCATGCCACTGCCTTGGGCATTTCCCGAAAGCGCGTGTACATGCAGGCGTTTTTGATCAGTGGCATGGGTGCCGTTATCACCAACTTCTTCTTCCATCAGTACATCAACTTGGTGCATCCGAGCGATTTCCAGTTCTCCGCCACCATCTTCTTCGTCATGTGCATTGTTGCCGGCGGTCCGGGGAGCGTACTGGGTGTTGCACTATCGACTACGCTGCTCATTCTCCTCAAAGAATGTCTGCGCTTCGTCCCGCTGCCCTACGACGCAATAGGCCCGGTGCGCCTCATTCTCTTCGGTATCATTCTCATCCTTGCGGTATACGCTCGCCGCAAATCCCTCTTTCCTGTACAGCGGACCGTATAAACTACGCAGCCACGGCCTTGCCGGAGGCGCACTTGGTGCAGAAGCCCGCATGCTTGCGTTCGCATGTCTCGCAGCAAATGAACAGCGCGTGGCAGGGGATTTCGCAGCAATCCAAATAGCGGTCGCATGCGGTGCCGCAGTACTCGCATGCCGTCAGGTACGTCGGCTGCTTTTTGCCGTAGTAGCGTACCGACATGCGGTCGTCGAACACGAAGCAGGAGCCCAAAAAATGTCCGTCTGGGAATTGCTCGCAGTACTTCACGATTCCTCCCTCCAGCTGGCGCACGTTGTCAAAGCCATGTTCGCGCAGCAGCGCGCTGGCCTTTTCGCAGCGAATGCCGCCGGTGCAGTAGGTAATCACTTGCTTGTGCTTTAAGTGCTCCATGCTCGGAAGTAACCCCGGCAACTCGCGGAAGTTGTCCATGGGCACGATGTGGGCGTTACGGAAGTGGCCGATTTTGGCCTCGTATTCGTTGCGCATGTCTATGAGTACTACATCCTCCTTGCGATCCAGTGTGGCGTGGAGCTCCTCGGGCGAAATGTAGGGTGCCTTGCTCTCTATGCTTACCGGAGCGCGCAATGTCACCAATTCGGGGCGCAGCCGAACGAAGAGCTTTTTGAACGGATGGTCGGCGTGTTCGGTTTCCTTAAAGACGATGTCGCTGAACACCGGGTGGGCATTCATGTATTCCTTGTACTTCTCCACGCTTTCGCGCGTTCCGCTGCATGTGCCGTTTATACCTTCGGCACTAATGAGAATGCGCCCTTTCAGATTGAGCGAGCGGCACAGTTCCAAATGCGCACGCACTTCGGCTTCGGCGTTCGGAACAGCGATGTATTTGTAGTACAGCAACACGATCATGCCGCGCAGTATACGCCATATTTTCCCTGCGTGCCTCAACCGGCTTTCTTGTGAGTACATACAGCGAAAAATTGACTTCCGGTCGCATTCGCATAGCATGCGCCCCCATGCCAGAACACCAGCCAGACTCACAGGCAGCCGAGGCCGAGCCAGTCATCGCAACGGCGAATGCCATTCCTGCAACGCCGCCTGCAATTACCCAGGCCCGCGCCGCATTCGAGCAGGCTGTGCGTGCTTGGCACTGTGACGAAGGCAGTCCAAGCGAAGTCGGACGATTGCTTACGGCATTGCTGGTTGCTGAAGATACGCCGTATCTAGACGAGGTTCCTTACCCGGTTCGGTCGCTCTTTACGCAATTTCGACGCCAGCATGCGACTACGGTGTTGCGCGCGGTGGATCTGGCTCGCACCACCATTCTTCCGGCTACCGCTAGCAAAGAGCTTCCACCGCACTTGCCGGTGCGCATGGATGAGTCTTTCCGTGAGGGTGCGGATTAAGCATTACAGCCTGCATACGCCGTTGCTGCAGCGCATTCTGCGAGACGCGACAGCGTTGTACATACGCTCGCCGGGTACTGCCATGCCCGGAAGGAAGAGCAGGGGAACCAATGGCCAAAGCAGTGGAAGCTGCGTTGCCAACGTCCTAAACCCGCGGAACCCGGTATCAAATGTGCCCGAAGGCAGCCGCACGTGCATCGCGCGTTCCAGCGAAGCCAACGGAGTATCCGGAGCCCAGCGCTTGCGCACCGAGGCATCGTGAAAATCCACAACATGAACGCGGTGCAGCCAATCGAACATGCGTACCATCGTCACGCTGCGCCTGCACAGGCCGCATGATCCGTCGAACAACACCACGAGTTGCGTATGCTTTCGGTTCAGCAGGGCACGAATGGCGCGGAAGTCGTCATCCACCAGCAGACCCAAGTACGCAGTGAACATCACCAGCGAAAACAGCCCCACATCCATGGTGAGCATGATCCCACCGTGCATCAGCACGCCTGCAACAAGTATCGCACGCTTGATACTGCCGTATATCCGTGCAGAAAGCCTCAGTCGGCCAGGCAATGCCGGTAGGAGCAGCAGAAAGACCCATGCTGCCTGCGCCAGCAGTACGAAGTAAGTGATGGTGGGGCTAAGCGAAGTAAGCCCGTCTGCAAGCCATAGTGGCAGACGCGAGAACATGCCGTGGTGCATGGCGATCGCCGTGGCCGAGCCACCCATCCAGGTACTGCCGCTTATCTTCTCCAGCACAGAACTGATGTATATCCACGACATCTGCCAAAGCAGCAAACGGTACGGCCAAATCGGCATAGTGCGTTCATGCGCCGGCTGGTCGCTGCCGGTTTGCACTACGCGGCGCAATCTTCGCAGCGCATTCGGAAGGGTAAAGGCCTTGTCGCAAGGTGACACCAGCAAGATGAGCGCCAGCAAGCGAAGCACCGTGTCGCCGCCATCCAGCATGACTGGGTTGTATTCATGGAACGAGTACAGGAGTACCGTCGATATCGCCAGCGCCGCCCTGGTCCACAGGCCGGCTGCCACCAGTAGCAGCGAGCACAACAGCAGTACGTACAGCCACGACACATCGGACGGGCTTTGCACCCAATCCAGGAGCGAGAAGCGGAAGTCGGGTCGCAGCAGCATGGATACAGCCGAATGCGGCATGAGCCCGCTATCCGAGTAGTAGCGAGCTACGTTCTTCCACTGCAGCGCTAGTTCGGCACATGCAACAATGCCGAATGCAACACGCATCATGCCGAAACCAGCTGCTGAAACTGGACGGAACCAGAAGCGTTCCAGCCGCTGTGCAAAGCCGTTGCGGGTTGCGCTGGTGCTCATGATGGTTGCAGGGTGGAGCAATGCGTTTCACCAAGTGTTCGCTCGGATTCCCGCAGGCGCATATGCGAGAACTGGCTCAAGGAAGGCAGGTCTTTTGGGAGGACAATGCTATGTGCCTGCAGCCGTATTCGCAGGCCGGCAGCTTCGGGAAATAGTTTGCACTCCTGTTCAAGGTAATTCGGAACCATGCCACCCCAATCTTCCTCCAGTCGTCCGAGGATTTTTAGTTCCTTGGGGCGCTCGTACCACTGTAGTGTCTCGAATGTGCGCGTAGCCAGCGTGTGCCATGCTCCATTGCGGTATGCATCTACGGTAAACCTCGAGACCCTGCGCAGCGGATCGGGAGAGAAGATGTCCCACTTTTGCCACTGACTCAGGCTTAAGATGTACGGACGCGACATGTTAAACGCGTCTCCTGCCAGCAGGTTGAAGGCTCTCCAGGGCGTATTTCGCGGCAGCAAGTAGGCTGCAACTGCTGCCATATGCACCAGGCAGAACGCTACGATCAGCAAGCGCACAGTGGTTCGCGCCGGTGACGACGGCAGTTTCGACACACGGAGAAAGGAAGGCTTATGCCTGCTTCTTAGGCTCTAGCAGGACGATTTCACGTCCGACAAACTGGTCGCTGCGGCGGTAGAGCAACGTGGGGCGGCTGCCCGTGATGGTATGCGGCGGCAACACCGGCTTGTAGCCCAGGTCTTCGCAGAATTTCAGCGCCTTGGCCAGCGTGACAGGTCGCTTGCTGGAGTACCATACCGGCCATGTCATAACCACCGGTACCCCCGGTAGGGTTTCGGCGCAGTTTTGCAGGAACTTCTCCGTAAGAGTTTCGGCACCCTTGGCGTAGCGCTCAATGTCCTTGATCATCGGGCGTCCGCGAAGGTTGGGGCCCAGCGAGCCCTCGGTTACGATCATGTGAGGCTTTTCCTTCAACTCAAACGGCTTGGTGGCGTCTTGCTTCCATGCCTCCGTTTCGATGTCTTTCTTGAGCACCTTGTACGTTTTGCGTACCCATTCGATATTCTTCCGGCACCCGTTGACTGCCTTCAGCTCCTTGTCAGAAGCCAATACGTCCCAGCCGCGGATCATGGCTTCGATGGGAATAACGCCGGTCCCGCAGAACGGGTCTAACACCACCAGCTTCTTTGGCTGCTTGAACTGCTGGCGATCCACAAGGAATTGGCCGAAGTTCAGCAGGATTTGTGCCAGCTTTGGCGGAAGCAGGCCCACCGTGGTATCGCGTACAGGCTTGCCGATGTCGCGCTGCGTATAGGCTTTGACGTTTTGCGCGGCAACGGTGCGTCCGATCCAAAGGGTTTCCTTGTCTTTCAGTACCATGAGTTCGCAGCCTTTCTTGGGGTCGAGCAGGCCTTCGTCGTGCAATTGGATCGCCATGGGCGGCTTGGCTTCGTTCCCTACATAGCGACTGGCAACGTTCTTGGATTTCAGGAACTGCTTGCAGTCGGCAAAGAAGTGTTTAGCGTGCTTTGGCTCTATACCCACAAACCGTAGCGCAAATGTTGCCTTGCCTTTTACACTCGCCAGTTCGGCAGCAAGTAACACCGGAATATCATTGAGTTGGTTTTTTGCACCCTCTTTCCCTACTGCGCGTGCCAGCATGAGCGTGCCGCCCAACTTGTCTAAAAACTCCTGATCCAATTCGTGCTTGGTCTCAAACACCAGGATCTGGTTTGCATAGACACGTTTGGGTGTAAGGTCTGGAAGCAGCGCGCTTAATTCGGCGGCGCTGATCATTGGGTTATTTCCTAGAATTGCGGCGTAAGAGTGCATGGCTGGCAGAATAGCGCGAGTACTGCGCGTTACCAAGAGATGGTGGCACCTGCATATACGGCACATCATTTTTCTCTACATGACAAAAAGACCCCCGAGGGAGTCTTTGTGTTTGTGTTCTCCGGCGGTAACGGCCGTGCTGTAAGGCGTGGACGATCCGCTTGTGATGGAGAGAAGGAGGGGAGGAGCCCTATGACACTGCTTTGCTGCGGTCGCTTGTTTCTCCTCGTGACCAGGCGAGGTCCCCGTACCGGTTTGCCACAAGTTCACGAGGGAGCAAGGGAAACACTGGGGAGTAAGGTGGGTGCATACCGCGAGGGATCCTCGCCCGAAAGCGGTACGACATTGCAGAGCAGAGAGAAGGATGACTACGGGGAAGTACAGACGCACCTATGCCCAGGATTGTGCAAAGATGCAAGGAAGTGTGGCCGGGAGGAGCGAGTGCAGCAAGCACCCATAGGCATCATCCTCTCTGATCGTGTCGGTGGTGGGAAGGAGCAGGGGGTGGTGGTCCGGGCCCGGACCAACGGGTGTGTTTGTCTTGTTGGTGTGAAGATCTCTTGTCGGGAAGATTGCCTTTCCGGAAGTGATCGCTTCATCATACTCATGGATCGAAAAGCGGCAAGCCTTAGGGCTGGAACGAACACTATTCGTGTTATATGAATACATTTTGTACTCTAAATTTGGCATTGTTGTTTTTGGCTAGAGCTAAACACGAAGTACACATTTTTGATTCAATGTGCCTTCGAGCCCTTTTCTTAGCCGTTTTGTTACTTTTCAACCGTTGTCCGCTGCTCGATAGGGGAGAAGCATGCTTTCGTGCGCCGTAAGATATCGGCTAAACGGTCTGCGACCGTGGAGGCCGAGCGGAAGGATGTAGCGGCCGTAGTTAAGCTGCGATGTGCATTATTGAGCGGGATTTTTGCCACTCCCTGCTTTGCCGCTGGGATAGTATCGGCAAGCTGCCTTAGCTCGGTGGCTATGCCGTCCAGCTCGTTGGCTGCCAGGCTCATCACGCTTCCTCCGGATAGTGCGTCCGTGGCTAGTTCATCAAACTGGTCTTCGACGGATTGCCAGTACAACATGCGGCATAGCCCCCGCTGCATCAGCTGGTAGAGTCGCATAAGTGCCTGGTCGGCAATGGCATCGCTTTGCAGTATTTCCATGTCATCGTCGTACTCCCGTGTGCGAGTGGCAACGTCTTCCGTGTGCAGCTCCAGAAGCCTGCGGGCTAATCCTGCATGGCCGCCGCTCATGCGCTGCAACCGGTTCAGCGCGCGTGCATCGTATGCGCGTACGCCGTCGCTTACCGAAACGGCAGTGTCTTTGTAGCGGCTGGCAAGGTGTACCTTTCCCGGCTCAACAATCAGGGAGTACCCGCGGTATTGGTACTCGTTTTGCGTGCCACGTGTTTCGGAAGAGGGGGTGTGCATAAAGGTTGCGACTGTAGTGTTCCATGACGAATGCGTCAACTAGGCATGACATTGTCAGCGATTATAGGGCATTGCCTGGCGGCGTATGCTTTGCGCCACTTCTCGCCTACACTGCGTTGGGTCTACGCGCGACTTCTTTTCCCTCTCCACAATGCATCATCTGCTTTCCGGTGTCATTTCTTGGTTACAGCATCTGGCTACCCAGGTTCCCCTGGAGGCATTCGTCCTCGTGGGAGGTGTTGTAGAAGAGCTCATTGCCCCCATTCCATCACCGTTGGTGGCAACACTTGCCGGTAGTATCGCTGCCGAGCAGGGGTATACCTGGCCCATGCTCTTGCTGGTGTGCATGATCGGCTGTGTCGGCAAGACCTTTGGCGCGACGGTATTCTATGTGCTTGCCGATAAATTCGAAGACGTATTCGTGCCGCGCTTTGGCAAATTCATCGGTGTCAGCCACCAGGAGGTGGAGCAGTTTGGAAAGCGCTTCACCGGCGGATGGAAAGACGCTGTGGTTGTACTGCTGATCCGTTCCATACCCATGATGCCCTCCACGCCTGTATCGGTGGCTTGTGGAGTGGTGCGCTTTCCAATCAAGACGTTCATGCTTGCTACCTACTGCGGCTTTGTCCTGCGCGAAATGTTCTTCATGGTATTAGGTTTTACCGGTGCTGCGGCAGCCACCAGCCTACTGGCAGGCATCGACAGCGCCGAAGGCCTGATGAACGGCATCATCGCCCTGGCCGTACTGGTGTGCATCGGCTGGCTGTACTGGCGTCGCCGCAAGGGCACATTGCTGTCGTTGATTAAGCGTTAGCACCCAAGCGCCGCCGCGCTTCTTGCGCCAGCAGGATCGTACATAGCACTACCGTTACCGGAGCAATGTGCAATAGTCCGCGGCTGATGCCCGTTTGCATAATGGCTTCGTTTGCAAGAGAGGTGCAGGTGAACACGATGCATTGTTCAGCGAAGACGATGACCACAAATGCAGAAAGCACGTTTCTTGCACTCCGCCCCGCGTATGCCATGCACACCGGCACCAGCAGTGGCAACAGCATCCAGTTTGGTTCATGGGTCAAATGGAACCAAATGGCATGCGCAGCCAGTGGAGAAAAGGCAATGGTCACATCGGTGACACCCTTGGCGTTTCCGAAGGTCAATCCATGCGTCCACTTAAAGACCAGCCATGGCAGGGTAATGGCGGCAGCTAGCGCCAGTGCCTTCGCGAAAGACTGCCGGTACTCGGAAGGTTGTTTGCGCACGCTTGCGTAGCACAGCAGCGCTCCCAACACGGGTGCGTACAGCAGCATCCCTTCGTTCTTGGTGAAGGTCAGGAGTCCAATGGCTATGCCGCAGAGGCGTATCCACGATGAGCGCTGCGTCCCCGTTGTCATCGTAGATTCATACAGCGAGCCTGCCGCAACCAGCACATGCGCCGCCACAAAAACGTCTGCATAGGGGTTGGCGCCATGAATGAGGAGCAGCGGCAACGATGCCAGCGCACAGGTGCCCATTGCACTTGCCGCGCCCGATACGCGCCTGCGCAACAGGCAGTATGCGGTTGCCAGCAGTCCAAGCAGCCACACCATGTGTACCCCGTTGACGAGCGGTTCGTCCCAACTTCCCCGCAGCAGCGCCAGCCAGGTTTTCATGAGCGGTACTGTTGGGGGATACGAGCTGACGCCGCCCTCGGTCTGTACCGTTCCGTTACCAACGGGAATGTTCAGCACCAGCTCGTGTTGCACATAGAACATCTTGCCGCGCATGTTCCAGTTGTTGAACGAGTCGTCCCAGTAGGTCGGCACCGTGAGCAGGTTGTAGCCGCCTGCAACAAGCTTGATGCATGTCCATGCTATAAGAATGCCAATACCCACCATCGCGCCGCGCGAAACAGATGCATTAGGGTACTGTGCCGGCTGCAATCTCCAGGCTGCGCGCAGCGCTCCGGTACGCACGCCTACTGCAATCAGCGCGACTGCCAGTACTCCGGCAACCATGCAGAATCCAGGCAGATCCAAGCGGATGAGTCCTGCCCAATGCGTCAGGGTGACGGCCAGCAAGAACACTGTTGGTCCCAGCGCCATACTCCATGCTGCGCGTTCCAGACGACCAAGTACCGGGTGAGCGCCTTCGATGCAGGCAAGCGCAAGCCAGCCCAGCATCACGGGTACTGCCATGCCGATGGTGAGGAACACGATGGTCATGGTGCTGAAGGGGCAGTGCGCGGTAGTGGAGGAGCGCGGAACACAAACGAGCCTGTACCAAACCAGCCGAGCATTTTCCCCGGACCGGTAACTACGGTGCCGTTGAGCATCAGTTGCCCTTGCGCGTTAGGAGACATCTCAGGCCTTCGGTACACAATCCAGGTGTCATCGGTATCGAATCCGTTACCCGGAATGGCGGGATACGTGATGTATCTGATGTTGCCCAAGTACGGCCACTCGCGTTCGGCAAAGAAGAGGTACGACTGTCTGTCGGCAACCAAGGGCGCTGCAAATGCGGCAAAGTCGTAGAAATTGTCGCGGTCGCGGAACGTGCGTGCGGGAGCGTTTCCCGTCACGTATGTAACGTGGTCATGCGCTACCCAATTGAGGTATTCCCATCCCATTCGTAGATCCAGTAGCACCCATACCAACGCAAAGGCAATCAATACGGCGGCAAATGCGCGCGGTGCATGGTGCTGCGCGCGGCGTGCGTACAGCCATGCAGCAACGCAAATGATGGCCAGGGTGCACAGCAGGATGTAGGTGGTAGAGGGCGCGGTCGGAGGTACGTCGCGGTAGGTGAGTTGCCTGGCCACCGGATTGCTGGTCAGCCTGGGGCCCCACAGGAAGTTGATGCTGTACGGGCGGTACTGGTCTAAGCGCCAGAACGACGCCGATGTTTCGATAAGCTGCTCGAAAATATTCCAGCTCGCGAATTCCAGGCGCGACACCAGCACGGTTGTATGCGGCGGCAACGCCAGTCCTATGCGCTTTTCGCCACGCTTCCATGTTGATTTGGCGGAGAAGTCGAAGCTGGCCATGTCCAAGGTATCGGCAGGGACATCTATGCTCACGCTGTATGTTTTCGGATCCTCTTCCTCGCGCAGCGCCCAAACGAATTTAATTTCCACTCCCTCGGGACTAGCGGAAAATAGTCGGCCTGCTTGGGGCAGCCACGGGAGTTGCGTATCGGTCAACAAAGCGCCGGTTGCGTCTCCGGTAGAGAGCAGCAGTCCATCTGGCACCTGTTCGACGGTGATTGGCCCCATGCCTTCCCACTTCGCATTGATGGCACCTTGATGGAAATCGAAGGTGTGCACGCTCATAGCCGATGCGTGACCCGTTGCCACAAGGCAACAGGTGAACGCGGCGAGCCGGAGTGCCGTGCGAAGCATTGTGGCAGATTGTACGCGCAGCTTCGCGTGAGAGGAACGCAAAAACGCGCATGGTCGACCCGGCGCCTATGCTGTTTCCTCGGCCACCTGGATGTCCTTTGGACCGCCGGAGACAACCGCCTTAATGCGACGTACGCCGGATGAGCTGCTCTCTTCTTTCTGGATCTTAAAGCTGCCCAGCATGCCTGTGCGAGCAACATGCGGCCCGCCGCAAATTTCTTTGCTGTACTTGCCCATGGTGTACACCTTCACTTTGTCGCCGTATTTGGCGTCGAACACGCCAATTGCACCCTGCGCCTTGGCTTCATCTACGCTCATGACGGCATAGCTGATGGGTGCATCGGCTTTAATGGCTTCGTTGACGAGTTCTTCCGTCTTCTTAATCTGCTCGGGAGTCATCTTCTGCCCAAAGCTAAAATCGAAGCGCAAGCGCTCGGCGGTAATGTTGCTGCCCTTCTGCCACACATCGTTTCCAAGCACGGTGCGCAGCGCCTGGTTCAGCAGGTGCGTGGCGGTGTGCAACTTCGTGGTCTCGGCAGAATTGTCTGCCAGGCCACCCGAGAATTTTTGTGCAGCCCCTGCGCGACTCTTGGCTTGGTGTTCTTCGAATGCCTTGGTAAACCCTTGTTCATCCACGCTCAGCTTGTGCTCTGCGGCAAGCTCCTTAGTCATTTCGATGGGGAAGCCGTAGGTGTCGTACAAGTGGAATGCAGTCTGCCCGTCTATGCGGCCGCCTGCGGTGGTAGACTTCGCTTTTTCAAATTGTTTCAGACCATCGGCCAGCGTCCTGCTGAACTGCTCTTCTTCCTTCTTCAGTGCAGTTTTTATGACATCTGCCTGCGATGCAATATGGCCGTAGAACGACCCATACTGCGCCAGCACTGCATCGGCCACGGCGGGGCAGAATGTGCCAGCATGCTCTATCCCCAGCTTGCGTGCCGAACGAATGGCGCGGCGGATCAGGCGGCGCAGAATGTAGCCTTGGTCCACGTTGCCCGGGAGCACGCCGCTTCCAAGTATGAATACTGCTGCCTTGATGTGGTCGGCGATAATGCGTCGGTTGCGCATTTCATCTTGTGGCTTCGGGCCGTCGAGCATCATGGAAGCAACCGCACTCAAAATGGGACTCATGGCATCGGCGTCGTACACGCTCTGCACGCTCTGCAGCACGCATGCAACGCGGTCTAAACCCATGCCGGTGTCCACGCACTGCTGCGAAAGCTTCTCGAACGTACCGTCCTCCTTCTTGTTGTACTGCAGGAACACGTCGTTCCAAATTTCCATCCACTGCGCGTCGTGCGTTGCCGGGTTGCCCTGCGGCTTACCCTCTCCGACCCAGTAGAACATCTCCGTGTCGGGTCCGCAGGGTCCGGTCTTGCCGGCTGGCCCCCACCAGTTTTTTGCTTTCGGCAAGAAGCCAATGCGCTCCTCGGGTACGCCACATTCTTTCCAGAAATTGGCAGACTCCATATCCTTCGGTGCGTCCTTGTCACCCTCGAAACACGTGACTGCCAGCATATCCTTGGGGATGCCCAAGTACTTCTCGCTGGTCAGGAACTCGTAACTCCAGGCAATCGCCTCTTTCTTGAAGTAGTCGCCCAGGCTCCAGTTGCCGAGCATTTCAAAGCAGGTTAAGTGGGTGTTGTCGCCGACTTCATCGATATCTTGCGTGCGTACACACAGCTGTACGTCGGCAAGGCGCTTGCCAGCCGGGTGGGCCTGCCCCATGAGATAGGGGACCAGCGGGTGCATACCCGCTGTGGTAAACAGCACGGTAGGGTCGTTGTCTGGCACCAGCGATGCTCCAGGGATGATGGCGTGGCCTTTTTCCTTGAAGAAATCGAGGTAGAGTTGCCGGATTTCGGCGGTTGAGCGTGGTTTCATGCGAGGCGCAGTATACGAAATTCCAACGCAAAGTACGAGTTTTCGCTTCGGACGCGAAACTTCGGCGTTAGCGTGCATTCAGAATTTGACTTCTTTATTAAAGATTGAATAATGAAAGTACGGTGTATGTCTACGCCGTTCGCTCTTTCTGTCCGCGTCAGTTGTACACCCGTCTGCCCTGGCCTTTTCTGTGTCGAGGATAGGGCAGACGGGTTAGGCGCTCCTATACGGGAGCTGGCTCGTCGGTGTCCTAACACGAAAGGTAACCGTGGACACCTACATCAACTGCTGCAACTGCAACTGGGTCGGCATGGCGAACGGGCCGTATTGCCCGTCCTGCGGTCACAACTGCTACCCCGGCGACGATACGTCGCTGATCGGTAGCAACGACACCGCCATCCCGTCCAAGGAAGATGAGGACACGGAGTTCTCGGAACCCAAGCAGTAGCAGGAAGACCCCCCGTGTCGGCCTAAAGCCGGCACGGGGGAAACCCCCGTATACGATTGTCAAACATCTGTGGAGGCGTATCCTTCCCCTTCCTATGGAACACCTCGATTCAACGTTGCAATTCCTGTTTCCGGAAGCGGAAAGGCAGGCAGTGCGCGAGCGTGTGCAGGCCAGGGAGTCGCTTGCTACGGAAAGCCCCGCAGTGCGGCAGTGGATTTTCGATATGCAACGGCATATGCAGGAATTGCTCGCTTCTGTGTTTCCTAATAAGAATTACGCCGAAGCCCGCATGGCAATTTTGGTCTTACTTGCGCGCGAAGGCATCGTCGAGTTCGATAGTCCGTACACGGTCGTAGTACCGGAAACGGAGGCCGCTCCGGTTCGGTATTTGCGCGACAATCCTGCTCCCAGCGTAACCCTGGCAACGGATATCGTCGTGCCAACAACGCAACCAAATACACCGCAGCCGGATGCAGGGATCGATACGCTCGAAGATCACGTATTGGGTGAGCTGGGTGCATCCGCCGGTTCCAACGATGCTACGCCACAGTATGTAGAGAAAATCTCTGGCATGCTTGTGGAACGTGGCGACAACACCTGGTTGGTGGAGTGCACCATTCCAAGTGGTACGTTGCTGCAAGTGTCGGCTATTGCAGACGGCGGATACGAGAGCAGTTTCGAAATGCCGATTACGGCTCATGGCAATCAGTCGGTGCATTTGCGTCTTCCGGCTCATGTCCGTCCGGACACCGCTGTCTTCATAGCTCTCGATCAACATGGCATTGTCGTGGGACACGGTATGTTCGGTGAAACCCGGAAAGACTGAGGGTTGGCTGGCACCATGTAAAATGCCGCAAAACTATTTGTCATGTTTGCGTGGGACTACGGTACACTGTTGTCCACTTGTTCCCCCCGCGTTCCATGATGCCAGAACATGCCGCTCATACGGAGTCTACGACTGTAGAGAAGTCCGTTATTACCCTTGCGGTCGTTGGGCCGTTCATCGGCTTTTTGTTCGCACTCTACCTTTCGTGGAACCGCTACGTGTTCACCACGGACATTGTCTTGTTCGTTGTCATGTACGTCTGCACGGCCATTGGCGTCACCATCGGGTTCCATCGCATGCTCACGCATAACGGTTTTCAGGCTCCGCATTGGTTGCGAAAGGTATTCCTTGCACTGGGTAGCATGGCCATTCCCGGCATGAAGCCGGAGGAGTGGTGTGCCACGCATATTCGTCACCATGCGCACTCAGATGAAGAAGGCGATCCGCACAGCCCTCTCGAAGGCCTGTGGCATGCACACGTCGGTTGGATGTATGACACGGCAGGCAAGAACAACGTCCAGACCTACGGCAAGCAGTTCCTCCAGGATGCGGACTGCATGTTCATCAGCCGCACGTCTTGGTTGTGGGCTACGCTCTCGTTTGGCATTCCGTTTGTAGTTGGCGGTTGGACGGGGTTGCTCTGGGGAGGAGTGGTGCGCTTTTTCTTCACGACCCATGTGATGTGGAGCGTGAATTCCATTTGCCACACCTTCGGCGAGCGCGCCTTCGAGACAACGGACGAAAGCCGCAACCACTGGCTCATTGGCATGCTGGCGTTGGGTGAAGGCTGGCACAACAACCACCATGCATTCCCCGAGAGCGCCGCACACGGACTGCGCTGGTGGCAGTTCGATTTGTCGGCCTACATCATTGCTACATTGGAGAAACTAGGCTTGGTATGGGATGTAAAGCGTGTCAGCCCGGAGGTGTTCTACGCCACGCGTGATCGTTGGACCATCATGCAGCAATCGCTGAACCAACTGCGCCTGGATGTATTGGCCGAAATTGCAAAGGCCAGAACCGAATTGGCAAGAAAATATGGCTGGAAGGCCGTGTATCGCTGGAGACCCAAAGTGCAGGAAGCTCGCAGGCTAAAGCAAATTCAGCGCATGCTGAACCGCGAGTCCCGCATGAAGAGACAAACGCTCAGCGCGTACTTGCAGGAGATTCGTCGGCTTGTGCCGGTTGCAGCGTAGCTTCGGCTGAAGATGATGCGGAAGCTGGTGCTGCTTCATGCTCCAAAATGGCTTTGCGCGCGGCTTCTGCCAGTGTCTTGTTCGCCTTCTTGGTCAGATCGGTTACCTTGTCGAACAACTCGCGGGATTTGACGTCGTCTTTCGCGTCGAAGGCGGCCTGAGCTTCCACCAGAGTGTTGCGCGCCTTCAGCAAGATGTTCCGTGCATCTTGCAGTGTAGAGGCATCTAGCACGCTCTCGGATTGCTTGAGCAGCTTCTCGCTTTCCTCGATGTGTTTGCGCGCAGGTGCGTACTCGGGGCTGAGCACGGGCCTATCCGCCAAATATTCCATGGCGCCACTTGCAGGCGAGGTTGATGCCAGGGGCTGGCCTTCCGCCTTCATCATTGCCATGGGCGCGGCAATCGTCGTGACTGGCGCGGAGCCGTCGTGCTCCTGTTTTTTACCTGCAAACGTTTGCACGTAGTCCAGTGTGGCAATGGCTGCATCGGTGTACTGGCGGGCTTCATCCATTTGCTCCTTCTTGGCGAACGTATCGGCCGCATCCAGGGTATTTTCAGCGCCGGAGAGCTTCAGTTCGGCCTCTGCTTGTGCCTCGGGACTGAGTACACCCCGTTGCGCATCCACGTCATGTTTTAACTCGACCAGTCGCTTGCGGACTTGCTCAGTATCGGACTGCTTGGGCGCATCATCTTGCTGGACTGGGTTCGCCTCGAGTGCGACGGTAGGCAGCGCTTGTACGGCAGCGGAATCTGTTGCTTCTCCTTCGGGATTTGGAAGCAGTTCCATGCGTTCGTTGTATTCCTGTGGAGGTAGTGCAACTGCCACGACCTGGACCGGTGCAAGCTGCAACTCGGTTACCAGGCGGGCTTCTTCGGCGTTACGAATGCCATCGCGTACCAGGCCGAAGCCATCCGCGTAGGCGCCTTCTCCTATTTTTTCTTCTGCTTGCGCAATCAGGTTGTCGGCGAGGGCGAACTGCTGGTGCGTTTCATTTTGAGGTACTGCGGCAACCGCACTGCGCGACTCCTCTAAGCGTTCCTTTGCGGCATCCACGGTTTGCAGTGCCGTTGCCTGCCGCTCATCATTGGGCATAGCCGACAAGGCAATTTCCAACGTGACACGAGATCGTTCTGTTTCCTTGTGTGCCTCGCGCACATCGCTCGCCAACTCGCGGAGCACCTCACGCTGCGGAGCATCGTTTGCCAATCGGTCGATGACCGATGCATGTGCCTCGAGCGAGGCTTGGAATTCATTACCCAATGTACTGGCGGTAGAGGCATCTTGCGCTGCGGCCATGAGTGCGATGGACCTGCGCACGTTGCGTGCATGAGTGCCAAATGCCTGTTGCAAAGTTGCAGTGGACTCGGCATCGAGTCGCTTGGCGGCTGCGAGTGACTCCGCTTCTTTCAGGCGCCTGATAGCGCGTTTGGCCTGCAGGCGAGCCTGATCCTCGGACGATACTGCGAGACGCTCCATGAGCACCTCGTTGACGTGAATTTTCACTGGGTACAGTAGGTCGCCCGGGACGCTATTTTCTGCTGCGAACGATGCGCTGGCGCCCGTGCCAATGAGCAGCACGAATGCGCCCAAGGCAGGCATGCCCTTTGCAAGATTCAACCACGATAACCACGAATGCAGCGAAGGTGCAGCATATGGCTGTTGCATGCGTTCCACGAGCGCAACACGTAATGCGACACGCTCTTGCGCCGAAAGTTCAATGCCCTTAGCAGAAGTTACGAAACTGGTAACGGATGGCTGTTCCATGCTCTCTTGCAGACGTTGGTCTCCCTGTATTCTTACAGCCGGATCGGTGATTGCAGTACGAATCGCGCCCAGCACCTTCGTGCGCTCCTCGGGCGTGAGCCCGATCTTTTTGGCTTGGCCGATGAACTGCGCGATGGGATCGGTCATGGGACAAGGTATTTGCGAAGCTGCTCCGTAGCACGGTGCAGACGGACCGAAATGGCATTGGAGGATTCTCCCAGCATAGTGGCTATTTCAGCCGGCTTCAGCCCGTCTATATGCCGCATGACGAATACATCACGGTACGGGGCATCGAGCTTGGAAAGCGTCTCGAGAATGCGTCGTTCTTCCAGCTTTGAGGCAGCCGTGACATTGCCATCTTCTCCGCCAGGGTCAAAACCGGCTTCCTGAAGGGCTTCCAGCGATGTTTCACGTTTTTTACGAGATTCGTCGATGATGAGGTTGTTGGCGATGCGATACAGAAATGCCCTCATATTGTCGACCTGCTTTCCGTCGGCCATGTACTGCCACGTACGTAGAAACGTCTCCTGCATGAGCTCTTTGCCTCGTTCCCGTGAGAAGACGCGGAAATAACAGTGGCGGAAGATGGCGTCGGCATACTGATCGTAGGCCGCCGTTAGCGCTGCAGAGGGGTCCGAAGAGGTCATGGAGTACAACGAGTGAGAAGTGCTGGCCGGCAGTCCGGCATGACGCAGTGTAGCATGTGTGGAATTTCCATTTCATTTACATATTTGACCATGAAATTTCTGTATTGACAAAGCAAAATTAACTTGTCATACTACCTGCCTTTTTCTCGGCTAAAGGCCGGTGATTCGCTTCTGCCTATTTTCCAAGTTTACCCTATGTACAAGCGGAAAATCCTTGCCACACTGGCCCTGTCGGCGATCGTGGTCAACACGATGAACTTCACTGTTGTGGAGGACTGGCTGGGTTCTATGCACTTCGTGCCGAAGGCCGAGGCCGCGCACAGCCAGGGCTTGGGCTGCAACCCGATTTCCAACACCAACCAGGCGACGTATACCAACGTCAGCATGAACTGTTGGGATACCATCGTAAAACCGGTGGGGGATAGCGGTGCTACCCATGTGCATTTGGGGGTTCACACGACGGCGCCAAACGCCTTTACATCGTGGACGGCTCCGAACCTGCACTGTTTTACGGATAACGGCGGTGCCCGCTTGAACTGTAAGAACTTCTTGGATTCCGATCCAACCGGCACGCTTATTCCCATTCCCGAAGGCGGCACACGCCAGGTCGATTTTGTCGTGCGTGTCAGCGGTCAATGCGGCACAACCCAGCAGCTTACTTCCACCGTAGCCAACGTGTACGGCGTGAACTCCACGCCGGAAGTCTTTAATTACACCTTCCCGGCTTGTCCCGGCCCAGTGTTCCCGCAAGGCACCAAGACCGGTCCGAACACGGTGATTGCAGGTCAGGACATCACCTACCAGATCAGCTTCACCAACGCTGGTACCACCCAGCAGAACATCCGCATCGTTGATGTGGTTCCCGCAGGCCTAACCTTTAAGCCCACCGGTTCTACCGCAGGTTGTTCGTTTGCCAACGGCTTAGTTGCCTGTCCGGCACAGACTGTGAACGCCGGTGGCACCATCAGCGCCACTCTCGTCTTCACTGTGGGCGCCAACGTCCCCGCAGGTGCCATCATCGACAACGCCGCCGATCTGCAGCAGAACAACGCCAGCTTCCAGTGGACGAACCACAAGCAGACCACGGTACAGTCGGCTGCCCCCAACTTCCCGCAAGGCACCAAGACCGGTCCGAACACGGTGATTGCAGGTCAGGACATCA
>CAZENR010000018.1:0-20988 GCA_964513925.1 uncultured Candidatus Peribacteria bacterium
TTGTTTGGCTTATTTTTGGCAAAAAGCGGCAAATTCCTCCTCTCGATTCCCGGCCTGAAGATCCTGCAGCCGCTGGGCAAGAAATTGCTCTACAAACTGGTGCGCGTACATGACTACGAACGCGCATCTCCTGTTATGCAACAAACGCTCGTCAACGTTACTCGGGAAGATTTGCGCCCGCTGCTTGCAAACATCAAGACGCCTACAGACATCTTCTGGGGCAAAGACGACCGCATGACGCCCTACGCAGATGCCGTAGTGATGCATGACGAAATACCAAGCAGCATGCTGTACTCCTACCCCGGCGTTCGTCACTCGGTGCACAAAGACCGTGCCGCGGAAATTGCAGCCGTCATCACGAAAGACATCCTGAAAAAATAACGCACGCATGACCGACATCCTGCTTCTGCTGGCAACGTACATAGTCTTGCTTACCGCATGCGCCTCCGCGCTGCTCACCTGGTTGCATTTGTGGCAGGTGAAAGAATGGCGCATAGACAGACTTCGTGAACATATTGCGCGCGAGGGTTGGCTTGGCACCGTCTTCAGTACGTCGCGCATTGCCATCGGTGGCGCATGGGTTATTGCCGGACTTGCCATCATCGAGTTGGTATCGGGAAAATTCCCGCAACACATCGGGGCAAAGCTGATCGGCGCCTGGGTGGTATCTTTGCCGCTGGCATTATCGCTCATGAGCGTCGCGCAATTCCTGCTGCGCAAACAACCGCTGCCACGATGGACCATGAAAGCGCGGATGCTGACGGCGACAAGCGTCGTCATAGACGCCGCATGCATTGCTGCGATACTTTCCATCCGCTTCTCCAGCGCCAATCCCAACTTCTCTTCAGGATCGGACTTGGCGTGGGTTGTACTGCTTGCCTTGCCCGCACTGCTCTACTTGCAGCCCGCGGTCGGATTCTTGGCCTGGCTCATTACCATGCCGCTGGATATCTTTCTGAAACGCAGAATTATGCAACAGGCGCGTGCAATACGCGCAGCACATCCGCACCTCACCGTCATCGGCATTACAGGAAGTGTCGGCAAAACAACCACCAAGGAACTTGTCGCCTACCTCCTTGCCGACAGAAAGCCGCTTGTGCCGCCAGATCACGTCAATACCGAGATGGGTGTTTCGCTATGGCTGCGCAGAACGCTTTCCGGAGTACCCGCCGACTCTCAGGCCACGATGGTGGTGGAAATGGGAGCGTATCGCACTGGGGAAATTGCGCTGCTGTGCTCCATCGTGCAGCCAACCATCGGTGCCATTACACGTATCGCGGAGCAGCACCTGGCGTTGTTCGGAAGCCAGGAAGCCATTTGCCAAGCAAAAGGCGAACTCTTCGCTTCGTTGCCTGCGTCCGGCCGCGCATTCGTCAATGCAGACAGCCCCATGTGCGCCCAGCTGGTTGAGCGCTGCGCTTGTCCGGTCACCGCGGTAGCCACCGATGCCAAGGCCGACGTATGCGGTCTGGATATTGAGGAGACCTCAGAAGGCCTGCGCTTTTCCGTGGGAGGTACGCTGTTCACTACACGGCTGCGCGGTACTCACAACGTCACCAATATCCTGCTGGCAATAGCAATTGCCAGGCACGTAGGCATGTCGGACGCAGACATCGCCAAACGCCTGCGCGCCTATGACGGCATGCAGCGAACCTTTCAAGTGCGTCAGGAGCGCGGCGTGACCGTATTGGACGATACGTACAACGCCAGTATCGCGAGCCTGACGGCGGCAATCGAGTGGGCCAAGCTGCAGCCAGCCAAACGCAAGATTCTCGTAACACCAGGCATCATCGAATTGGGCGAAGCGGAAGCGCGACTTCATAAGGACGTAGCCACGCAGGCACTTACGGTCTTCGAGAAAGTGTACGTGCTGGATCGGCGGTTTCTGCGCTATTTCAAAACTGCTGGTTTTGGCACCCGAGCCAGTATCCCGTCCGAGGGAATCGAGCGACTTGTCTCCGGAGATCTGTTGGTGTGTGCCGGCAGAATGACTACAAAGACGATTGGGCGGTTTCTTCCGTTATAGCACCTCATGCTCTCCCCCATTCATCACACCTTCGGCCCCCACGCCACGCTGCGGCATGTTCGTGATGCGCTCGTCGCGCAGCTGCGCCCGGGTTTCGGGAACAAAGACGTGCAAGCGCTGGAATCCGCACTGGGCAGCTTGTACGACGGCGATGCCGTCACGTTTGCGTCGGGACGCGAAGGCATGCTGGCGCTGCTGAAAGCCATGAATGTGCTCAATGGTGAAGAAGTCATTCTCCAAGCCTATACCTGCATGGTGCTGCCGAATGCCATTCACGCGGCCGGAGGCGTGCCGGTGTATGCCGACATTGAACGCGAGACGCTCAACTTCGACATCGAAGACCTGAAACGGCGCATTACGCCACGCACGCGCGTCATTGTGTGCCAGCACACGTTCGGCATTCCCGGAAACGGCACAGCGCTTCGGGCCCTATGCGATGCCCACAACATCCTGTTAGTGGAGGACTGTGCGCACGTACTACCCGACACCGCATCCACGGACGACATCTGCGCGAATGGTGATGCGCTGTTGCTCAGCTTCGGGCGCGACAAGGCTATTTCCGGCGTTGGCGGCGGCGCGATGGTTTGCCGCAAGCCCGAACTTGCCGCCAAGCTGCGCGAACTTCAGAAAAGTGCGACCCCAGCCAAGTCGTTCGGCGCTCGTGCGCTGCTACTGTATCCGCTGTGGTATTGGCTCTTGCGACCGCTGTATGGCATTGGCATTGGCAAGGTGTGCATGCGGCTTCTTGCAATGCTTCGGTTGCTCCCTCCGGTGCTTACGGCGGAGGAAAAGCACGGCAACATGCCGCTACAGTTCCACCGCATGCCAAACGGCTGCGCCTACCTGGCACTGCGCTCACTGGAACGACTTCGACAAATAAATGACCACCGGCGCACGCTAACTGCCTATTATCACCAAGAGGCAACGCAACGGGGATGGGCCGTTCTTGCAGCTATCCGCCCAGATATGCCGCTGCAAAAGTACCCGCTGTTCTTCCAGGGTGCAGATCGCATCCGTACTGCACTCAAGCAAAAGAACATCTACCTAGACGATGGCTGGACCGGATGCGTGGTATGCCCGGAATCCGCCGACCTGCCAGCCAGCGGTTACACGCCCGGAAACGACCCGATTGCCGAGAGTGCCTGCGAGGCGATTCTCAGCTTGCCTACACACCCATGTACATCTCTTCTGCAAGCCAGAAAACTCGTACTGGAACTTGAGAAAGCTCTGCCGCCACGCACGTAGCCGCACTCTATCTTCCACGCCCCGTATACAACATACTGCGTACGATACGAACACATGCGAATCATTCCTGCCACCAACGCCGCCACCTGGGACGCCTTCCTTGCATCCCAGCCATATCGCCCCTTCTTGCAGAGCTGGGCGATGGGCGATGTGTATACAGACATCGGGCAACAGCCGGTACGCCTGGTACTGGAGCGAGACGGAGTAGTGCTGGGCATCTGTTTCGGGCACGTGGTCCCGGCCCGGCGCGGCAGGCATATCAGCGTGCCGTATGGCCCGCTGTTTCGCTACGACTTGTCACCCCAGGATGTTGCCGACATCGCTCCCCTGTTGGTAAATGCACTGCGCAACGCCGCCACGCAGCACCGTTGCACATTCGTACGCTGCAGCCCGTTTCTGGCGCGCTGCGATGAGCCCGCGTTTCTGAAGATGCTGCGTGCAGCCGGTACGCAAGCAATGCGCTCGCCGCTGCATCTGCTGGCGGAGCAAGTCTGGTATCTGCCGCTAAAACAGCAGGATAGATGGTGTGCGCCGTACGCAGCGGGAGCCACATTGAACGAGGATGCGCTGTTCAAGCAATTCCGTTCCACTACCCGCAATTTAATCCGCCGCGCCGAGAAGGAAGGTGTTTCCATCCGGGCTTCGGCGCAGCCCGAAACGGACATCGAGCACTTCCTTGTACTACATGACGAAACCCGCCAACGACACGGCTTCACCCCATACACCAACGCGTTCTTCAGGGCACAGGTACGTCGTTTCGCCGCGCGCAAGGAGTGCACGGTGTACGTGGCTGAGTATCAAGGAAAGGTCATCGCCAGCTCGGTGCATATCCATGCATTCGGCGAAACCAGCTACCATCACGGAGCCAGCGCGGATGCGTACAAGAAAATCCCGGCAAGTTATCTGCTGCAATGGACGGCCATACGCGATGCACTGCGCCGCGGTGACGATGTCTACAATTTTTGGGGTATAGCGCCGCTTGTCACCTCGGCCGATGGCCAGCAACGTGCGGAAAAGGGGCATCCCTTTGCCGGGGTGACGCTGTTTAAAACCGGTTTTGGCGGGAAGCTCTTGGAACTGACGCAGTGCGTGGATATTCCCCTATCGCTCAAGTACCATGGTACTCGCGCCTTTGAATTGCTCCGCAAGTGGCGCCGCGGATTCTAAGCCTCACATGTCACCCTCCGCCCCAGTCGACGACAAGCTGGACATCATCATCGGCCACCTGGAAGCCATGAACAAGCGCGACAAATTGCGTACGACGGGTGCGTTTATTCGCGGAGTCATCGGCCTTATTCCCTTGGTCGTATTCCTATGGAGCGTGTGGTATGCGGTCAATCATGCGCAGGAGCTGATGGCGCAAATCTCCAAGTCCGCCGCTACGGCAGCCGCAGAAGCTACCAAGAACGGCGGCAAGGGAATGCTCGACGACCTACTCAAGCAATACGACATCCCGGCGCCGAAGAAGTAAGCATCTCAAAACCGGACCCGAAGGCCCGGTGTATGAGGTCCAAGCATGTTGCTTGCAAGAGAGTTACTTCACCATTCTCACCACATCGTCTGCGGTTGCCCCGGGGCTGACGAATAAGCTCGGCAAGCGCAGGAATTGGCTGCGTACGAATTTGCGGTCGGGCGACTGGCTGATTCCGAGCAGGAATCCTGCTTCGGCGGCTTTCTTCATTACGCGGTCATTCACTCCGCCCATCGGGTACGACACCACATACACTTCGCGCTTGGTCACATCTTCTAAGATCTTCTTGCTTTGCCCCAATTCCAGCGCGACCTGCGAGTCGGTTAGTGAGCGCATATCGTCGCCGGAATGACCCTCCGACTGCAAATCGTTACCGTTTGCCAGCAAGTTCAGCACCGTCTTCTCGGTAATACCCGAAATACCAACGTCCTTGGTGCCAATGAACAGCGTTGCATTCACGCCGGCGGACTCCAATGCATCGGAGACGGAGCGGACGTTAGATGCATTCACGCCCGCGATGGTCAGAACTACCCAGTCCGGACTTACGCGTGCATCGCGGCTTTCTTGAGCCAAAATAACGTCGTACAACGACTTGAGCGTCACCACCTTCTTGCCCGCAGCCTTCAGTGCAGCCATGTGCTTTGGCAGCGCATTCATGCTCGATGCGTCACCAGCCTTGTACTGCAGTATCGGCAAGGAATACTCCTCCTGGCGCACCAAGAACGTGGGCTGGAACGGTTTGAGGTATTGCGAAGAAACATATCCTTCTTTGCCTCCATAGCTCACGCGCGCCCACTCGCCGTTCATGGAGAGCGGCGTCACGATTGCCTGTCCGGGAAGTTCGGCGATTTTTTCCGATTGAGACGACGGATCTTTGCGCATGTTCAAGAATGCAAAGTCCACGTAATACTTGCCTTCGTACTGCTTCTTTTCCACAGCCAGTTTCTGGTCGGTGGTCAACTTGGCGATATAGCGCATGGCTACGTACCCCTCGCGCTGGTCTGCCAGCTTGACCTTTGCCCATTCTGCATTGGGAATATCCAGTACGAACAACATGTCGCCTTGGTTTAAGCGGCTGACCAGAGCCGAGCTTACATCCATGGATGCACGCACGTTCAG
The DNA here is from genome assembly GCA_964513925.1 of uncultured Candidatus Peribacteria bacterium. Lineage (GTDB taxonomy): Bacteria > Patescibacteriota > Gracilibacteria > Peribacterales > Peribacteraceae > DAORHV01. The sequence goes on from CAZENR010000018.1 coordinate 5,862, forward strand.
GAACGGATTGTTCACCTTGTACACATTCGCAGCCTGGTCTGCACCACCCATGCGCAGAGCCTCGTACTGCTGCACCTTTGCCTGATCTACTGCTGCCACTGCGCCCGTCGTCAGCGTTGTCGTGACAACCGCGGCAGTTCCCGTTGCCACCGTTGCCGTCGTTGTACTCGTCGTCCCCCCGGTACCCACGCTCAATGTTACCGTGGACGAACTGCTGCCCTGCTGCGCTATTTCATAGACGCGCTGCAAATCGTTGTCCGTAAAGGTGAATTCCTCGAATGTCTTGTCCGGCTCGGGCGAACTGCAACCGACGAATAAAATGCCAAACGAGGCAATGAGGAGGAAAACGACGAGGGAACGGGACGACATGGAAAAGGTGGGTAAAAAAAGAATTACATGCGATCGGGAACGCGCAACGTCAGCAGCTCGGCGCCGGTCTTCAAAATGCGCGCGGTGACGTGCGTCAGAGCCAAACGAAGTTCACGCTGTTGGCCTTCTGCCTTCAGAATGACTTCGGCGTTGTAGAACGAGTTGTACGACTGGCAAACCTCATACAAATAGTTGGTCAGCTTATGTGGCAAGTGCTCGCTGCGCGCAGCTTCAACCGTAGCTCCGAACTGGAAGAGCAGATGCAGCAACGAACGCTCCTTCGCGCCAATGTCGCCGGAGTACGCAGTTGGTACCGCAAACGCATCGGCGCCGGCCTTGCGCAGCACGGAACATGCACGCGCATGCGTGTACTGCAGGTACGGCGCGCTGTTCCCCTCGAAGCTGAGCATCTTATCCCAGTCGAAGACGATATCCATTTTCCGGTTCTGACTCAGAATGCCGTACACCAGGGATCCCGTGCCCATCATCTCGGCCAATGCCTTCGGATCATCGGTCTGAATGGCGTCGCCGCGCTCGGTGACAATCTCCTGCGCGCGAGCAACCGCTTCATCCAGCACGTGCTCAAGTTTGACGATGTTTCCCTTGCGAGTGCTCATCTTGCGGTCTACGAAACGCATGCGACCGAATAGCACATTCTCGAATGTCGGAAGTTCCCATCCAAGCAGCTTGCAAGTGGCTTCCAACTGCTCGAAGTGGAGCTTCTGCGCAACGTCGGTACAAATGAGAATGGTCTGCGGATGGTAGGTATCGATGCGGTAGCGCATCTGGGCGATATCGCGCGTGGAGTACAACGTCGCACCATCCCCTTTCAGCACCATGTACGGTGGCAACTTGCTTTCCTCGGAAAAGCGCACGATCAACGCACCCTCATTTCCCTCCACAAACACCTTCTTGCGCTTGCCTTCATCCAGAATCGGACCCATTTTGTCCTCGTAGAAACTCTCGCTTAAATCCAAGTCGAAACGCACATGCAAACGCTTGTAAATGCCTCCAAGCGAACGCTTGGTGACAGAAAGAACATCTTTCCAGAATACCCGAAGTTCGGCATCCCCTTGCTCTAAACGTCGAAATGCTTCGCGTCCTGCGTCTTCCAGGGTCGCATCCTTCTCAGCCTCCTCGTGAAACTTGACGTACAACGCAAGTAAATCATCCAGCGTGCACTCCGACGGAGGCTTGGTCCCCCACTTTGCAAATGCCACTGACAACTTGCCGAATTGCGTCCCCCAGTCGCCCATGTAGTTCCAGCTCAAGGTGGGAAACCCTCGAAATGCGTACAGATTGCAAAGTGCTTGGCCAATAACGGTACTCAGGATGTGATGAATACCTAGAGGCTTAGCGATGTTGGGTTGCGAATACTCAACAATCACCGGCGCTCCGCCTCTGGAGGGAGTCGGGTCACATTGCTGCCACGCCTCATTCAATGCCCCGACCAATGCCGAAGGTGAAACTACGACGTTCACATACCCAGCTCCTGCGACGTCGGCGCTTGCCACACCCGGCACCGTTTTGACTGCCTCGGCAAGTATGAGTGCTACATCGCGAGGCGGCTTTCCAAGCTTCTTGGCAAGTTGCAGCGCTGCAGACGTTGTTAGGTCCCCCTTGCTGGAATCTACCGGAACTTCAAAGTGGATATCTGTCGAGATGCCGCATTTTTCTTGCAGAACCCGCTGCGCGGTAGCCGACAAATTTAGACGAAGTTCGTACACAGAAAGTGAACACTAAAACAGCGCTACTGTATACCGTTTAGACTGTTTGTGTAGAAGAAAACAAAATTTGTTCTTGATCACTCTTTTTCTTCATGTTTTTACACCACTTTGAACACAAAAATTGTGCACAATCGTACACCCGTCTTGTGGAAATTTTTGTGGAAAACCTGTGGAGAACAGTGAGCGAACTTGCCTAGAAAGATAGCCGGAAACAAGGTTTTACCTCATTGCAAAAATCAGGTATAATAAGGAGATAATGTTTTCACGACGTCTGTATGCCGGCACGTTGCTGACTGCACTCGCGGTGCTGCTGGTTTCTTGTGGCGGCAACTCGACGTCGACGGAGGAGGTGCAAAAACGTACTGAGTCCGTCAGTGGTGGCAGAAGCGGCATTTTCATCATCGATGCCTTGGTAACGCGCCCTGCCGATGCAGGAAAACCGCGGCGCGCGGCGCTTTTGGGAGTGTTTGTATCAGAGTTTATCTCCAAAAGCCCCACGGCTTTGGTCAGCGGCGGGATTCAGGCAATCAGCGTCCAGAATGGCATTTTCGAGAAGCAAAGTTCGATATCCGATCCCGACTTCGACCTCATTCAAGCCTTTGCAGATGCGCTGCAGGTGGATGTGCTGGATATGCTGAATCGCAGCACAAACAGGCAGGAGACGCTGGATACGTACATCGAATCGCTCACGAACATCGCCGAGCGCGCAAATACGCGGCTAGCCGAGCTAACGGAAGCCGATGACGTCCAAACGGAAAACCTTCGACAGCTGAATCGCGAACGAGCAGATCTGGAGCGGGAGTTGCGAAACGCTACCAACGACAAAGACTATTTATTGGCTAACGAAAAGCAAAAACTTCTCAACGAAAAAGAGCGGCAGATTTCCGAGGCAGACGTGAAGCTGGGCCAGATTAAAAACGTAGCAAACACGCTTGAGGAATTGCTGCAGTTGTACAACGACAAGCTGCTTGCCATTCAGGAAAACCGCGAGCCGCTCATTGCCGGAACCAAGGTGGTGGATCTGCCTGGAACGCTGGACTTAAAAATCCTCGAACGCCGTGGCGGCAGCTCGGGCGGATATTCGGGTGGAGGCGGATCGCGCACCTCTGGCGGCCAATCTGCCACCCGGGTGAACAATGGAGGTTCCGTGGGGGGCAGCAGTGGCACAGCAAGGTCCAGCGGAGGTGCTTCTAGCCGCAGTAACGATGGAAAGAGCGGCACAGGAAACAATGGCTCCGGCGCATCTGGCGGTGCTGGCACATCCGCAGGCGGAGCAAATGCATCCAGCAGGGGTGTTGGCTCCGAAGGTAGAACGACAGCTGGCGGGGAACCCGTCAGGAACGACAATGGCACAAGTAGCTCACGATCTTCTGGTAGGGGCGGTAGCCAGCTTTTTGGCAACCCATTCGGATCATTTGGCACTGGAGGGGGCGGATCGACAGGGAATGGCGGTAATGCAGGGGGCGAAAGCGGCGGCTCTGCAACTAATGGCGATAGCGGAGCCGGGGCTAACGGATCGACAGGCGGTGGCGGTGGATACTTCGATATTGGCTCGCTGGTGGGAGATGGAACGATCAATGAGCTTGTTTCATTCGTTGTGGCGTTGCTGCTGGTAATCAGCCTCTTCCTGTGCCTTATTTTCCTTGTGCTGGGCGGCATCAAATTCATCACTTCTGCTGGCGATGAAGAAAAGATTAAAAAGGCGGTAGGAACAATCCGTTACGCGCTGCTGGGTCTGATCGTGTCGCTGATGGGCTACTTCATCGTTGCATGGCTTGCCAAGCTCCTGGATGCCCCGTTTGATCTATCCTTCAGCCACATCATGGATTTGATGCGCCAGCTCTTCACTCGTTTTAGCCAACCTACTGAATAGGCGCAGTAGCTATTGAAAAAAATCGCATTCTGTAGTACAATAAAGTGTTCATGCCCAAACCAAAATCCACCACTGACGCTACGCCTGCCGGAGTCAAACTCTTGGGAGTCATCGACGATCTGCTCGGCCTGCACCACAACGTGGAAGAAATGCTGGCAGCCGAGGAAGACGAATCGGATGAGCTGACCAAAGAAGAGAAGGAAATCATCCGTCGCTACGAGGAAGGCGTACAGAAGATTTTGGACATCATCGCGCCGGCAGGCGTGAAGTTTGAGCGCAATCAATTCCTGCTCAACGACCAGTTGGTTGGCCGTAGCTTCTATGCGTACAACTGGCCAAGCCAGATTTATCCGAACTGGATGTCCCAGCTCATCAACTTCGATGTGATGGTAGACATTTCGCAGTTCATCTACCCGGCATCGAATAAAGTCATTCTGAAAATGCTGCGCAAGAAGGTGACTGAAATGCGCAGCTCTATCCGCATGTTGCAGCAGCGCGGCATTGTGCGCGATCCAGCTCTGGAAGCCGCGTTGCAAGACGCAGAAGAGCTTCGCGACTTGCTATCGCGAGGCAGTGAGAAGCTCTTTCAGCTGGGTTTCTATTTCACCATTTACGCCGAGAACGAGAACAAGCTCAAGAAGGCGCAGACCGACGTGGAAGCAATTCTTGGCGGCAAGCTTATTCTCACCAAGCCGTCAGTATTCCAAATGGAACACGGCTGGAACTCCACGCTCCCCTACTGCTTGGACGAACTGGACTTCAGCCGCAACATGAACACGCAGGCGTTGGCGACGAGCTTTCCGTTCTCCAGCTCGGATCTTACCGACGATCATGGTGTGCTGTACGGCATCAACCGCCATAACGATTCGCTCATTATTTTCGACCGCTTCGATTTGCCTAACGCCAATGCGAACGTGTTCGCTACATCCGGCGCCGGTAAGTCGTACGTGGTGAAGCTGGAAATCTTGCGCTCGCTCATTCAGGGCGTGCAGGTATACGTCATCGACCCGGAAAACGAATATGTAGACCTATGTAAGACCGTGGGCGGCTCGCAAATTCCCGTCTCGCTGCAAAGCAGCTACCGCATCAACCCATTCGATCTGCCCAAGGCAGTGCGCGGCGACGAAGCCGAAGTTGGAGAGGTGCTGCGCAGCGCCGTCATCAACTTGCACGGCTTGTTCAAACTGATGCTGGGAAACATTACGCCGTCCGAGGAAGGCGTGCTGGACAAGGCGATTCTGGACACGTACGCCCTGCGCGGTATTACGCTGCAAACCAAGGATCCTGGTGCCATCGAACCTCCCACGCTGCACGACCTCATTGACGTACTCATGACCACCGGCGGCGGCGAACCCATGGCGCAAACACTGAAGAAGTTCACGGAAGGCAGCTTCTCGGGGCTGTTCGACCGACCCACTAACATCGAGCTGGAAAAGCAGATGGTGGTGTTCCAAATCCGCGACCTGGAAGACGTGCTGCGCCCCATTGCCATTTACGTGGTGCTGAACTTCCTGTGGAACCGCGTCCGTGCAGACATGCGCAAGCGCTTCCTGGTAATTGATGAAGCATGGAACCTGATGCAGTACGAAGACTCCGCACAATTCCTTTACGGCCTTATTAAGCGCGCGCGCAAGTACTACTTGGGCGTCACTACCATCACACAGGATATCGACGACTTCATCAACTCGCCGTACGGCAAGCCGATCATCTCCAACACATCGCTGCAGCTGCTCTTGAAACAGTCTGCTGCCAGCGTGGATAACCTGGCGAAATTGTTCTACCTAACCGAAGGCGAGAAGTACTTGCTGCTCGGCTCCGGCGTTGGTCAGGGAGTACTGTTTGCAGGCAACACGCACGTAGCAATTCAGGTTGTGGCATCGCCAAACGAACACAACATCATCACCACCAAGCCCGAAGAGGTACTACGCCGCAAAGAAAAGGAGCGCGCAGCGGAAGAGCAGCAGCGAAACGACGGCAACAGCGGTGACGGCGACGAGCCCGATGAGGCTCCGGCTGCTACGGCATCGTAAGTTACTCCTCAACTTTCCAGCGCACCTCCGGCTTCAGCTTGCCCGTTAACGCGAAGCCCGCGGCTTTTCGATGGCCGCCACCTTTGAATTTTTGAGCCATGGCGGAAACATCCACATCGTCGCGCAAGGTGCGCAGCGATCCCTTCACCTTGCCCTGGCGTTCAGCCAGAACCAACGAGAACTTCATGCCGGGGACGGCGTTGACGTAGTCTATGGCTCCGGTGAGCTCTGAATACTCGGCTCCGGTAGCACGGAAATCCCCTTCGGTAAGCGCCGAGACGGCAGCGCCTTCATCGGTGACGGAAATTTTCTCCAGCACCCTGCCCCAAAGCCGCAATGTAGAAATTTTGGCGGTGCGGAAGACGTTATTCACGACAAGTTGTTGTCGCGCGCCGGCACGCAGCAGACGCGCAACTGTTCTGTAGACAGAAGGCGTGGTGTTGCTATGCAGCAATCCACCCGTATCGGTGTAGAGGCCAAGCAGTAGGCAGGTTGCCGTGTCGGAATCGATGTGCCAACCGACTGCATCGGCAAAACCGACCAGTACCTCGCATGTCGACGAGCTGTCGGGGAAGATGAAGTTGACCGAGGCGAACTGGGAATTGGAGTAGTGATGGTCGAAACAGACGGTGGGATACGTGCCATCGAACACCTGTGGCAAGCGCTCGTGGAACTCGGTCAAATGCGGCTCGGCGCAGTCTACGACAATGAACGCATCTCCTTCGCGCGGCTGTAAATCGGAACGGATCCGCAACGCTGACGGCAAGAAGTGGAATGTCGGCGGAGAAGGGTCTACGCAGTACAGCTCCACAGGCGTATCCGGATATTGCCGCTGCAGAAGCGCCGCAACGGCGGTGATGGAACCGATGGCATCTCCGTCGGGGTTGCGATGACACATGCAGCACAGCCGCTTCGCGCTCTGGAAGATCACAAGGGCCCGATCGACGTGCTGTCGCTGGAACATAAGGAATGGATGGTAATGAGTGCAGGGACTTCGCTCAATCGCATTGGTGTTGCCAGACATGCAAGTCTGTTTCGCGACATACGAAAGCAAGCGAGTGTCGACACCGTCGACATTCGGACTTATCGCAACAGCTGTTCCAAGCGTTCGGTTTTCTGCGGCCGATCATCCGCCACAAACCGCAGCGTAGGCACGGTGTAGATATCAAGTTCTCGGGCAATAATCGGCTTCAGTTCGCGCTTGGCATGCTTGAGCATCCATGCGATCGCCGCCTCCACGCCGCGCAGCGCAGTCACGTACACGGTGGCATGCGAGACATCTGGGCTTACCACTACCTCGGTGATACTCACGATTTGCGCGATGTCCGGGGGTACTTGGCGAGCGAAACGGCCGACAATGGTACGAATGACGCCTGCGGCGGACTGGGGACGATGAGTGGCCATCGGGATATGTTGTACCAGGGAGTGGAAGCGAAGTATAGAACGGCGCACTACATACCGGATACCACATGCCATATACTGGCTGCGGTGCATATCATCTTCTGCGGCACATCGGCATTCGCACTCCCCTGCCTGCAAGCGTTGGCGCGGGAAAAGCGGTGCACGGTGGATGCGGTCATTACGCAGGCCGACAAACCCGTGGGCAGAAAGCAAATACTTACACCCCCGCCGGTGAAGCTGTTGGCGCAACAATTGAAGATGCCGGTTCTACAGCCTGCGAAAATCAACGCCGAATGGAAGTCCATCGTCGAAGGCAGGCAACGTCCGGAGTTCCTGGTGGTGGTGTCGTACGGACAGATCCTGTCACAGGAGATTCTGGATTTCCCCACGATTGCAGCTGTGAATGTCCACGCGTCGCTGTTGCCAAAGCTGCGGGGGGCGTCACCCATCCAGCACGCCATTTTGCAAAGCATGGAGAAGACGGGCGTGACCGTGCAACGCATGGTGAAGGAACTGGATGCCGGTCCGGTATTGGGGCAGCAGGAAATAAGCATTGGTGCCCGCGAAACCGCCCAAGGCTTGCATGACCTCCTGGCAGACATGGGAGCAAAGCTACTGATAGATGTACTGTCAGAAACATTGCACGAGGAAGCTCAAGACGCCTCACATGCCACATTCTGCGGCAAGCTTTCTCGCACAGACGGCGTCGTAGATGCGGCAACCATGACTGCGCAGGAAATCGACCGCACAGTGCGTGCACTTACTCCCTGGCCCGGCGTGACATGGAACGGCATGAAACTGCTGCTTACCAGCCTGGAACCTTCGGCAGATGCATATGCGATTCCCTGCAAGAAGAACACCACACTGTATGCGGTCACGGTACAACCGCCAGGAAAAAAACCGATGTCCGGTGCGGATTTTGCGCGCGGACAACGCACTTCCCCTTCCCGCTAACGCAATGCGCCGCATACCTTCCGCCGCACTGGCACTGCTACTGTTCACCAACGGCACGCCGATGGCGTTTGCAGACCGCGATATTGACGGAGACGGACTCAGCGACATTCAGGAGGATGCCAACGGCAATAACTTCGTAGATGTGAATGAGACCAATCCTTATGATGCCGATACCGACGGTGGCGGCGAGTCGGACGGATCCGAAGTGGCAGCAAAACGCAATCCGCTAGACCAGTCCGATGACATGACGTTCGATGCGGACAAAGACGGCTGGGTCAATGGTATCGAATTGCTGCGCGGCACAGACCCGAAAAAATCCGACACAGACAATGATGGCGTGAACGACGCACAAGACCCGTTCCCCTTAAACCCCAGTTCCAACCAAGACGCCAACGCCAACAATTTGCCCGACGAATGGGAGCAGCAAACCGGCTTGGATCAATCTCCCAGTGCAAAAGATGCCAACGCAGATGCTGATAATGACGGCGTTACCAACGCTAACGAATACGCAAAAGGCACGTCGCCGCTGCACGCCGATACCGATCGTGATGGAAAGACGGATTTGCAGGAGATCGACGCCAAGAGCAATCCGCGTGAGAGCGCATGCATCGATTTCGGACCGCTGGTGGACCCGCTGTCCGATGCGGGAAATCACTGGGCCGCACTCTACGTTTCGCGGCTGCAACGGACACGGGTGCTGCCCGGCCTGCTGCCGGTAATCGGCGGCTACGAAGACGGCACCTTCAGGCCGGATCAGCCGGTGACACGCTATGAATTTTTGAAGATGGCACTCTTCTCAACATGCATCGCGCTGCATGAGGACACCATCGACGTTCCGGTGCGCTTCAGCGACGTCATTAGTATCCCGCAATTGGATGAAACTGCGGATCAAACACTGAAGAGGCAAGTCATCTACACCGCGGTCGCATACGGCATCGTACAAGGCTACGACGACGGCACCTTCAAGCCGGATCAGCCGGTGAATCGTGCCGAAGCGCTGAAAATACTGACCCTAGCCGCGCAGCTGCAACTTCCGCCGGGCTCGGAAACAGGCGTAGCGCTCGCTTTTACGGATGTCCAAGAAAACGACTGGTTCAGCGCCACGCTCAAGACGGCGGTGTACTACGAGGTTGTTTCGGGGTACCCAGACGGCACCTTCCGTCCCGGCAACTCCATCACCCGCGCCGAATCCGCAAAGATCATCTGGCAAACCATGCTCATCAACCCGTACATCAACGGGTATGTGCTGCCAGCTGAGTAGCACACAGGACTCCAAGATTCCTTGGAATCCTGTAAGCCCGGATCAGCTTTCGGAATCGTGGATCAAAAAAACCGCCCACAGGCGGTTTTTTCGAGGAGCCAAGGAATGCTTCCTTAGATCTTGGCCTGCATTTCACCCAAAGCCTCGATAAACTTGGGCAGGTCTTCGATATCGAAGATGATCGTGGTCTTCTGGCCGCCGCGAGACTTCTCGGAAATCTTCACGAACTTGCCATTGCTCGACTGCTTTAAGTCGATGTAGAACGTGCGCTGGCGAGCGCGGATAGTGACAGAATGCAATTCCTCGCCATAGCGGCCGCCGCCGTTACCGCCGCCGCCACCTTGGCGTGGAGGACGCTGTTGCGGAGCCGGCGCACCGAAATTGGCAGATGGTGCCAGCGGATCGTCGCTGCCCGGGTTTGCCAGGTCGGCCATAGGGTCGAACATGATGAATGATGGAAAAAGATAAGCGCGCTCCCCTTCTCCTTCGGTCTCCAGCAAACATCCATTGTGGTGATGTGCCTTCGCCTGCAGATCTCGAGAGCAATAACAGTATATCACAGTTCTACTGCTTCGTCTCCACCGGCGCGAACAGAATGCTCGGCTCCCCCACCTGTCGCCAATCTATTGCGCCTCCCCACGACTGCATCTGCTTGGTGACGACAAATCCCCTATCCAACATCTTGTCGGCATACGGCACATGCAGCTGCCTGGCGATCTTCTGAGCCGTCTCGGGCGTGAACGGCAGCAGCATCAGCGATACGTGCCGCAGGATCTCCGCAAACTCGGAAAGCATCTGCGAGCGCTTGGCTGAGTCGTCTTTGATCGTCCAAGGCTGCGTGGTCTGCATCAACTCATTCGCGCGCGCCACCAAGCCCATTGCACTCTGATCCAGCGCGGCGCTGTATTCCAGGTTGTCCATCTTCTCGATATACGAAGTCCAACATTGTTGCGTTGCATCGGCAAAGCCCAATGCGGATCCGGCTGGCAGCACGGACCCGTCGCCTTTTTTGAGCAGCACAAGAACGCGATTCAGCAGGTTTCCAAGTTGGTTGCGCAGCTTGGCATCGTACAGCTCTCCAAAGCGCTTCCAGCTAAAGTCTCCGTCGCGACCCACGGGGATTTCGTGGCTCAGGTAAAAACGCAGCGCATCGACGCCGTACTTGGAGATGACATCGTCAGGCACCACAACGTTGCCAAGCGACTTGCTCATTTTCTCCCCTTCGCTGGTAAGAAAGCCGTGTATAAGCAGCCGATCGGGCACGCGGACATGGGCGTGCTTTAGCATCGCCGGCCAAATGAGTGCGTGAAAACGCGCAATGTCTTTGCCAATGACATGCGTAACCTGGGCATCGTCCCACCATTCACGGTTTTCATTTGGCGTAAGCAGGCCTAAGCCGGAAATGTAGTTGGTGAGCGCGTCGCACCAGACGTACATCACTTGGCCCTCGTCGTCTGGAACCGGCACTCCCCAGCTCAAGCTGGACTTGGGGCGCGAGAACGATACGTCTTCCAGGCCCTGAGCAATGAGCGAGAGCGTTTCGTTTTCGCGAAACTGCGGCACGATGCGGTAACGCTCTCCTGCCCAATCTGCAGTGAGCAGGTTCTGCAAATCCTTGGCGTCTTTGCTCATGGTAAAAAACCAGTTCTCTTCTCTTACTTCTTCGGGTGCGCGCTTGTGGATGTCGCACATGCCGTCTACCAGTTCCTTCTTCGTAATAAAACGTTCGCAACCGGTGCAATACAAGCCTACGTAGGTGCGCTTCTCCAGTTTCTCCGCTTTCTTCAAGCGCTTCCACAGCTCCACAACGGTCGGCCAGTGCGCTTGCTGATCGCTGGTACGAATGAACTTGTCGAACGAAATATGCAGCCGCTTGTACAAATCCTGGAACAACGGCACGTTGCGATCCACCAACTGCTTTGGCGTCAGCTTCTCCTTTTCCGCCGTCTGCTGGATTTTAATGCCGTGTTCGTCGGTACCGGTCTGGAACAAGACCTTGTCACCGCGCAAACGGAACCAGCGAGCAGTAACGTCTGCAAGCACCTTCTCCAGCACGTGCCCCATGTGAGGAGCTGCGTTGGGATAGTCGATAGCCGTGGTGACGTACTGGCGTTGCATATTCTGTTATAAAAAAATCGCGTAGCGCGGGTCTCGCGGGTTCCCGCGCTTAAGCGACACCTCGAAGGGAAAGAGAGTCCGCGAGAGGAAACCGACAAGGTTTCCTTTCGCGAATGGCATATGCCCAATGTGAGGAGCTGCGTTAGGATAATCGATGGCGGTGGTGACGTACTGGCGCTTGGACACGACCAAGAGCCTAGCACACGCCCACAGAAACGCCTACAAATCGCCTTAAGACGATGCCACCGAGTAGATCAGCTGCTGTACGTACAAGATGATGCCTCCGGCGAGAATGGCGGCAACCAAGCCGACTGCAGACCATATCATTGCCTTCTTGCCTGCGTCTTTGCCTTCGCCGCCCTGCGAAGTAGTCATGCGAATGGCTCCGTAGAGGAAGGTGATCACCGCTAGCGAAGTAATGGTGGCGGTAATGCCTATTGTAATATTGGTGGCAATGGTCTGCACCGCATCGGTGCCGGAACCGCAGTGCAGGAATCCCGCACAGCTCCAACCATATTGGGTAATGCTGACTGCAAGCGCTTTGGCTGGCAGCAGGAGAACGCCGAGAATGATGGGGAGTGAGCGCTTCATAGCGTGGCGATGGCATTGGTAATGACCTGAGCGATGTTGATGATGATCGCGCCAACTGCTGCCCAAATAAGACCCGTGCGCCCTTTTTCCATTTCATCGGACTTGCCGCGCGCAACAACCATCCGCATGCCGCAGAAAATGGTAACGGCGATAAGTCCCACACGGAACAGGTCGAACACCGAACCGATTGCGGTATTCACAACCGCCACCACAAGCTCGCCGCCGCCTACGCTGTTGGCTTCCTGGCTTACGAAGCCGACCAGGACCGATGCAAATTTCCCGATGAATACGCCGATCAGTGCCCACGTAATAGTCTGCTTGCCCTTGCTTACCCACTCATCCTGGAAACCGGAGAGCATCATCATGGCTCCACCGATCATGACGAAGAGCGCACCCAAGATATACGCATACACATCGAAGCGGATGAGCAGTTGGGTCATTACTCCGGTCACGTGCTCGGCAAAGCCCGGCTGGCAACCCGGCAAATTTCCGCAGTAAATCCACGGCAAGTCGGCATGCGCCGCCGCCGGAAGCAGGAAGAGTGCAAGGGCCGTAAGTGAAAAGCTAAAGCGTCGCATTATGCCGCCGAGAAACCTGCTGGGTTGATAAAGGCAAGAATGACTCCCACAAGCAAGAGCACCAGAAGCCCGATGGTCGACCACATGAAGCGCTCCTTACCGGAGTCGCGGTCGCCAAGCATGATTTGGAATCCGGCAACCGTTCCGTTGAGCACTGCAATGCCAATGGACACTCCAAATATCCAGCCCCAAATACCGGGGTTCCCGGCGCCATTTCCATTGATGTAGGTATAAAATGCACCCATATGCCCCGTGCTTGTCGCGGCAATAGAACATAATCCGCCTGGAAGTGGCTCCAGAAGACAAATATCACGATCATCGATATCTCCCCCGCAGCTTGGGCAGTATTTCGCGTCTACAGCAGGCACTGCAAGCACAAAGGCCAACACGCAAGCTACGACTGCCGTTCCAAGCAGGCAAACCGCCCTCTGTGACAGTGTGATCGACATATCATCCCAGTATACCAAAAAACGGGTTTTTACGCAACAGTCTGCGGCAGAAGATCAGGTGAGCAGCAGCGTTCCCAGTCCCAAATACACGAAGAACCCGCAAATGTCGGTGCAGGTGGTAACGAACACCGAACTTGCGGTAGCAGGGTCGATATTGCAACGCTTCAGAATAAGCGGAATCAGCGTGCCGAAGAATCCCGCAACGAACATGTTGCAGATCATGGCAAAGCACAGCACGGCGCCAAGGAGTGGCGGTGCGCGGAATGCAACAGCGGTACCTGCGGCAATAATGCCGGTGATAATGCCGTTCATCATGCCCGCCATGGCCTCGCGGGTAATGACTTTCTTGGCCCTGCCGCGATCCAGCTCGCCAAGGGCAAGTCCACGCACGGCAACGGCCAGCGACTGCGTTGCGGCATTTCCTCCCATGCCAGCGACGATGGGCATGTATACGGCAAGCAATGCCATCTTCTCAATCGTCCCCTGGAACAGGCCCACTACGGACGCAGCCAGGAACGCTGTGGCCAAGTTGATGATGAGCCAGTTGTAGCGGCGTTTCACCTTGGACACCGCCGGGTCCAGCGCGTGCTCCTCCACGTCCACACCGGCGAAGCGGTAAATGTCTTCGGTAGCTTCGGCCTGGGCCACCTTGAGCAAGTCGCGCAGGTGAATAACGCCCAGAGGCAAGTCTTGGTCGTCTACCACGCACAGCACTTCGGAACGCATGCGAGACATCTTCTGCATCACGCGCTCGCGGTCGGTGCGGTGCGACACCGTCGGCAGCGACTGGGCCAAATCCTCCACGGTGGATGTGGGAGACAAGAACAAGAGGTTGCGGTGCGGAATAACACCCATGGCGCGGCCGGCTTCGTCCACCTCCAGCACGACTGGAATTTGCTTCTGCAAATCCACATGCCGCTGAATCTTGTCCATGACCTCCTTCTGCGTGAACGTCGGTTTGGTGAGAATGAAGTTCAAGTCCATAAGACCTCCTGCCGTCTCGGAACCGAACTTCAGCAGCTTCTCTATCTTCGTCTTCTTCTCGTCTTTCATCTTGCTCAAAATTAGCGCCCGACGGCTGGCAGTGAGATACTGCAGAATGTCGGTCGCATCGTCTTCATCATTAAAATGCAAAAACCGCGCGATCATGTCGTCCGCCAAGCGCGGGAAGATCTGCTTCTTGCTCATATCGGACACCACCATGGCCACCTCCGCCTGCTTTTCCGGCGGCAGGATGGCAAACGTCTTTCGTCGGCCTCGCGGCAAGCCGTCAATAACCTGGGCGATTACGTGAAAATCCTGGTGCGACAGCAATTGTCGCAGCTCCTTTTCCTGCTTGTTCTTGAGGAACAAGTCTGCCTTCAGGATGAGCTTTTCCTTATTCATGGGGGGCAGGAGTTTGGCCAGGTATACCCCTGGACGGAGAAAAAAGGAAGGGTGAAATTTTTGTCATCGACAGAACTTTCATGCGGCAATGCGAGTTGTGTACAATTTGGCGCACGCGGGATTCGTACAATGGTAGTACGCAAGCTTCCCAAGCTTGAGACGCGAGTTCGATTCTCGTATCCCGCTCCACAGTAGTACTGCACACATATTTCACGTCTTGCCAGAGCGTTTCGCGTTGTGTAGCATTGGCAAGCTCTTTTGATCTCTGCGGGTATCGTACAATGGTAGTACGGCGCCTTGCCATGGCGCAGATACGGGTTCGATTCCCGTTACCCGCTCCAAAGTTGAAAGATAAAAAAATATTAATCATGTAGAGTATACGTATGAGGA
>CAZENR010000019.1:0-18699 GCA_964513925.1 uncultured Candidatus Peribacteria bacterium
CACAGGACTGCCGCGCCCAACACCGTCTTGGACGACAGGGGCCGCAACGTTACCAGCGCAACTGCGGCAACAGTGAGCAGGGTCGCAAGCGTAAGTGCGATACTGGGCACGGTCCACAGCTCCCATTGCGAAGGCGCCAAACCAATGCAGAGTGCAGTGCTTGCCAGGAACGAAAAATCCAATGCCGACCAACCCGGGCGCATGCGACGCAGAAGCAGCAGCAGCAACGCCATGGTCGCAAGCGAACATCCGACATTGAGGATGTTGAGGTATAGCAGATTCGAGGCAGACAATGGCGGCAGGATGCCAAAGAGTGCGTACGGCAGCACCACAAGCAACATTGGCACGGCGATAAGGTGCTCCATGACCTGCAGCGATAACACAGATGGATGCAGCAGGCCAACGTCTTTGCCATGCTCCAGCAGCGGCACGATGTACCACAGTTCCTGTGAGGGTACGTGTACAGTACCTAGCGTTGCCAGCCATACGGCGGCAAACGCAAAGCATGCGACCAAGGCGATCCAAGCTCGCTCAAGCAGCCAGCGGAGCCAAACGTGCATGGCGGGATTGTAGCAAAGTGTGTGAGAATGCCGTTGTGACTCTGCCTCGCCCCATACGCAGCCTCATCTTCACGCGGCACATGCCGTCGCCGTCGCACAGCGGGTCTTGCATGCGCAACTGGTCTACCTTTTGTGCACTGCGTTCTGCGGGAGAAACGAGTATTTGCTGCCTGCGCATAGGAGAAAGTACGCCGTTGCTTCCCTGCCCGACAGGTGCCTACCACTGTTCTCGTTGGACCGTGACGCTATCTCCGATTCGAATGCTAGTTGCACTTGCGCGCCTGCCATGGGGAATAGCGAATGCATTCGTTCGCCTAACATACGATGCGCGTATTGCAGCCGAACTAGAAGCCACATTGCGCGATGTCACCCCGGACATTGTCATCGTCACCGAGCCGTGGCTGCTAGCGTACGCACAAACCCTGCGAACATGCCGCGCAAGAATTGTGCTGGATCTGCACAACATCGAGCAGCCGCTCCACAGCCACGTACGTACCACAGCCCGCGGGTGGAAGACAAAAGTGAGGGCATGGTTACTCCTGAGAATCGCCAAGGTGGTGGAGCCAAAATTTTTGGGTGAAGCCGATAGCATTTGGGTATGCAGCGACCACGACGCAGCCGTGCTTCGCGGCACGTATGGCACAAAAGAAAACGTTCACGTGGTCCCCAGCGGCATCGATATGGACTACTACGCGTCAGGTACCGGTATCGCTGACGCCACTCAAGGCAGCACTCCGACGCTGCTCTTCTGCGCGAATTTCGGATACGGCCCGAATGTGGAGGCAGCGGAGAGGTTACTGCATAGCATTTTGCCGCACGTCGTACGCATACTGCCGAGTTACCGGCTTGTACTAGCTGGGTCTAACCCAACGTCTTCCATGCGTAGGTATGCAGCCCGAAACAGCAGCATCGTTGTCACCGGAGCGGTGGATGACATGCGTCCGTACTTACAAAGCCACGGCGCGGTCTACGCGGTACCACTCAGGCATGGCAGCGGCACTCGCTTGAAAATCCTCGAAGCATTCGCGGCCGGTATTCCGGTTGTGTCGACGCGCAAAGGAGCCGAAGGGCTGAATGTGCATGATGGAC
This sequence comes from uncultured Candidatus Peribacteria bacterium, assembly GCA_964513925.1. Taxonomy (GTDB): domain Bacteria; phylum Patescibacteriota; class Gracilibacteria; order Peribacterales; family Peribacteraceae; genus DAORHV01. Next base: position 1,650 of record CAZENR010000019.1, read on the forward strand.
AAGAGCTGCTGCTTGCCGAAACTGATGCGGAATTTGCACAAGCATTGGCACTGCTATGTTCGGACACGGGGGTGCGAAACCGCCTGAGCTTGTCTGCCAGGAGGTTTCTAGAGCGGCATGCTTCACTCGCCGTGGCACAAGAATCAATTCTGCACGCCTGTCGGTTTGCGACCGCATCCGTTCGCGCATAGACTTTTCTCATGGGTCTCTTGCGCTACGTCGGAGCACGCGTGAAGAACAGCGGCCTGTTTGCAATGGCACGCATGAGGGGAGGGTACTCGCACTTCGGCCAGGACTTGTGGGTGGCGCAAACATTCCAAGGCTTGCGTGGCGGCTACTTCGTGGATTTAGGAGCGTATTTGCCGATCGTTGCCAGCAATACATATCTGCTGGAACATCGGTACGGCTGGAACGGTATTTGCATAGAAGCAAACCCGAAACTGTACAAGAAACTGCTGGCCAAGCGTTCTTGCGCCTGCGTACAGGCTTGCGTGTCCTGCGACGGGCAAGATGCCGACTTCCTTATAGAGGGCGGAGCCTACGCCGGCATGATCAACCACTATCCGCAAGGTCACCGCGCAGCACTGCTCAACTACCTGCCGCGTGGTCGGGTAGTAAGCCAGGGAGCATGGAAGACGCAGCGTATGAACACGGTGACGCTGGAATCGATCTTAGACGCACAACATGCGCCGTCGGTCATGGAGTACCTCAGCATCGACATTGAAGGCGCGGAGCTCTCCATCTTGCAGACGTTCCCGTTCCATCGGTACCGATTCCTAGCCATGACCGTAGAGCATAACTCACGCCAGGAATACCGCGCGCAACTGCGTTCGCTGCTCCAGTCGCAGGGCTACGTGCTAGACCAAGCCGGAAGCCTGGATGATTTCTACGTTCACTCCCAGCTGAGAAGCCGTGCCTAAGCAGCGCGTTTTGCGCGCTTGCGATCGGTTTCTTTGAGCAGCTTCTTTCGTAGGCGGATGAAATTGGGCGTAATCTCAACCAACTCGTCATCTTGGATGTACTCCATTGCACCGTCGAGCGTCATGATACGAGGCGGAATGAGGCGAATGGCCTCGTCGGTGCCGGAAGCACGCACGTTGCTCAGCTTCTTTTCTTTGGAGATGTTCACCTCTACGTCCTGTCCGTTGGGCGACTCGCCAACGATCATGCCTTCGTAGACATCGATGCCATCCTTGATGAAGAACGTCCCACGCTCTTGCAGCTGCCAGATGGCGTACGCCACAGCCTTGCCGGTGACACCAGAGATGATGGAACCAGTCGTACGGCCCGGCATATCGCCTACGTACGGCGCGTACTTGTTAAAGGCATGGGTGAGAATACCGTTGCCGCGCGTATCGATGATGAATTCGTTGCGGAAGCCGAGCAAACCGCGAGTTGGAATCTCGTATGTCAGACGTGTCACACCATTCTTCGCTTCCATGTTCTGCATGATGCCCTTGCGGCGACCAAGCTTCTCGATGACTCCACCAACGAACTCGTCTGGTACATCGATGTAGGCGTTCTCGATGGGCTCCATTTTCTGGTTCCCCTCCTGCTTCATGATGACTTCGGGGCGCGATACCTGGAGTTCAAAGCCCTCGCGGCGCATAGTCTCTATGAGCACGGCTAAGTGCATTTCGCCGCGACCCTCCACGCGGAAGGCATCGGTGCGGTTATCGAAGACGATTCGCAGACCAACGTTGGTTTCCAGCTCCTGCTCCAAACGCTCACGAATGGCGCGGGTTGTCACCTTCTTGCCGTCCTTTCCTGCAAACGGAGAATCGTTGACCATGAAATCCATGGCCACGGTGGGCGGGTCGATCTTAATGACGGGTAGCGGCTCTGCATTCTCGGAGCTGGCGATGGTGTCCGAGACGTACACATCAGGCAGGCCCGACAGCTGGACAATGTCGCCGGCAACGGCGTCCTTTACCTCGCCAGTACGAATGCCCTGGTACGTAGCGATCTTGGTAATGCGACCCTGCTTCTTGGTGCCGTCCGGTTTAATGAGCCAAACCTGCTGGTTCTGAACGACAGTGCCTTCGAAGACACGACCAATGGCCATGCGCCCGGAAAACTTGTCGTATGCCAGGTTGACCGGCTGCATGCGCAGCGGCTTTGTAGCATCGTTTTCCTTCGGCTTCACATGCTTGAGGATCAAGTCGAACAAGGGGGTTAAGTCCTTGGACTCGTCGGCAACTTTCATCTTCGCCACACCATCGCGACCAATGGCGTAAATGTAGGGGAAATCGGCCTGTTCGTCGGTAGCACCCAGCTGCACGAACAAATCAAACACCTGACCCAACGCTTTCTCCGGGTCGGCACCGGGACGATCGATCTTGTTGATGATGACAATGGGACGAATACCCATTTCCAGCGACTTTTTCAGCACGAAGCGGGTCTGGGGCATGGGTCCGTCGAAGGAGTCCACCAACAAACACACACAATCGCACATACGCAGCACGCGCTCCACTTCTGAACCGAAGTCGGCGTGGCCCGGCGTATCGACGATGTTGATCTTGGTGCCCTTGTAGAGAATGGAGCAGTTCTTTGCGTAAATAGTGATACCGCGCTCTTTTTCCTGGTCATTGCTGTCCATGACGCGTTCGTCCACCTGCTCGTGCGACTGAAAAGCGCCGCCCTGCTTTAAAATTTGGTCCACGAGCGTGGTCTTGCCGTGGTCGATGTGGGCGATGATCGCAATGGTCCGAAACTCCATAATGGAAAACTGGAAGTCAGTAAAACTGCTACGCGCAGTCGATCCAGTGTAGCGATTTTTGCCGCATTGTACAGGCTAGAAAGGCAATGAACTATCAGAATTCATTCGAGCCAAGACGCAAAAGAGTCGTTGATTCATCATGCTGCCTTGCCACTCTGTGCGGGTAGCGCTGGCGAAAGACGAATAACGGCGGCACGGATCTCTTCTGGTCACCGTAAGCATTATACGCGTACGAAGGCGCAAAGGCGCCTAGTGTCACTTCCTTGGACATCTCTTCTCCAAAATCTTGTTTGTGTGCCCCCAAAAAATCCAGCGTGCTCATGGCGCCGGGAAGCTCCAGCTCGGGCAACAGTATTAGCAGCGTGTTTAGGACGCGGTTTCTGTCTTCGGGAGGAGTAAGTCTCAGAAACGCGTCTTGCGCCTGTTGCAAAATATGAAGTATTCGCTGACCAATGGTGTACTGGCGCCCGACGACCGACATCCACACACGACCATGGCGCAACGATGGGGTGACGAAAGGACAATGTCTCGCAATGGTCTCGTGTAACCAGCGATGCGTTTCCGCCAAAGGCTGCAACATTCCGTATCCGAGGATGCGATTCTCCTCTGGGATATCCGAGGTGAATTCCGCCCAATTGATGACAGGGAATGCAGGCGGAATGACGCCACCCGCCACAGCTATATCTGAAACGATGCGATCAAATTCTGTACAAGGACTGCCGGCAGCCACGGCATTCAACACTTGTAACCGCGTACGATCGTGAATGCGATCAATGCCAAACTTCGCTGCAAGTTTCCAGCGGTCAATGCCGTCGAAGAGTGTAGTGACTTCAGTCGCAAGAGCCGGCGGCCTTTGAGTTGCGAGCAAACTCATGGTGCCGCATTCAAAGACTAAATTTGTTTTTTGTCAAAGTTTGACAGGAGACAACAGGTGAATATTAATAGCGATCCTCCCTCAACACTGCCGTGACGACAATCACATTCCAACGATTTGGCCCGCTTGTTAGCGGCAGTACTACGAATGAGCATGGCGATACCTACTCCCTAGGTGTGCGAGAAGATGCGCCAACGTTCGAGCATATGGCAGTGTTTCATTTCAAGTCTGGACAAAACAGCGCACTCAGATTCCCCATCACCGCGCGGGATTTGCCTCACTATCATCGTTCGTTTCCAAGGCTGCGGCTGGATTCATCTCTGCAATTTACCGAAGTTGGCTCTGGCCTGGGCGGCCTTGTGCCGTATCTTGCGCAAACCCGCGCTGCCATGCGCCGCATGCCGATTGCAATAGACCCTGCAGACTACCAAACACTACTCACCCTGACGGACAGGCTTGCCGGCCAGGCTAATGAACTGAGACTGAGCACGGAAGCACGCCAACGCCTGGATATCATTCGCAGTCGATGCGATATTCTCCTGGATGCATCGCGCGTTCGTCTTGTAAACACCACTCTGTGCAGGGCAGTTACAAAACACCCGGAGCTACATGGCTGTTCGGATGTCGTAGTCGACCACTACGGAGGAAAGCTCTATCCGCAGGCCGAAGGAAATGCAGAGCATGGCAGAACCATGATGGAAGCAGCAAGGAAGACTCTTCTAAAGAAGGACGGCATGGAGTTGTGCTAAATCCGCCCAATGAACCTTAAGTGCCTTGCGAGGGAGAAAGTCTTCTGTACAATGCCCCCATGGTAGCTTCCTACCGCGCTTTTCCGGCCTTCCCAACCTTGGGCAGGTCGTGCTTTGCCTTTCTTTCAATGTAATTCGTATGTGTGGAATTATTGCCGTTTCCGGTTTTCGCGACGTCATCCAGGACTTGTACGACGGGCTTATCGTGCTGCAACACCGCGGTCAGGATGCAGCCGGTATCGTGACGTACGACAACCAGTTCCACTTGAAGAAATCCAACGGCATGGTGACCGAAGTATTTCATGCAAAGTCGCTCTCGCGCCTCAAAGGCCCCATGGGAGTTGGACACGTGCGCTACCCCACCGCAGGCTGCAGCAGCGAGTTCGAGGCGCAGCCGTTTTTCGTCAACAGCCCATTCGGCGTTGCACTGGCGCACAACGGGAACTTAACCAATGCCGACAAGCTTTCGAAGGAGCTGCGCACCCAGGCATTCCGTCACTTAAACACCAATTCCGACTCCGAAGTGCTGCTCAACGTCTTCGCGCTGGAGCTGGAAAAGCAGAAGCCCAAAAACCTGACGCCCAAGCACATCTTCGGAGCCATGCAGCACGTCTTCCGCCGCTGCAAGGGCGCGTATTCCGCTGTGGCGCTGATTGGAGGCCATGGCATTCTGGGCTTCCGCGATCCGCACGGTATTCGCCCGCTGCAGCTTGGCAAGCGGCGCTACGGCATGAAGGAGGAGTACATGATCACCTCGGAGAACACCGTCTTCAAAGCACTCGATTTCGAGTTCGTACGCGACATCCGTCCGGGGGAAGTCGTGTTCATCGACAAGCAGAACCGCATCCACTCCAAGCAGGTGGTGCAGGGCAAGTTGAACCCGTGCCTGTTTGAGTGGGTGTACTTGGCAGCCCCGGATTCCACGATCGACGGCGTGAACGTGTACAAGGCACGCGTCCGCATGGGCGAAGCCCTGGCACGCCAGGTAAAGGCTGCAGGTATTCATATCGACTCGGTCATTCCTGTGCCGGACACGGGCCGCCCCGCCGCCGCGGGACTCGCCGACAAGCTGAAGGTTCGCTACCGCGAAGGCTTTGTGAAGAACCGCTACATCGGCCGCACCTTCATCATGCCCGGACAGGCGGTGCGCAAGCGCAGCCTCAACTTCAAGCTGCACCCCATTGAGCTGGAATTCAAAGGAAACAGCGTACTCCTGGTCGATGACTCCATTGTTCGCGGCAACACCAGTCGCAAGATCGTGGAAATGGCTCGCAAAGCCGGGGCAAAGAAGGTCTACTTCGCTTCGTCCGCACCCCCGATCATCGGGCCGGACCCGTACGGCATCGACCTTCCCACCACCACGGAACTCATCGCCGCAGACCACAGCATCGAAGAGGTGCGCAAAGCCATCGGCGCCGACGGTCTGTTCTACACCAGCATCGATGATATGTACGACGCCATCCGCGTGGGTAACCCCAGCATCAAAAAGCTCAGCGACGGTTGCTTCAGCGGCAAGTACCCAACCCCCGAGGTGAACTTGAAGCTGTTGAAATCCTTAGGTTCCGGCAGAAACCAGACTCGCGAATCGTACAACCAGGAGCTGGAGGAACCCTCTGGAGACCAGACGAAAATGATGGCTTTGGTGTAAGGAGTTCCACGCATGAGAATGATCATTTCTTGACCTGCAGAGGGAGAGGGTTAGCATGCGCGCATGAACTTCAACCGATCTCAAGGCCCTGGAAAAGACGACTCCTGGCGAGTGCCGGAACTAGAAAACTGGCGCGATGCTTCCTGTGCGCAAGCCGATGAAGACTTGATGGATTTCCTAGGGCCGGAGGTAGATGAAGCCGTAAACCCGGTACTCCCTGAGCAAGACATTCGTTTTCTCATAGAGCAAGATGGCCGCACGGTGCGTGTCGATTTGGCGCTGCTATTATCACAATCGGATACACAAGGAGTTGTGCAGCCGCTGCCGCAACCTGCTCCGCGAGTATATCCGCTAGGGGCACCCAAGCGCAGCGAGCCGCTTGGCATCGAAGAATTAGGTCCTCGTTAGCCAAACCTGTGCTACGATGCGCTCATGAAGGTACTTGTCATTTCGAATTCCGCACGCGGACATGCCATAGCTGAGGCGCTTGCACGCAGTCCGCAGAAACCGGAAATTATCGTCATTGCCACGAACAAAGATCCCGGTATGGCCGCGCTGGCAAAGGAGCTGTACGTGCTGCCCGATTTGCTCGAATTTTCGCACATCATCGACATTGCCAAAAAAACCAAGCCCGATTTTGCAATCATTGGGCCGGAAGACCCCATTTGCGGCGGCCTTGCAGACCGACTCTTAACCGTAGGCGTGCACTGCGTTGCCCCCAAGAAGCCGCTATCGCGCATTGAGTCGAGCAAGGAATTCGCGCGCAAGCTGATGAAGAAGTATGAGATAAAGGCCAACCCGAAATTCCGCGCGTTCGAATTCTCCTCGGTGGCGCAGATGAAGCAAATGCAGGCCGACATTACCAGGTACATCGAACATGACCTGCAGGGCAGCTACGTCGTAAAGTACGATGGGCTGAAAGGCGGGAAGGGCGTAAAAGTAAGCGGAGAGCATCTGCAAACCACCAGCGTCGGCGTGAAGTACGCACTGGAATGCATGCAAGAATGCGGTTCCGTTGTAGTGGAAGAAAAACTGATCGGTGTTGAGTTTAGTCTCATGTCGTTCGTATCCGGCGAGACAGTGGTGGACATGCCTGCCGTACAAGACCACAAGCGCGCATACTCGGGCGATACCGGCCCGAATACCGGAGGCATGGGCACATACAGCGATGCAAATCACTCGCTTCCCTTCTTATCGAAAGAAGACATCGCCAGAGCCAGTGAAATCAACCGCAAGGTTGCCGAGGCACTTATGAAAGAGTGTGGAGAGCCATACAAAGGCATCCTGTACGGCGGCTTCATTGCCGTAAAACACGGCGTACGCGTGATCGAATACAACTGTCGCTTCGGTGACCCGGAAGCGCTGAATGTACTCCCGATTCTCAAAAGCGATTTTGCCGCCGTTTGTCAGGCAATCATCGACGGCACGCTCAAGCCCGAAATGGTGGAATTCGAGAACAAAGCAACGGTCTGCAAGTACCTCACGCCCAAGAGCTACCCTGATAAGAAGGATGAAAAAGGGAAAACGTTCACACTGCCGGAAGATGTGCCGCAAAACGTACACATGTACTACGGCGACGTACAACAAGGGAAGGAGGACCGTCAGTTGGTATTGGGTACCTCCAGATCCGTTGGCATAGTCGGAATCGGAGATACTCTGGACCAGGCTGAGCAGGCTGCGGAGAAGGTGTGTGAAAAAGTCTCCGGGCCGGTGCGGTTCCGTTACGATATCGGAACTGTGGAATTGGTTGAAAAGCGCATCGATACCATGGCGAAGCTGCGTCGAGACTTGCAGCCGTAAGGCGCAGAGACAACCATACTTGACTTTTTTGCGGTGGAGCGTAGCGTGTGCCCTTTTATCACACTCTATGAACACCCCATCTGCCCTGCGCCGACAGACGACTGCAATGCAGCGAACTGCTGCCGCTGTCTTGTTTGTTGCCGCCCTAGTTACGCTGCCGCTGCTTGCGGAGTCGCCAAACGGCATGTACGCCGAGCAGCTCATCCGGCGCTTTGAAAAAACGGGCGCCATTCAGGGGCAGAGCTTCGATAACCGGTTCATTGATACCAACGCATTCGATTTCGCACAGTACTTCAGCCACACCTGCTTCCGCCCTACCGAATACGACATTCCCGCGTGCCAGCGTGAATTCGGTCCGTACTGGAATCTACAGCAAACCTTAGTAACCGGACAGTTGGCGGAAATCCTTGCCCGCAGGACATACCTTGCCGGAGCAGAGAAGGCGGTAGTCCCCGTACCGGTGCAGAAGGTATACGAAACCCGTCCCGAGCCAAGCCAGTGGACACCAGCTACCACGAATGATGACGCCAAGCTGCAAAAGCAACGAGACGCCCGCTCTAAAGTGCTGTGGTCCGCTTGCCAGAAGCGCACATCCGACCGCACCGAGGCAGGCCGTTGCTACCGTCGTAACATCCGCCTGCTCAATGAAGAGTCCAGCGACCTGGATATCGAGTCCAGCGTGTACTAAAACGTCTTAGAGTCGCTTCAGGGCTTCATCCTCCTCCCATTTGCGCATTGCTTCGACAATGTCGCTCATTTCTCCTTCCATGACTGCGGGAATGTTCGAGAAGTTCTGGTTGATGCGATGGTCGGTAATGCGGTCTTGTGGAAAGTTGTACGTGCGAATCTTCTCACTGCGATCTGCGGATCCAACTTGGCTGCTTCGTGCATCATCGCGCTCTTTTGCCAGCTTCTCCTGTTGAGACTGGTACAAACGGCTGCGCAGAATGCTCATAGCCAACGTACGGTTCTTTAACTGCGATCTCTCGCTTTGGCAGGCAACAACCACACCCGAAGGAATGTGTGTGATACGTACGGCGCTATCGGTCTTGTTCACGTGCTGGCCACCAGCACCTCCGGAACGGTACGTATCGATACGGAGGTCGTTTGGATTAATGACAATGTCCACCTCTTCGGCCTCGGGCAGAATAGCAACGGTTGTCGTGGAGGTGTGCACGCGGCCTTTGGCCTCCGTTTTGGGAATGCGCTGCACGCGGTGCACCCCGGATTCAAACTTCATATCGCCGTACACGCCATCACCTTCAATGCGTGCTGATGCCTCTTTAATGCCTCCGGCGTCAGCGGCTGACGTATCGATGAGTTCGGCTTTCCAGCCACGCGATTCTGCGAACTTGAGATACATGCGCAGCTGCTCGGCAGCAAACAACGCCGCCTCTTCGCCACCGGCACCGGCACGCACTTCCAAGATGACGCTGCGTTCGTCATCGGGGTTCTTGGGGATGAGCAAACGCTTCATCTTCTCCATGAGTATCGGCATTTGCTCGCGCGCCTTTACAGCCTCTTCCTCGGCCATGGGACCCAATTCCGGGTCGTCTTTCATGGCCTGTGCATCTGCTACGGCACGCTCGTATTTCTCATAGTCTGCATACGTATCCACCAGGGGTTTCAGCTGTTTCAACCTGCGCGAGAGCTTGGCGATCTGCTTCGGATCTCCGTAAATCGCGGGATCCTGCATCTTCTTCTCAGTCTCTGCGTACTCGGCAATATGGGCTCTGACCTTCTCGAGCATGGCGGCATGGTAGCCCAAAACCAAGCCTGAGAGAAGTAAACGGCTATTTGCGCGTCACGTCGGATACATCGAAGGTAAAGCAGTGCCGCCCAGCCGGGTGGTTCCACTGGATATCGAAGTCCTGCGAGCGAGTTGCTGCAAACACGGCGCACAACTCGTAACGCACTGCGTCACGGACCACATACTCATACGGCGCTCCTGTCTCGGGGTCGGTGAGGTGCAGACGTTGGTAGGCGGCTTGCTGTGCCATTTCTTCCAGTGTCAAAGGTATCGGCCTTACCGGTTTGGATACGGTCGAATCCCATTGTCTTCCAGCGTAGGCAAAGTTGAGGATCTCGGATTGAATGGCACGCAAGTCTTCTATGCGGCGTTCGTCGAACTTGCGCAGACGTTCGCTGGCAGGACTGCCTACTTGGAACATGCCCCATGCGAGCACAGCGACAATAGCCACTATTGCTGCAATGGCAAACCCGCGATGAAATGCCTTATCGGACAAACGGTCCGTGCCCCTAACTACCGACAAGAGGTAGTAGGCAAACGTCATACCCGTGGCGGCAAACACCACTACTACCTTGAGGATGAATCTCAGGGTCAGCTCTCCTTCCAGCAAGCGGAATACCAGTGTTATGCCATCCCCCATGAGTGCCATTGCGGCAAAGAACAACGTCAAATACGTGAGCCAGCGGCGCACTCCGCTGCGAGCGCGCTCGGGACGCAGGGTCATTTCATGCAGCAGCTTGCGCGAAATCCACATGAACAGCGGAAAGACCACAATCAGGGCTGCGATCCACCAACGAAGCGTGCTCAGCGCGCCTGCGTCGTATCCATAGAACAAGGTATCAGTCGCCGCATCCGGCAGGTAGCGCTCTATGGAAGTGAACAAAATCACGATGACGCCAATGAGTGTGGTGTACAAACAGGCAAAGTTCACCAGGTGCAAGAAGGCATCTCTGGCTCCGCCCAAGTCGGGGGGCTGGGGCACCGGCATATCCAACGTCTGATCGGAAAGCGCCTGAGCTACGTCCTTTTCCTTCCAGCCGGAAGACAGAAGCAGCATGCGAATAGTGGCATGATCCATGCCCTTCAAGCGAGCATGGGCGATGAATTCAGTAAGCGTGGCGTTCTTCATGAGGCCGATGCTACCACTCCCCTGCCCTGCTACGTCTGCAGATAGCAGCCGAGTCAAGCGCCGTTTGCCCAAAGCAAAACGCGGGTATACTGCGTACTCCATGCGCATACTGCTTGCCATGTCCGGCGGCATCGACTCTAGCGTCGTCGCCCACCTGCTTTCAAAGCAGGGCCACGACGTGGTCGGCGTACGTTTTACCCTGTGGAGCGATCCGCTGGCACCCGCACTGGCAGAGGTGCTGCCAAGCAAGTGCTGCAACGCGCAAACGGCAGCCCGTTGCGCCAAGGTGGCAAAGCAGCTCGACATACCGCTGCATATTGTCGATCTATCCGATGAGTTTAAGAAAAACGTCGTCGATCCGTTTCTCCAAGGATACGCGCAAGGATTGACGCCGAATCCTTGCATCGGCTGTAACCGCAACATCAAGTTCGGCAGACTGCTGGAGCTCGCCGACGAGTGGAAGTGTGACATGCTTGCCACCGGCCACTATGCACGGACCGCAGTTGAGCAGACATCGGATGGAGCAAGGCGGCACCTGCTGCTGGAAGCAGTGGATGGACGAAAAGACCAGAGTTACTACCTGTACGGACTTTCGCAGCGGCAACTGTCGCGCTGCGTGTTTCCGCTGGGAGGCATGCAGAAGAAAGAAGTCTTCGCGCTCGCGCAGCACTTTGGCATCCCCTACTCAACGACTTCGTACCGCGAAAGCCAAGATTTATGCTTTTTCCCGGAGAAAACCCCGCAGGAATTCTTGCGGCGCCACCTGCAACAGGCATTGCGGCCTGGGCCAATTGTGCGGCGGGACGGCACCGTTGTGGGTGAGCACCGAGGCCTGCCCCTGTACACGCACGGACAGCGCAGAGGGCTTCGCGTAGGTGGGCAGCCGATTCCATTGGAAGTAGTCGCAAAAGATCTGGAGTCCAATAGCCTTATTGTCGAGCCGAAAGGAACGCAGCAAACCCACTCCATACCATTGCACGATTTGCGATTTGTCTCCTGGGAACCACAGGAAGGCCAGCCGATACCATTTGAATGTCGCACGCGGTCGCTCTCTGCCAGGCAGAAGGGCACGCTGGTCCGCAGTGGCGCAAAGGGTGTGTTTCAATTCGAGAACGTACAAGGGCCACTGTCGCCGGGGCAGTCGCTGGTGCTGTACCGCGGGCAGGAGGTGGTTGGCGGAGGCGTGATGAAGTAAATGTTAATGGAAACTAAATTTTATTTTTTGCAATGCTTACATTGTGGCTGTCTGTAGCCATGCCCTCGCCGGAAAGCCCTCTTTCTGCTAGAATAATGGACTCGATGAACTTCTCCGACGATCCGCGCGCCGGCTACGACGACGATGGAAACATCGTCATCTTTCAACGCGGGACTTCGGCAGAAACGCCCAAACCGCAGCAACCGAAGAAAGAACACATCACGAAGAAGCACTCGCAACCGCGGCACATACACCCCACTCCGCAGCGCAGTGCACGCGCTACTCCGAACATTGACGCTGTGCTGCATGAATGGCGCGTGGTTGCCGAAGATCCACAACCGAAAGCCGAGAAGACACATGCCAAGAAAAACCTGGTTCGCCCGGAAGAGCGACAGCGCTTCGTCAGTAGGATTTCCAGCGCGACAAGCTACCTCATCGCCGAATCGCTGAAGGAGGGGCAGTCTCAGTTCGAAGCCACCCGTTTTGGAGCGCTACAGTCGCTGCAAGACGCATGGCATACGCTACGAAAACTGCCACGACATGCTGGCGCCGCTTGGAAAGAAGCAAATAGACCTCGGCTGGCTCCCTGGAACCGTCCACGACAAAAGCCACACTCCAAGACGACGTTGTTTGTCATCGATACTATTCGTTTTGGAGGCACGTTCGCCGGCATTTTCGTCACGCTATTCGTTGCCATCAACTACCAAAGCTTCTGGCAAATCGCACGTGCACAGCTGGCGCTTGGAGACGAAACGCACACTGAGCAAGCGCTCGAAGCCATGGTGAACAACGGTGGCGAGCCAGGATTACCGTCTGCCGCCGCAGCCTTGGTGCGCAAATCGGTCGAGGACGGCGCAGAATTAGTGTCGTATCTGCCACGAGTCGGCCCGTATGAAAATCGTCTGGTCATTCCCAAAATCGGCAAAAACGTACCCATTGTCGTCCCCAGCATGGATGCGCTCATGCGTGAAGACTGGAAGCAGTTCGAAGAAGACGTACAAGCAGCGCTGCATCACGGCGTCGTCCACTATCCCGGATCCGCACGTCCTGGGCAGGCTGGCAACTTCTTTGTCACCGGTCACAGCTCGTACTACCCCTGGGATGACGGCTTGTTCAAAGATGTGTTCGCACGGTTGAGCGACCTAGACGTCGGCGATACGTACTCGGTGTACTACGGCGGAGATCTGCATTCGTACAAAATCGTTGAAAAAAAAGAGGTTCGGCCCAGCGACACATCGGTGCTGGATCAGCCCGCTGGCAGGCGTCTGAGTACGTTGATGACGTGCACTCCTGTAGGAACTACACTTCGGCGCTTGATTATCGTGGCGGAGGAAATCGACCCGTCCACGGGTGCAAAGCTGCATGTAGGCGAGCACACCAAAGCACAAGACAGCAAGCCGATGCGCCTGGAGGCACTGCCGATCTAACTACGCTTGCTTCCCGACTTTCAGTGCCATTTGCTGCAACGGAGGCTCGTGTCTGGCATGCCAGAAATGCCGCGCCCAGCCCGGAACGGATACATGCGGCAGCATGGGCCTAGATTGCTGCTCGAGCAGCAACCCCAGGACGATGAACATGCCACCAAAGAGCTGAGCAGTCTGAATAGTTTCGCCCAGCAACAGCGCCGAAAACGCCATGCCGGCAAGCGGGGCACCGATATCAATGAGTGAAACTGTCGTTGCTGGCAAGCGATCGAGAGCCTTGTAGTAGAACGCCAGGTTTAAGTACCTGGAGAAGAACACGAATGCCAGGAGCGTGAAAAGGAGCCGTACAGGGAATGCTTCAATTCCATCCATCGCAGAGCCCGCTCCTACAACCGAGTAACCTGCAAGTACGAAGAGGATTCCGGACACGTTGCGAATAGCAATTGCTACTTCCGGCTGGATATGCGTGAGATACCTCTTGAATAAGAGCGCACCGAAAGCAAAAATCTGCGCGGCTATGACGATAAGTGCATCACCAGGATTGATACTAAGCCCCCTGGTGGAGGAAATGTGAATAGCCACAATGCCGAACACAATAGTCGCAGCACCCATTGCCTGAGCGCGATTAATGCGTTCACCAAGCAGCCATTTGCCAACGAGCAACGAGCAAATCAGCTCGGTGGGCGTGAGAATTGCTGCGTTTACGGCGGTCGTCATCTTTAGACCCCAAAACCACAACAAGGGTGCCAGAGCTGAATTCAACAGCCCGGTAAGCATGCAGACACCAACGGTTCTCATGTCCAGCTTGGCAATGGAACGCAGCATAGGGACAGCCCCGTAGGTAAGCACGACGAAGAGTGCCGTCAGCGCTTCGCTGATAACCAAAAGCGATACCGGAGAAAGGTACGGCGTCAGCCCCTTTGCCAGCGCGCTGTAGGTACCGGCGCATAGCAATGCCCCGAAGGCAAACAGCAGGCCTACCGAACGCTCATCGGACTGGCGAAACATGGAAAGCATGAATGTACTCGTGTGTTAAATACAATTATAACATATATTTTAACTATTTCAATATTCAGCTACACGAGAGTAGCGGCAAAAACGCGGTACAATAGCAGTAAGCCGGGGTGGCGAAATGGTAGACGCGAGGGACTTAAAATCCCTTATCCGTTACAGGATGTGTGGGTTCAATTCCCGCCCCCGGCACCACTAAAACACAGAATTTTGTATAATTGACTAAATTATATATTTGTTTTATTATTATAGTCTGCGGGCGTATGTCCGCAGAGTGCTCATTGTCGTCCGAGGTACTACGGAAAACCTCGGCACACCACCAGTCTTCGCCGCTGAAGGAGGCGGATCATGAAGACGTCAGAAGTGCTCCTGTTTGGTGCGTTCGTGTTCTGCGTGGCTCTCGCCACACTCACGGGCGCATCCCAGCTCATCGTGGCCGCAGGCGCAACTGCGGCACTCCTGTTTGGCTGCTGCGAAGAAAGCTGCCCCCGGAGTAACTACATCCCAGGTTCGCGAACATCTGCCAGCGTCTCGGACGATATGCAGTTCGTCCATAAGCAAATCCAGCTGTGGCAGTGGTTCTGCGCCCTCGTCATGCTCGCTGCTGTGTTGACTTCAACCTTCACCGCATCGATCATCATCAACGAAGGATGGCCCGGTGCAACGATCCGGTTCTACGGCATTCTCGCACCCAAGTCTGTGCTGGCACTGGGAATCTCCGGCGTCCTGCTGCTCTACGGCATCACCATTGCCGTAGGCTGCATCCAGCCGCTGCATGCCGCTCTCCGCAAGTTCTCCAACGAGTACCGCTGCTGCGTCACTGCAGAACAAAACAGCGGACCCCGGGGGGCTGGCTGGGTCGCCGACAACCAGCTCGACTGGAACGATCCTGCGGCGCTGACGCGCCTCCAGACGGAACGCAACCGACGACTGTTTGGTGACTGACAATGGGCGACCCGCTGTGCAAACGCACGGCGGGTTCGTCCTGCGATCAATCAACGAAAAAGTTCGCCGTGGGGTACCGAACGCCTTCGCGCCTTGCAAACGCACGCTCCTTCACGCGATTCGCGCCGGCTGCTGCAAGGGCCAAAATACGTTGCGTCACGGCATCGGCAACAAGCGCGACCGCTGCGGCTGGAAAGTACCGTGGATGCGTTGTCTCGTAATGATTACTCTGTGCAGTGCCATAAAATTTCTCATCGTCGAAAGTAGGATCGAATGCCGGCTTGAAGGGTGACGTGTCCTCAATGTCCCCCAGAAGCAGCGCTCCGGTTGCAGCGCGTTTCAGTAAGCGACGATGTTTGCGGGAATCTTGCAGCGCTACTGCATGTGATGCCACGCCGAGTGCAAGCCGCCTGAGCACGTCTTTTGCCGTTCTCGTATCGCCTGAGAGCACATCGTCACCGGCAATCAACACGCAGCCTTCCTGCTGCTCCCTGCGCATGGTATCTATGGACTCTGCAACACGACGGTAGAATGCATCATCTTCGCAGCACGGCAGCTCAAACACGCCCAATTTGCCCTTCTTCCAGGCGGCAAGTGCGAATACACACAAATTCCCTCCGTGCACGTCGCCCGGGGTCTCTATGTACCCTATGGCTTGTTCGCGTTTGGAAAGCATGGCGCGGCATTGTGAAGGGTAACGCCGCGAAGTCAATTTTTTCCTATAGGGAGACGCTCAGGCTGTCAGTTCGCCTACAACATCACGCTCGATAATCTCGCGCAGACGCTTGGGGTGCGTAGTTTGCTTCAGTGCCCACATCAGCTTCACTACCGCACACTCATACCCCATGTCCTTGCCGGAAATGATTCCCAGTTCTTCCAGTACCAGCTGCTTGCGGTACAAATGCAGGTCAATATTGCCGCGCAGTAGTTGCGACGTAATAAGCGTCGGGATCCCCGCGCTCGTCACTTTGCGCAGCCACGGGAATAACCGTTCCGGCAGCATGCCAAGGCCGTACGCGCGCAACACCAAGCCGTGAGGCTTGGCGGCAAGCACGGCATCGAAGTATGCCTCCGGCATGCCGGGATGCAACGTGATGGAAGCAACGTTCGGATCGAACTCCGGCTTGCAAATGAGTGCCCGTTTGCGGCGTACGGTTCGCCATGGGTGCAGCGAGACAGCAACATTGAATTCGGCAAGCGCAGGAAACCTGGGACTGTCGAATGTCTGCAGAATGGATTGATCGACCTTTTTTGCCCGCGAGCCACGCAGCACCTGCGGCCCCATGACTATGCACACCTCTGCAATGTCCAACTGCGCGGCGCGAATGGCAAACACCAAATTCATGCGGCCGTCGCTGCCGATATCGTTAATCGGCATGAGCGATCCTGTAAGAATCACCGGCTTGCTTAGGCCCTGCAAGGCAAATGTGAGTGCAGAAGCCGTGTAGCTCATGGTATTCGAACCGTGGATGATGACGAAGCCATCGCAACGGTCGTACATTTTTTCAATCGTCTGAGCCAATAGCGTCCAGTGCTCGGGGGTCACCTCGGAAGAACCAAGGTTTGCGACGCTAACGAACTCCAGAGAGACCTCTTTTTGGACCTCCGGGAGGAAGCGATGGATTTCGGCAAGCGATTCCAGCGGATCGATGCGACCCGTTTTCTGGTTGCGCACCATACCGATGGAACCACCCATGTACAGCACGGCAATCTTTGGTCTTGGCATGCCCGGATCATACCACGGATGCACAAGTTTGGCAGCCTGGTACACTGCGCTGGCATGCGCATGCAACGTTCATGGTTGGC
>CAZENR010000020.1:0-17087 GCA_964513925.1 uncultured Candidatus Peribacteria bacterium
TCTCGCATAATCCCGGCGTGGCATTCGGCATGCACTTTCCTTCGCCGGTGCAAGAGCTGCTCATCGGCTCCGCGCTTGTGGCGGTTACGCTGCTTGCCTACCGCGAACGCAAGCACGCGCTAGCCCAAATCGCATTCGGCCTCATTATTGGGGGTGCGGTCGGCAACATCATCGATCGAATTCCGGATGGACTGGTCACCGATTACTTCCAAGTAGGGACATTCCCTATTTTCAACGTAGCCGACAGCGCCATCACCATAGGGGCGGCACTCCTGCTCCTGGATGGGTTTTCCGCTGAATGGCGTCGCTTCAAAGCCCATTCTCAAGCCAAAAAAGCATCTAATGACTTTTAGGAGCTCTCATTGTAAAATGCCGTCTCTATGACACCCGTCAAATCCGTAAAGGCGACCGATGCCGCCAAGCAGGCAAAGCGCAAACTGATGGCAGACGCACATGCCAAACCCAAGGAGTCCGCCAACATTCGCTACCGCATTCAGGGCAATATCCCGCTACGCGGCGATGTGAACATCGGCGGGTCTAAAAACGCAGCGCTGCCGTTGTTGGCAGGGAGCGTGCTAGTGAACGGCGTGTCTACCTTCCACAATGTGCCGCACCTGCGTGACATCGATGTCATGTTGCAGATTCTGGATTTCTTAGGCGCAAAGACGACGTTCGTGGGTAACACCGTCACCGTCGATACGCGCGGACTCGAAAGCAAGCCGATTCCGCATCAACTGGTTTCCAAGTTGCGAGGTGCCATCGTGTTGTTGGGCCCCATGCTTGCCCGCTTCGGTCGCGTGGAAATGGCCTACCCCGGAGGCTGCGTGCTCGGCAAGCGCCCGGTCGGCGCGCACATTCTGGCGCTAGAACAAATGGGAGCCGTGAACAAAAGCACTTCCGAGGTGTTGCACCTGGAAGGCCAATTGAAGCCCACGCATGTCATTCTGCCGGAGTTCTCCG
Organism: uncultured Candidatus Peribacteria bacterium; assembly: GCA_964513925.1. GTDB lineage: Bacteria > Patescibacteriota > Gracilibacteria > Peribacterales > Peribacteraceae > DAORHV01. The sequence goes on from CAZENR010000020.1 coordinate 961, forward strand.
TAACAGCTACCGAGAACGCACTTCTCGCAGCAGCACTTCTGCCGGGAGAAACGCGCATCGACATTGCCGCCGCTGAGCCGCATGTGCAGGATTGCTGCAAATTGGCGCAAGCAATGGGCGCAGAGGTAGAGGGTATTGGCACCCACACGCTTGTCATTCGCGGTAAGGCCACGCTCAAGCCGGTGCAGCACACCGTCATCCCCGACTACCTCGAGGCGGGCGTGTTCGTCATTGCAGCGCTTGTCACCAAGGGCAAAGTCCGTATTCACAATGCCGATTGCAGCCACTCGCTCATGTTCCTCGACGCCGTGCGTCGCATGGGCGGCATTTGGCGCCACGACACGGAAGAGAACGTACTCTTCGTCGATGGCGAACTATCGTCTTTGCATTCCATTCCAGTGCAGACCAACATCTACCCCGGCTTCCCGACGGACTTACAGGCCCCCATGGGAGTCGCGCTGTCACAGGCAAAAGGTGTGAGCCGCATCTTCGAAGTGCTGTTCGAAGGACGTATGGCGTACTTGTACGAGCTGGAGAAGATGGGTGCTCATATCGAAATTCTCAACTCCCACCAGGCACTCATCATCGGCTCAACACCGCTGACGGGCCGCACGGTTGCCTCTAACGATATCCGCGCCGGAGCCGCTATGGTTCTTGCCGGCTTGTGTGCCACCGGCGAAACCATCGTCACCGATGTGCAGTACATAGAGCGTGGGTACGACCGCCTGGAAATGAAGCTCAAAAGCCTGGGAGCCGATATCGTTCGCGAGACGGCGTAAGGGAAAAAGTTGACAAAACAAGGACATAATGGAGAATGCACTCCATTCTTTTCACCCCCTATGAAAGGCCATATTCCAAAAGCAAGGCTGGGAGAAGCGCACGATGCGCTCGCAGAGATGGGTATCAATGCCGAAGTGCGACATGTTCCTCTGGGAACCGGATTTGAAGTGGTTACCACCGGCATGCCCCGAAAGGAGCGCTTGCGCGTTCAGCAGCGCCTTACCGAGCTTGGCCTGCTTATGAACCAGAGTGAATCCGAAGCCGAGTAAGGCTCTTCCGCACGCACGCGTTTTCCCTTACACTCCCCGCGATGATTACAATCACTCCTTCTTCCACTTCGGCATGCTCCGTCAAAGGAGCGGATATCGCCTTCGAACTGTTCCCGGAAAAGCCGGTCAAAGGCACCTATTCGCTGTTGGCGCACCCCGAAGAAGAGACGATGGAAAAGGTGATCAGCTGGCCGGGAGAGTACGATTTTCAGAGCATGACGCTGCGTGGCATTGGCCAGCAGCAGGGCAAGCAGGTGTCGTACACCGCTGCTATCGATGGAGTGCGCTGCGGATTTATCGATGCGCCCTTGTACGACTGGACTGATACAGAAGTACAACTCATGGGCGATATCGACGTGCTCGTCATCCGTCCAGACGACCAGAAGAAGGCATCCGCCCTCGTAGAAGCAATCGACCCGCGCGTAGTTGTTATCGTTCCCATGAAGAAGGGTGCCGATGCCGCCGCAGTGGCCAAGGCTTGCGGCGCGAAGGATGTGCAGACCGTCAGTGAATTCAAGGCCAAGGCCGGATCACTCCCAAGCGACAGCAGGCAGGTGATCATCTTGCAGTAGCGTCGCCGCAGTAGCGGTGGGTGCTACGCTCGATCCTTTTCGCTATGCTCAGAGCATGGTCCCGTAGTTCAATGGATAGAACGACCCTCTCCTAAGGGGTAGATGCAGGTTCGATTCCCGCCGGGACTACCAAGACTCACGAATGAAAGCCTTGCCGGCCTTCTCTCGTGAATACTCTTCCCGTTCACGCTGTCGCTCTTGACGAGTGCTTCAGACCCACGGCTACAGAGAGCCCAACATCGAGCCAGTATCGCTGATACCATATCACCATGAAGCAGAATCCTCTTGTGCCGGTGCTGTACTGCTCATCCTTTGCCGAATCGGTGGATTTTTATGTCAATCAACTTGGCTTCTCCGTTCTCTACGAACGACCGGAGGCGAAGTTTTGCTTTCTTGAAAGAGAGGGTGCTCAACTTATGCTTGAAGAAATCGGCGCAGACAAGCAGTGGCACACCGGCGCTCTGGAGCGACCGTTCGGTCGCGGGATCAATATGCAATTCATCATCACTCGAGTTTCCGAACTATTCGAGCAATTGCGAACATCTGGACAGAGATTTTTTGCACCCCTGGAAGAAAAGCAGTATCGCCGCGCGGAAGACACCGTCGTGTGCAGGCAGTTTGTCGTGCAAGACCCGGATGGCTACCTGCTGAGATTCTCCGAAGTTATTGAGAAAAGGCCATAGAGCCAGAGCTTTTTTCAATCATTCGTACAAACACAGCGCACACGTGCCGTTTTGCTGACACGTGCTCTGCGAGAATTGCCCCGGGATGAATTCCGCACCATCGAATCCGGCGCACCAGCAATCGCTGTTCGAGCGGCAGGCGTCCTTGGGTCCGGTGGTATGGCGTTCCATGGGAGGCGGCGCGTACCGGCTTGCAACGCGCACCGCAAACAAAAGAACGAGCATGGCAATGACCACGATAGCTCCGGCCAATGCCCCTGCTGCTTTCGACATGGCCGCAGTGTACCACCTGCCGTGTATACTGCATGCATGCACCACCGCACACTTCTTGCAGTAACGTTACTCAGTGTTCCCTTTGCAGCGCTTGCGCTCGATTTTTCACGCGCAAATCTGCCCTATACCGATGTGGAGAAGGCGACTCCAGAGTCCGCTGCAATTAGCCTGCTCACCGGAGAGGGTGTGGTGCGGGGATATGACGACGGCACGTTCCGCCCGGAACAACAATTAAACCGCGCCGAATTTTTGAAAATTGTCATCGAAACAGCATACTCGAATTTTCTCGATGCCTACACCGGCCCCACCGAGCAGTGCTTCGTAGATGTGCCGCTGGATGCTTGGTTCATGCCCTATGCATGCTTCGGCAAGGAGAAGGGCATTGTCAGCGGGTATCCCATTGCGCAAGCACCCAAGAGCCGCTGGCCCCTGAAGCCGGAGCAGAACGTCAACTATGCCGAGGCGCTTAAAATTCTGTCCGAACTGTACGAGTACACGCTCACGCATGAAGACGGTGACGAGTGGTACTCGCCGTACTATCGCGCAGCCATAGAACACGGCACGGCATTGTCGGTGAATTTACCGTTCGATGCCCAGCTTACTCGTGGGCAAATGGCGCGGCTGGCAGCGGCGTTCCTGGCCGAATCCCAAGGTCAACTGAAGAGCTACCGCCTTGCTGAACGGGGTGAGTATGTCGCCTCTTCTTCGTCCAGCAGGGTAAGCAGTTCTGCGTCGTCCAGCTCCTCTTCGGTGCAATCTTCTTCATCCGAATCGACGAGCCAGCCCTCTTCATCCGCATCGTCGCAGGGATACACGCTGCCGTCGGCAAATCACTTCCTTGTAGCAGGACGCAAGTCCGATGCCATTGCGGATGGCGTAGTCCGATTATCGGAACAGGGCAGTATTCGCGCAGTGGAAGTATCGCTGTTTCAGGAAGTAAAAGCTCTGGATGTACTGGAAGTGACAACCGAAGACGGGACGCTGATTGCCACTCTTCGCCAACGTACCAATGCCACATCTCCGGACTACAAGCAGTACTACGAAGTGCAGCTGACGCCCGAGCAAGGGTATGCAATCGCCGCCAATACCGATGTGCGTCTTGCATTGCGCGCCGTCATTCGCACCCCGGAAAATAACGGCGCATCTGAGCAATTGCTCCAGGTTCGCACGTTCAAAGTTACGCTGGTTGGAAGCCAGACCAACGGCAATACCAGCCTCAATTTGTCCGGCCCATTCCCCAAGCATCAAACGTCTTTCGGTCGCATTACTGCGGTCGGTTCGGTAAACCCGGCCACCGCGCAAGTCACTTCCGGCACTGGGTTACTGCTCGGCACGTTCACCTTTTGGGGTGAGGCGATTTCCGGCAAGCAGCTTTCCGTGACAGACGTAACCTTCTCGTTGGCGCGTACCGGTACCGTGGACATCAAGAATATTCGCTTGGGACGCCCCGGTGGCGAAACGATGTCTTGCACGCTTGGAAACGATGGCGTGAGCTGTAACACCATTCCCGCAGCAGCCGGGGCCATTGGTGAAGGTACAGCGCTCACTCTGGAGTTGCGTGCGGATGTAACAGTGACGGGCGGTGCCGCTAGCCTGGAGGCAAGCTTGGCAAATGCCGGGTCACCCGAGGCACTTGGCAGCGTGTGGTGGACCGATCAATCTGGCCGCTTCCGCTGGATAGAAAGCAAGGCATCGCCGCTCGCCCGCGGAATTCGCTATCAATAAAAACCACCAGGGAGTTCCTGGCGGTCTCTTGTGCGAGTGATGTGTGCCGCTCGCGCTGCTAGAACATGGCGCGGACGACGACCAGGAATCCGATGGCGAACACAGCCCAGATCAGGCTGAGTGCGATCATCTTCTCCTTGAGCTCCTTGTCCATAGGATGACGCTTAAGCATGTGTGTATTGGGGATGTATATGTCTATTGTACAGTAAAATTGACATTTCTGCAATGTCCTTCCAACGAGCTATTACTAGGTAAAAAGCCTCTGGAGCTCTTTTGCCATGGTTTCAGCGGCTTTCCCAGCGGCATCTTGCCAGTCCTTGTTTGCAGAGGCATACAGAATGGCTCGCGCGGAATTGATGATGGCACCGGTACCGTCGGCCAAAAAGCCATGGCGGCAATCCTCGGCGGTTCCGCCTTGCGCGCCATACCCGGGAATCAAAAACGGCACATGCGGCATGAGTGTGCGCAGGTACTTCAGTTCTTCTGGATAGGTTGCGCCTACAACCGCACCCATGGACGATAAGTTGCTTGCCTTTCCAAGTTGCTGCGATGCCCAACTTTCCACCAGCTGCGCCAGGTATTCGTGCACAACTTCATCGCCAGTGGGCAGATCCTGCAATTCGCCGGAGCTCTCGTTACTGGTCTTCACCAGTACGTACATGCCTTTGCCGCTCTTAGCGCACTGTTTGGCAAATGGCAGCACGCCATCGGAACCCAAATACGGCGTTACCGTCAGTGCATCGAACGGCGCATCTGCCCCCAGGTACGCTTCGGCGTAGGCATCGCATGTGGAGCCAATGTCATTGCGCTTGCCGTCGGCAATGACCAGCAACCCCTGCGATTGAGCGTATGCGGAAACGTCGTAGAGCGCCTTCATGCCCTGCCAACCCAGCAGCTCGAAATAGGCAAGCTGTGGCTTCACGGCACAGGCGGTGTTCTTTACCGCATCGATAATTCCTTTGCAGAACTGGGTCGCGCCATCCACGTCTTTGGAAACACCGAGCGGCAATTTGCCGAGCATAGGGTCTAACCCCACGCACACGGGCGATGTCTTCTTGATGCGGTCTTGGAGGCGATCGGCGTAGTGCATACGTTCCAAAGCATAGCAGAGTGGAGGCTATTCCACCCCCACCGGCTGACGGTACTGCAGCGCCTCGGCAACATGCTGGACGCAAATGACATCGCTGTCGGCCAAGTCCGCGATGGTGCGTGATACTTTAATAGTGCGGTGATAACTTCGGGCTGAAAGCCCCAATCGCTGTGCCGCTTGCTTCAGTAGCGCTTCGCTTGGCGCATCCAGTGCGCAGAGGGCATCAACGTCCTTTACGCCCATTTCCTTATTGGTGGAAATGCCCAGTGCCGCGAATCGTTTCTCCTGGCGCTGGCGTGCGCGGAGCACGCGGGCGCGTATGACCGCGCTCGATTCGGTGGCGGCATCTGGCTTGCGCCGCAGTTCGTCTATCTCCACGGGTTGCACATCTACGGTGAGGTCTATGCGATCCAACAGAGGCGCGCTGATGCGTCGGCGCATCCGCTGCACCGAAGAAGACGAAAACTTCGGAGGGTTCATCGCGGCAACCAGCATGACGTCCGCAGGGAATGTCACGCTCCCCTGTGCGCGGTTGATGGTAATGCGCCTATCCTCCAGGGGTTGTCGCAACACTTCCAAGACCTGCGGCGGAAACTCGGCCAACTCATCCAGGAAGAGTACTCCCCTATGAGCCAGGGAAATTTCGCCGGGAGCCGGATGCTGCCCGCCTCCAACAATGGCAACACCGCTGGCGGTGTGGTGCACCGTGCGTATGGGGCGGTGACGGATGAGCGGAGTATCGGGTGGGAGCAAGTTGGCCACTGAGTAAATGCCGGTAACCTCTAGCGCTTCGTCGGACGACAATGGCGGCAGAATGGTGCGCAACGCATTTGCCAAGAGTGTCTTTCCGGAACCGGGCGCGCCGGACAACAGCACGTTGTGTCCTCCGGCGGCGGCAATTTCCAGGGCACGCTTGGCCTGGGCTTGTCCGCGCACATCGGCAAAGTCGACAACGTTCGCATCTGTCACTCGCTCGCTCGCCGCAGGGGGCGCTATTGTCGGCGGCTGCGTTTCGCCGGATAGGTAGGTTATGACATCACGCAGGCTTGCCGCTGCGATGACCCGAATGCCCGGCACCAGCGCTGCCTCGGGGCCGTTAGCCGCCGGAACCACCACCGACTGCAACCCTTGCTGCCGGCATGCCAAGACCGCGGAAAGCACGCCGCTGACGTGTCGTAGCGATCCATCGAAGGCCAATTCCCCTAAAAACGCCGTCTCACGCATGGCGGATTCGGGCAGCGAAATGACGTCGTTACTTTGCAGGATGCCAAGTGCAATTGCCAGATCGTAACGCGACCCCACCTTGCGAATATGGGCTGGAGCCAGGTTCACATTCGTCACCCGGCCCATGGGGATCCGATACCCCGATGCCTTGAGCGCCATCATCACTCGCTGCTTACTTTCCTGCACTGCCGTGTCGCCAAGTCCGACGATGAGGAACTTGGGTTCACCCGCGGTCGGGACAACGCCGATCTCTACGTAAACGGGTACGGCGCCAACACCGTGTGTGGCAAAGGAAGTGAGTTGCGTAAGCATAAGATGAACGGAAGAAAACGATGTGCTGGAGAAGGTGTCCGAACGTATGGTGTACTTTCGTACACCTTTATGCAAGACTATCCAAAGGACAGTGCATAGCGAATATGGTGCAACTTGCTTCACCATCGGCACCGACACATGTGCAAACAGGCGCGCTTGGCGAACAAGCTGCGGAGGCATATTTACAGCGCATTGCTCACCGCATTCTTGCCAGAAATGTGCGCCTTGGACGCTGCGAGCTGGACATCATTGCCTACGACGAATGCGAGCACATGCTGGTGTTTGTCGAGGTGAAGGCGCGCCGCAACTACTGCGCTGCATACCCTATTCACACAGCGGTGAATCGTCGTAAGCGCCAGGCACTTCGCAGGGCGGTGGATGCATGGATTACGCTCAACGAGTACTGCGGCCCCGCACGCATAGACATCGTCTGCGTCGGGGCAGGCAGAATTACCGAGCACATTCGTGATATCGGGTCCGATTTCTTGGTCGACATCTAAAATACTATTCCACAATATAATATATAATTTGTCTGCTAGCAGGAGCTGCAAAACATGATGCGGCGTGGTATACTGCAATGATTCCTCAGACACACATACACACGCAGCACAAAACCATGATCGGCATGTGGACGACCATCGCAATGGTGGCGCTCATTGCTGTGGCTAGTAGTGCTAATCAGTTGCCGTCGCATGCCCAGAGTGATGAGGTGTGTGGCAACGCCACCGTAGACAGCGGCGAGCAATGCGACGACGGCAACCTGACTCCCGGCGACGGATGCAGCGCATACTGCCTAAACGAAGTATGTGGCAACGGCCATGTGGATTCCGGCGAGCAATGCGACGACGGCAACGGCATGGGGGGAGACGGTTGCGGGTCGCTGTGCACCATCGAATTTTGCGGCGATGGCCTGACGCAGTCCCCAGAGACTTGCGATGATGCCAACAACATTTCCGGCGACGGCTGTTCCGCCATGTGCCAAACAGAATCGGATTCCCAACTGGATGCCAACCTCGTTCCGATTGATACCACCGCCAGTTCCGTGTCTGGCGATCAGGCTCAACCCGAAACCAATGCCGATCCCCAGGCACAGACACTTGCTCCCCCGCCGCTACCCGTAATCCCCCCGCGAGTCTTGCAAACTGCTGTGGAAGCCGCTGAATCAAACACATTCATCCGCAGCGAAGAGGGGGACAGCTACATCCAGTATTTGGAAGTGGAAAACCAGGAGTCTCTCAAAGACATTCTCCGCGCACTGCGGGATCGCAAGGCGCTCACATCGGAGCAACGCGAGCAAGCCGAGCAACTTTCGGGTGACTTGGGCCTGGCCAAGTTTGCGGAGCGGGACAAGTACAACGACATGCTTGCCCGCCTTATCGCCACCACCATCAGCGAGTCGGTGGTGTCTGAACAGGCGTTGGACCAAGCCAAGCTCACCGGCGATCCCACGCTCATCGTCGAAGAATTGCAGAAGGCAGTCACGCCCATGAAGCCGACACAGATTCGCTCCGAAACCGCCAATCTGCTGAGCGAGTTGCAGCGTCAGGGCGTAGAAATAGAAGGCCTCTCGGCAGAGAGCGTTGCCGCCATGATTGGCGACGATCGCAGTCCGATCGAAGTGTTTCAGGCGGTGGTAGAAGCGAAGGAGAAAGTTGAAAAGGTCGCCACAAAAGATGTCGACCAATCCTATGCGTCGGTTCTGGCCCATGTCCGCATGCTGCGAACGTCATTGCCCGTTTTGGAGCAACAATTCGGCATGAACCGCGAAAAGCTGGAAGCACGTTTATCCGAATTGGAGTCCGTTGCCGCAACGGCAACGCCAGCAGAGGCACGAGAGGTGGTCGATGCCATCAACAAGCTCACCATCACCATGGAGCGCTCCAAGAAAGTGGATAAAAGGACGCTGGATTCCATAGACGAGGCGGCAGCCAATCGCGCGCTGCAGCGCTTTGCCGAAAACGTGCGCAGTTCACCCATGACAGCCAGCCTGATTGGTGACACGACTCCCGAACAAGCGAAGCCCGGCGACCTACTCAAGCTGACCGATGCCATGTCGCGCCAGGCGCCGCTGATGCAGCGCAAGGCGTTTGCCAGCAAGGATGTAGAGGCCCAGAAGTCGGCATTGATCCAGTACATCTTCAGTCAGCCGGATATCATGCGCATGCGCGCCATCTTGCAAGAAGGTGATCATGTGGAGCTAGACGAGCGCGAGACGCAGCTGCGCAAGACCATCGAACGCATTGGCAAAGTAGATCTTCCGGATGATTCCTGCGACGACTCTGTTGCCGATGCGCTGCCTTGCGTAGAGGCGCACTTTACCTGGATGCAGCAGCAAGTACGCGACCGTAACTGGCTCTCGCGCATTGGAGGCTTCTTCGAGGATGCTGGAGCTGTAGACATGTTCCATGAGCAATTCTCTTCCCCGCAATGAGCGAGCAAAACGCCATCACCGGCGATGCAGTTGCGGGAGTAATCCCGATGCCTGCCGAGGCCGAGCACAAGGCGCTCGACCTTGCGGTGTTGAAGAAAGGCGCCAAGGACTTCTTGACCTTCGTCGACGACACCAAAGAAGTGTTTTACGCCTACCTGTACCACCGCACCGGTTCGCTGGGTACGGCACAAACGCTCATGAGCGAGCTGTACCTGGATGTGCTCAGTCGTGCCATGTCGCTGTGGTGGTTTGGCACCCTATCACTGGAATTGCTCCTGGAAGCCGCAGATAAGACGCTTGGTAAATCCATGGCCGGGAGCGAAGCCGACGTCGATTCCGTCTATGTTCCGGCGCTTGCATGGTTGAACGAGGACGAGAAGAAGTTCGCGACATCCTTGCACGAATCGCTGTGGACACTGCCCGTGGCGGAGCAGCGCCTGGTCATTCTGTCGCTACTGCTCGGCTTTTCCAACGAGCGCATTGCCACCGTGCTGGGCATGAAGCCCGATGCCGCGAAAGACGCGGTGAACAAGGCGGTGGAAACGCTGGTGAGTACATGGCAGCCTTCCGACGCCGTGCGCGCCAAGCTGCAATCGCTGGTGTTCATGCCGGGGCTGGATATCCGCCGCGAAACGAACCTGCGCTTCGCCGTCGTGGAGAAATACAACGCGCTGCGCATGCGCAAGTACCAGTGGGTGGTTGTCGGTGCGTTCTTGGCGGTGTTTTCCAACCTGATTGTCGCCGGAGTCTTGGCATTCGTGGTCGTGGTGCAGTCGCCTTCCTCATTGCGCGGCACGCGGGCAGAAGTGGCCGCGTTGGACGCGCTCTTGTTGAAACGCGAGATTGCCGGCCTGGAAGCAAAGCGCTCACTCAACGCATTGGCTCCGGAAGCACGCGGCCTGGCCGCGTACGACACCACGCGTAAGCTGACCACCGTCGGCTTGTCAGCCGCGCTGAATGCGTTCGAGCAGCAGGGCACCAACGAAGCCGAAGTCGACAAGCTCATCAAGTTGCTGGAGCGCTCTTCCACGGCAATGGTTCCGGCAGGGCGACAGATAGCCGCATTGCTCGGTCAACCAGTGGCACTGGTGGATGTCGCCATGGCGCTGAAGAACGTACGGTAACGCGCTTACGCCCAAACCAACAGCGCCTGGCGCTCGTTGTATGGCACCGGCGGGTTTTGCTTGGCGCCCATTTTCGCACCGCGTACACCTGAGAAGAAACGACCCTGTTCGACGGAGCCGGCCACGGTGCCATCGTGCGCAGTGCAGACATCATCAATGACGATCGCATCAGGTTCTACTCCCGATGCTTCCGCCTGTCGCTTTGCCACAAGTCCTAAATCGATACCGTTCCCTGTCCGTGGCGGGTACACAATGGAGGGCGTCAATACATCGCTGCCATATCTGTTAGTAAGCCGTGCCGCGCGCGGAGCGTTTTGCGCCGTCGACATGTCGTACCCAAAGCAGCATGCACGCGCACATGCCGATACCACCATCATGATGTGCTTCGGATTACTGCCCGCAGCCTTCATTTGCTCGATCATCTTGGCAACAATGCCGTTGCTGCCATCCGGAGGGTCCAAACACTCCATGCTGCCGCTGGCAAAACCGACGACGTCGCGATCTGGGTCGAATACGGTTATTCCTGGCGAGTCGGCAACCATTATCAGCGCCGCAACTTTGCCGCGCAGCAATCCAGTATCTATCCCCCCGGCTGGATACAGCACTGCGTCTGCCTTGTTTTTGGTGCGTAGAAACTTCGGCATTGCCGCGGAGGGTTCCAGCTCAGCGCCCGCACATACATCCGCAACATCGGTTTTCATGGCGAGCGATTGCGCCAAGATAAACTCTGCACGACTCATTTCCAGCAGCGCTTCAATGCTTTGGGCAAAATCAGGATGCTCAGGGTGAACAATGCCCTGGTCGCGCGAAGTAATGACGCTTTGCAGTGCGCCGCCAAACAACGGGCGGTAGTGAGGGAGGTGCTTCATGTAATGCGCATTACAAACCATTAATATAATTTAGTCAAATATATTCCAACTACACGCACAGTGTCCCCTAAGCACGTTTATTACAAACAGTGCGGCTGCGACATTTTCACAAATACGAAAATATGATATACTGGCTTGATATCGCCGAACCTCATAACACCCACATGCACAAACAACTCACCATTGCCGACGTCGTAAACTCATCTGTATTTCAGGTTGTCATCTTCTTCACCATCATCGCCGCAAGCGCGCTGGTTGGCATAGAAACATACGATCATTTGGCCGAGCGCCACGCGCTGCTCTTCGATATCGCAAACAGCGTCATCCTTTGGGTGTTCGTAGTCGAAATCGCGCTGCGCATCCTTTCGTACGGACGGAAGCCGTGGCTCTTCTTTGGCGATGGCTGGAACTTGTTCGATTTTGCCATTGTGGTCGTGCTGCTACTACCGCTGCACAGTGAATTTTTTGCCGTGTTACGCTTGGTGCGCATCGTGCGCTTGCTGCGCGTTGTCAAAACCGTGCGCATCCTGCGTCTTATCGACCTGCCGCAACTGCAGTTCGTCGTGAATTCACTGCTGCGCAGCTTGCCGCCCATCGGCAGCATCGCGCTCTTGTTGTCCATGCACTTCTACATGTATGGCGTCATTGGTACCACGCTGTTCCACGACATTGACCCGCGTCATTTCGGGACGCTGGGCCATGCCCTCCTCTCGTTGTTCACCACGCTGACACTGGAAGGCTGGGTGCAGTTGATGGAGGCGCAGACCGCCGTAAGCGCCAGCGGGCATTCGGTGCCGATGTTCCTGGTTGCCGGGTATTTCGTTTCGTTCATCGTGATCGGCACCATGATTGTCATGAACCTGATCATCGGCGTGATCGTGAACACCATGAGCGACCTAGACGACGAAGAGGCCGAACTGAACGTGCTCAGCCGCCGCGGGCGCAAGGCGCTGACCATCCACCAGGAATTGTCGGCTATCGAGAAGCAGCTGGAGGAATCTTCCGTGTGCTTGAGGCTACTGAAGAAATCGCTGGAGGCGGAGGCCGTGGATATCGATGCCACCGTACCGCAGCTGCACTACGGGCATCAGTACGGAAGCAAGAAAGAGTAATTGCGGCCATGCGCGTACAATGCGCATATCGCAGCGACTCATTCATCCTCGGCACAAGCAAATATCTGGAAGCTGTATGCCATTCAGGCGTGCACGCAGGCGCTGTTTGCCATCCCTGTCATCGTACTGTTTTGGCAGTCCTATGGTTTAGATCTGCGCGAGATCATGATTCTTCAGGCTGCATTCGCCTTTGCGGTATTCGTGCTAGAAATTCCCACCGGCTACCTGGCAGACCGATGGGGCAGGCGCAACACGCTGGTGCTTGGATGTGCGTTCGGTTTCGCTGCATACCTCGTGTACGCAACCGGCACGGGTTTCTGGCAATTCCTGGTTGCCGAATTGCTGGTAGGCACAGGTTCCAGCTTGTTGTCCGGCACAGTAGAAGCCATGACATACGATTCGCTGCTGGAGCTAAAGCGCGAACGCGAGTACCGGCGCATTGCCGGGAATCAGGCATTTTTGGAATTCAATACCGAGGCCGTAAGCGGCATTGCGGGTGGCGTGCTCGGCGTGGTAAGTCTGGCGCTGCCGCTGTGGGTCACGACGCTGCCCATGGGCTTGGCGGTGCTGACTGCGCTGTCGCTACATGAACCTGTCAGGCACAAGCCCAAGGACAAGGCGCATCTGCGCACTATTGTGCGTACCGCAGCGCACGCGTTACTCAAGCATCCGGGATTGCGCATGGTCATTTTGGTCTACGGCCTTATTTCGTCGTTGTCACTGATGTTCTTCTGGTTCTTCCAGCCGTACCAGGCACTGGTTGGCGTGCCGGTGGCACTGTTCGGCCTGACTCACGCCATCACCGTGGTCGCCGGTGCTTGCTCGGCCAAGGCGGTGCCGTGGTTTGAGCGTCGCGCAGACGATCGATTGCTACTCGTGGTTCCAGCTGCCATGGCAGTGTGTTGCTATCTTGCCTTGGCTCAGCCGCCAGCAGCGCCGCTACTTCTATTTTTCCTGATCAGCAGACTGGCGTGGCACTTTGTAGGGCCGCTGAGTGCAGATCTGATCAACCGCATGACCACATCCGATGTGCGGGCAACGGTGCTCTCCGTACGGTCATTTTTCAGCAGGCTATTGTTCCTGTGTGCCTCGCCGTTCGTGGGCGCACTGGCAGATGGGCGCGGCATCCCATTCGCATTGTTGATCACAGGTATCACCGGTGCCGCCATCCTGCTGGTTGCCTTTGTTGCGACGCGGTCGGGTTGGGCCGAAATTCCCGAATAATTGACAAAAAAATATAAAGTATTTTAATAGCTGTACGTATGCGAACAGGCAAACCGCTTAGGCCTATGCCATCTTCCGACTATTTCCTGCTCTACGACACGCAGGATTTTGGCAGGGACAGACGCCGGTTTTTCCAGGAGGCAATGGAGACGGTGCGCGACCGGATCTTCGATGTGCTCAGGCTACCAAGCCCTATCCGCTTAGCCATGTTCGGCTCGGCAACACCGCGCAACACCGATGATGCCATGCGGTTTTTAGCCGATGTGCGCCCCGGGCAAGTGGGGCAAGATCGCATCGATATTCTTGAGCGTGACCCAGGCCGCTGTCAGACGCACGCAAATCATCTGCAGAAACTAGGTCGTCAAGATATCCGCCTGATAGAAGCGGATATGAACGCTCCGGTGCTGGACCCCGCTTCTGTGCACGTGCTGCTTATCGACTACACCATGGCGTTTAACGTAGCGCTTACAACCGGTGCCGATTTGGACGTCGAGGCAACGGACCAGTTGTACCGGTCTACCATTACGCAGGCAGCCACAGCTCTTTCCCCGGATGGAGTCATCGTACTGAATGCGAATCTGCATCCGGAAGATGACGCAGACGACTACTTGCTTCGTTTCGAGCCGGCTATTCGCACGTACGCCACAGCTATACGCGAGCAGCACCTACATACTTTGCTTGCGGAAGTCGGGCTGGACCCCGGGTACGGCGTAGAAATTCCGAACGTGGTTTGGAATCCTGCCAAACGCTGGGTGGTGCGGCGTGCACAGGCAAACAAGACGCAGACGGCTGCTTAACCTTCCAACAAGCTTGGCAGCGATCGCCGGTATACATCCAGGTCAACGGACACTCGTGCCGTGCCAGATTCCATGGCCGCCTTCGCTACCGCGCACGAGACCACGGGCAATAATCTTGCATCGAACGGCGTAGGGAGCAGGAATGCCTTGCCCAGCTTCGGCGTCTCTGCGGTCTTCTCACAAGCCAGGCAGCTTATTGCGTGGATGGCGGCCAGTTTCATTGCGGTGTTGATTTGCGTGGCGCGTGTATCCAGGGCTCCGCGGAACAAGAACGGGAAGCACAGCAGATTATTGACCTGGTTGGGCTGGTCGCTGCGACCGGTGGCCAAAATGACGTCGTTGCGCGTGGCGTGTGCCAATGCCGGTGCAATTTCCGGATCGGGGTTCGCCAGTGCGAAGACAATGGGATTGCTCGCCATAGATGCCAGCATGTCGGCAGTCATGCAGTTGGCTTTGGACACGCCGATGAAGACATCTGCACCCTTCAGCGCGTCGGCCAGCGTACGTTGTGACAGATTGCGGGAAAACGGTTGCTTGAAGGCGTTCAAATCCATGCGGTGGTCGCCAACAACGCCCTTGGAGTCGCACAAGGTCAGTTGCGATTTTTCTACCCCCAATTCGCCAAGCATCTTGGCTATGGCGATGCCAGCGGCACCGGCGCCGTTGAGCACAATGCTGACATTGCGAATATCTTTGCCTGCGACCTTGAGTGCATTCAGGAGCCCGGCGCAGCCTACGACAGCCGTGCCATGTTGGTCGTCGTGGAAGACGGGGATATGCATGGTTCCGGTCAGTCTGCGCTCGATGAGGAAACACTCCGGAGCCTTAATATCCTCCAAGTTGATGCCGCCGAAGGTTGGCTCCAGCAGTTCCACGGTGCGCGCCACCTCGTCGATGTCGGTGGAGTTGATCTCGATATCGAACGCATCGATGCCGGCAAAACGACGGAACAGCGCAGCCTTTCCTTCCATCACCGGCTTGCTGGCCAAGGCACCCCGATTCCCAAGACCCAAAATAGCCGTTCCGTTGCTGACCACCGCAACCAAGTTTCCCTTTGCCGTGTAACGGTAGGCATCCTCCGGATTGGCCGCGATTGCGCGCACCGGCTCCGCAACACCCGGGCTGTAGGCGAGCGATAAGTCCTCTTTGTTCCTGAGTGGTTTTGTCACGCGGATAGCCACTTTGCCGCGTGGCAATTGCTCGTGCAGCCGCAAAGAAGCTTCGTATACGTTTGTCATAGTGCGGGCAGTATACCGCTTTACGAATGCTTTGCCTGGAAGGCAAATAGGGAATCGCCGTGCCCCTCCATTCTCTTTGGCAAGCGCACGTGCAAGCGTGTGGCCATCTCAATGGCGAAGGCATCGGCCATGGTGTTGAGCGTGTATGCCAACACATCGGCGGCCTGGATATCGCTCGTGATCGTCGGGTGTACCGCATCCGCCGCACGCTTCAGGGCTGCCGCCAGTTCTTGCAGTGCTGCCGGACGTTGTTCTGCTTCCAGTAGTAGCGCTACAACAGCTTCTCGGGACAGGCGTACGTGGCTTGCAAACAATTCGCGAAGAGCATCGGACGTCATGCCTTCCCGCCCCCTCCCTTTCGCGAACGCCGCACCGAAGAATGCATCTAGCTCATCGACCAACTG
>CAZENR010000021.1:0-17063 GCA_964513925.1 uncultured Candidatus Peribacteria bacterium
GTTTTGCAGGATAGACATGAGCAGGGGCTTGCACTGCTGGTCGCGCATGCAAGCTGGGTCGCCGTTCATGAATGTCTGAAGAAGATTGGTGCATGTGGCATCGGAGCAGCCTGTTCTCACAGCCGGCCTGGAAGAAGCGGCGGCAGGACGCGCCTTCCGCGAGGCTGCACGGCTTTGGGTTTGCGAAGGCTTTTTACTTGTTCCGGAGCGTACCCGTTGCTGCGTGCCGACAGACTCTTGAGACGGCGCACTGGCGGATTCGCCGCGCACGGAAACCGGAACGCCGGCAAAGCGCTCCATGGCAAAGAGCGACAGCACCAATATTGCGGCGGTTGCGGCAATGGCCAGTACCGATACTGCATCGGAAGGCTGGTGCACCTGGGTGGATCTTTTTGATCGGTGAGTACGCATGAGTGTTTGTTACAGTTATTATACTATAAATTAAATATTTTGTCTATTTCTGCGGCGCAGAAGTCTTCCTGCTAGTCTGTGCGCATGCGTCGCTTCGACCTGGTCACTGCGCTTATTCCCTTTGTGTACTTTATCGCCGGTGCCACCAGTCTTGCCGGGGTGGCTACGACCTTCTTCTATAAGGACGATTTGCACCTCTCCATCAGCCAGGTGCAGATACTGGGATCGCTGGCCATACTTCCGTGGAGCATTAAGCCGGTGTACGGGTTCTTTTCCGACCGTTTTCCGCTGTGGCGTTTGCGGCGAAAGCCCTACCTGTTCTTGGCCGGACTTGCGGGGTCGGCGGGGTACATACTCATGGCCACCG
Source organism: uncultured Candidatus Peribacteria bacterium (assembly GCA_964513925.1). Classification (GTDB taxonomy): domain Bacteria; phylum Patescibacteriota; class Gracilibacteria; order Peribacterales; family Peribacteraceae; genus DAORHV01. The sequence continues at coordinate 779 of CAZENR010000021.1, forward strand.
TAGTTACCGATTTTAGCGGTGCGGTTGTGTCCAGCCTGCTGTCGGCACTGGGCTTTGCGCTGGCAGACGTCATTGTGGATGGCATTGTGGTGGAGCGCAGTCGTACCCAGACCGAGGCGGGTAAATTGCAAAGCATTTGCCGCGGCGCACTCATGCTTGGAGCCCTCGTGGTAGCGTACGCGTCGGGTATTCTGGTGGAGCAAATCGGCGCGAGAAAAGTCTTTTTCATCACGGGGTCCTTGCCGCTGCTCACGGCCGTGTTCGCCCTGTTGCTTCGCGAGCATCCAGCTGAGTTGCGAGGAGGTTTTTCCGTACGCGAGACGTGGCGCAGCATCCGAAACGCTCTTACGGCTCCGCTGTTGTGGTCGGCGCTGTTTCTGTTCCTGTGGCGTGCTACGCCCACCAGCGGCAGCGCGTTCAGCTATTTTCTTATCGACGAGCTCAAATTCGATCCGGAGTTCTTTGGCCGCTTGTCGCTCATCAGCAATATCACCTCCATTGTTGCCATTGTTTTCTTTCGCAAGTTCTTGCTGCGCATTTCACTGCGTACGCTGCTCATTTGGGTGGTGCTGCTGAGTGTAGTACTGTCTTTGCCGTCGTTCGGGTTGCTGTATGGCTGGTACAAAACGCTCGGCGTGCCACCGCAATTCTTTGCCGTTGCCGATACGGCTGTCGGCGGCGTACTGCAGGAAATAGGGTTCCTGCCGCTCTTGGTACTGGCTGCACGCGTGTGCCCCGAAGGCGTGGAGGCCACCATGTTCGCGCTGCTGGCAAGCCTGATGAATATCGGCCTCGCCGTAAGCGATGTAGGAGGAGCATGGCTGACGTCGACGTTTGGCATACGCGAAGCGACCGAAGTGCTGCCTGGCGACTATGCCAACTTGCATATCGTGGTGTGGATTGCAGTACTCAGCAGCTTCCTGCCGTTGGTGCTGCTGCCTTGGCTGCCCGAGACGCGCACAAAAGAAGACGCCGATGTTTCCGATCCTTCGCCGTCCGGGGAAACGTTGCAGTCCGTAACACCCGATCGCGACAAGCGCTTGCTGGCGTGACGGCGTGGGGATGGTATGCTGATCTCCATGCGTTGCACACGATGGATTGCTTTCTCCCTGGTGCTCGCGTGGCCGCTTGCCGCAGCCGCGTCGCGCTTTATCGACGTACCCGATGATCACCGGTACTTGCCGGCAATAGAGCATGCGTGGCAGGCCGGAGTGGCTGCCGGGTATCCCGACGGATCGTTTCGCCCCGGCAACCTGGTGAATCGGGCCGAATTCGTTAAGTTCGTCACGCTCTACCTGTACGGCGCCGGGTCGCCGGAGCTTACCGATTGCAGTGCTCCATGGCCGTACACCGATGTCTCGGCAGAAGCGTGGTACGTGCGCTACTTATGCCGTGCTACAGCCGATGGCATGGTGCAGGGCTACGCCGACGGCACGTTCCGCGGCGACCACCCTATTACCATGGCGGAAGCAGCCAAGATCATCGCCATTGTCGATGTGGCATCGGGCAAAGGTGCCGAATTGCCTGCACAGGACGGTGTAGGTCCGTGGTACAAGCGCTATTTCGACCACCTTGCGATTCGACGCGCCATTCCTTTGGAGGTGCGCTCGGTCGATGAGTACGTCACGCGTGGGCAGGTGGTGGAGATGTTCTACCGTCTGGATACCACTCCGGACGGCGTTACTTCCAGAACTTTTGATCAACTGGGCCAGGTGTCGTGGCGCGAAGTGGTAGACGAGTGCACGCAGGAACCGGTGGATGCCCCCGGAGGAACAAAGCAGTATCCCATTCGCTCTCCGTTTGAGCAGCTTGGGTACTTGGGCGAAATTCTCACCGCCGAAGAATGCACTGCCACGCGACTGCGCGAAGTTGCCGGAACCGATCGCAAAGGACGCTCGCAGCAGTATCCTTCATTGGTGCTTTCGAAGCTGCCCAGCCCGGATTTGCGTCGCTACTTGGAGCAGGCCGGGTTTCAGTGTCAAAGCCACACAGACCCCAACATGTGCCGTCATTGGGGCAGTCCTTCCGATGTTTCGATGGCGTCGCTGCTCGGATTGCGGCAGTACGCCGGGGCCATTGCATCGTTCTCGTGCCCGACTTGCGCGCGCAAACGCTAATTCTTGCGTACAATCGTGCGCATGAAGCTCCATCGATTCTTCATAGAGAATAGCCTGACGCTGCGTACGCTCACCGTGTTGGATGCCGCGCTGTGCCATCAGTTGTACCGTGTGCTGCGCATGCGGCCAGGTGACCGCATCGTCCTTGTCGATGGGAAGGGGAGCGAGGCGGAGGCCGAAATCGTCTCTATTGCCCCAAAGCGCGTGGAGCTGCGTTGCGAACAAGCGCGCGCGGTTGCCGAAGAGCCTAGCAAGGTGGTGACGTTGTACTGTGCCGTACTCAAGCGCGAGAACATGGAGTGGGTGGCGCAGAAGGCGGTGGAGTGTGGCATCAGCCGCATTGTTCCTGTGCTCACCGCCCGCACCGTGAAGACCGGCATTAAACTAGAACGGTTACGCGCCATTGTGCGCGAGTCAGCCGAGCAATCGGGGAGGGGCAGGATTCCATCCGTCGACGAGCCCATGACATTTTCTGTTGCCGCCGAGTCGGCGACAGGCAAGCAATTGTTCTTCGATTTTGGTGGTACCGAGGCCTGGCAACAGGGGGGTGCCTCTCAGGAGAACGTGGGGTGTTGGGTGGGACCGGAGGGCGGCTGGACGCCGCAGGAGCGCGCGGCTGCAGAAGCGGCAGGGTGGACCGTTGCATCCTTGGGAGCACTCACGTTGCGTGCCGAAACCGCGGCGGTTCTTGCCGCGTATCTGGCGGTACACGCGGGATAATCAGGCGCTGGTCAGGTGCACGGACCTCTGTGCCACCTTTCGAAAGGCCGTGAAAGAGATGGATGTGTCGCCACCTTGAATGGCGTTGTTGTATGCGGTCATGCAGCCGCGTAGATCCGCTGCCGGGTCGGCAGATGCAGTAAGAATATCTATAAGTTCATCACGACAAGTCGCCGTGAGTACGATTCCGGCTTGGAACTGCGCCAGCCGTACAACCTCGTGATACTGTTGCGCCTCGAACGCGGTAGCCATTTCGGCTGTGTATTCCAGTGGCATAGCGTCGCGGATGATACGCAGGATACATGCATGATCAATTTTCTCTTGAGTAAACGTATTTTCTTCCTTTGTAGAAGCCAAAAAGTCTTCAAAGAACGACTTATCATTCACCTCAAAAGAGAAGGCGTAAGGCAATTACTTGCCAGGCTGATGCTCCTGCGTACAATTCGCGTCCCAATTCTCATCCGCGCGTGCGGACACGAAGGAATTGGGACTGTTCTTTGGCACGACTGGCAGAGTGTTGAAGAACGGGAGAGAACGAGAGTCGCCCTAGTCGGAGATCCAGATCGTGATTCGTGAAACCATCAAGACGGTGCTAGCAAGCACCTTCGCCCTCGCCCTGGTGGCGATCTTGGGGGTGGGCTTCTATACCATCCTCAACCGTCTCGACGACGCTGCGGCCCGGCAGCGTCAGGCCAATGCGGACATCGGCGATGTGAACGTGCAGTTCACCGACCTGCTGCCGCAAATCGCCCAGAGCAACGAACTGGCGATGGAGCAGGTGCAGATGCTCAAACAGCACGCCGACCAGATGCAGGTGCTGCGCAAGGAGCACGAGCGCCAACGAGATGCCATCCTCGCCGAAGCCAAGCAGAACCGCGAGGTGCTCCATGGCAGGATCGAAGACCTGCATCGACAATTGTGCGAGGCCGCGGCTCGGCAGGACGCGCTGAGCAAGGAGGTGGTGGCGCTGCGCTATCCAGCATTGCCCGAAGATGAAAAGCCGCTGTTCGCGCTCTATTTTGCCTCCGTCTGGCCGCCCCGGCCGTACTTCAAGAAAGAGGAGATGCCCAAGGGCCACCTTGGTGTCGAGTTGGTCTGGCAGGAACCTGTCGACAAGCCGTCCGACAGTCTCCTGACGAAAATCGTCACATGCTACGACAAGCTCGGTAGCGCCATTGGAAGGCCGCTGGCGGTCGAGAGCAACGAGAAGAAGGATCACTGGGCTGTCGCCTGGGCCTACCACAAGGAACTGAAGGACAATAAGCCGATCGGGATCATGAACATCGAAGTGTTCCCAGACCGACTTCGCGTCCTGTGGTATCCCGGGCGAGCGAAAGAGAAGCTCGAGGAAACGCCTGGCTTGCGCCAGGCCCTTCTCGATCTGGCGCGCACGACTGGCGCCAAAGCTCACACTGGCTACTGGGGTCCGCGTAGCGCAGGTCACACCGACCTCTACTTCAAGCCCTAGCTCTCAGTTGACTCGCCCATGACAACACCCTGCCCACACTGCCAGAGAACGGCCCCTGTCTACTACAGATAGGGGCCTGTTCTAGGTGCAAACGCACTTACAGATTGGTACACTGCTTCGCATGACATCGGAACAATTCATGAAGGCCTTCCTGAATGTGGCGTTTTGGGTCATTTTCGTGTTATTTGCGCTGGCATTTGTGCTGAGTGCAGGGTGCTCGATTATGTTTTTGGCCCCCTCTCTCCTGGGGAGAGACACCGACCTGCTATTCATCGTGTTGCTGTTCTCACTAGTTCCGCTCTTCCTGTTCCTCATACTGGTGCTTATGTACCGCGGTCGTCCAAGCGCAGTTCCTGCCAACGAGAAAGAGCGCAAGAATCAATCGGCGGCGCGAGCACTCGTCCTGTTTATTCTGCTTGGGTGGCTGGTATACCTGCTTAACGCCGTGTCGAGGGGGTTCTAAACACTGCATGCACATTCATCTCGTTTTTGATTTGCTGGCGTATGCGACCGGCGCCATTGTCACCGTAGCCGCCAAGCGTTGGTTGCTGCCTGCGTCGCACCCCGTGCCACCACAGCTGCGCCGCTTGTACATGATTGCCGTGTTGCTGGGCGTGATTGCAGGCAGCTTTGTGCTTGGCACGCTGTTCCTGCGTGAATTCAACGTTGCAAACGGCTTGCTGGGCAAAAGCATCCTTGGCGCAATTGTCGGCGGAACGGCGTCGGTAGAGGCATTCAAATGGATTTGCGGTGTGCGCGGGTCCACAGGCGGGCTGTTCGTGCCGGGGCTGACCGCAGGCATTGCCGTTGGTCGCTTGGGCTGCCTTCTTTCCGGCCTGGAAGACAATACCTATGGCATTCCAACCGGTGCGGCATGGGGCTGGAATTTTGGCGATGGCATCTTGCGGCATCCGGTACAGCTGTACGAATCTCTGTCCATGGCAGTACTACTGGTCGTGATGACGTACTTCCTGTTGCACCGTAACAGCTTTTGGCAGCGCAATATGTTCTACCTGTTTTGCATTGCGTATGGCGCACAGCGTTTTTGCTGGGAGTTCCTCAAGCCGATTCCGGCTGTGGCTGGCCCTTTCACATTGCCACAACTCTTCTGTGCTGGCCTGGCCGTCTATGGCATTGCTATGATTCGTGCCAATGCCAGCCACCAAAGAGTTTAAGCGCGAAAATCGCCCGTACCTCTTTTACGGTCAAACCCAGTCGCTGTGCGAAGAGTGCATGGCGGTTGTCCCTGCCAAAATCCTGTTTCAGGACGGTAAGGTGTACTTTCGCAAGCGCTGCAAGGAGCATGGTTTCCAGAAGACGCTTGTATCCACCGATGTCGAGTACTTCAAGCGTTGCAAGGAATACATCAAGCCGGGGGACATGCCCCAGGTGTTCCAAACCGAAATTCGCCGTGGCTGCCCCTACGATTGCGGCCTCTGTCCGGATCATGAGCAGCACACGTGCCTGGGTATCGTGGAGATCATCGACGAGTGCAATATGAAGTGCCCGGTGTGTTACGCCATGTCCGGGCCAGGCAAGGGGCACGCGAAGTCCATGGAGGAAATAGATCGCTTGCTCGAAACGTTGGTGAAAAGCGAGGCCGAGCCTGACCTGGTGCAAATTTCGGGCGGCGAGCCGACGCTGCACCCCAAGATTCTGGAAGTTATCGATTTGGCCAAGAGTAAGCCTATTCGCCATGTGATGATCAATACCAACGGCATACGCATTGCGCAGGACGAAGCATTCGTTGCCGAGCTGGCCAAGCGCAAAAAAGGATTCGAGGTCTATTTGCAGTTCGATTCGTTGAACCCCGAGGCGCTCAAGAACATCCGTGGCGGCGACTTTACATCCATCCGCCAGAAGGCGCTCAAGAACTTGGAGAAGCACAACATTTCCACAACGCTGGTTGCCGTGATTAAGAAGGGTGTCAACGACCGCGAAGTGGACGACATTATCGCCCATGCGCTTACCTGGAAGTGCGTGCGCGGCGTTTCGTTCCAGCCGGTGCAGGACGTGGGTCGCAACGAGCATTTTTCTACAGAGAATCGCATGACGCTTTCAGAGGTGCGGCGAAATATCATCGAAGGCAAGCAGAATCCCTTCGGCGAACACGACATGGTTCCGCTGCCTTGCCACCCGGATCACATTTCCATCGGCTATGCCATCAAATGGAAAGGGAAGGTGATTCCGGTAACAAGCCTCATCAGCAAAGAAGACTTTTTGAAGGGCGCCGAGAACTCAGTCACGTTCGAGGTGAACCGCGCGCTCAAGCAGCAGTTCTTCCAGACGTACTCGCTTGCAACCGGCGGCGAGAGTTCAGCCGAAGCACTGAAGATGATGCTGTGCTGCCTGCCGAAGTTCAATGCGCCCGAGCTGAGCTACGATAACGTCTTCCGCGTCACGATCGTATCGTTCATGGATAAGCACGATTTCTGCATTACGGCTATTAAGCGTTCGTGTATCCATTTCATTACCGATGGTCGCATTTACCCGTTCGAGACGTACAACATGTTCTACAGAAGCGGGGCAATTCCGGCCCAAGGAATGGGGTGCGCCACCAAACCAAAGACTGTTGTCGTGCCGCGCAAAGGGTCGATTCCGCTCGATGCAGACTAAGTGGAAAAATTGACAAAGACACATAGTATTCTATTTTTGCAGTATGCGACCGCATGTCCTGCCCGACACGCTCGTGGAAGCACGGCGCCTGTTTCCCCAGGCGGTGCAATCTGCCGTACCGGTGCTCAGTATCGCAGTTCCGGCTTTGAACGAAGAAAAGGCCCTGCCCAATACGTTACGCGCCGTGTGTCGATCGGCATGCCATCAACTACTGCTGGAAGGCGGCGTTCCGTTTGAGGTGATGGTGGTGGACAACGGCAGTACTGATGCCACCGCAGAACTTGCTCACACTTTCGGCGCATCGGTCGTTTCTGCTCCAGAGCGCGGCATTTCCCATGCCCGCAATGCCGGTTTGCATGCGGCGAAAGGAGACATTCTGCTTTGGACCGATGCCGATGCAACCGTGCCGCAGCAGTGGGTGTTACGGCACATGCGGCACTACCAAGACCCATCCGTAGTTGCTGTAAGTGGGTCTACTATTTTGCCGGGGCAACACTGGTCGTTGCAGTTTCTGCGCACGCTGTACGACTGTTTCCGTGAGCGCGACCCGCACCTTACGTACCATCGCCAGTACGGTTGGGAAGGCGGTGGGTGTAACGTGTCGTACCGGAGGCAACTGGGCTTGGATGTCGGCGGGTACTCCACCGCTGTACAGCGCGGCGAAGATGCGTGGATATGGATAGCGCTCAAGCAACATGCAAAACGTACCGGGGGGCGCGTCGTGGACGCCTTTCGTGACCGGCATATGCGCGTGGAGGCAAGCGCGCGCAGGTTTGCAACGATCGATCGCATTATCGAAGAGCTGCGCATGCACCTGAAACAATCTTACGCCGGCAGCGAGAAGTTTCGTGCCCAGGATTACCGCTAGGCTTTGCGCGTGTAGTTGCCGATAACGCTGTTGCTCAGCGAGCCATTGGGCATAATGATCAACTTGGTGCCGTCGGCACTCTTGAGCAGCGTGGAGAAAATTTCGATTTTATGTACGGTTCCGCGCTGTCCTTGCGCCTCGATATCGTCGCCTACCTGGAACGGCTTGAAGAACAAGATGAGAATGCCGCCGGACAAATTGCTCAAGCTACCCTGCAGCGATAGGCCTACCGCCAAGCTGGCGGCGCCGAGAATGGCGATGAACGACGTCATTTGAATGCCCACCATCATGGCAACCGTAATCAGAATGAGCATCTTCAGCACGATGGTCACCATGCTGTGCAGAAAGCCTGCCAGCGTTCGGTCTACGCGCTGGGTAGATAGTGCACGATCCATCACAGATACTGCTATGCGCACGAGGCGGAATCCTACGAGCAAGGTGATAATTGCCAACAACAATTGCGGCAGATACACCATTGCCATGGAGACGAATTGATCCAAATACTTCAGAACAGGTGCTGGCATAAGGGAGGGGAAATGGCTCCAATCCATGCTAGGAGTACACGTGCTCGCTGGCAAGAACTGTACTACGGCGCCCGCCTGCGCTAGCGTTGCATGTTATGAACACCCTCCAACGTCTTTCTGCCGGCGCTCTCGCGCTCGGCATGCTGTTCCATAGCGGTTCGTCCTTTGCAGAGCAGGCAATGGAACTTCGCTTCAGTAAGCCGGTGATGCTCGGTGAAGCGCCTACGCCACAAGAGCTGCTGATGCAATCGGACAACTATAAAGATGGCGTATTGTCGTTTGGCGGACGAGAGTACGTGTTCGATGCGTACGGTCACGCGGTGCTCAAGCAACCGGAACAAGGATGGCTGTGCGGCTGGTTCGGCTGGTGGTGCCCAGTGCTCGTTGCTGGCGACATGGAAGTGAGCAAAGCGGAAGCGCAGCAGCGAGTATTGTCCCAGGTGGTGTCTGCTGTGCACGCCGAAATGGTTGCCGAGACGGGGCGAATACAGCCGCTCTTGGCATACGCGTATCCAACGCCCCTGGCTGCCGGTACGGTCGTATATCAGCACACCGACCGCAATCCTCCCATGAACGTATTGCACGATTCATGGTTCTTCTTCTTGGATCTTGAGCCGCATCTGTATTTTGACCATCGTGCTGAATTCGTACTGGTAGACGGTACGACGGGCGATATTACGCGCAGTCGCGTGTTCTCGCCGCCGGTCATTGACGGTGTCATTCGTTATAACGCGCAAGCAGAGCGTTTTGAGAGCGCAGACCGTTTTTATCCGCTGTCTCTCGACAGCCTCCCGGAGGCGTCACAGTGGCGGATGAACTATGCATCGCCAGTATCGAACCCGGATGCGTCGGATGTTCGGCGCGTGACGGCGCCGCAAGCCAGTCTGCATGCCCCGATGCAAGAACATCTCTTTTCCCTCCTTCCCGTTGCCCAGGCGCAGGACGCTCCCGCTCCGGAAGGGGCGGATCCATGCAAAGACAAGCCACGCAAAAAAGTCGCAGTCACCGTCGTAGGCGAAGGCCCTCGCACACTGCATGACGATGGCTTTGTCGACGGCGAGGACATGGCGACAAGCGAAGCAGCAGTAGTGAACATGTTCGGCGAAGCGGGAGTAGCACATGGCGATATCCACCGCTTCAACCCCGAAAACACCCCCACCGTCGAAAAGCTGTTCGAAGAGATCCGCAAGGTTACCAAAGACCTTGGGCCATGCGATAAGTTGTTCTTCTATGTCTTTGCTCATGGAACCATTTACGACGAGAACGGAGATCATATTCCGGATTCGCCTTCAGACGAAATCGTGTATGGACATGGCGAGGGCAAGGAGTACATCGGTAAGACTCGGTGGCACGACAAGTCGTTGCTGAAGCTTCTGGAGGAGATTCAAGCGCAAGATATGAACTTCATACTTGAAAGCTGTTACAGCGGGTCTGTCCGTGAGTGTATTGCACAAGGCGCTGGCAATCCCGCAGCAGGCACGAATTGGCATATATTCCTTGCTTCTGGCAGCAGAAAGCCTTCGTACACGCTTCCGAACAAGGGTGCGGAATACACCGTTGCAATGACTGCATGCGTGAGCAAGAAGTTATCAGAACGCGGCATCGTCTATCCCACCATCGAGCAAATTGAGGCGATTATGAACGAGTGCCAGGAAGAAATCGTCGCACAGAGTTCGAAGTACCTGTCGCCGTCCATGCCGGAGCACTACACCCATGTGACCTACAGCGTTTCGCCGAACCAACGCGTTACCGAAGGCAATGCAGGCGTGAAATACGCGGAGTTCACCATCACTCGGGATCCTGCTGACGATCGCCCCGTAGATGTGAACTGGGGTACGTACGATCCAAATCCGGATGACGATGTCTCTAATTACGCAAACCCCAAAGATTACGAGTGGGTAAAGAAGCCACAAGTCGCGCATTTCGAGCCGGGCCAGTCGACGGTGACGATTCGTATTGCCATACACGGCGATACCGATCCGGAAGACGATGAAACGTTTGGTGTGTGGTTCTATGCCATCGGCATCGGCCGCACGGTGACCATCGTCGATGACGACAAGCCTGTTGCATCTTCTTCATCTTCGTCATCTGTTTCTTCCAGGTCCGTAAGCAGTGCGGCAAGTAGCAGCGCCACAACCGGAGCTACGGATGCAGTCATTGTGTTGGAGGGGCCGTATGTCGTCGGCCCGTATACCGACCCAAACGACTTCTCTCGTTGGGTGGAGAAGAAGCTGAAAGAAAAAGAAGATACTGGCGGGACAGGCATAACGATCACAATCGATCCGAGCGACTGGAAAATTGATGACGGTTACGGGCAGAAGCAACCTGAAATCGACATTGTTCCCAAGTGTCCAACATGCGAGGAGCTGGCCGCAGATGCCATGACACAGGCGGAAATTTGTGAGTTGTTCGAGCAAGATTTGGCGGACGCACGTGCGCTGGAGGCCGACCTCAAGCGTCAGACTGCCTCCGCGGAAAAAGATCTGAAGACCGCAACAGATGCCTTGCGTGCGTTCAGCAACCCCAAGAGCTATGCGGAATCCAACGGTCGGCGCGTTACGAGTAGCGATGTGCAGGCAGAGCGCGAATGGGCGCAGCAGCAGTGGTCGAAGTACAAGAATGGAGATATGAACGCACAGCAGCTTTCTGATCGTTGGAAGAATGGCATGACCGAAGCCGAGCGCGAGCAGGTGAAAGCGGACATTCGCGCGCGCCTGGAAGATGCGGTCGCCGCGGCAGAGCAGCGCCTGAACGATGCGCGTGACGAGGCCAAGGATCTTGCCGCGGAGATCAAGCAGATGCAGGCAGATGCGGATGCCTGTAATGCCGAACTGGATCACCTGATTGCCGCATGGTTGGATTGCGAAGAAGACTCCTGCACAGAAACGGACGAGCCCATAGGCGTCGTGCCCGGCGGCAGCGTGTCTTCGTACGCTGCGTCCAGCACGCATTCGGTACGCACGGGTGTTGCGTCGTCTAGCAGCTCATCACGCTCGAGCTCGAAACCGACTGCCGTGCAGTCCTCTGCAAGCGCTCAAAGCAAGTCTTCATCTTCGTCGGTTCCAAAAGCTTCTTCGTCGAAATCCGCATCATCTTCCAGTGCCGCTGCCGTAAGCACGTGTCCAAACGGCACAACGCCTCATCGCTACGAATGTGAAGAGTACTGTGGTCACGAAGGGGGAACGTGTGTGGATAACAGAGGAGATGGTTGCTGGTCTTGCAGCGTTGCGCAGTGTCCTGCCGGCACGTTTACCAACGATTGTCCTTCAAGCTGCGGCAACGGCTGCGATCTCGTGGGACAGGATGGCGAGACCAAGTGTTACCAGTGCAAGAAGAGTTGCAGCGAAGTATGTGCTGATTTTGCACAGGTGGGCACGAACTGGAACAGCTACATTCAAGGCCAGCTGAACCAGTACACCTGCGTCTCCGGCGCGAGCGTGGAAGTGGAGTCCACTACCATTGGCAGCTGCACCTGCAGCAATCAGCCTGTGGTGCAGGTGGACACCACCGTCCCTGTCTGCAAAGGAACTCCTTGTGGCGATGTGCAGTGTGGAGGTTCGGCTACCTGCCAAGCAGGCGAAAATACAGTCACCGTGCGCTGTAACTGGGGTGGCTGGCGAAACATAGGCGAGAACCAATTCCAGCCGGTGCTGGGCCAGTAATGTAGATTTTTATTGACATGTGGCGGTAGGTCTGTAGCCTGCCGCCACCATGAATACTCCGTCGGCACATGCTCCGGACGTAGAAGAACTGTTGCTGCTCGCAGCGGAGAAATCATACGGCGCCAATGAAGAAACGTTCCCAGAGGCCGCGCATGCCGTGAATTGTTTGATGTCGCTACACGCCAGGCGTCAGGGGAGTACATTGCAACAGATGGCTGTGGGTACGCTGCTTCTGGATGTTGGCGCATTGTCCGAGGGCGAGGAAGGGGCCGAAAATCTACAGATTGCCGACTCCAAAACGGCACCGCCCATACTGAGCAATGGTGTAGATGGGTACATCTTGGACACGCAGCAACTTGTGCAATTGGCGAATGGGGTTCTTGGAGTGCAGTCGTCGGTGCGTGACCGTGTGACAGCGTATGTCGCGCTGCGGTTATGCGAGCATGTGCCGCAAGAATTGCACGAGATGCATGTGGTAGAGCAGGCGCGTACGGCATTGGTAGGGCCTACCCCCCTCGATGTGCTTACTCGGGTGTACGCGCGCAGGGTACTGGCGCTTACCTGCGATAATTCGGATGAGGTATTCGCCCTGTTCCGCGCGGCGCTGGATGAGGGGCATCCATTCGAGGCGGTACGGCTTGCCGAGGCCGGACACGTAAAAATGAACGGCGCCAAATCCATGTCGCTGTTGGCGCTTGGCGTGACTGCCGCCGAAGAGTTGGGCCAGGAAGCCGTGGTACGCATGTACGGGTTGCTGTTTCAGTCGTTGCGCCGTCGCTTCCATACCTTGCATCACGCGCTTCCCGATGGTGCAGATCTCTCTGCAAATCCCGAGATGCGTTCACTCATCGGTGAACTTGGGCAGCTCGTCAGTACGTTTTCAACTCAGGAAGGTTGTGAGGATTTGCTGATGTTCGGTTTGGCCGAAATGGCCCTGCAACATTCCATGTTAGGTGACTACGAAGAGGCGGTAGACGCACTTGCCCGCTTGGAAGGGGAGGGTGAACGCAACGGAGGCATTTCCGAAGGCGTGCGCGGCATGATGCAGTTGGCCCAGGAAATCATCGATCGCATTGCGCCGCAAGATGACGACAGCGACACGCAATCCGATTGGTCGCCCGAGGACAGAGATCCTCCAGATTGGAATACGCATAACTAACGCCATGCGCTTACCCCAGCTCATCACCGCGCATCCACCCTCGGTTCACTTGGCCGAGTACTGCCGCCAGCCCGCCCGCCGCATGCGGCCATTGACCGCATCGGCATTGGCCATGCAGCCGGTAGTGGGTAACGCCAAACGCGTCAGGCTGATAGAAGGAGAGGCTGCACTGCTGCTTACCTACAAGGGATACGATGCTGCGGTAACCAGCATGAACGAGATGGAAGATGGGCAGCGGTGGCATGTGCTGCAACTGCAGGGGCTGCAATCGCGCAAATCGTTCCGCGTGGCTTCGTGCTTTGCCATAGCCGAGTGTTTTGCCGAGCAGCTGCGTAGGTACATGGGTCACCCAGATGCCGAAGTGCAGCGGGTCACCATGCCTGACGAAAGCAGCATTACGAATATCGACGGTGCCAGGGATTACGAGGCGGCACTGCAAAAATACGAAGTCTATGCATCGCTGTTGGGCCTGCGCTACTCGCCGGAAGTGCGAGGGTACGTAGCCGATGTGCGCCAGTTGCTGCGAAACGCGGTAACGGGGTAATGCATCCTATTACGCGTGACCATCTTCAGTTCCCCGGAAAGCGCCGAATAGCTGCTTCGACGTGGTGCCGATAAGCGGGCGAACCGGTTTTACGGTCAGGTGCTCTATGGTGACATCGCGATCGCCGCGTTCCAGCGCCTGAATGATGGGTACATGCTGGCCGTCTGTGGGAGCGTAAATGTAGTCGCGCCAGAGCATGTAGCCCTCTACTGTTTCCTGGTTGCCCGGTGCGACATAGGAAACCTTCTTTGCCTTGTCTGCTCCTTTAGCATGGTAGTGCTTTGCCAGGAGTTGCCCGCCATTGACTGTGCAGAGTCCGCGTCCTTCGCGGGCTGCCTGAAGGAAATTCTTCTCCATGCCGCCGCATGCGAAGCCCGGTTCCTTCGCTTGTTCCATGTACACATCTGCCTGTTCTTCGGTATCCAGCATGCGTCGCATGCGATCACGAATATTCTCCCCGTACGACGCTATGGCCATCGGCGCATTGAATAGCAGAAAAATGCTGCGCAAGTCCGGATCACGGAATATGTCTATGCCCTGGTCCATCTGTCGCTTGAAATACTCATTCGGAAACAGCGGCTTCAGTGTTTGGCCGTGGGTATAGAACATCCATGGATGGGTGCGGTGAACGCCTCGCATGCGTTCGCGCAGCTCTTCATCTGGAAAGAAGTTTTGTACCTTGTGAAGGTAGGGTAGGTAGCGCTCCGGATGATCTGCGGCCATTACCGTAAGCATGGCGGATCGAATGATGTCTACGCTCAAAAACGGTTGCACCTTGTCGGCCAACCGAAGAACGACTTCCGGGTCGCCTTGCACCTCTCTTTCCAGCTCAGCAACAATTTCATCTCTGTTGCCGGCGTATCGTGCTACGAGCTTGTTGACATCGCCAGGTTTGGTCAGCGCCATATTGACAATTTTATGAAAATACAGCAAAAGATCAATAGATTCTACCGGAAGAATTCCGCGATCTTGGCCCGCACGGTGTCCGCCTGCTTCCAGTTGCGCCAGACGGTCAGCTTAAAGCTATCGCGCATGCGGAATAGATCCGAGACGATGTGCTGCGTTTGCTTATCGATCTTGTCGCTGGATGCAAACACCATGTCGAAGTGACTGCTGATATTTTTCGGGAAGATGCATTCCAGTACGTATTCTCCGTACACGTTGATGTTGTATCCCTGTGCGGGGAACGGCGGCGTATCGGTACAACGGGCAAGGAATACTTTCTGGTTCTGCTCCGCAATAAGCGTATCGAGCGCCGATGTGTTGCCAAAGAGCCAGTGACACCGAATCCCGGCATCGGCGATACGCTTGTACAGCTCGCGCTGACCCGGCTTATTGCCCAGTTGCCACCACGCATGCGAGTAGAACTTAAACAGCATTTTTTCTTCGGGCGTTACGCGATAGAGCTGCACCAGAATGTGGTTCCACATGTTCTCTACATCTGCCAAGGTATCGAGTTCAAATACTTTGCGTTCCCCGGACTTCAGCGGAAACAGCGGCGTATTCTTCTGCATGTCCACCGCAGCGCGTTTGGTTTTTTCGGCAAAGAATTGCAGGTACGAGGCCCACATGAGGTTAATGGACACGTTGCCTTTTGTTTTCACCAGAATTTGCTCATCGGTTAGTCGCGTAACCGTCCGGTACACGTGCTGCAACGAAACGTCGATGTCTTTTTTCTTTAGCTGCGTATGTAATGCGCCCACGGTAATACCCGGCTGCTCCGACACTATCTCCAATACGGCATTGAAAATGGGATGGAGCGGATCGAGTGTGAACATGAGTGCATTCTAGGCGCCGACGCCTTGTTTATGCCAGTGGCCTGCGTCCGAGCAGCCAGTGGCGCAGCCAGGCCAAGCGCTGGCGGACGCCATGTAATTCCACCGATCCGCACATGTGCGTGTCCGCCATGGCGATTGCCGTCACATGCGTTCCCAGCCGTGCCCAACGTGGTATGCGCAGCTCGCAGGCAATGGGGATGCCGGATGCGTCGCGTTGCACCGCCGTATACAGGCAGTAGTTCAAGGGAACAGGTTCGCCGGTCGCGTGATCCAGCAAGACAATGCCGGGTACGGTCGATGCCGCGTTGGGCCCGTGCGCAAGAAAACGTGCCTTCACGCGACGGGTGGCGAAATCAAAGTGCATATCGCGCAGAGTCAATGCGGCGGTCGATTCCGGTAGCGACTCCGCTTCGCACGTGCCGATGGTGCGACAGTAACCCTGTGTGTCGAACAGCCCCCACGGACGCCACGATTCTTCAGCGAGAATGCGCAGGCCAAGCGTGCTTACTTGCCCCATGCCCACCAATGCGCCGCCCAGGCGTGCTGCGCCCCCTTTGGCCAGCATTGCCGCCGAATCCAGTGAATGGCGTATTGCGGGCATTACTTGCGGGAAGAGTCGCTTCGCAGCACCGACCCCCGCAAGAAGACGTGGAGGCAAATGCGCCGATAAGTCGCGAAGTTGCACCTCTCCAAATAACGTGCCTCCCCCTACCGTTTTGCCGTTTGTGGCCAGAGTGAATTCCAGGGTATCCAACGGCACCTGGAATGCCGTGATTTCAAACTGGCAATCCCTCGCACGCAAGTGCAACACGCCGTCGCGCAGGGTTCC
>CAZENR010000022.1:0-15356 GCA_964513925.1 uncultured Candidatus Peribacteria bacterium
AAGCCTTTCACAAGCGGCATGTTTTTTGCTCCACTTTTTTGCGCCAAAAAAGTGGAGAGAGCTCGTTTGGGCAAAGAACATATTGCTTTAGCGCGACGTTTTCCTGTCCCGCCGTAGCCCGCAGGCGTAGGCGGATACCCCACTTTTTTAAAAAAGTGGGAAATATGAGTTTGGAAAAATCATATAGAACGCAAAAAACAGAGATGCAAGAGTGTTGAAGGATTCACCCCAAAGACAGACTGCTTTCCGGGCCAGAAGATGCGTACGTACGAACAATTGCAAAGAAAAGCATTTTCTGCTATTATAAGGTGATTACTTTGCACACAAACACACTCACACTCAATGAGTCCAAAGTTTAAAACATTGGCTGAGGCACCATCAGAAGCTCAAGAGGCGATTGCAAAGGCCGTGAATTCAGGCTACGAAAAAGTTTCGGATGACACCAGGAAAAAACTCTGGGAAACAATGTCGAAGACTGGCGCGCCAGATGCAAAAAAATTAGTTGAAGCTACTGATGCCGCAAAACGAAAGGCTGATTTGGAGGCGCTTAGTAAAAATGTATTGAAAAACAATGCCGCGTTTACAGCAGAAAAAATGCGAGCAGAGATTCACGAGCAAATTCTCAAGGTTCTCGGCAAGGAGAAGATAGAGGGTCCCGCAGGTCAAAAACATGAATTTGAAGATGTTGAAGCTGCATTACAAGCCTTTAAGGCACCGGAAAAGAAGCCAGAGGAGAAGAAGCCCGAGAAAAAGGATGACGACAAGAAGGCGAAAGACGCACAGCCGGAAGTGGAGCCATCCATTGAAACCGCAGATCAAACCGCCTACACCAGCCGCCAGGTACTGCGTGCCGGCGCAATCGGCACCGGAGTTGTCGGTGGCGGACTGCTTGCTGGTTCGCTGCTGAGCGGCGCAAGCCAAGCTGCTATGGGAAACAGCGCAATCCCCATGGGGACGCGCTTCCTCAATGGAACGAAGAACTTCTGGCTTGGAGCACGGGACATCGTGTGGGATAAGCTGGGACTGTCCAATGTCTGGAATTTTGGCGTAAACCAAACCACTGCGCTTGCCTCCAAGTTAGGCATTACCACCGGAGCAGGGGCAAACACCGCCGCACTGGCAGGGCTGCCTTCGTGGGTGGCACCAGCGGGCGTCGGCCTGGGCATTGTCGGTGGCGCATGGCTTGGCAGCAAGGTTATTAATGGAGTGCACAAGGCGATCGGCAAGAAGTTGAAGTACACACCATGGCAGGTGCCGTTTATCGGCAAGATTCCACTTATTGGAAGCGTGGCGAATGCCGTGGTTTCGCCGCTGCAACTTGGATACGAAGGCGTAAAGCGCGTTGTCGGCCTTGGCCAATGGGCTGGCAGCGGCGCACTGGGTGGCATGAAGAAAGTCTGGGAACACCGCGGCACCATTACCAAATTCGGCGCCGGCGCCGGCATTGGAGCGCTGATCGCTGCACCGTTCCTCGGAGGCTCCAGTCTGCTGTGGGGAATGCTCGGCGGCCAGGCCGCGCGAGGCAAGTTCAACAACTTCTTCGAGAAATGGGTGCCGGCACCGTTTGGCATAAAGAAATCTCTTGGTACCAGTGGTCACGCAGGACACTAATTCCTGATTCTATTCTGTCGTGAAGTACACCTTCTCCCTCATCGGCTTCTCCACCCGCGAGGCACGCTTGTGCCGGCAGGCAACGCCGTTCGACAACGACCGCTCGCCTATCAATCGTCTTACCGACGGAGTGGAGGGCTTTATAAAGGGGCAGCACGAGAACTTGGTACGTCCGGATATCGGCCGTGCCAAGCGCCAGGTCGACGACCAGGCACAAGTAGCACGCTTCCTGCGCCCCGACGCCTTCAGCAACCCAGACCAACTGCGGCAGTTCTCGGCAATGATCGAGCGCCGTGTTCCGGCCAACGTGCGCGCGGCGCACCCGGATGTGTTCGCCGCTCCGCTGACGCAAGAAGATGTCGACGATCTGCGCGCCACGGGCACGGGTCGCCTGGCAACCATGCAGCACGTACTCAGCCTGCTGTCTGGCTCCAGCATGCCCACCAATGCCGACCCGCTGGCAAGCGAAATCGCCCGTGCGGCAATGGACAGCCGCGAGGACGCCCCAGATCGCAACTCGGAGATCTTCGGACTGTATCAGCGCTACATGCGCAGCCACCGTCCGGCACTGAACGAAATAGATGCCACCAGCCCCGAGAACATTCTGGGCGATCCGCTGGCTCCGCCGCAGCTGGTATCGGCCATCCGCCTGGGTGCGGTAGACCAGCAGTCGCTGGTCGAGATGTACGCTATATATAGGAATAGGGGTACCGATACAGATTTGACCATGCTGGAACAGCGCCAGCAGTTCGGCCGCATGTTCGGCAGCGTGCAGGAGCGCGAGTACCGCCAGCAGACCAGCTCTGTCATGGAAAACTTCCGCAACGCCGATCCCCGCTTGCAGTGGGTGGTGATGGGTGTTGGCGCATTCATGTTGTGGAAGGGGCTTCGCAGCGAGAACGGCTTCGTACGTGCCGCAAGCATCGGCCTAGTTGGCTGGTGGGCCTACGACCGGTTTGTAAACGGCAACGAAAACGCCATCGACAACATGGGCGACAAGTTCAAGGCCGCCACCAGCTTTACCGGCAGTCGCCTGCGCGATGCCGCGGAGTACGTGGGCTTGGTAGGCGCGCGGCAAGACCGCGACAAGCTGCAAGTGATGGCACGGTTCTTAGACCAGCACCGCCTGAATGTCGGCCCCGCAGCCGCGGGCATGGCATCGCTGGCGCAGGTGCGGCTTGGAACCCTGGCAGACGCATTCGTACCCATCACCGGCGGAGTCGCACTGGGCGGCGCACTGTCGTTTGATAGCGGCGACGGTCGCATGGCCACCGACTCGTTTGACGACGTGGAAGCCGGCGGAGGTTCGCCGGGCGCACGCCGCCTGTACCGCGAACTCAATGACCAAGCCAATCGCATGGGTCTTTCCCGCTCGGAGAAAGAAGCCATGTTCGAATACCAAATGACACACCGCGAGCACATCGGCAAGGCCGTCGCACACGCGTTCTACCTTATCGCATCACGCGAGCCGGAGAACGCCGCAACCATACGCGAAATCGACGAAGAAATGACGAGCCTCAACTCGTTCGACGACTTGCCAATGCACTTGAAAGAGAAATACAACCGCATGGTCATTCAGGGTCAGCGCATCGCCAAAATCCGCTACACCAACCGCAGCTTCTCGGACATTATCGCATCGCTTGCACCGGCTAACCCGTCTGCAAGGCGTCGCCCGCAGGAGAACTCTACACTCAACCCCAACCCCGAAACGCCGGACCGCCGCGAGGAATTCTCGCTCTACAATCGCCTGCGCACCGCGCCGTTCGACCGCGATGTGCGCGCCGAGCTGCTGCAGCGCGGCAGCGAGATAGAGCTGGATTACAGCGAATTCATCGACAACTGCGAGGCGGCGCGCATTATTACCGGCGACGCCAAGCTGGCGCTGAAGCGCAAGTTCGATGAGCTCCTAAACGAGGGCGCCCGCAACCGCGAGTCGCTGCCGCAAGTACTGCTGACCGTGGAAAAAATTAAGTACGCAGTCTACGTGGCAAGTGCCAGGAGCAACGAGCCGCTTACCCCCGACATGATCGCATCCATGACCGGACCGAATTCATCCACGGTCATGACGGTGTTCAACTTCGTCACGCGCTTCTTAAACCAAGGCCCGGTTGGCGTGCCGGGAAGTTTTCACAACGTTGCCACGCTCAACCACGTAGACGCGCTGCTCAACCGTCCGTTCTTCGGACTCATTGGCGGCGGAGTGCTGCGCAGCATGGACAACAACCGCTTCCGCACCTTGCGCGCTCGCATCACTACGTTCCAGCGCACGTTCGAGGAGCGCCGCAACGTAGACCGAATCGCACAGCAAACACTGGATCGTTTGGAATCCAACGATCCGGGCATTTTCGAACGGTTCAGTCCAGGCAACCCCACCGAAGGCCGCACCAAAGCTCGCGAGACCATGCTGGCACTGCTGCGCAGCCCGCAGTATGCACAGCGCCTGGAACGCACCGAGCAATACGTTGCCCAACGCATGACCAACTCGCTGGTGCGACGCATGCTGGTGGTAGAAGGTCCCGATGGTCTGGCACGCGCACAGTCGCGCGGTGAGCGCGTCATTACCGACAACGAGCAAGCCAACATTGCCGCCGACTGGGACCGCCTGTTTACCGAAATCGCAGGAAACAACGACGAGTGGACGGCAGGTGCCTGGCACCGCGTGGAGGACATACAAACCATGTTCGGCACGCAGCTCAACGGCTCTACGATTAATGTGGACACACTCAACTACGCCGACGAAAACCAGCGCCGAGCCGCCGTGACGCATGCACAGGAGTTGGGCCTGGTGTTCTCGCTCATGATCCTGCCCATGCGCATGCGCCCGGACGTGCGCGATGCCATTCGCACCAAGGTGAATACCATCCGCACGCGCATGGAAACGCAGCGCAACGTGGAAATGACCGAGGCTACGGCGACGCTGCGCAAGCGGCTGCAGGAGATTTACAGTAGGCACGGCACAACCACCGACAGTGCACAGAACGTTGCGGTGACCGGTGCGCTGCTCAACCACATCCAACGCACCGATTCCACAATCCTCCCCATCCGCGGCACGAACTCCGCCGCAGGAAATGCCGAAATAAACACCGCGCTAGATGGCATGGGCAACCAAGTGACGGCAATCGAAAACCGTTACAAGCCGCAGACCGACCAGTTGGCAAATATTGTGGTATTGCTGGGAGCGAACATTCCGTCCGAGCCGATTGGTTCTACCAGAATTGATGGCAACATTTCCACAGTTGCACCACCGCTAACTACGCAGGCTCCGCCGCTGGGAACGACTGCAGCACCACCACTTGGAACCACTGCAGCGCCACCACTTGGCACTACCGCTGCCCCTCCGCTGGGAACGACTGGTGCTCCCCCACTAGGAACCACTGCAGCGCCACCGCTTGGTACTACCGCTGCCCCTCCGCTGGGAACGACTGCCGCTCCCCCACTAGGAACCACTGCAGCGCCACCGCTTGGTACTACCGCTGCCCCTCCGCTGGGAACCACTGCAGCACCCGCACTATCGCCAGCGGAACTCTCCCGACGCCTAGGCGATATTGCCCTGGCCGAAATCGGCCCCGGTATTCGCGGGCTTGTTGTACGTCGAGCACCCACCGATGCCAGCTTGCCAGCAACACACTTCGACATTGCGTTCCCAAACCGCACATCGCAAGAGTACGTCTTGCGCTTGACGCCAGTAGAAATGCAAACGCTCAGCGTGGCGCAAATTGTCCAGCGCTGGAAAGAGAATGCAATTTCACAGTTGCGTCCGTTGCTGGACAGCGTTGCAGACCCGGTAACCGCAGGGCTGCGACCATGGCAAAACGTGCAGCTTGGAGCCGGAGACTTGGTTGCCTACACTCCGGGCCTGCGGATAGATGGCGTCCGACCCGGCAGCACTCCATTCCATATCTTCATTCAGCATAACCCAGAAGAAATTGCGCGCGCCTACTGGGATTGGGTACAAAACGAAGCCAACCGCAAAGCGTTCGTAGATCCTTTCAGTGTGCCAGGAACAATTGCCACAGGTGTGCGCACGCGCGGCTTGCCGGGGCCGGCATCCTAAACCCAGCTCTGGCGCGCACACGACAAAACAGCGCAATGCCGTTCTGGGCTTATTGCGACTATTCGCTATGCAGAAACATCAAACTGGGGCTCCTTCGAGCCAGCCCCAGCCACCCGCATCTTCCCGGGTGTGTCGTCGTCAACGCGTAAACGTCTTCAGCACTTCGTCGGCTTCGGACAACTTGATCATCTCGTCCGTGATCACGGTAACGTCCGAACTACTCC
This sequence comes from uncultured Candidatus Peribacteria bacterium, assembly GCA_964513925.1. Taxonomy (GTDB): domain Bacteria; phylum Patescibacteriota; class Gracilibacteria; order Peribacterales; family Peribacteraceae; genus DAORHV01. Next base: position 5,890 of record CAZENR010000022.1, read on the forward strand.
CGGGAAAAGGAACCCCGACCGAACGGCGGACACCATCGAGGTCATCGACGGTGTACACCACTTTTTCGAAGTTCTTCCCTTGGGTAGTCACGAACGCGATCCCGATGATCTTCTTGACGAACGGCCCCTTCTTCATCTTGTACTCTTCAGCGAACTTGGTCGCGACCGCGACCTCGGCATTCTTGCTCCACACATCCTCAAGCTTGTTCAGCGGCACGATCACCGAGAACGAGTACTTGGAGTGGTAGTAGCACTTGCTGAGGCCCGCATCGTCGAGGTACGCCTTGAGCTTGGTCATGCTGTCCGAGAGTTCCACCTTGTCCGTCTTGGTGGTCTTGGTCGGGGCAGCCGGGGCCGGGGTCTTCACTTCGTCCGCGGGGAGCGGCAGTTTCTTGTCCTGCCCGTTGACCGTGGAAGCCGAACCCAGAGCCAGCATCAGCGCGAACAACAGGCAGTTGAGACAGGAGCGCATTAGTCACCTCACTTTCTTGTAGGATGCGCTTGAGACACGTTGCGGAAATTGCGCGGTGCCTCGGGTATGCAACCTACGCAGGGTTACATGCTCGAGGCACCGATAATGGCAAGGGCGATGCTGCGAAGGAGCCTTATGGTTATTATAAACTTATATTGATATTTGTCAAATATTTACGCTGCGACTTTTTCGCATGCATATGCCAAAAACGCTGCCACGCCAAAAAATGGCACACGAGACAAGGGGGTGGAGTAACCCACCCCCCCACGGCTAACCCGTTCGCAACCGCGACAACATACGGTCACTTGCCTCATTGGCTCACTTCACCTTCGGGATGTCCTTCGATACGGACGGAACGAGGTCGATGTTGATGTAGTAGATCTTCGTGCCATCAGGGAAGTCCCCGGTGACGACGAGAGTGTCCACATCCTCCACGATCTTGTAGCCGTCGCGTTCGCCCGGAACCAGTTCCACGATCTTGTCGCTCAGACGCAGGAGCCAGCGCGTGCCATCGGCGTAGCGCGGCAGGGTCAGCTTGCCAGCTTCCGGACGTTTGATCTGGTTGTACAGATCGTCCGCGAAGGGCAGCTTACCCTCCGCCACAGCCGGGGCCTTGCGGTTGCCCATGGTGTTCCAGCGGTGAACGTTGCCCTGCAGGCTCAGAACGAGGAACGCGGCGGACAGGAGAATTGTCAGGTCGAACGCGAGTTCAGCCCAGCCACCGATCTTGTAGCCCCACAGTTCATCGTCCGAGTCCACCAGCGCGTTGCCCGCCATGGCCAGCGACACGAGACCGAACAGGACACCGAGGAGCAGGCTGGAGTAGTAGATGCCCGCACCGATGCCCACGATCAGAAACACGGCCGCGGCGCACAGGCGCACCACGGTTGCCGCCGTGAGGCGGTCTTGGAGAGACGGATTGCTCATGGGTTTTTTTACCTCCCCATTGTTAGAGCATAGGCTTTCACCCCACCGCCGAACGCTTTCGCTTCGGCAATTGACGTATGTCACGTCGGCGGTTTCAAGGATCAGCCTACTTGACAGTATATTTCTTTTCTGTTCATTAGTCAATTGTTATCAATAGCGACTTTATGTCTTCAATAAGCCAAAAAATAAATTTTCTTTTCGAAATGTACTTTTCGAAAAAAATAAGCGTAATACGTAAAATACAAGCCGTGGGGCCAAGCATCGCTGCCTGGCCCCGGTGGCTGACCGGAACATGAACTACCAGCAATCAATCATCAGCATCAGCGCGTGGTGGCGTTCACCACCGTGGACATGCGCGTGCCATCCTGCGAACCGAACCGCACCATCACAGCCGTTGCATCCTTCGCCACGATGCTGGCCGACTTCGTCCGTCCGAACCCGCGACCTCCGGTCGTACCTTCGGGTGGCACGGTTGCCGAACTCCAGTAGACGAACATGACCTGTCCGTCCGGCGGGAGCGCGTCAACCGTCACCAGTCCGGTAGCACGATCGTAGACGGGGTTGAGCGGGTCGGTGGACGTTGTGGTCGCCGAGGGAAGTGAGCCGGACGCAGGCGTACCGGTGGTGATGCTGGCCGGCGTCTTCAACCACGTCTGAAAGCTTTGCGCACTGTCAGACGGGAAGAAGAGCAGGAAGAGCAGCAACGCACCGGTGACCATCAGTCCGTCACCGACGAAGTTGAGCGTGGAGCTGGGACGGGTGGCGGGGGCGGCGGGGGCCGGACCGGTGCTGACGGAACTGAACATGTTCAGCACGAGGCCCACCAACGTTGTCGCGATGAACACACCCAGCCACAGGATGTAGTAGTCGCCGCGGAACCAGCCTTGGAACGACGCGAACGCGCGGGGCGGCGTGGCGGCCGCCAAGAACGCCCACAGGCCCACGATCATGAGGCCGTCGCCAACGAAGTTCAGGACCACCGACGCGGTGCCGCCGCGGATGGACCCGAACATGTTGAGGACGAAGCCCACGATGAAGGCCACGATGGCGAGGATGGAAAACAATTCGATCGACATGGGAATACCCCTCCTTCTGGGGACGGCAGTACATCACACAAAGGCGCTCCGTTTTTCTTGGAGTTTGTGTAGTGCACCAGCAGCCCCATACGACAGGGGTTATTGCTGGCAGTGATGTACAAAGATCAGCCTAATTATTATTATACAACCATTTAACTAAATTGACAATTCAATGCCGGAGCAGCTCGTATACCCCTCTTTGCGTAAGTCTAGAAGCAGCTTACCGACACACACCTTCAGCGTTGCGCGATCATGGTGAAACGGCAACCGGCGCACGAGTGTGGCGTTGCGCTGCAGCAGATCGTCGCGCCAGACATCTATATGCTGTTTGTTCGGCTGCAAATGGTGCAACCCGTCGGTTTCTATGTTCAGTAACCGCGGAGTGCCGCTGCGATCGCGCAGGCGCAGCCCAATATCCAAATCGAATCCGAAATGCGTAAGGCCGGCAGCGCAGTCATTGCTGAATTTGTGTTGCACATCTTCATACACCCATCGCTCGGCAGCGCTCTTGGGCACCCCGCATTCCACTTGCTTGCCGCGCAGCCACGCTTGTCCGTTACCTCGGCAGTGGTCGACAAGTGCCGGATGCGCGCTGTTATAGAACGTAAGTTGCGCATGATACAACGATGTAGCATCCGCAACGGATTGCACGCCGCCATCGACAATCGCGCTCTGCGCGGCAACAAGCAGCGGCTCTACCGATGCTGGTGTAACCGCCTTGCTTCCGCGGTGATACAACACGGCAACAGCCCATGCGCAGCGCGCCAATTGTTGCGGCGTAAGAATGCCGACCGCGAAATTGAGTTTTTGCAGTAAGGCACCGGCCAACTCCTGGGCATGCGCATCTGCAAGGCCCATTCTACCAAGCGCCCACAGTTGCTCTGCCGCCAAATACGGCGAGTAGTCGCGAGCAGTATGTACCAGGCCGGTCGCATGCGGCACAAACGTTTGCATGACTCCCTCCACCGCCGGCGTACGCTGCGGAATACGTGCAAATGCCGTAAGTACCGATGTAGCCGAAATGCTGTCGTATGTTCCTGCCGATGCCTTGGCATTGGACGCAAGACCGTCTACGAATGCAGCAACCATATCGTTACCCACTGTCGTCACAGGCACCTGTCCCTTCGAGAAAAATTCGCCCATGGACCATAGCGAGGTGCTGATATCAAAATTTGTGAACTGGCGTCCTTTCGCTTCATGCGATCCATGCAACAGACGCACTCCCCTGTCAGCAAGCCTGGCTACGCACGCCTGCAAAGAGTCCGGCTCGCCGCCTAAGTGCGCCAGCGAACGCAGAATGCGACTTAACTCCATGGGCGACAGTTGTTCAGCAACTGCCTCGGCCCTGTTGGCGCCTACCCAGACGAGAGTAGGCGTAGCCGCAAGCGTAGACGCATCGGGCATTTCGCAGCAGTAATGCAAAATCATTACCAGATGCTTCGTGTGCGCGGCATGCAATTTGGTTGCAGCCTGGCTGACAAGTGCATCTAAAAATGCACGGTCTGGATACGCGCGGGCGGTGCGCATGCCGTCCATGAGATAGTAGACATCGTCCAACTCCAACGAACTCATACGCTCTGCAATCTTCTGCAACAAGGCATCTGCCAATGACTTCGCGGGCGCAGAAGTCGTCCGACTCGCTGCCGCGGCGGCAAAACAAGCAACCATGTCGGAAGGGAGTGCAATATCGGACAGCACAACCTGCGCTCTTGCCGAAATTGCACTCATCGCATCGGTATGAGCTGCGGTTGTTGCATCGGTTCCAAACACCCTGGTTGTACGCAGAACTTCCACGGCATCGTCAGCTTGCATGGCGCCTGTCACATTTGCTTGAGCGCATGCAGCTAGCAACCAATTGTAGGCATGCAGGTAACCCGGCCCTGGAGATTGCACGCCATGATACGTACCAAGAACAATACGTAAACGACGCATGGCAAGCGCGATTAGCTGTCCGTCTTGCGCGATGCTGTTCCTGTGGCTTTCGGTATTCAGCCATGCCAAAAACGCATCGGGGTCGCTTTGGAAACGCTCCAAGTATTGCCGGCAACGGGTACGCATAACTTCCGCGCGCCTATCGCCACGAATCTGCTCGTTGAGCACCGCAGAAGCACGACTCGCAGTCGCAAGGAGCTGCTGCGTACTCGCGCCTGCCAGTCCGGGAATTTCTTGTGCCAGCCGGTAGAGCGCAGTCGTACGCGGATGTATGCGCTGCATATCGAATCCCGAATACGCGCAATCTTCAGGTGACATACGCAATTGCACTATCGCATCGATGTCATCGGCGGTACACGCCTGGCCAATATCCTCTCGTACCGACTGACCAAAGCAGGTCCACACACGGGCCTCCATTTCGGCCAGAATACCCACAATGCGATCTTGCTGGCCGGCGGCATTGCCGCGCAGTACCCGAAGCAAATCACCCAATAACTTGTTCCAACGGGGCAACGCCTCCGAAGGACAGCCGATACTGCGCACAAGCTGCTCCATACGCCCTGCAGGCGATTCCACGGCATCGTGAATTCGCAACTCCGCATGGGCAGCGGAAGCAGTGTTTTTCTGGCCAGGGGAAGCATTCTTGGAGAAATCCATGAAACTATTTATATCTTTTTACAATATTAATTTTAATTTGTCAATTCCATGCCCTTACGCTGCCTTACGGGCAAATTTTGCTTAAATCAGCAGAAAATGGTAAAATATGAACAAATCAACACCCATTCCTACTAACGCTATGCAACAGTTCCGATATTCCGAGCGAGAACAGCGCTGTCTTTCCTTCGCTGTTGATCGTGTTGCTGACCTGGAGGCATTCGAGCAAACACAGAAACCTGATGCAACATCGAAAAATGCGCTCGAAGCAGTCGTCAACGGTCAAAAAGCATCGACTCGTGCCGTGGACAGCACATTCGAGAAAACCGTGGACCGGCTTACCAAAGCAGGCTATGTCACTCGTGGGAAAAAACTGGATGAGATCGATGTGAACAAAGTGAAGAGAGGCGTCAAAGCCGAAGCGGAGAAGCAGGCAGAGGCCCGCGTATCAACCGCAAAAATATCCCTGACCAAGGCGCAAGACCAGGCGCGCTACAGGGTGAATAAGAATGCCTCAAGCACCGAGCGCAAGCTTGGTTTGGCAAGTGCCCGTGTAGAAGTGTACCGCGATATGATCGCAGATACGGAGAAATTGATCAGGCATCACGAGACCGATGCCGAAGGGATGAATGAGCTGGCTGAAATTTTGGAAACGGACGGCATTAACTCGATCGCGCTCCAGAAGAAAGCGATGCTCAAGGGTGTAGCCGAAGATCTCTTAGCGGAAGCGATTGATGCCTACGACAAGCTGAAAGATGCGGAGTTCGGACCCGAGTCCTACGACAAAGCGACAAAAATTCTTCAGAACGTTGAAAAGGAAATCCTCAAACGAGACCCCAAAGCCCTGGTTCACCTTGAAGACGCGCTATTCAGTGCTGCGGCATTCGGACCAACAGAGGCTGCAAAAAGAATCGATGGCATGGCAATGAATGAAGCTGAAAAGAAATTACTGAAGGATGCGGTCGCCAAGTTGAGCGCCTCTGACTTGAGACAGGCTTCTCAATACCATTTGAACACCATGCTCAAGGGCCGCGTCGAGAAGAGCGCTGTTGCCAATGGCAAGCCATCGACCAAGGAGCGTGTAGATGCGCTTACGGGCGTGACGAGGGGTCAGAAAGTTCAAGTGAACATCAACGGCATGCGCCGGGTGTTCGTGGTCGCCGCCCCCAATGCCGGCACTCACTACACGTATCTTATCGATGCGAATGGCAAATATGCTTCCATCGACCGCCAAGAGGATTCCGGGAAACTGTTTCTCACCTATTACAAAGGCGCGAAGGACGCAAAGGCAATCAGCGTACCCTTCAACGATGCCCCCAAGGTTCCCAAGACCTACGACCCCACAATGATCTATCTCGCAGCAGGTAACCCGCTTGTGCCTTAACCAACACACCCATGAGTGCACCAACCGCCTACCAGATGCTTTTGTACGTCGTACAAACGGCACGCAGCATTCCTAATGCTACAAAGAAATCACTCCTGCAGCGCATAGAGGCCAATGAATGGGACGATGCCATGCGCCTGCAGCTGCGTGACCTGTGTGCCACAGAGGCTATGCTGCGTAAAAAGGAGGCCGCCGAACTGCGCGCAGATGTACGCGAGTTAGAAGATGCAATTTCTGCAGCTTCCCCGGATATCGCATCCGAGCAGGAGGAACTTGTCACAGACTTCAATGCCGAAAATTCCGCAATTGTCGCCGCGTTCAAGCAGGAAGCAGATGCGACTGAGCGCGGTCTTGACCGTGCAATAGAGCAGGACGCAAAAACAGCCGACACCTCGGAAATAGGCGCACTGCGGTCATTCTTGAAAAACGACGACAACGCCTAACCGACGCGCAGCTTTGTAGTAGTCAGCAGGCCGCTTTTCCATGCAATGACGCAAAAGAGCGTGCCTTGTATAAGCGAAACGCATGCAAGTAGGAACGTAAACACCTGCCACGGACCGGCGCCCGATGGCACCGGCAATGTCGTTGGCGGTGCGTATGCAGGGAATGCCAGCGATGACAGCACCTGCTGCGAATATGGCGAACTGCCTGCCCTAGCTCTAGACGCCGGCACTTTCTTGGGAGATGCATTCGACGCCTGTGCCAACGCACGAACTACGCCGCCTTCCTGCAGCGCTGCACCCGTTGCGGCAAGCGTGCATGTCCCTGGTTCGCCCGGAGTTGTTTCGGTACTCAGGCATTGCATACCGGATTCGCTTACCCAAGCCTGCCCTGCCTTCAGTTTCGGATACTCCATGGCGTGCAATGCGACTGATCCGGTACCGACGAGTGAAAGCATGTTTCCGGTGTCGCGCAACGTCAGCTTCATGTCGGCATCGGAAAACACGATACGGCCACCCGCGGCTACGACCCCGTGTGGAAAGCGGACCAATTTCGCCTTTGGCCCCTGGCCAATGCGCAGACGCAAGCCATGCAGGTGCACGGTTGCCGGACCCGGGTTGAACAGCTCCATCCACTCAGCATCACCCTTTTTTGGGTGCGCGTACACCTCGGAGATTGAGAGGGTGTTCCAGCCCATGCTGACAATGTCGCTGCCGGAGAGCGCTGGAGATGTGCTGCCGGAGGGCAACAGAGTCGGCTGGGCTTCCATGCGAACGTCTGTTGCGAGTGCGGGCGGCAGCGCCAGGCTGTACTGCACATGCGACGGTGGCAACGACCACATGCCCAGCTTCAGCGCTTTGGCACGGGCTTCGTAGTCATCGAACATGCCGCGTCTTGCAAACGGAAAATCCGGATACACGCGAGCCAACCCGGTGCTCAGCAAGCGTTCCTGGGCCAGCACTTGCTCATCCACACGCACGTACGCCAGCAATCTTCCGTAGGCATCCCAATTAGTTGTATCAAATTGTAGTTCAACTTTTTTCTTTTCTAGAAGGGATTTCAGCGCATTTGATGCTTCCATGCCGTACGGCTCTACTGGTCGTGTTGGGTGTACCGATTCAGGTGCGTCTACGCCAAGGAGGCGCACAGTAGCCAAGGAGCTGCCGTCGGGTGCAGGCTCGGCATCGAACACCACTTCCACCGTATCGCCATCGATCACTCTGCTTACCGTTGCGTGCATGGTCAGCTCGGTGAATACGTTTGGCCTGTACACCCTGTCTTCCGCGGCGTCCTCCCACGATACAGCCGAGACTTCCGCACCCAGCGGGTCTACCAAACTTACCGTGTACTTGGTGTTTGTCAGCAACAACTGCGTATCGGCATACAGAAGTCTTGTCTTGGAACGTTCGGCCAAGCGTATGCCGCCAAGAGATGCCGTTTTTACCGTGTTACCCTTTCCGACAAGCGACCAGCCGGTAAGCAGCACCGGACTGTCTGAGAGGTTATGGAGCTCTACCCATTCGCCAAGTTCATCCTTGCCTTTCGGGTTTGCCAAGACGCCGCTGAGAAGCACATGCTCTTCTGCAAGCGGTGGTTCTGCAGCCTGTGGCACAACAAGGATCTCGCCGCTTCCCGTATCGTCTTGCGGAAGTAACAGCGTAGTGCCCGTACCCGATGCTGGCTCGCTTGGGGCAGGCGGCAATGTGCCGGGCGTGCCAAACATAGCGCTGCCATCATCGAAACCGGTGCTTTCGGTGGCAGTGCGCCAGTTGGCAGCATCGTTTCCGGGAGCCAAGAGATCGATGCGTTCCATGCTCGCCTTGGCACCGCCGGAAGGGTTTTGCCCCGCAAACGGCGCTCCAACTCCGTCGTCTACGGTATCGACCAGCGTCCCCGATGCCGTCCACAGCTTTAGCAGCAACTTCGTATTTGGCAGCGACACCGAGCTGCTTACCACACCCGGCTCTTGTAGCAGGCGCGAAGCCGCGGCGTCTTTTCGGGCAATGACAAGCGGATGGAGTGTGGATACGATTGTCCCTTGGGGCAGCGAGAACATGACAGTATCGATGCCGGAAGAGTTGAGATACTTTAGGCTCCAGCCCGATACATCGACATCCTGACACGCCTCGTTGGAGCCGCACCGTACCGCCAACTCCAACCACTCATCGGCACTGCTTGCATCGCTACCCATCCAGAGGACTTCGCTGATGACAACCTGCGCCCGCACATGCAGCGGGGCAAGAAGGAGGATGACGCCGATGATGTATGGAAGCAGAATATGCATGCCTCCAGTTGGCCACAGGCCACTGCACGAAACGATAATGCTGCGCCCAGCAAAGACAGGACTCAGTGCCTCCTTGGCTGCAAACAAAGCAGTCGCGCGTTCTTTTCTGATGTAGAACCGATGTATTTCCTAAGCAGATTAGGTTATTACATACTATTAATGCAAATATGCAATGTCTATTTTTCGCTTGGGGCAGACTTGTCTTGGCTTAGCCAACACCCGCGACACTGGTTCGTTGTAAACGAGTGCTCTAGTATAGGTGTACTTCCTCCCTACTGCGACTTCAGAAGATCCTTC
>CAZENR010000023.1:0-14117 GCA_964513925.1 uncultured Candidatus Peribacteria bacterium
CGTAGCGCTTTCAAGGAGTCATGGAGTCCTACAAGTTGTACTGCGGCGGCTCGAACGCATGGATTTTCGTTATGGGTAGTGCCACGAACCACACGCTTCCCTTAATGTTTTCCTCTGGCACAAACGGCGTAGCATGCGCGCCAACATGGGCGAAACTGCGTGAATCCAGGCTGCCCTGCCTGTTGTCTCCAAGTACAAAATACTGGCCCTGCGGAACCGTGAAGATCTCCTCGGAAGTATCGCCGCTGCTGACGGGATACTTGTACGTGTTCCCGCTGCTGGCTTGGCTTAAGTATGGCTCGTTGAACTGGATGTCGCCCTTGCTCGGGTCGCGCAAGTACACGTACCCGTTGCGTACCACGATAGTGTCGCCAGGCAATCCAATGACACGCTTTACATAGTACTTGCTAGGATCGGTTTCAGGTCGAAACACCACAATATCACCACGCTGCGGAGAGCCAAACAGGTAACGGAATTTATTGATGACGATGTATTCCTTGTGCTCCAGGGTATCGACCATGGAGTTCCCTTCGATCTGGAACGGCGACACAATGAACGTACGGATCACTGCCACAATGGCGACAATAATGACGATGTTCAGTATGACGTCGAACAGGTGGAAGAGAATGCCGCGCTGCTTCGAAGCTGTCATGAAACCAGTATACCAAAAAGAGAGTCGTACTTGAAGGCATGAATACGACTGCGCTTCTGCCCAGTTGGAATGTGCGGTACAATCCACGTGTGGATCGTTTGAACCGTTTTTTCTTCACCGGGCACCTGGAAGAAGAAGAGGTCATGAAGCGCGTCGTGCACAAGCACTGGATCACCATGTTGCAGTCGCTGTTTTGGCCGACCGCTTCTGTTCTTGCGGCTATCGTGGTCGCCATTTTCCTGCCCGATAAGTACGTGCTGTACACCGCGCTCGTTGCGGTGTTTGCAGCGCTTGTGTGGTGGGCGAGAAACTTCATGGATTACTTCTTGGACGCATGGGTGATTACGAATAAAGGCGTTATCGACCTTGCATGGCACGGATGGTTCCACCGACAGGCGTCGCGCACGCTGTACAGCGACATCCAATCCGTGAGCTACGAAATTAAAGGGATTGCGCCCACGCTGCTACGCTACGGCACCATCACCATTGAAAAAATCTCCACCGGTTCCACCGTGTCTTTGGATCACGTGTACCAACCCAAGAACGTGGAATCCTCCATTCTCCTGGGATTGGAAGCGTACATGCACAAGAAGAATCTCAAGGACGCAACGACTGTACAGGGCATTCTATCTGAATTCGTGGCTGGCACCTTGCAAAAGCAGGCGTTTGAAAAACCCGCTGCCGCGCCCGTTCCCGCCAAGAAGAAATCATGACGCTTTGGATCGCTTTTGGCGCGCTTGTATTTGCGGTTCTGGCAGGCCTGGTGTTTACGGTGCTGCTGGCACGAACCCGCAAGCTAAAGGGGCCTGCGGCCGCCGCCATCCGCAATGCGTGGGAGCATGCGCGGCAACAGCAGAGCGACGTGCTGAAAGTGATGGAAGCGGACAAGGTCGTGGATACGGCGCTAAAGTTACTTGGTTTTACGGGTTCCATGGGCGACAAGCTCAAGCAATCGGGGCCACGCTTCCGGAACTTGAATGAAGTCTGGTGGGCGCACAAGCTGCGCAACCAGTTGGCTCATGAGCTGCAACGATCGCCAAACAAAGAAGAAACGAAACGTGCGATGGATGCATTCAAAGGCGCACTGAAAGATCTGGGAGTGCATGTGTAAGACGGCGCGGTATACTACGTTGCGCGTATGAAGCCATCGCTCGTTATCATCGGCCTAGGAAACGTAGGGAAGGCTTATGCCGATACCAGACACAACGTGGGCTTCTTGGCGTTGGATGCCTTGCAGAAACATCTCGGCACTGTCGCTTGGAGCGAGAAGCAGAAATTTTTAGCGCAGGTGGGCGAGGCCGAATTCGAAGGCAGTCCCGTACTATTGGTAAAGCCGACCACGTACATGAACCTGTCCGGGCAATGCGTACGCAAGCTGGTCGATTTTTATAAACTGCAACCATCGACTCAACTGCTGGTGTGCTGTGACGACATCGATCTGCCTTTGGGCACGCACCGTTTCCGCGTTTCCGGAGGCCCGGGCACGCACAACGGCCTCAAGTCGATTGTCGAGGCAGTTGGCGAAGGGTTTCCGCGTTTACGCATCGGGCTCGGGCGGCAGCCAGAGGGTGCTGACTTGGCCTCGTGGGTGCTTTCCAGACTGCCGGCTTCGGACGTACATGCCATGCAGCCGTGTTTCGATGCACTGCCAACATGCATGCACGATCTACTCGCGGCGCAGTCGGCATGAAGCAACACACTACGCGGCTGGGACTGTACGCCTGGGGAGGCCCGGGCACCGCGGACATGATCCGCGTGAAGCACGGATCCTGGGGCATGAGTGTGGATGGCGCCAGCTTTCTTCGGCTGTACGAAGACGAAAGCATTGAGCATGCCGCCTCACTTGGAGTTACCGACATGTGGGTCACGTACTCGTGGGGCTTTTGCGATGCTGCAGAACAGGCCCAGCGGGGGTACTTGCGCAGCCGACTACCGGCGTTTCGTCGACGTGGCATAGCAACACACGCGTACGTGCAGGGGCCAAACAGAGTGATTCGCGATTGCGCCCAAGACCTGTTCTGCAAGGATGGCGATAACCGCCTGCTGCCCTACAGCGCCGGACGGGCAATGGTGTGCACCAATAATCCGGAAGGCATGCACGCCGTCCTGTCGCGCGTGCAGGCAGCATGCAAAGAAGATTGTGACGGCGTGTTCATGGATAACATGCTGTACGGTGCTCCGCCTGCATACGCCCGCAGAGACTTTGCGACGTTCTTCGGCTGCGCGTGCCATTGGTGCCGCGATCTCTTTGCAGCGCAGAACGGGTATGCCTTGCCGCTCTATGAGCGCAAAGGCGAGAAGCAGGTTGCCGACTGCGTGCGTTTCCGCTGCGACTCGTTGCACCGACTGGTGGCCGCGGCATCCGGAATCTGCAAATCCTCCGGAAAAGCCTTTGGCGTAAATCTATTCGATCCCGTGTGGCACGACCCCGAACTGACATTCGGCTACGCAGTAGATGCACTCACGCCGCACCTTAACTACCTGCTGTTTGAAAACCACGCACTGGCAGGGGAAGGGAATGTTTCGAATGCGCACCTGTGCGACGTCATCCGAGAAGCCGGAAAACCGGCGTTCATTGTTTCGTACCGCAAGGGCATAGGCTGCGATGCGCAGTGGTCGCAGCGCGACATCGATGCACTTGCAGGAGACGCGCAACGGCTTGGGTACTTTGCCTGCATGAAAGCGTCGGAATACGTACACATGAACACCTGGCACGCCGCCGATCTTTCCAAATGGAAAAAACCCGAACCGGTTGCAGGCAGGGAGAGGAGTGCAACACACCCGAAGACGCCGCTGCCTGCATCGACATTGCTCGGTCGCGTGACGGGCATGCTGGCGGCACGCGTGCAGCAAAGATGTGGGCGGGCAATCTTCGAACTTCCGCTTCCCGGCATTGTGCCAAGGCGGCAGCTCATCGCCTGGATGTGCCGAAGGCGACAACGTTACGTGTACGACGCTACTCCCGAATGACTGGCTTTCTGAATAAGATGTGCCAAACGGTAACCACGAACACACCCACCACGCATACCAAGGCGCCAATAGCCCATTCGAACAGGCTTTCCTTCACACCTAGATGGCCCGAAATACCATGCATGCATGCAAAGAATGCGCTGAAGAACAGGCCGAAGTAATAGTCGCGGGGAAACGGCCCAATCCAATTACGGAACCACCAGATGTTGTGCTTGTTGTACTTGCGAAGGCCGAAACTCGGATTAAACACGAACCACAGGTAATCCCAGAACACGGTAAAGAGAGCCAAGCTCGACAGCACCGAAAACTCCAGCGGCCACGACCATCGCGGTGAGAAGAGTACCGGCAGGTGGAAGAACAGGACGAACATTGTAAACAGCCAGAAGTGGTACCCCGTCAGCTCCTTTCCGTTAAAAAGGTTCAGTAACCACGGAGGGCCATAGCGCCAGGTCGGCAGCTTTTTCGCCCAGCCGTATTCGCCCTCAATTTGCACCTCTAAATTCGCCGTCACGATGGAAAGTGCAAGCACGAATGTTGAGAGCGAAATGAACGACGGCGGCTGCAGCAGTACTTCCGGTGACATAGATGCATGGTACATGCTAGAGTTTTGGCATGCCAGAGCCAGTGAAAACCGAGATCGCCACATTTGCAGCCGGATGTTTTTGGGGTGTGGAAGAACTGTTTCGCGTCATGCCGGGTGTCGCGCGCACGCGGGTTGGATACACGGGAGGCGCGACCGATGCCCCGACATACGAAATGGTCTGCAGCGACCAAACCGGACACGCCGAGGCGGTGGAGGTGACGTTCGACCCTGAGAAGGTCCCGTACTCATCGCTGCTTCAGGTGTTCTGGGACAACCACAATCCCACAACGCCCAACCAACAAGGACCGGATTACGGCAGTCAGTACCGTTCGGCAATTTTCTACCACTCGCCGGAACAACAGAAGTCCGCAGAAGAATCTAAGGTTACTGTGGAACAAAGCGGCAGGTGGAAAAAACCCATCGTCACGCAGATCGTTCCGGCACAGCGCTTCTTCGAAGCCGAAGCGTACCACCAGCAGTACCTGTTCAAGCGGGGTCTAGGCTCGTGCCACGTATGATGCTGCAGCGCCGGCGGCTATCCAGCCGGTGGTCCAGCACAGCTGTAAGCTAAATCCGCCGGACGGCCTATCGAAATCCAGCACGTCGCCAATGAGGTACAACCCGGGCACGATTTTGGAGGACATGGTGCGGAACTCCACCTCCTTGAGCAATACTCCGCCGCTCGTCACAATTGCTTTGTCTTCGCCAAGCAGGCTGCTAACGGTCAGTAACAACGACTTCAGCATGTGTACCAGTGCCTGGCGCTGGTCCTTGGGAAGACGGTACACCGGTGTTGCTGCATCGATGCCGCAGAGCGCAAGTAGCGTATGCAACAGCCTGGGCGGAATGTGCTCAAAGTGGACGTTCTTCATCTGCTTGTTCTTCTGCGCTTCCAAATCCCGTAGCAGCAGACGGTCGAGCGTGCCTGGATCGTGGGAAGGGAATAGGTCTACGCGCACGCGCACTTCCCCCGCCTCCAGCGCATCGCCGATGTCTTTACTCATGTTCAAGATCAGCGGCCCACTGAGGCCGAAGTGCGTGAAGAGGATCTTGCCGCTGCGCTGGTCCAGCGTTCGTCCATCTTGTTCCACGATGACTTTTGCCTTCGGAAACGCCAGCCCAGAGACATCGGCCACCCAGCGCTCCCGGACGGCAACCGGAACGAGCGCGGTACTTGGCTCTGCAACCGTGTGACCTAGCTGACGCAACCAGGGGAACGCGTCGCCGGTAGAGCCCGTTTCGGGGTGTGATGCACCGCCAGTCGCCATAATGCAGGCCCGGGCGTGCAGCTTGCCTTGCGTCGTCTGCAACGTAAACATGCCGTCGGCAGAACGGGTAACACCTCGTACCGACGTACCCAGGCGAATATCCGCGCCGAATTTTTTACACTGCGCCTGCAACAGATCCCGCACATCCTGCGCTTGCTGCGACTTGGGGAATGCACGCTTTTCCGCCTCCACTGTAAGCGGCAGGCCACGCCCCTCGAAAAAGTCGAAGGTGGACTGCGCATCGAACTGCGTGAATGCACCCAGCAGCGCCTTACCCTGCTTTCCGTAGCGTTCTGCAAGCATGCGCCTGTCGAATTCGGCATTGCAAATGTTGCACCTGCCTCCGCCGGTGATGCAGAGCTTTTTCCCGGCCACGGGATTCTTCTCCAACACCACGACCTTGGCTCCCATTTCGGCGGCATGCGCCGCCGCAAACAACCCGCTGGCACCCGCGCCGATGATGGCGATATCGATCACGGCGATATGGTAGCGAAGTTTACGCTGCGTTGCGCTGCTGGCTAGCCGTTGCGAACGGGTGACGCAGTCGAATTTCCTGCGGTGCCACAATATGCTTCGTCCAACTGCGGACATTCTCGGCGAACGTTTCTATATGCAAACCGCAGCTGTGCAGCTTATCCAAAACAAACACGTCGTTACTTTGCATGCCAACCCCGAGTACGGAAACGCTGTGCATCACTTTGCCGGATCCGTTCAGAAGCTGGTACGCAGACGGCAGGGGAGAGGGGAGTGGTCGTCCAACGGAAATACGCTCGGTTCCAATGAGCTTAGGAGAATTGCGCCACTTTAGACTTCGTCCCAGCATGAACTCGGCAAGCCCGTGGCAATTTCCTCCAACGCAAAGCGCTGCATCGCAGCATCCGAGGACAGCAGTTCGATGAGCTGTCGCAGCTGCCTGGCGCAGTGACCGCTGATCGCGCAGACGATGTGCGATTGTCGGGCAAGCACGACAGCTTCGTCGTGCATTGGCACCAAGGAGTAGCCGCTGGCGGTATGCAATGCCGACCGCATGAGCGGCGGAGTGTACGACAAACGCCAAGCGGCTTCCAGTGGTTAGAGCATGCAAAGGTATTTGTACACCGAATTGTTTGCCATACGAACAACCATACGTTACCATGCACGTATGTCGATGATCAGCGTCCAGCGGCTTACCAAGAACTTCGGTGACTTTACCGCAGTCAACGGCGTATCGTTCGATGTCGCAGCAGGGGAGATGTTCGCATTCTTGGGTCCCAACGGCGCAGGAAAGACGACAACCATCAAAATGCTGACCACGCTGCTTCAGCCTACTTCCGGCACTATTCTGCTCAACGGACACGATCCGGTGAAGAACAGCGAGGCTGCCAGGCGGTCGTTTGGCATCGTCTTTCAAGACCCCAGCGTTGACGATGAACTGACTGCGTACGAAAACATGCATTTCCATGCGGTGCTGTACAAGTCACCATCGCCAGAGAAGCGTTCTGCACGCATTCGAGAGCTGCTGGAATTTGTAGATTTGTGGGACAGGAAGGATGATTTGGCCAAGCATTTTTCCGGCGGCATGAAACGCCGACTGGAAATTGCACGCGGTTTGCTGCACCAGCCAGACATCATCTTCCTCGATGAACCGACCGTCGGCCTAGATCCGCAGACGCGCAACCACATGTGGTCGTACCTGCAGAAGCTGAATACCGAACGCAATATTACGGTGTTCTTCACCACACACTACATGGAGGAAGCCGAGAAAGTCGCCAAGCGCGTCGCCATCATCGATCACGGGAATATTGTTTCCGTAGGCTCGCCTGCCGAGCTGAAGGCGCAAACGCAAACTGCATCGCTGGAAGACGCCTTCCTCAAGCTCACGGGGCACGCCATTCGCGAAGAATCCGCTTCCAGCGCCGACGTCATGCGTCAGGCACGCCGCATGTGGCGCCGGTAACCCCCTCATCATGCTCAGCACCATCTACATTCTCTGGCTCCGCCAACTCAAGCGCTACTCGCGCTCCAAGGCCCGCATGATCGGCGCACTCGCGCAACCGGTACTGTACTTAGTCGCACTGGGATTCGGCTTCGGACCAGTGTTTGCCAAGGCGGGGGAGGGGAGTTACGTGCAGTATATTGCCCCCGGCGTTATTGCCATGAGCATTTTGTTCACGGCCATTTTCGGCGGCATTGAGATTATTTGGGACAGGCAGTTCGGCTTCCTGAAAGAAACACTCGTCGCCCCGGTATCGCGCGGCTCTATTATGCTGGGCCGAACGCTTGGAGGAGCAACCGTCGCGCTCATTCAGGGCGTAGTGGTGTTTGTCATAACCCTTGCAATCGGCTTCCGTCCGGAGAGCGCCGCCTTGCTGCCGCTGGCGTTTGTCTTCATGGCGCTCATTGCCATGTTCTTTACTGCACTTGGTACCAGCATCGCCTGCACCATGGAGGACATGCAGGCGTTCCCGCTCATCATGAACTTCCTGGTGATGCCGCTGTTCTTCTTAAGCGGAGCACTGTTCCCGCTGAAGGACCTACCGGTAGGCATTGCAATTCTTACCAAACTCAACCCGCTGTCGTACGGCATAGACGGCCTGCGGGGAGCACTGACCGGAAGTTCGCACTTCGGCATGGTCATGGATGGCGGCGTATTGGTTCTTGCCTGCTTGGCGACACTCGCGATTGGCACCTGGCTGTTTAAGCGCATCCAAGCGTAAGACTGCTACACTCGCAACATGAGTACTCCGAAGCACAACGCAGTCAGCTGGTTTGAAATTCCCGTGTTAGACATGAAACGCGCGATGAATTTTTACGAAACGGTGTTTCAATCCAAGTTGGATCATAAGCCAATGGGAGAGTTGGAGATGGCCTGGTTTCCCATGTCGCCAAGTGCGACAGGGGCAGCTGGCGCTCTGATGCTGTACCCACAATGGTACAAGCCGGCCATGGCAGGGGTACTTGTGTACTTCACCGCTGGTTCCGGAGACGTAGCAGTAGAGCTAGAAAGAGCCGTACAAGCAGGAGGGAAAATTCTGGTACCAAAAAAGTCGATAGGACAGTATGGTCATACCGGTGTCTTTGCCGATACGGAGGGAAACCGGATCGGCGTACATTCGCTAACCTAGCAGCAACGAAATATCCGCATACTGAAGAGTAAAGAACGATGTGCCCATAGTTTTCGTTTTGACAGAGATCCAGTCGTGCATAGTCTTGTTTATGCGTTCCCAACTCTCGCGCCGAGACTTCCTTGCAGCGACAGTAGCGCCCGTCGCAGCACTCAGTTTACTGGGACTTTCGCAGCAACGCGTAGCGGCGACCGAAACCAGCACGCGTAAAAAACTGTTCGTGCTGTGGCTTTCTGGAGGCCCTTCTGCAAAAGAGACATTCAATCCCGACCCAGACGGAACACCACAGGAATTTCGCGGTCCACTAGGGAAGATACGCACACGCACCCCCGGCATGCAATTTAGCGAATTGTTTCCAAGGCTTGCCGATTCCAGCAACACATTTTCGGTCTTACGTGCCATCAATGCCGGCACCAGCGACCATACTCCCGGACAAGTGAATGCAATGCTTGGCAGCGGCCGCAGGACTGTGGCGGAAATTTCTGGTGATGCCGCAACAGGCAACGGTGTGGGATACGTCTTACTCAACCCCGGAAGCGACTGGCCTGGGTTAAAAACTGCCTTCAAAATGAGTGATTCACTCGCGCCCCTCTGGGATAGGGAACAACGCCGTTTTACCCAAGGGCAACAAGCGGAACCCGTGGAATTCGACTTTGCCGGAGGTTTTGTACCACCTCCGCCGCAGCGCAAAGTGGAGAAGAGTATTGACCAAGACCGCCTGCAAGAACGCAGGCAGCTCTTAACTGCTTTCGATAAGGCGCAAGTGCATGCCGAACAAGCACGGCGCTACGAACGCTTTCGAAGCACCGCCATGGACTTAACCATGGGCGGTGGCGAGTTCTTCCGTGCCACGCAGTTGGCCGACAAAGACCGCGAGCGCTATGGGGTAGGAGGCAAACCCACCCTCGAAGGCGATTTGTTGCTGACGGGCAAACAGTTCCTGGACCGGGGTGCAGGTGCAGTGGTGGCTTACCACGAGCCGGACGCGGTAACGTGGGATGCACACACCAACATAGCTGCACGGTACCGCATGTACGCACCGGCAATTGACCACGCCGCAGCCACTCTGCTGCAAGACGTGCTGCGCACGCGAGACACGGTGGTGGTGATCATGGGAGAAATCGCACGCACGCCGCAGATAAACACGTCCGCCGGCAGAGACCATTGGCAGCATGGGAATGTCGCAATTCTTGCAGGAGGCAGCATTGCGGCTGGCGCCGTGCATGGCGAGACACAGCGCGATGGAACGGCGGTACGGGGCGAAGTGCAGCAACGCGACCAATTGGGAAACACCATTCGCATAGCTTGCGGCGAGGAGTTGGGGCGCACCGCACCGAGGGTGCGGGAGATCCTCACGTAGCCGCAAGCGACCGAGGGAATACGTACTACTGCAGAATATTTGACAGTGAACAAATTCTACGAATAATGCGCTTCTTTATGGCTGTGCGATATCCCGAACTACCGGTGCTATGCCAAGTGCCCGAAGCTGGCATCAGCTGTGCAGGTTGCTGCGTGCGCGCCGACCAGACCGAATCCCAACTGCGTGCGCTTGTGACCTGCTTCACGGCCGAATACCAGGACTTCTTGGGGAGGAATCCGTCCGACGAGCAGAAGCGCGCGTTCTTTGCCCGTCGCAAGAGCCGTGGTGGCAACTGCCCCGCAGTCATCTTCCTCAATAAAGAGCGAACGCAAATAGGCTGTGCTGCACACCCGCAAGCAAACGACGGGACGGACTACCGCGAACTCGTTGAACATTGTGCCCCCGAGTTCTTCTGCACCAAGGGCAAACAGTTCATGAAAGGCAGCGGCCGCGCAGTGGCGCAAATTCTGAAGGAGGCCGAGGAGCACACAGACAACCCCATAGCACGCTCGCTGTTTATGGGGGAAGAAGTGAAGACAGTGGCGTAGGCAGTGCATCCTACAAGTCATCGCGATGCACGCGCCCTGCCTCGTGCAGCACATGCCCGTATCCGGAGTTGATGAGCACGATGTTGCGCTCGCCGCGATTCACCAGATCTTCGTGCTGCGTGATTGCGTATTGAAACACGTAGCTGGCCGCCTCCTCGGCACGTACGGGGGCCGGAACAAGTGGTTGGTGCAAAACATCGTCCGGGTAGTCTCCGACTAGCTCGAATACCGCGTGGCGCACATCGCCCCGCATGTGGGAAAAGCAACGTACGTGATCGCGGTGGAAGAACGATGTTTTTAAGCGCTCGGCGGATTTCTTCCGAATGCCGTACACGGCTGTCTTTTCGCCCCAACCCACGCGGTGCACGCCGTCCATAACCCCAAGCATGGCCTCGCCGCCTCCAAACGGCATGATGATGGCATCGGGTGGTTTTTGCAGATCGCGGCGGAGTTCTACAACAATGGACTCGTATGCGCCGTGGAAGCCGTTCGTTACATCTAGAATATGCTCGTCTGGGGACTCGCGAACCAGTGCCGTTAATGACTCGTTGATGAGCGGCTGCGCATCCAAGTCCACTTCTACCACTTTCTGACAAACACGACGCAGTACGCTACGAATGCCCGGCGTCAGCGTGTGGCTGACCACCGCACGTATGGGAATACCCGCTTCCGCCGCGTACTTGGAAAGACTGTACGCGGCATTGCCGGCGGAGATGAGCGCTAGTGCATCGGCCTTTTGCTCTATGGCATGCGCCACAATGGCGGCACTGCGGCGGTCTTTAAAGGTGCCAGTAGGGTTAAGGCTTTCGTCTTTTACGCGGAAGGAATCGTACCCCAGCGCACGCTGCAGGTCGCCAAAGCGATACATCATTGTATTCCCGGGCGGCTTCATAATTATACTTTAATACTATTAGTACCTTTGTCAATTTTGCACATTAAACTAGTTACAGAGGTGCTGAAAACGTAGTTGTGTTCGAGGTTATGGCAAAAATCGATGCAACAGTGCTAGATACTTTTCTTGAATTGCTTGCGGGATATATCTTGTAGACAGTTTGCTGATGTTACCTTTGTTACGAATTAAGGTATGGACATTTTCATAGTAAAAGCCGTCATGGGAAACAACAAATACATGGGAGAGGCCCCACTTCAATTCCAGGTTTTTCGCTGTTTTTAGCATCTCTTTTTGCTCAACAGTCCTTCGGTACTTTACTTCGATGAAATACGCCTCTGTCTTGTCGTCACTGATAAGAACAAAGTCAGGGGCACTTCTTACTTGATCAATAACTTCGCGCAGCTTCATTTGATGCTGATACTGCGCAAGCATTGCATAAGCGGTTTCATATCCAGATCTAAAGATTGACCATTGTCCTGTCTCTCGAAACATTTGTTCGAAAATGGTTTCAGCAATGCGTCCTTTGATCAAATCAAAGACAAAATCATCATGTGATTGGCTATTCATGACATGCATCGTATTTTCGAATTACGAAAATTTCAACGAATACAAACGCGCGAAGGCAAGCTCCGCTTGCCTGGAGCGATACCATTTCGGGGTGAGCCCACGAGAGGGGCGTAGCCCCTTTCGTGAATGTTGGCTGGGCGGAACGGTCGTGAACTTGGTAGTTGAGTCCCAGACAACATTCTTGAGGGCAGGGTTTTAGAGAACCGAGGGCAACACGGTCGAGCGCAAAACTTTGCGTAAATTTTAATCTTTAGTAGAATATGAAATATGGCAATTTCTGAATTATTCAGAGAAGCGGCTGACAATTATACTGGCACCTTAGATTCAGAGACTACTGATGCAATGGAGAAAAAGGGCTACGTGTTCCTTTCACATTCCTCGGTCGGAGATATGACAATGAGACCAACTGAGGACTGGGAAACTCTCGTCGAAAAGCTAGGCGGAGAGGATGAGATTAATGGTATTTATAGTGAAGAAGATCCTGCTTTCACAGTTACGCACATCAAAACTGGAAAAAGTGCACAGGGAAATGGATCGGTGGAAGTTTTGGCTGAATTATGGCTCAAAGTGAACTAAGAGTTAAATCTGAAGTTCCTATCTGCCTTTACAAGCTTTTCAGGATCATAAGCACGTATGACAAGGTTCTTCTTTTTGGAAATATAATCTTTGATATCGAACCCCCAAAAATCATTGTCACGACCACCCGATGCCACAAATTGCTTTGCCGAAGCGATAGCGTGGGCATGCACCTCTTTTGAAGGTATGCAGTAAAAATGTACAGGCGGACTTGTCGGATCTTTTTTTGGAAGACCTACAAAGATATACCATTTATCATCGCCAACCCAACGGAGCGCCTGAGGCTTTTTTAGTATTGCCTTCTGATTGCCATCCTCATAAGACTTAACTTGTATCCAAAGGACACGCTCAGATTCTGTATCCTGTATACATAGATCACTATCTCGAAAATTTCCTCCCAAATAAACAACATTCCAGCCATTTCTTACTAACTCAGCCGCTGCATAGAATTCTGCCGCCTTTCCACTACTAGACATAATAAGACTATATACCCTCAGAGCAGCACGGTCATGCTAGGAAGAAGGGATTCTAACTTTTCCAAATAGAAGCCCTCTATTATCTCGTCAGTATTTCATAAACGAACGTCACATGCGCTGGAATGTATTCAGTTGTATTAACTTCGTCTTGCACCTCATCAATCGTAATGACACAAAGTTCACCATGAGTGTTCATTAGCACCACGCTTTGACCGACAATCGGTTGAGCCGTACGCGCTGGCGTTAGGAATGATTCAACTGTGAGCGGATCATAATTTGGTGCAGTTATGAGACCTACCGCTTTTAGTCCGCTGTCGATGTAGACATAGACGCTGTTGTTTCCACGACCACTGAAATTGATTTTAAATTCGTACTCTCCATAACCAACCGTAAAATCTCGATTGTTTCCATGACGAAAAGTAACACGACCTTTAAGCGCAGGGCTTGAGTAGTTAGCAGGATCACGCTGTGCATCAATACGCTCGATTCGTGCAGCTCGTTTACGAACTTCAGCTAAAGGCACTGCATTGGTCTTATCGACTGGTAAGCCCTCAGCCCATCGCCAAATTTCATCAATCTGCGCAGCTCCAGGGAACTCGTTTTTGTCGGGATCGGAATTAAAATTAAATCCTTTCGGATTGTGGGCTACCAGCCAGGCTGGCAGTTTGCGTGCGGGGTTTCGAACGAAAAGAACCGATAACCAATTAGCCGGCTTATTCTTAAAAGCGTCTCTAATCCATTTGTTTTCAAAACCAACTCCCGATTCTGAATTGTTGTCCGCACGGTCGACATAATTCTCGTCGACAACCAGTAAAACGTGAGCAACATCTTTAACTTCCCGCATGAAACCGCTTAGACTTGATCCGTAGTCGACATCTTCGTCAATCTTCACATTGTAGCCAAGTAAGTGGAGCTGGCTCGCAAGCAAACGAACCCACTCGCGATGTTCCGGTGAAGTCCAAGCGTAGGAGATAAATAAGTCTGCTTTCATAAATTATATTCAAAACATCTAGCATTTAGGCACCACGGTCACATGCTCGTAATGGCTGGGGAGGAGGGATTCGAACCCCCGAATGGCGGCTCCAAAGGCCGCTGCCTTACCACTTGGCGACTCCCCAATG
>CAZENR010000024.1:0-13462 GCA_964513925.1 uncultured Candidatus Peribacteria bacterium
TCCATACACAATATTAAGTAACAATAATGCGGTATTTGAAATACATGGGGATGTTCATTCGTCGGGGAAAATTGGCTTCTCAATAGAAGAGCCAGGAGATATTTTTTCTGCAGGTAGCGATTTTGGATATGGTGTGAATGGTCAGATATTTGGCTCTTCTGTTCAAGTAGAAGGTAGCGCACACATAGCACATTTTTAGTCTTTATTTGGCCTTGAGAAACAAGTGGTGGAGATGCCGGGAGTTGAACCCGGGTCCAACGTGTACGCAGAAGGTCTGTACGATGGTGTTCTTCTCAATTCTCTCCGCCCCTAAGAGAAGAACAGAGACGGGGGAAGAGTGATGGCGGAAGAATGTTGGCAATCCGCTCCGCCGAACGGAAAGCCAGTCCTGCTAGTGACGCTTCATCCGCTTAGGCAGGAGTGGGCGGGGAAGCGTGGTCCGAAAAAATCAGACCTTAGGCAAGAGCCGGAACGAGGGTCGGAAACTTGACGTTTGCGACGATGTTGCGAGCCTTAGCCAGGATACCAGTGTTGGCATCTATTGGGTGCAGCGGTGGGTAACGGGAACCGGAGCCATCCCGCATCGAGACACGAGCTACGCAGAATTCACGCTGTCGAAGCCTGTCATCCCCAAACATCTCGTGAAAGGAAACGTCCCGTTTCCTCTCACGTACTCTCCTTCGGCATGGTGCGGCTCCAGGCAAGCAGAGCTTGCCTTCGCCGCTCCTTCTTTTTGGAGAGGTGTTGTATGGGTTCGTGTGGTGCCGAACCTGTCAACGAGCACGTCTTGGCGTAGCCAGACGGACTATCAGTATACCAGAGAAGCGCCGTTGCTGTCCTTACTTCACAATGTGCCGGATCATCCAGTTTCCAGTACCCAGTACCACGCTTAATACCAGCCAGCCCGTAAGTCCGCCGGTAACGGTCATGGCAATGAGTCCGGGGTCCATGCGCAGGGTAATTTGGTACACCAGCCACAGGAACGCCCCATTGACCACAATGGCAGCGAACACCGTTGCAAACAGCTTGAGCGGCAGCGTGAGCAAATCCAGCACCGGACGCAGGACGAAGTTGAGCAGCGTAATGAGCGCGCCAATCACCACGAATGCCGCCCAGCCCCCAAACACGCTAAAGTACTGCGGCAGGTAGCGGTCCATGGCGTAAACCAGGGCGATGTTGAGCGCCGCTTTCATGACAATGCGCAGCGGGCTGCTGCCGGAAGATTGATCGGACATGGGGGTATGGTAGCAGAGTTCTTGAGACGCAATTTGATTCCATCGTGCTCCACAATCAACACAGAGGATGTATTTCATGCATTATTGCAAATGCTGTCTTCCGACGAGTGGTGTCCCTTTTTGTCCGAGCGACAAAAAGGAACCAAAAAGCGCGTGCGCGCCGCGTTCCCACGGCCGCTTTGCTGATGCAAAGCGTCGCAATCCTCCGGCCCCCACACTCTTGGCGCGCTTCCCACCCTTTGGAGGTTTGAGTTCTTTTCCAAAAGAAGCACCTCAGATTCTTGCCTTTCGTTCTTGTGCGATTGTTGGACACGGGGAGGGATTGTCGCGCCTGCATCCGGTGTGCCTAAGCTCCCGCCGAAGCAGTCCGTGAAATTTCAAAGAAATTTAGGACTGCAAGGCGCGTGGAGCGCAGGCCAGCCGGATCACGCGCGACTGTTTTTGCTCCACTTTTGACAGCAAAAGTGGAATGGCCCTGCTTATATTCAAAAAGGAACAAGGAAGTACTCACGCCATTTTCTTGCCTTTCCTTCGCCCATCCATACAATCGCCGTCCCCGTTGGCTCTTTCAAAGCGAAGCCGGTCAAGATGACCCCCCAGGATCAACAAGAACCCAAGAGACAGTGTCATGATGTCCGATCTTGCGATTATCCTGCTGCTCATTGCGGGCAGCGCAGCCCTGTTCTTCCTGTGTGTGCTGGCGATGTTCCTATTGTATGCCAAGCGCACACACTACTACCTGCGTCTCCTGCGCGACCGCTGGGACGCGCGCGTGCTCTCCTTCCCCGATTGGGAGGAGATCGTGTTTCTCAACATCCGCAGTCCGGAAGACTATGAAGACGCCATGCACACGCTGGAGCTGCTTCGGTACTACGCGCCGAGCGCTCGTACCCTGGCCTACTGCGTGCGCATTTCGTTCCTGGTGTCATGTCTGGCCGGCGCGCTGAGCTTTATTGCTTTCAGCGCAATCGTGTAACACATGGCCAACGGGATGGCCGCAACAGGGAATGTTGCGGCCAGCTTTGGCGTTACGCTTTTTGGAAGCGGATGGTAACGGCCTTCCCGTCGATATCGGTGGTGTGAGGCTTGCCGTCGTTCTTGCCGAGCACGGCGCGCGTTTCTTCCAGCAGCAGCTTCTCGTGGGCCTGCAAAATATCATCCGCGCCTTCCACGGAGAGGGTGACCGTATCGGTAAATTCCAATCCGGCATCTTTGCGCAGTTGCTGCACGGTGCGAATGAGCTCGCGTGCCATGCCTTCCAGCTTCAGCTCCTCGGATACGGCGGTGTCCATGCTCACCACAATGCCATGGTCTGCGGCGACGAATTGGCCTTCTTTGCCCACGTATGTAATTTTGGCTTCTTCGGAAGACAGCTCCTCGCCCAAGATGATGATCTTGCCGTCTTTCTCTTCGAACTCGCCGGCCTTTCCGGCTTTAATGACCTGCTGCACCTTGGCCCCCAGGCGCGGGCCGACTTTGCGAGCGTCCACTTGCACCAGGCGCGTGGCCAGTCCTTTGGCGTCTTTAATCTCGGTGACTTGTTTCACGTTCAGCTCTTCCTTAATGACATCTTTCAGCGTGCCTGCGGTATCCGACGGCGGCAGTGCGAACGTGACGGAGTGCAGTGGTGTGCGCACGCCTATCTTGGCTTCGCTGCGCAGGTGCAACCCCAGCCGCGTGACGGTCTGCGTGTTATCCATCAGCGACAGGATGTGCTTTTCCTCATCGGTTAAGTCTCGGCTGGAGGGCCAGTCGGTAAAGTGGATGCTGCCGTGCTCCTCTTCGACCAGGTTTAAGTAAATTGCCTCGGTCAAAAACGGGCAGAACGGAGCCAGGAGTTGGCAGTTGCACAGCAGCACGCGGTACAGCGTGTCGAATGCCGCTTGCGACGATGCACCGTCTTTTCCGGCAAAGCGGCGGCGGCTGAGGCGCACGTACCAGTTGGTGAGGTCGTCTATGGATGCGGCCAGTTCGGCGCACGTGGCCGACAGGTCGTACTGGTTCAGCTCGTCGGTCATGCGGTTCACCAAGGCCTGGGTCTTGGCGACAATCCATTTATCCAGCATGTCCTGCGATGCCGCGTTCTTGAGCGAACAATCTATGGAGGGCTTCCATCCGGCTGCGTTGGCATACGTGACCAGCAGGCGGTAGGCGTTCCACAGCGGCAGCAGCACGTTGCGCAGTACGTCTTCCACCAACTTTTCCGAGAAGCGCAGATCTTCGCCGCGCACCGCCGGAGAACTCATGAGCGCGAACCGCACGGCATCGGCGCCGTGACGCTGTACCACCTCGGTTGGCTCGGGGTAGTTCTTGAGGCGCTTACTCATCTTCTTGCCGTCTTCCGCCAGCACGATGCCGTTCACCACGCAGTGACGGAACGCCGGTCCGCCGAAGAGCGCCGACGACAGCACCGTCAGCGTGTAGAACCAGCCGCGGGTTTGGTCCAATCCTTCCGCGATGAAATCCGCGGGGAAGTTCGGCGGCATGGCGCCCTTCTTGTCGTTGCCGCGCTCGAACGGGAAGTGCTCCTGCGCGTAGGGCATGGAACCGCTTTCAAACCAGCAGTCCAGCACTTCTGGAATGCGCCGCAGCACCGGCTTCACCACGAAGTCGTAGTGCACGGCATTGGGGATGGAGAGTTTGACGGTTTCTTCGTAGGAAGCGCGGTTCACCACCGAATGCATGGCGCGCAGCATGCCGCCATGTGCCACGACCAGCACGCGCTTGCCGGCAAATTCCTTCAACAACTTGTCGCATCCGCGCTTGGCGCGTTGGGTAAACGCACTCAGGCTTTCGCCGTCCGGAGGCGTCATGTGGTGGAAGGTGGTGCTTTCCGCTCCGGAGATGGAGTTGGGATGGTCTTTCAGCACCTGGGCGATGGGCTTGCCGCTCCATGTGCCCATCATGCGTTCGTTGAACTCCGGCCAAGCGCCCACAACCGGCACGCCCAGTTTCAGGCTTAAAATTTCCGCGGTTTCCTTGGCGCGCGCCAGCGACGACGAAACGATGACATCGTACGTTGCGCCTTCTTTCAGCAATGAGTCGCCCAGTTTCATCGCCTGCTTTTTTCCGGTTTGATTCAGGCCAATGTCGGCGTCGCCGCCTTGCAGCCTTCCTTCCTTGTTCCAGTCGGTTTCGCCGTGGCGTACTAGCGTCATACGCACCTCGGGCTGTACCGCGCCTTTGCCGCGCTTGGGCTTGGTGGCTGGGGCATCCCACGTCAGTTCGTCCACGGTTTCCTTGTGCAGATCCATTTGCGCGCGCTCCTCGAAGTCCCAGTAGAAGGTGCGGCAGCGGGCCAGGTCTGGGTACGGCTGATGCACGATTTTGTGCTTGTCCTCGCCGGTGACAATGTGCGTGAAGTTCATCACCAGGTCGGCGTGCGTGACTACTACCACCGTTTCGCCGCGGTGCTTGGGCAAGATGTCATCGAAGAATGCGCGGCAGCGTGTCTCGCTGGAATCCCACGGCTCCATGCCGGGCAGGTGGTAAATGCTCTCCACCTGGTCGGTGGCAATGCGGTGCGCACGGCGCTCGCGTACGAACGTCAGGTCGTCGAAGTCGATGTGCTTACCCTCGTACTCGCCGAAATCCAGCTCGCGCAGGCGCTCATCTATGACCAGCGGTACATCCAATGCCTCGGCTACGGCTTGTGCCGTTTGCTGCGTGCGATTCAGCGGCGAGCAGTACACCTTGGTCACAGGCGCGCCACGCTTCACGCTTTGCACGATCTCCTTTGCCAACGCCTTGGCTTGTTTCTGGCCGGTGGCGGTCAGATCGGTACCCGGTACTTTTCCTTGGTAAATTTTCTCCACGTTGCCCTGGCTTTCTGCATGGCGTGCCACGATCAGCTTTGCAAAACGCTGCGGCACCTGCTGCATCAGCTCGTCGCGCGAGCCGATCACCTGTACTTGTCCGGTAGCGGGGGAACGCCAAATGGGCAGCGGAGTGCCCCAGTAGCGGTTTCTGGAAATTGCCCAGTCGCGGGCATTCTCCAGCCACTTGCCGAAGCGTCCATCGCGAATTGTTCCAGGCACCCAGTGCGTTTGCGCATTCGCGGCAAGCATCTGCTGCTTTACCTTCTCCACGGCCACGAACCAAGACCCCGTCACGAAGGGCAGCAGCGGCGTGTCGCAACGCCAGCAATGCGGGTAGCTGTGCCGGATGGTGTAATTGCTGAATGCGCGTCCACGCTTCTTTAGGTTCTCGATAACCTTCTTGTCCGTTGCCATGGGGTCGTCTCCTTCTGGCTTGGCATTCATGCCTGCAAAGTCGCTGGCCGCCGCAATGAAGCTGCCGTCCACGTCCAGGTGCGGCAGGACGTCCACTTTCTCTGCGGTAGCGACGGCGTAGCTGTCCTCGCCCGTGCACGACGTTAAGTGCACGATACCAGTGCCTTCCTCGGCGCTTACTTCCACGGCGTCGTTCACAATCACCTTGAATACGCGTTCGCCATAGGTCTCGGGCTTTCCTGCCTCCTTGCTCGAAGGCAGCACCGTGTCCACGAAGTAGGGGAACAGCGGCTCGTAGCGTTTGCCGACCAGTTCCTCGGCCTTCAGGGTTCCGGCAACTTCATGTTCCTTGCCCTTGAAGACCTTCTCCACCAACTTGGATGCAAGCACGTACGTTTTGCCCGCGTGGTTCACCTTGGCGTACTCGATGTCCGGGCCGACAGCCAACCAGAAGTTGCCGGGCAGCGACCAGGGCGTGGTCGTCCAGGCAAGCAGCACGGTGTTCGGGTCGTCTTTCAGCGGGAACGTCATGATCACCGATTGGTCATCGCGGTCTTTGTACCCTTGCGACACCTCGAAGTTGGAGAGCGGCGTGGCACAGCGCGGACAAATGTGCATGGGCTTAAAGCCCTCGTAGATCAGCCCTTGGTCGTACAAACTCTTAAACACCCACCAAATGCTTTCCATGTAATCGCTGTCCATGGTGCGGTAGTCCCAGTCCATGTCCACCCAGCGGCCCATGCGCTCTACCGTGCGGTGCCATTCGTCGGTGTAGCGCAGCACCGAACTGCGGCAGAGTTCGTTGAATGCCTTGGTGCCTATGGCTTCTATGTCGCGTTTGGAACGCAGGTTTTTCTCCTTCTCCACCAGGTTCTCCACGGGGAGTCCGTGGCAATCCCAGCCAAAGCGGCGGCGCACGTTCTTGCCGCACATGGTCTGGTAGCGGGGGATAACGTCTTTAATGGTGCCGGCAAGCAAGTGGCCGTAGTGCGGCAGACCGGTTGCGAACGGGGGGCCGTCGTAAAAACTGAACGACTCGCCTTTTTCGCGACGCTTGATGGAGCGCTTGAACGTATCTTCCTCGCGCCAGTATTTCAGAATGCCTTCCTCCAGGGAGGGGAACGATTGCTTAGGATCGACGGGATCGAACATGGCCAGAGTGTAGACGAACTTCCAGTTTGCGCGAAGGAGTCCGCATGGCCTGCCGCTGCAACAGGGCAAATTATTGACTTATTAAAAAAATTATGTACATTAGCATTTCAGTATGCCCGAGGCCATGCACATTCCGGCATTGCAGGAGGTTGATAATGAACAAATGGCCGCACTAACGGCCCAGGAAAGTTTTAGTATAGAGGGTCAGATACGAAAGATGGCAATGGTAGGAGGCTGTATTCGTGATCGATACGAACGAGCGCGTCAGCAGGCGCTCATCAGCTTGGGCGATACCAGCGATCTCTCTCCCGAAATGCGAGATGTTCGCATCAACGAATTGGTTCAACCACTCGAATTTGAGCGCATCGACGTAGGCGATGGCAGGTTTGTCCTCATTGTGAGTAAAGGCGTGAAGTATGGCATGAGCGATGGCGAGCCGATGCGGATTCCTCCGCGGTACAGTGTCATGATTCCGGCACACGTGGATACCGTTATCGGCAAGAAGCCGCAATTGGAGCTCCGCACGCAGGGAGACAAATGGGAGGGGCTTGGCGTGTACGACATGGGTGCCGCGGTGCTCAACGGCATTGCATTGGCGGTGGACACAAAGGTGCCCGACGGCATGGAGGTGCATTTCGTCTTCACTCCGGACGAAGAAATGCATTCACGCGGAGCCCGTCAGCTGATGCAACAGTGGGTTCGCTGGCCGGAGATCGATTGTGTGCTCTCGTCCGAAATCGGCCCCATTCCTCCGCTGAAAAGCGGGGACAAGCACATGCGGCTTATTACCGGTCGTTCCGGTCGCCAGAAATTCGTCGGCAACATCACCATCAATCCGCAGCACCAGGGTCATGGCGCGCAAGAAGGTATTCCCAATGCCTCCGATGCGCTCATCGAACTGCTCTCCGCTTTGCGAGGCGCATTCTTCTCGGGCTACAGGGATCCGCGGCAAGTGAACGCGGAGTTCATCAAACCGTTTCAGCGGTCGCATTCGCTCCTTGGCGTGGAGAACTTCGAAACCGGCAAACTCGTTACCCATCAGCGCGAGGGGTACTTTCCACCGCACGCTGCCGACTTCTCGTTCTCCATGCGCACCGTGCCGCCCACAACACTGGAGGGCATGCTGCGACAGTTGATGGAAGTTGCCCGCAGGGTTGCAAAGCAAGGAGACTGGACCAGATTCGGCATCGGCTACACCCTGGGGCAAAACCCGGAGGTTGCCTCGTACAGTCCGTACAGCATGCCGCCATCTCACCAGCTGGTGCAGGTTGCAAACGACGTACTCACGCGTGTGTCCGGAGAATTACCTCATCCCTCGGGCGCAAAATCCGTTGCCGACGAATGTGACTACGCCGCAGGCATTCTTCAGCTGGCCGGCAAAAGATCATTCGAGGATCTGTTGGATAAAGGCGTGATCAACATTCCGATTAACGGAGACTTGGCGCACCACCCCGGTGAATGGGTATCGCGCATGGATATTGCCCGCGTCCGCTTTGCGACCAAGATGCTTTTAGAGGATCCATTGGGCCTTTCCAGGCTAATGCGCGACAAATAACTTTCCAAGACTTGCAAAATCCTTATACTATTGTTCCAAGATTTTTATGGCCCTTGATGACAATATGAATGGCCCCAGAGAAGACATAACGGCAGATCCAGCCAGCGTGCTGGAGGCTGACGACTCTCGGCAGTCGTCGGACGCTGGGGGGAGCGATGTGTTGCGCAAAGCGACTGACGATGCAGCAACCGAAATAGCAGCCAGTGATGCCGAAGGATTGCGCCGCAGAGTTGTGATTGCAGTGGCCCAGATTTTTGATCACTGCCGCACCCATGCTCGCGTCGTGTTGTTTCTCAATCAGACAGGCGGGAAATTGCGTCCAGCTGCAGAACT
Organism: uncultured Candidatus Peribacteria bacterium; assembly: GCA_964513925.1. GTDB lineage: Bacteria > Patescibacteriota > Gracilibacteria > Peribacterales > Peribacteraceae > DAORHV01. The sequence goes on from CAZENR010000024.1 coordinate 8,508, forward strand.
TGCAATAAAAGAAAACGGCATTCCAACAGCGATTACTGCCATGGCCGTGGAAATGAACAGACTGGGCGGGGGAATGACCTTAGATTACAGGCCCTACGTAGCCCGCTTGTGCGAAATTGTCGTGGAGCACTACAAACTCTTGGCAGATGATGATGGGGCTCCTGAGGCTGAGAAAAAGGCCGGGTGAGACACTCTTTGTCGGTCGGGCTTAAAGCACTATTTAGAAATATTTGTATTTTTTTGCAAATTCGGTATAGTTCGGCGCCATTTGCGGCATACAATCTTCCTTAATTATGGCGAAAAAGTCGTTGCCATCCATCGACAAGCTGCTTGCAGCAAGCTTTCAACGCCCAAACTTGGAGGCGGATGTGCACCTTGCAGTCGCTTCCGCAGAAGCCGAGCGCGCGGCGCTGCAGCGCGTTACCGGTATTCTGAAGACCGTGCGCATGGCCATGGAGGAAATTGCGATTGAAGACGTAACCGATCCTACCCGGGGCGATGCATTGGATGCATGGCACAACCATCCTGCCATCAACAGCGGCATGCATGCAGTCGCGGTTGCCTCCAGGCACAATCAATTAGCGGCAGTTACTTTTGCGGAAAACGTGAATAAGTTCGGCGCATTTTACCAACAGTACGTTGGCGAGACGCGCAAGCGCATTGAGGGCGGTATGCACACGCGCACCGATGGTGGCGGATGGAAAATATTGGTGGGACATGGTCGTATTCGCTCCAACGAAGAGCCTTTTGAACTGGGGCCTTTGCAACCCGGGGCACATGGAGATTTCTTGTTTCCGGCAGATACGGACGCTGCCGAGCTGGTTGTTCCGGTTCCATCCCAGCCTCTCGATGTCGTGTATCCGTTGGGCCAAGGCGTGCTCGATGAGATTCTGGCAGACCCAGCATGCGCGTTCCTCATTGCCGATATTTGCGCCTATCCCCATGCGCGCCAAAAAGGAGTTGCTTCCAAAGTCGAAGATGCTGCATTTACCATTGCGAGAGGCCTGAATGCAGGCGGACGTACGCACAAGTTGAAGTATGCGGTATCTGCCATGGCGAATGTGGTATCGGTTACCGACGAGCGGGGTGAGGTTGTGTGGAAGTTCGATCCCCAGGTGCTGAATATCATCAGTCTTGTCATGCATACCAAGCGCGCAACCAAGCCGGGTATTCTCATCGGCGAACAGCGTGAGCAGGTACTTGCCGACATAGAAACCGATGCTGGCAAATTCGCCATCAATGGCGATTGGTACCTTGCCGCTCAGCGCGTGGACGATGGTGGCGTCATCATGGCCAGCTAACTTCTGCAACGTCTGTTTTAGCGTTCGTTGGTTTTGACGTATGCCCACAAGAACACCAGCATGCTGGGAACCGCTGCCAGACCAAACAACGAGCGAGTTGCCGCAAGCTCGCCGATGAGCGTGATAATAAACACCAGCGGCAGCAGGCGATCCAGCTGCTTTTCATCGGTTTTGCGCATGCACTCAAAGAACAGTACGTATGGCAGGAACGTGAAGATGAGTGCGAACCCGCCTGCGAGCACGAGCATGCGCGGCGAGAGCAGCCAGAATGCCGGCTTGGCCACCGCAATGAGCGGCAGCGTCAGGATCATGGCGATGATGGAAAGCCACAGCACAAACGCCGGATACCGCGCATGAATAAGCGCCTCTTGTTGCTGGTAGCGGCGGCTGAATTCGGAATACAGTGCGAACCCCAGCGAACTGCCTACGGCGGTGGCCACCGTGTTCCAGGTGAATCCCTGCATGGCCATAAGCACTCCGACCGAAACCAGCAGCATTGCAAGCAGCACCAGTGCCGGCCACGAAGGCTGCGGCGAGCGGATGCGGCGCCATGCCGCGGCTACGCCCAAACCGCCGATGATGAAGACGATGTACTGGGTTGCCGGGACATGCTGCAGCGTCGTGTACGACATGAGTGCTGTCAGGAACAGCATGACGCCTGCTGCAACCAGCGACGGCTGCAGCGGCCAGAGCGGCTTGAATGCCATGCGGCTGAACAGCTTGTGTCCCGCGTAGGTCATTACCGAAGCGGCAAAGAACGTCACGAAGCGCATGGCCGTAAGGTCGGCAGGAGAAATGTTCCCGGCATGCAGCAGCAAATTCGCAATCACCGGATCTAAGCCCCACAGCACGATGACCATGGCAACAAGCGCCAGCGGTTGCAGCGAGCGTTTTCCGTGCGTAATGCGGCGCGCTCCCGCCAGCGTCAGTTCGCGGGTGAACGCCAGTAGTTGTTCATCTGTAAAGCGTCCGCGGACAACAACCTGCGCATCGCCGTTGCGCATGCGTACATACCGAATGCTGTCCAGGGCCGCGCCGTGCTTGCGGTGGCAGTGGTTCACGCCGTCCATGGCCTGCAAATCGGACATGTCGATGGTGTATCGCACCAGCGTTTTTTGCAGATGCGTGCCGCTATCCGACCTGGTGCCGAAAATGGCGTCGTACGCTTCCGTGGCCTCCAGCCGCCCTTCGGCTATGGCGATGTAGACGTTTTGCAGCGAGGTTTCGCCAATCAGCTCCAGACGGCGTTTCAGCTGTCGTTCGTCGAATTCCTCCAGGAACCCGCGCTTGCGCTCGGTCATGGCTTCTTGCAGCAGGCGCTTGCCGACTTCGATCTTCTTTTGCTCCGACTGGCGCACCAACGCATCTCGGATGCTGACTGCCGCGAGATGTGTTTGCACCGACTGCAGCCAGTCGCGTTGCACGGTATTGTGTTCTGCGTACGTGGCGTTCAGCGCGGCTGCCTGCGTGAGCGGGGTGGAAAACGGCACTTCCTTCCCGTTGACCAAAATGGTCTGCAACTTGAGGGCGCGGTCGGGGAACAGCTGCACCATGCCGTCCAAGGCCGTGGAACCCTTCGGCAGCTGCACGCTTTCGTCGCCGGGTCCGTACACGATAATCGATTCGCCAAGAATTTCGCTCTTCAGGCTTTCGAAGAAGCTGTCGCTCTTGCCTTCGGTGCTGTCTGCCAACGGGGAGATGCTCTTGGTCCAAGACAGCAGTTCCAGCACGCCGGACTTTTGCGTAAAGCATAACGTGGTTACGCCGCGTCGGGCGTAGTCGTGCATTTCGTGGGTGCGGATTTTACAGCGGACGCGCGTGCCGCTGGGCAGGATGATAGTAGTGTGCAGTCCGCGGTAGCCGTTGATGGACGGCGCGTTGATGAAGTCCTCGAAGGACAGGGTGACGCGTGGCCATGCCCGGTGCAGTACTCCCAGCGTTTCGTAGCACTTTTCCACGTTCGGGCAGGCGAACACCGCCACCACATCCGAGACGTTGTTGGCCACCGTCCGGCCCTCGGTTTCTATTTGCGCGCGCAGCTGCTTCCAAGTTTGCTGCTCGAACAGCACGTCGACATCTTTGGAGAAGAACGGGTGCGCCGACTGCAAGTACCTTCGCAGTTCCAGAATGGTTCGTTGGCCCTGCTGTTCACTCTCCAGGCGTGCCGCGCTGAGCTGCGGGTAGTGCTGGGGTTCCAGCACCGCCAGGCACAGCGCCTCCAGCTCGTCGCGCAGGTCTTGCATGCACAGCCGGTCGGCAATGCGCACGTAGACTTCCAGCGTCTCGTTCGCAAGACCGATCTTGCGCTTTTCGGAGAGGAATTCCACCGTCTGCATGTTGTGCAGGCGGTCGTAGAGCTTAATGACCATGATGCGTACGTCCGCCTGCATCAGGCGGAAAATTTTGCGCAAGCTTTCCGCTTGCTCGTCTAACTGCGGCGACAGTTCATCGGCGCTCAACTTTGTCAGACCGTCGATAAGCTCGGCGACAGGGGCGCCGAACTTCGCACCGATTTCCTCCAACGTGAGGGGGGTGTCTTCGACAGTGTCGTGCAGCAGTGCCGCAATAATGGTGTCCGGGTCCGCACGTAAATCCGCCAGCATGTCGGCCACCGCAATGGGGTGGTTGAAGTAGGGCTCTCCAGATTTTCGGGTTTGGCCCGCGTGCATGGTGGCGCCCAGTGCGAACGCCTGTTCCACCCGCCGCATATCTTTTGCGGACAAGTGCTGCAGATGAGAGCGAAATTCATTCCACTGCATGGATAGTTCAGTATACCCCATTTCACGGGCATCCGGCCAGTGGCTTTAGGGCTGCAGGATACGCAGGATGTAATGTTGTACGTTGGCGAAAATCTCGGTGTCGGCATTCAGTGCCGCAACTTGTTCTCGGGTAAACCAGCGCATATCGGAGCTTTCCGCCGGCGCAATGCGGGCCGCCTGCGTTTCGTCCAGCGGTTTGGCGATGAACAGGAAGTCCATGTGTTGGTGGGCGGGTTCGTTGCGCTCGGGGCAGGCGGGGATTTCTTCCAGCAGCATGGCGATGGGCTTGGTAAGCATGCGGCCTTCGTCACGGTTTCCTTCGAATAAATCGGGCTGCTGTTCGCCAACAATCTCCACATCCAGTCCGGTCTCCTCTTTGCATTCGCGCTTTGCGGCCTCGTCCGGGGTTTCGTTCGGATCCAGGTGTCCGCCTGCTGGCATCCAGCGCTTCAACCTCTTATGCCATAGCAGTAACGTCCGCTTGCGCGAGTCTACGATGAATGCGGTGGCGGTGAAGTGGCGAAGCATGGAACTCATACGTTTTCTCTATCATACCTTGTCCACGCAAGGATTCCCTGGACTCCAGTGACTCCCTGGAGTCCCGACCTGCTTTGCGCTTACACTGGTATCGTCTTTTCCCTCACCAGCTTCATGGTTCTCATTAACGACAATTCGTCCGTGCTGCACATCGGAGATGCCATGCCGCACTTCCGCTTGCCGGCAACCGACGGGATGACCGTAGACAGCGCCATGATTAAAGATCCGGTCCTTGCCGTTGTCTTCACATGCAATCACTGTCCCTATGCACAGGCATACGATCAACGGCTGATCGCTTTGGCGAATCACTTCGACCAGGAAGGCGTGCAGTTCGTGCTCGTAAGCAGCAACGATGCCA
>CAZENR010000025.1:0-13256 GCA_964513925.1 uncultured Candidatus Peribacteria bacterium
GTAGGTTCGAATCCTGCCGGGCGCACCAGTTTCGTTGTGTAGCTGGATAGAGCATCAGCTTGCGGAGCTCAAGGGTTCGAAACCCTATCAGCAGCCTGAAGAACGGCATGACATTCACATTCAACCCTGGCGCTTCTCCGCGTAGTGCTTCAGCATCTTTCGCGTGGACCATGCCTTGGCGTGCTTCATGTCCAGGCCCAACAGTCCGGCGATCGCCGCGATCTGCTCGTTCGTATCAGCTTCAATCTCCAACAATGGCGGAAGCTGGTGGCCTTCGTCCACAACACGGTCGATGTCTACAGATGCACCGCTGAGGCTAAACGAATGGCGGTGCTTGTCCACCTCGCGATACGGCTTCATGCCCAGACCCAGCAACAGTTTCTGCATTTGCAGGTACTGCGCCGGACCGTGTTGCAGCACGTCAATTTCGTGCTCCATGCAGACGCGCACACCGTGCTTGTCGCTCAGCTTTTCCTTGGCGGTCAGGGCCACCTCGTCGGTGGCTACCTTGTGCCGCAGCCGCCAGGAACGATTCTTGTCACGGAGCGTGTTGTCGTCGTAGTCGTAATACTGGGCCAGGATCCGGCCGTTGTACTTCTCCGTAGCACCCAGTTCGTGCAGGCGGCGCAACACGGCATCGACATCGATTTCCAGGAACTTCGTCTCACGCTCGGTCTTGGCCGCACTCTCGATGGACAAAATGCCCCCTAGCTCCGGGCCGCCATACGTGAATTCGATGGCACCCAATGCCTCGCGGATTCGCGCTCGCAGAGGCTCCTTCATGCTCAAGCGACGCTTCTTCCAGCGAATGTCGGCATCGGGATGCTCGCCGGAATCTGCCATCAGCGTGAAATCATGCAATCCTCCCAGAGCCTGGTTCGCACCTTTCAGCTGCGCGTTGAGCGCCAGGAACTCCGGCGATAGGTTCGCGTCTGCAGCCTGACGCGCCAGGCGCACGCCTTTCAGTACATGGAAGATGCGACGGAAACCCTTATTGCGGATGTCGTGAAAACGATGAAACGATACATCCTCTTCTAGCAACGCACGCAGAATGCGGATGCGCTCGTGCTCGACGCGGGCGTAGCAAATGACGGCGGGATCGAAGGTCAGTGACGCCGACAGTGCGTCGGACTCGGCCTCGAGGTCGGAGATGCTTGTTACCGCACGTTTGCGCATTTTGGCGCGCTTCTTGTCCTTCATGTCTACGGGGGCATCTTTGTAGTCGCCGATCCTCTCAGCGGCGCGGCGGAAATGCTTGGGTAGCCCGTCGGCATCGGTTCCCATGCGCAACAGGCTGCGGAGCGTGATGATGTCAGTGCGCACGCCGTGCAGTAGGCCATCATCGTCGGGCGCTGCCTCCGAAGCCACGACATTGCGGCGCACCTGCGCCAGCACGGCCTGCACCATCATTGGCAATTCGACCGGTTCCCCCTGGAGGAACACGGGCAATTCTCTCAGTCGAAGAGGAGCAGTGGGAATGCTTTTCAAAGTTTGGCATTATTAATATTTTGACTTAAAAGTCAAACCGCTTTGCATTCCTCCTTAACCGCGCTCCGATAAGAACGTTCTGCGATGCTCGTCACACCGTCTGTTCTTCTGAATCGCAGCAAAATGCGCAGGCGTTCCGTACCCCTTGTGCCTCGCAAACCCATACCCGGGAAAGGCTGCATCCATCTCCAGCATCATGCGGTCTCGCGTCACCTTGGCCAGTATGGACGCGGCGGCTATACAAGACTCGGTCTGGTCGCCGCGGACAATGGAACTGTGGGGAAAATCGAACCAGAACGCATCGCGCCCATCCACCAGTACGTACAACGACGCCTCCTGCGTTGCCACGCAGGCCACGGCCTGCTGCATGGCGCGTTCGGTGGCCGCAAGAATGCCGATGGCATCAATATCCGAAGCCGAAACAACTCCTACTCCCCAAATGCAATGCTTGCAGATCCAGGCATAGGCCGTCTCGCGCTGCGCAGGCGATAGCTGTTTACTATCGGCAATAACGATACCGCGCGGCGGTTTTACCGAGAGAATGCATGCGCCTGCCACAACCGGACCGGCAAGTGCTCCCCTGCCCGCCTCATCTACGCCCACGGTACGCGGGCCAGCCGATGATGCCCTGGAAACACGGCGACGTGCCATGGCTTGTAGCCTAGCAGAAGCACGAAGCGGTTACTGCTCGGTAGTCAGCACTTTCCACAGGCGTTTGAACCAGTCGCGGCGCGGAAATACCCAGCGCGACGGATAGCGTTGGCGCATGTACTCCTCGCACGTCACCCACGTGAAGAACACCAGTACATATAACGTTCCTTCTCCCGTGATGCCGGTAGTCCACATGGTTTCCTTAAAGATCCAGATGAGCGTCCATGCCAAGCCGGCGTAGATGCGCCAAGGCGTGAACATGAACAGCATCACCGCGCTCAAGCACCACCATGGTGCCACCCACAGGTACGGGGCGAGAGCCGGATGTGCGTCCAAAAACCCCATGATCATCTGCTTATATGCAGGATGAATGGACATCACATCCTGCTGGAAGTGTGCGTACTGCCAAACGAACTTCTCTACCGATCCATCGCCTACGCCAAAGCGTTGGTGCTGATACTTTATGCCCAGGAAAATCAGTCCCCATGTCAGCGCGGTCCATGTGCGCGGGCCCATCTTGTCCCGAAAGGCATAGAAGAATCCGAGCCATATGGCGACACCGCTGAAGACGAAAAATCCGAAACCGTTGATGGTGCCAAGCAAGATATTGGTCTGCAGGAAAATGAGCGCAATACCCGCCCAGCGCACTTGTTTATTGTAAACAAGCAGGATGCCAATACATATCTGCAGCGCGATTACCGTGCCGGCAAGGTAGTCCGTATACGGCAGCATGAACCGCATGAATGCGTCGTACCCCCACATGGGAAACCCGCTTTCGAGCCAGTAGTTGAAATCGTTTCCCAATGGTGCGGTGCGCGCGCCAAAGAAGCTATCCGTCAGCTTGAAGTAGCCTGCAGCCACAAAAAACAAGCCCACGAACGTCTGGGCTACTCTCGGCCACAGGAAGTCGGGGACCGATTGCCGCTTCTTTGGTTTTGGTGACATAGCCTAGAGCTGGGAACGGAACCATTCGACGCCGGGCTGCACGTGCAGGTCGCAAGCGTTCTGCGGATCGATGAAATACTGCTTCTTGAAGTACGGACGCGCCCAGGCCACTGTCCAGCCATCTTTTGTCGTACGACCGCACTGCACGCTGCGCGCCCACATAAGACATGTTTCAAAATTATGCATCGGGGCGCTGTACACGGCACCTGGCCCCACGGTACTTGCAATGACCGACTCCGTTTTGACATCGGACTCCGTAGTGGGATTCCTCGAATACACGTCCACGCGGCACCAGCTATCGGTGTACATACCGCCCCACTGGGTAAACTTCTGGAATCCAAAGATCCCCGGCAGCATCATGAACATGACCACACAGAGTGCGATAACTGCAAAACAAAGCGACCAAGGCCGTAGAAGGCTTGGCATGCCCGGCACGCGGAACGCAGTCGTCTGCATGACGGAACTCAGTCTGCTCCCGCCAAGCACGCAATGCCACTATTTTGGCACGACGAAGTATGGCCTGGCAGTATTTAGGGCTTTGAAATCTGGTTTCCATGCCGCTTAGAATGCAACTACCGCAAATCGCCGGACTTGGTGACCGGCGGCGTATCGGTAAGCCCCTGCGTGGGACTCACGCCCGAAGCCACGGCGAACAAGTTGCGTACGAAATTCCAGGCATCCAACAGGAATTGTCCTACGGCATGCACAATACGCACGAAGATATTGGATGTATCCGGCGCTTTGAGCAACTTGCCTTGCGGATCGCAAAAAGACCGGTAGTCATCGGGGAACTGCGGGCAGAATGAACGGAATTTTTCCGGATCATACGTGGAGCGCTGCATTGCCACTCCCAGACTGCGGTAACAAGACGTACGCTGACCGGCATTCTCGGCTAGCAACGAACACAAGCGCAACGCCTGCGGTTCGCGGTTGTAGTTGAGTGAGTCTTCAATAATGCCCGCCACGCAGTTATCGTACTCGTCCTTGGGGAACATATCGCACAGGTCGATCGAACTTTCCACCAACTTCGACTCATCGAACTTATCGCCCAAAATGACTGCCTGCCACCCCGGAGTGCCGGCAAGTTGCCCCAACCCTCTGGTGCATGCTGCGCGCGATCTTGGGTCTGCCGCCAGGCATTCGGCGGCGGCTTTGCCTACGTCGTGATCGTGCATGCGCAGCAAATACGATGCATGGTTGTAATAGCACTCCCACTGGTACTGCATTTCCATGTGTTTACAAGGCTGCAACGGATCGCTGCGGACGAACACGCCGGGAACATCCTCGCCGCGAAGGAACGAGTTCACATTCTCCATGAAGGTACCCTGCCAGCAGCCCTCACGACGAAAGCCGCCCTCCGGCAGCTGATTACATTTCTCGAGTACGCCGTCTAGATCGTAGGCATACGACAACATGAATCCGTGTCCCACGCCGTGGTAACAGAAGAAGCGCTGGTTCTCCGGCGCGGATTCGCAGGTATCGCGAGCCGCGGCTACCGGATCGTCTGCCTGGGCAAGAATGACCTCAAAGAACCCGTGCTGACATCCGTAGTAGTACGCATTGGTACAGCGCAAAAACGCCTCTCCCGACGTACCGTGCGTCTTGGCCAACTGCCTGCCGATGACATGCGCAAGTTCGTGTGCATCGGTGGAAATGCCATATTCGATGTGCTGCGTCATGATGTCATCGAGCACCGTAAACGCCATCACCGGCCCCATGGTATCGGTAGCGGAACGCAGCAATGCCTCGGCGCAGCGGTACCCGGGCTCGCACAGGCCACGGTAACAATCGATGCGGCTTTCGGGAGTTTCGGGATTCAGGCACTCCTCAATGCCGTCTTGCACTTGCTGCAAATCCACCTCCGACTCCTGCGCCTCTTGCCCGAACGCGGCCGTAGGCAGCATGCACAGCATGCAACCCATGAGAGCCGGGAGAAAGAAGGCAGAGCGTTTCATGAAAGGGTGCGATTGTAGCAGTGCGGGTGCTGCGCCTATACTACGCCCACCTTCCCCGCTCACTCCAATGAAACTCTTCCTCGATACTGCCAATGTAGAACAGGTAGCCGAAATCGCCGCCTGGGGTGTTCTGGACGGCGTGACTACCAATCCCAGCCTGGTGGCCAAAGAAGGAAAAGACTTTAAAAAAGTGGTACTGGAGATGTGCAAGCACGTGCCCTGCGTAAGCGCACAGGTCACTGCCGCCGACTTCGAGGGTATGCGCAAGCAGGGAGAGGAGTACGCCGGTTGGCACAAGAACATCTACGTAAAAGTACCCATGACGGTGGAAGGCCTGAAAGCAGTGAAGCATTTCAGCTCCAAAGGCATTCGCACCAACGTCACCCTGGTGTTCTCTTCGGCACAAGCAGTGCTTGCAGCAAAGGCTGGCGCCACCATCATCAGCCCGTTCATCGGCAGACTGGATGACATCGGCGAGAACGGCATGACGCTCATTGCCGAAATTCTGCAAATCTGGCGCCAGTACAACTTTGCAACCGAAGTGCTCGTGGCATCCACGCGTCACCCACGACACATTCTGGATGCAGCCATACTGGGAGCGCACATCGCCACAATTCCATACGACGTCTTTACCAAGTTGCCCAAGCACACCCTTACGGATACGGGCCTCAAGAAATTCCAAGAAGACTGGCAGAAAGTGCAAGCCAAGACCAAGTAACTACCTCCGTCCCCCTCCCTTCCATGCATATCGGACTTATCGGACTCGGCACCATGGGTGCCAACCTGGCACGCAATGCCGCGCGCAACGGCGCCACCGTCGCCGTGTACAACCGCACTACCGAAAAAACCGATGCGTTCATCAAGGCGTACGGCAAGGAAGGAACTTTCGTGGCATGCAAGTCGCTCGATGACATGAAGCGCACACTCAGCTCTCCACGCGTCATCGTACTCATGGTCAAAGCCGGACAACCGGTGGACGACATGATCGACGAGCTGCTGCCCATCTTGAGCAAAGGCGACATTATCGTGGATGCCGGCAACAGCTTGTACCGCGACACCGAGCGCCGTGAAAAGGCGTTGGCAGCGAAAAAACTACACTTTGTCGGCATGGGCGTCAGCGGCGGCGAAGAAGGTGCGCTCAAGGGCCCGAGCATGATGCCCGGAGGCAGCCCAGAGTCCTATGCCGCACTGAAGGAATTGGTAGAGAAGATGTCTGCCAACGACGGCGACGGCGGGAAGTGCGTGGCGCACATCGGCCCGGGGGGAGCAGGGCATTTCGTGAAAATGGTTCACAACGGCATTGAGTACGGCATCATGCAGATTATTGCCGAGTGTTATGATGTTTTGCGCGCAGTCGGCGGATACAACCACGAGCAGCTGGCCGAGACGTTCCAAGCATGGAACATGCTGCCCGAGCTGCAATCATTCTTGGTAGAGATTACCGGCGACATCTTCACCGCAAAGGACCCGGACACCGGCAAGCACACCATCGAGATCATCAAGGACGCAGCCGGACAGAAGGGTACCGGCAAGTGGACAACCGAAACCGCCATGAACTACGGCGTAGCCATTCCAACTATCAATGCAGCGGTGGATGCGCGCATTCTTTCCGGCAGTCTCGACCTGCGCGCGGCGCATCGCTTATTCCCCTTCTCCATAGACATTCACGATCCTCTGCCACGGCCGCAAAAACTGCGAGCGCTCGTTGCCGCCACCATGGAGCTGTCGGTCATTTGCGCATACTTGCAAGGCTTCGAGCTGATGCGGATAGCCAGCAAAGCCGAGGGGTGGAATTTGAACCTGTCCGAAATCGCACGTATTTGGAAGGGCGGCTGCATCATCCGCTCCACGTTCCTGCGAACGCTGGAGCAGGCATACAGCGATGACAAGAAAACCTCCGAAGCAGGCTGGGAAGCCATTCGCACCCGCTTCTCGGGAGAGCGTCAGTTGGACTGGCGCCAGGTGGTGGAAATAGCCAGCAGCCGGGGCGTTCCGCTCCCCGCTATCACCGCATCGCTTTGCTACTACGACACGCTCATTCGCAAGCGTCTGCCGCAATACCTCATTCAGGCGCAGCGCGACTACTTCGGTGCACACACGTACGAACGTACAGACAAGCCTGGAACGTTCCACACCAAGTGGCAGTAACGCCAACACGCGTTCTCGCCGGAGCCCAAGGACTCCTTGGATTCCCATGCATCAGCCGCCTTCCGTCGTGACTTCCTCACGGCGCTGCTCTTCTGTCGCTTTGTGCTCCTGCTCTCCCTGCTTTGCCATTTGCCCGGCATCGGGGCGCATTTCCGCCGCCGCTTGCTTGGCTTGCGCCAGCTCTTGCTCGCGGGTCTTGGTGCCCGACTTCGACACCTTGGATTCCTGCTTCGCATTCTTGTCCTTCTTATCCTGTGCGGCCTTCAAGCCCTCCAGCTGCTGCCGAAGCGACTGCAGTTTTGCGGCGTTATCTACTTTTACGACCTGTTGCGCCAAGAGCGCCTTACCCTCACGGCGCATTTTATCTTCCATGCCCTTCCGCTTGCGGTTGGCGCCTGCCTCCATTCCCCGTTGCGAGGAGAGGCTAAGCTCGAAGTCGTCATCGGAAGAGAACATTGGAGAATACTGTAGCACAACGATATGTCACGCTGCGAAAGAAGCAGGCAGATGAAACAGCGCCAAGAGCTCTGCGATTGTGATCAGCGCGGGCCTACCCCGCAGGCCGTCATAACAACAAGTGCGATGACTGGAAAGACGGTACACTTCTTCTTAGGTACGATCACAGAGCTCAGTGGACCTAGGCCTGCCCCGTAGGCCGTCATAAATACGAGTGCGATGGCTGGAAATACGGTACACTTCTTCTTAGGTACGCCCCCGTAGCTCAGTGGATTAGAGCACCTGGCTTCGAACCAGGGGGCCGCAGGTTCGAGTCCTGCCGGGGGTACCACCGAACTCGCGAAAGGAAACTTCTCGTTTCCTCTCGCGAACTCTCCTTCCTGAAGCGGTGTCCTTCAGCCCGGAGCAAGTCCGGGCCTCGGACATCTTTTTTTAATGCGCAGAGCTTGCCTTCGCGCATGTTGATGGACGAAATCCGCTAGTTACGCCAATGGCAATGCAAAGCGCACGGTGGTTCCGCTGCCTACTTCGCTGGTAACGCCAATGTGTCCACCTGCCGCCTCGATGATGTTCTTGCAGACGAACAACCCCAATCCGTTGCCAACGGGTTTGTACTTCATGGCGTCTTTACCACGGTGGAATTCGCCGAACATCAGCGGTAACTCCGCGGCGGATATGCCGCAACCGCTGTCGGAGACAGCAATGGTCACTCCACGCTTGTCGCGCGTGGCGCGCACCAAGATGGACGTATTGTCTGGAGAATAATCGATGGCGTTACGTACCAATTCCTGCACGACTCCCTTCAGGAGCTCCGGTTGCAGACGTACGCTCCCGGCCTGCGATACATCGATGGCCAGCATCTGCTTTTTGGCAGCCAGACTTGGTTGCAGCTCTTGGCGTACGCGCTCGCACACGTCGGCGACGGATGCCACGCCGTCCACGTTGCTCAGGCTGGCATCGGCCGAACTGCTCGCACGGTGCAGCGTTGCCAGCAGATCCTGCGAACGCTTCAGTGCAACATCGATATTCTCAAAGGCTTCTGCCTTATCTGCCGAGATCGGGGCGCTTTCCTGGTCGCGCAAAATGGAAAGCCACCACTGCATGCTGGCAAGCGGAGCACCAAGCTGATGCATTGCCAACCGTACAACATTGTCTCGAATGGCCACTATCCGGCGCTCCTCCGCCACTTTGCGGCGCCACATGAACAATGCAACATAAATGGCCACCAGCATGGCCAACAGCGCGATGAGCATGAGAGCAGCCGGAGAGAAGACGCTCTGCGACAAACGCACGAAATCCCGCGCATCCATGTCGATGCCCAAGGTGTACTTCCCCCGTACTTCGTCATTATTCAGCGGAGCAAAAGCCGTGATGAAGTCACCCCACTCGTCTCGGTACACGCCGGTGACCACAGGGCCGTTGAATGCCTCTCCCTGCAGTTCCGGCTGGTACGACACATCGTAGGGCTCACCAGGCAGCGCGGCTCGTTCGCTTGGATCTACGACACCGTTACGATTCGCATCCAACACCGCATCGGGGAGAATGGCGTCTGCATCCACAACGAATTCCACCCTGCCCGGGCTGCTGGTACGCTTGAAGATGTACACGTATCGCGCATTGGGAACCGTGTCACGCACCGCATTCAGCGTGGCGGCTATGGAACGGAATGCATCTGAAGATTGGTCATCGGGATTGTTGATGTTCGCCAAATCCTCCACCGGTATGCGCATGGCCGCAAGCTGGGCGGCAGTGAGCATGGATTGCCGCATGTTCTGCCGCATGACGGCGTTGGTATGCACGAACAGCGTTACCCCTACAACAATCGTTGCCGTAAACACCAGCGCTGCTGGCAAAAACAGATGCAGGTGCTTCTTTGGTTTGCGCAATCGCGGGGTTGGGGTGTCGGCCATATGTCGGACATCAGTATAGACAAAAACACGGCGCGCGCCTGGAGATTCTGCATTGCGAAAACGGGTTACACTTCTTGGATGCGGTGCTCCATTCTGTCCTTCTTGGCCTTCAGATACTTCCTCTGCTTCTCGCTCTTGGGCTGAATCTCTATGGGCACCTGCTCTTCTATGCAGAGGCCGTACCCTTCCAGGCCCACGATTTTCTTGGGATTGTTCGTGAGAATCTTCATTTTCCCCACGCCTAAATCGCGCAGAATTTGAGCACCGATGCCGTACTCGCGCAAATCGTCCGGCAGGCCCAGAGCGCGGTTTGCATCCACGGTGTCCAATCCAAGATGCTGCAACTCGTAGGCGCGAATTTTATTGGCAATACCGATGCCACGACCCTCTTGGCGCAAATAGACGATGACGCCCTTTCCTTCCTTGGCAATCAGCTCCATGGCCTTGTGCAATTGGCCTCCGCAGTCGCAATGTAACGATGCAAACACATCTCCTGTTATGCATTCGGAGTGCATGCGCACCAGCGTGGGCGTATCGGAAGAAATATCCCCTTTCACCAGTGCTACGTGCTCTTTTGCATGCAAAAGATCGTTGTAGACGACGATAGTCCAGTCGCCGGTCTCGGTTTCAAGCTGTGTGGATGCCTCCTTGCGGATGAGCGTTTCGGTGCGGCGGCGGTATGCAACAAGCTCGCCGACCGTGACAAGCGGAATGGCGTGCGTGCGGGCAAATTCCTGTAATGCAGGCAGACGCATCATGGTGCCATCGTCATGCATCAGCTCGCTAATCACAGCTCCTGGGCGCATGCCAGCCAGGCGACACAAGTCCACAGACGCTTCGGTGTGTCCCGTTCTCCACAGCACGCCGCCGTCCTGGGCGCGCAAGGGAAACACATGTCCCGGACGCGATAAATCCAACGGCTTGGCTCCCGGATGCATGGCGGTAAGAATGGTGTGGGCACGATCGGCGGCGGAAATGCCGGTGTCCACTCCCTTTGCTGCTTCGATACTGACGGTAAACGATGTTCCGCGCTTGCTGGTGTTGCTGGCGACCATAGCCGGCAAGTTCAGCTGATCCGCAATGTCATTGCTGAGCGCCAAGCACACCACGCCGCCGGTATGGCGAATGATGAAGGCCAGCTTCTCCGCCGATGCATGCTGTGCCGCAAGCACCAAATCCCCTTCGTTTTCGCGATCTTCATCGTCCACCACAATTACGAATGTACCCGCGCGGAGCGCGTCGATTGCCTGGGTGATGCGGGTGCAAGGGTTTTCCATGGGGACGGAATTCTAGCATGAAACAGAGGTTGTCGTTTTTTGAGTGGCAATCATTCCACTTTTTTTGACGCAAAAAAATGGGGAATGCCCAATCGAAAAAAGAGCACGCATGCATAAAAAAAGGCCGCGCAAGCGCGGCCCCGTTTGTTGCAACATTACTTCCAATTTACGATGTAGGTCACCCGCTTGGCCATATCACGCTTGCGTGCAATACCAACGGTGTACGTGCCCTCGGTCAGCTCGTATGGCTTGCCGCACTCCGGGCCGGCAAAGCCGAACTGGTCGAAACCTTCGGGGGTGTAGACGGTGCATGTCACAGGCTCGTCGCCGGAGACTTCCACCGTCACCGTCTGCGTCTTGCTTAAGGTGAAAGTGTACCAGTCGGCAAACTCATTGGATTCCAGCGTAGCGGTCTTGGGGTGATCTCGCGTAATTTCTACTGCCTCCATGAAGCCATCGTTACCATCGGTAGCGGTTTGCCTGAATGCGGCAACAGAGTAGTACGTGTCGGCAACGCTCGGCTGGATTTGCAGCTGGTAATCGCCCTTTGGCACGGCTACCGACATGGTGCAGCTCTTGTCCTGTTGCATGCCCAGGTAGTACTCGGAGGAGAAGCCTTCGGCGTTCAGGCGGTACAGGCGGCAACTGATGTCCGAAGCGTAGTACCCAGTAATGCCGGCATTCACCGTCAGGACGGTTTTGGCATCGGTGAGAGTGAATACGTACCCAATCGGCTTCGATTTCGTAAACTGTCCTTCTTCACTGAATGGGAATACGACGTTCTTGATGATGTAGGAAGCCGCAGAGCTGCTGGAGGACGATGCCGCCTTGCTGCTGCTGGATGCAGCCTGCTGCTTTTGAGCACTAAGCGCCTGCATGGCGCCGACAATGTACGCAGCAGCTTCGCCACGCTTCAGTTCACGATCTGGGTAGAAGCGGGTTCCTTCCTGGCCCGGAATAGGCAGCATGCCGTTTTGGTACGCGGCGCTTAGGTAGCGCGAGTACCAGGCGGAGGTAGATACGTCTACGAACTTGATGATGTCCTTATCGGTTTCGGTAAGATTGGGAACATCTAATCCGAGGACGGCAAATGCCATCTTCAGCGCCTCGGTGCGATTGACCGGGTTGCCGGGCTTGAAGGTTTTGTCGGGGTACCCCTGTACGAAACCGTTCTCGCGGGATGCGGCATCGCACACGTAGATTTCGTACCAGCTTCCGCGCTGCACATCGGAGAAACATCCTGCGTAAATGGCTTTGGGCGTCCGGCCTGCGGCCAGGTATGCCATCTTCAGAAATTCAGCTCGGTTCACCGTGCGGTCGGGGTAAAACTTCCCGTCCGGATTCCCATGCACCACTCCGGCACGTACCAGGTATTCCACATCGTCGCGGAAGGGGTGACCCTCCGGAACATCGGAGAAAATCCCCGCTGCTGCCGCTGCGATAGGTTGGCAGAGCACAATGACGGAAATGGCGGCTGCGAGCTGACGGCGAAGCATGGAATTGCGGGGAAGGATTGCCGCAAATCCTACATTGAACACTTTTGTTGTACAATACGTTATGAACCCAAATCGCGCAGTTGTGCAAGTGTTTGAAGCACTGTCTTGGCCGCAATCGGACCCTTGCCGTGCTCTCCCGTTGCGCGCGCCCTGGCATGGGCGATGTCATCTACCAGCAGCACCTCGAAGGCAATGGGCACTCCTGTCTGCAGTTGCACCTGCTGAATGCCGGCCGCCGCCTGCTCCGCAACCAAGCGAGCATGATGCGTTTGTCCCTGGACAATAACGCCAAACGCTATGACGCCATCTACATGCCGCTTGGAAATGACCTCCTGGCACAACAGCGGAATTTCGAATGAGCCCGGCGCATCCACGATGATGATGTTGTCTTTGGCGATACCGAGTCGCGTTAGCTCAGCCTGAGCCTCGCTTACCATGGCGTTCACGCAATCGGGGTGCCATGCGGCACGCACAACGGCAATGCGCCATGTTGGGTCCACAGTGCCGACAGAGAGGGAGACTGTTCCGGCCATAAGGTCCTACGCTAGCGCGAATGATCGGACGTCACAAGCTTGCCTGCTGCATACTTGCCCAGCACATCTACCTCCAGGTTTACGCGATCTCCTTTCTTCAGGCCATGCAACGTTGTGTGCTGCAACGTGTGCGGAATGAGCGAGACTGTAAACGAGAAGTTATCGAGCGATGAAACAGTAAGCGACACACCGTCTATGGCAACGGAGCCATGCAGCACCACAAGTCCACGCAGCGTATCTGGCAGCTCGATGACAATGGCACGATGGTGCCCGTTTTCATCCTTGCGGTCTTCCAGCGAGCGCACCAGGCTGACCGCATCGCAATGTCCCTGCACGATGTGCCCATCGAAGCGGCCGCCTGCCTGCATGGCGCGCTCCACGTTCACGGCATCGCCGG
>CAZENR010000026.1:0-11940 GCA_964513925.1 uncultured Candidatus Peribacteria bacterium
GCCAGCCAGCCTGCCGCGCGACGTTTTTACCCCACTTTTTTAAAAAAGTGGGAAACATTTTCTTCGCACAAAGAAGTGGCGTTAGCACTTCATGTAGATCTCTTGTCGATGAAATAAATGGACGAGAACCACCAAAGTCACCACCCATAGTATTTGACAAATATTATATAAATGTTATATTAACTTTATGAATACACCCAAGCCGGAGCACGGGGAAGGGGGAATTGACGATCCCAATGCGGCAAACGCACTGCATCCTGCATTGAACGCTATTTCAACACGCTTGGAGCAAGCCGGGACGCTTAAGTACCTGCGCAGGCCGGAGCGGCCAAGCAGACTGATTGTGGGTGTGAAACAAGATCACGGCTCTGTAGCCGAACATAAGAAGTGGATGGCGGAAGGGAATATTGCTGCACTGCAGCGTTGGCTTGCGCATCAGAATGAAATCGTCCGTATCGGCATGGATTTAGAGGCAGCACACCCAGGAGGGATGCACTACCTCATAGAAATATATCGTGATGGTCAGGGAATTCCCCAGGACGTACCTGCACTGCGCGCACAGCAAGAAGCCATATTCACGCGCGGCGCGCAGGAAGAGAGAGTTGCTCGCAACATCGCCTTGGCCGTTACGGACCAACCCAATCCAACTTCCGAGGTCTACATGCAAAACCAAATGGGCATGTTTCGCCTCATGCTTGCGTTGGTTGCCAATCATCCGCAAGCCGCAAAGCGCATTCACGGCTTGAATTACCCGGAGCGAGCAGCCTATGTACAGCTGCGAAAAGCTTTGGCGCAACTTGGCAATATTCCAGGGCTGCAAAACGGAGCCGAAGCAGACTTTCGGAGGGTAAACAGCATTGTAAGTCAGCACCTGCAAAACCAAGTTCCCAGCGGGCATTGCGCGCTTATCGTGCTTGGCGGAAACCACTTCCACACTGGCGCCAATATCTCCCAGTTGCTGCGCTACGACGACACGCCTCGCAACATTGAGCAGATCATGCTGGATACGCAACTGCTGCGGTCACCGGCATTCGCAAACGATGCCATTGCAGTGCTCCAGCCGCGCAATTATCCGGAGTAGCCAATTACCCCACCAATGTCACCTCCTCATCTACCACGCCTGCCTGTGTAAACGTGTTCCAGGTATGAGCTCCCCCTTCAACGAGGATGCTCGCAATGCCGTGGAAGTCGCCTTCGGGCGTAGTGAGCGCTTTCCAAAGAGCGGCAAAGTCTACGCCATGTTCGTCGTGAGGCAGCTGCAAGACACGCACGCCTCTTGCTTGTAGCAGCGGAACAACCGACTGCTGAATTTTATGCAGTTTATTTTTGGTCACCACGATGGTGCGGCCGGCATGTTCGTCTGTCACGAGCTTTGCGGTAACGGGCAATCGAAGGCCGGCATCTAACACGATTCTCCATGGCTGGAATGCCGCCGCGCAGTGACGAATGGTTAGCCTGGGGTTATCGATCAGTGCGGTGCCAATGCCAATAAGAATTGCATCGTGCTTGGCGCGAAGATGGGTGTGGGACCAGGTATCCTGCTCAAGGGTGGTGATTTTGAGAAACGACCCGTCGGGGTTGGCAATGTCGCCGGCTTTGGTGATCGCTTTCTTCAGCGTTATCCACGGCCTGCCCTTGGTGCGCAGGCTGACGAAACCGCGGTTCAAGCGTTCGCATTCCTGCGGCAATACCGGGCCCAGCACCTGTATACCCGCTTTGCGCAGTGCCGCTATCCCCTTGCCTGCCACGCGCGGATCCGGATCTGCCATGCCGTAGACCACATGCCGCACGCCGCGCTGTATGATGAGATCGCTGCACGGTGGATTCTTTTTGGACCGATGCGCGACGCAGGGCTCCAAGCTGACATACAGTACATCTAAAGAACTAATTTTTTGTTCAAACTTTTCCAGTAACTGACGCTCAGCGTGCGGTTTGCCAAATGCTTCGTGATACCCCTCGGCGATGATCGCCCCCGCGCGCACCAGCACCGCGCCGACCATGGCGCCGTTGCCAACTAGTCCCCTGCCGCGCTCGGCAAGCTGAAGGCAGTGGCGGATAGCGTCTTCGTGAGTCATTGACGTTAGCCTACCACTGCCTGCGTTACTTGCAGAATTACTACTTCTTGCCACGCTCGGCGTCCATGACTTCGTCGAATGGTATGCCGGCCAGTTCGCACAGACAAATCAGTGAACCAAGGCCATCTGCAGCGGCAACTTCGGATGCGCTGTCGCCGCGCTTGCGAAACGCTGTTGTCAGCTCCAATGCCTTGTCCCCTACTGCGACACTGGCGTTGGTCACGCCTTCGTTGAGCAGGTATCCCAAACCATTCAGCTCGAGCAGATCTCCGGTACGAACAGCTGTTCGCATGCGGCGAATATTACCCTCCAGTTCGGCAGCCCAGTCGATAGGCTGCGGCTCCTCGTCCTTCGGCCCATCGTCGACTTCTTCTTTCTCAGGCCGGTACAGAGCATCTATCACCCGTTCAATCGGCAGCCTGCGCGCCTGCAACGAAACCAGCAACCAGAACACTGCTTGTCCGGCTTCGGTTACGGCTTCGTTGCGGTCTCCGCGTCGCAGTGCACGTCCAAGTTCCGCTACTTCGTTGGCATAGCGCGCAACACAGAATTCCAGGCCCTTTTCCAAGGCGGTGACGGTACTAGATCCTGCGGCAGGCGGATTCTTTTCTCGATCGTCGATCGTTGCGCGTAAAGCAAGAATCCATTCCGCCAGCTCTGCGTTGCGATCTGGCACATCTGCTGTTTCTGCCGCATCGCTACTAGACGACAGTACACGCATTACCTCGGACTCTTTTGGGCCAATCTCCATGCGTTGCGGCTCTCCAACAGCCATATCCTCGGCCCCAAGATCAAAGAAGATGGGGCGCATGCTGTTCACCTTGTCCGGCTCTACGTAAATCTGCAGTGCGACATAGGTCGACTTATCGCGACTACGCACGCCCATTTCCGATGGGCCCTTCATGCCAAATTGATCAAAATTCGAAGCCTTCTCTTGAAGAACATTAAATGTGACCGGCACGCGCATGTTGGATTCCTTTGCGGACTCGAGCGCCATACCTAATTCTCGCAGCATTTGGCGCGCGCGACTGGTAATGCAACCGGCATTCGTTACAAACAGATCTGTGCGAATGTTCAGCAAATCCAGATATGGCATGGCCATTTCCTTGCCGGAGGGATAGGGAAACAGGTCGGCACCGACAATTTGCAAGTTATTCGCTCGCGCGGTTTCGCCGGTACCCACGACCTCAAATGCTCCAGTGCTGCGCTGCGGGTATTGCGCTTGGTACTCCACAACGCGTGTGTCGGCACCATCGGTTGTACGCACCGCCGCAGAACGACCGGACGCACGCAAGACGCTGCGCAGTAAGTAGGGATACTTGGTAAACAACAAGCGCTCATCGATATCGGTAGGACCAAATACACGCTGCTGATTCGGCACCAAAAATTGCATGCTGCACGGGCCAATGTTCAGGCTGAGCAACGTGCGAATATCGGCCGCAACGCCGTACTGCAATGCGCGCTGCTGAGCTTCCGCCACCACTTCCGAACCCGCAATAACACCGACGTTATCGTTGCGGAACAACTCGAATTGGGCTGCAAGCGCAGGAGCGCCCTTCACTGCGCGAAAGACAAAATCGCCTTGCTGAACTTGGTCTGTACGATTTCGAGACTTGGGATCAAAGCCGCTACGCACTTTGTCGTATCCGGCACGAACGAGCAGGTCGAGCAGCGGATTGCGAGAATCTTTGCCTTCGGTCACGGCTCCTTTGGGGAGCAGGATCACTTGCTTGGATGGGGAATTCATGGTGAGAAAAAGAGAAGAAGATACAAAGGAAGACTGCCCCCGTACGGGAGCGCGGCACTGGCGGCGTGGTGCTTACTTGGCTTTGTCCAAGTACTTCTGCAACACGGAAACCGGACGCTGCCCCTCGGGCTTTAGGGTCTGCGCATGCCCGCCCTCTATTGGCTGCGGCGCACGCGAGACCAATCGATGATGACGGTGTGCGTTCAGTACGCGCCTGTAACCCCCTTCGCCGTTTTCCAGGAATTTTGCAACCCGGGTGACGGTCGTAGTGGAAGCGCCGGTGCTCTTGGCAATGTCACGGTAGGTAATGCCCTGGGTGAGTTGCTTGGCCACTTCAAAACGCTCGCTCCAAGCCTGCAGCTCGCTCAACGTACCGATATCGCGCAGAAAATCGGCAACCTCTTCTTCGTTCTTGCATGAGCTGATTGCAGCACACAGTGCTTTGAACCACGGTTCGCGGCGGTAATTGTCTTCGATGAAGCGTCGCTTTGGCATAGAAAGAGAAGGGAAATCCGGCGCACGGCTGTGACAGAATCGCCGAAAGGATCCACAAGGTACACGTAGAGTAAAATCGTGTCAATGTGTTATTTCGTTAACACAACGATTTGCCTTCCTTATGCCAAAAACTTGCATTGTTACTATCGCTGGATACAATGCCGCGCCATGCCCGAAACTTCGCATATATCCTGGCAAACGCAGTATGAAGATGGCATCGAGCAGGCCCGTGCAATGGGCGCTGTACGAACTTTCGGGCAACCGAAGGAAGACTTCTTCTCGCATTTGGAAAAGGGATTGGACGGCTCCAATACCAGACCGCTGCGCGCTGTTACGCAGGCCATCGCACAGTCGATACAGAAGGCAAGCAGGCACAATGCCATCCGGTGCCTGGAACTTGGACCGGGCTGCGGTAGGGCAAGCGGACAGCTACGCATGCTCTTGGGTGATGCCATTCAGCTGGAAACAGTTGGGCGGACGCCGTTCAACCCATACTTACGGCTACGAATGGACGTCATTGGTATTGGCAAGGCAGCAGAGCGACTGCCTGAACAAGACAGCGGCGGAGCCGAAAGCCGAAGCGTGCTGGAGCCCGTGCGCGGAGCCGTGTTGGGGCTTACGCTCGGCACAATCATGAAGTTGCACTCCATGGGGCTTGTCGAGGCTTTTCAAGAATACGACAAGCCGTTTGTGGACTTGCAGCATGTCGGGGAATTTACAGAGTTCGATGACGTTGGCACGTTTGCGCTGGTACACGAAGACAACGGCCCGTTCCGCCACACCAAAGACATGGAACCCGATTTTTCCCGTGCACTGGGTCTTACGGCAGACAACGGCGTACTCGTGCTATCCCCTTTTACCGACCCTGCGAATTCGCCTCGAACACAGGCACTGCTGGCCAAGCTAGTGCCACACTTGCAAGAGGGAGACACGTTGCGCGTTATTCCAAACAGCTACAAACCCAGCGACAGCGATTTGGTCATTGCCCGAAAGCACAGCCACCTGCGGCCGCTACTCATGGACGAACACTGGCGCGAACACGTATCGGAGCTATTGCGTCCGGCAATCGGCTATAGCTACTAACAACGCAAAACGGCTCCCGCATGGGAGCCGTCTGCATTGCGTGCAAATTGTTACACACTACTTGCCTGCGGCACCGCCGCGTGCGGCAATAACCTCTTCAGCAACGTTCTTTGGAACCTTGGCGTAGTGACTTGGCTCCATGGAGTAGCTGGCGCGACCCTGTGTCATGGAACGCAGATCGGTTGCGTAACCGAACATGGCTGCAAGCGGCACATCGGCAATGATGGTCTTGGCCATACCGCGCTGGCCGGTTTCCTTGATCAGTCCACGGCGGGCAGACAGGTCACCCATCACGTCACCGAAGAAGTCCTCCGGCGTGACGCACTCCACCTTCATGATCGGCTCCAAGAGCACAGGATCTGCCTTACGGGCCGCAGCCTGCAAGCCAATGGAAGCACACATCTTAAAGGCCATTTCGGACGAGTCGACATCGTGGTAGCTACCGTCAAGCAGCTCGATCTTAATATCCACCATCGGGAAGCCTGCAAGCACGCCGCGCGTTAAGCCTTCTTGGAAGCCCTTGTCACACGGAGCAATGAATTCGCGCGGGATGCGGCCACCAACGACGCTGTTAATAAACTCGTATCCCTTACCCGGGGTGTCTTGGGGAATTGCCTTGAAGATGACGTGGCCGTACTGACCGCGACCACCGGTCTGCTTGATGTACTTCTCCTCGTGCTCAATCTCCTTTTGAATAGTCTCGCGGTAGGCAACCTGCGGCTTACCGGCGTTGCTTTCTACTTTGAATTCGCGGCGCATGCGATCCATGATGATATCCAAGTGCAGCTCACCCATACCCGAGAGGATGGTCTGGCTGGTTTCCTCATCGGTGCGGACGCGCAGCGTCGGATCTTCTTCGGAGAGCTTCTGCAATGCGATACCCATCTTCTCCTGGTCGGCCTTGGTCTTCGGCTCGATGGCGAGCGAGATCACCGGCTCGGCGAAGGTGATGGACTCCAAGTGAATCGGCTTGGCTTCGTCGCACAGCGTGTCGCCGGTGCGGGTTTCCTTCAAGCCGATGGCGGCTCCAATGTCGCCAGCCTCGATTTTGTCGATTTCGGTGCGGTTGTTGGCGTGCATGCGCACCAAGCGACCAATGCGCTCCTTGCGGCCGTTACGGCTGTTGTACAAGTAGCTGCCGGAGGTCAGTACGCCGGAGTATACGCGGATGAACGTGAGCTTGCCGACGAACGGGTCGGTAGCGATCTTGAAAGCCAAACATGCAAGCGGCTCGGTGTTCTCCGGCTTGCGAGTCTCTTCGGCACCGGAGTCTGGGTTTTTGCCCTTGGCCGGGGGAACGTCGAGTGGGGAAGGCAGGTAGTTCACAACGGCATCCAGCACCAGCTGCACACCCATATTCTGCAACGACGAGCCGCAGAGCACCGGGAAGGTCTTGCCGGAAACGGTGCCTTGGCGCAGTGCCAGCTTCAGCTCTTCCTTGGTGAGCGTGCCGTTCGTAAGGAACTTGTCCATCAGCTCTTCGCTGGCGCCTTCGGCTGCCTTTTCCATCATGATTGCGCGGTACTCGGCTACCTGGTCCTTCATGTCATCCGGAATCGGAGCATGCACGTGCTTCTCGCCGTGCTCGCCTTCGAAGGTGACCATCTCTTCTTCCACCAGGTCGATAATAGCCTTGAAATCGCTCTCGGCGCCGACCGGCAGCTGAATGGCCACCGCGTTCTTGGAGAGGCGCTCGTGAATACTCTTGAGCGACATGTAGAAATCACCACCGATTTTGTCCATCTTGTTCACGAATGCAAGGCGTGGCACGTGGTACTTGTCGGCCTGGCGCCACACGGTCTCGGACTGCGGCTCTACACCCTGGCTGCCATCGAACACGGCTACACCTCCGTCCAGCACGCGCAAGCTGCGCTCCACCTCGGCGGTAAAGTCCACGTGACCCGGGGTGTCGATGAGGTTGATGATCGTGGTGGTGTCCTGTCCGTGGAACTTGCTCTTCCACATACACTGCGTAGCAGCGGACGTAATGGTAATACCGCGCTCCTGCTCCTGCTCCATCCAGTCCATGGTTGCCTCACCTTCGTGCACTTCACCGATTTTGTAGTTCTTACCGGTGTAGAACAAGATGCGCTCTGAGGTAGTGGTCTTGCCGGCATCGATATGCGCGATGATGCCGATGTTACGTACGTTCTTTAAGTCCATAAACCGGGGAGAGAAAAAGTGTGTGAAAAGGCCCGAAGGGCAAGTGCCCAAGTAGGCTGCCGGGGCAGTATAAGGAATTGGACACTGTAACGAAAGAGCTTTTATACGGTGAAACGGGCATATACGACAGGACCCCTCCATGGGCATGGAAGGGTCACAGTCTCAGTCGTCTCGGTTAACGCGAATGGCGAGCAATGAGCCACAAGACCAGCAGGACGAGTAGCAGGGCAATGCAGGCACAGATTGCGCCACCTTCCTGCTGTTTGCGCTCCAGCTCGTAGTAGTCCAGCTCTGCCCGGGTGCGGGCATACTCGTCGTTATCGTTGTCTACGCCCAGCACGCGCCGGTACTTCTGGACTTTGCCGAATGTGCCTAGCACCTCGCTCTTTGCCTGATGCATCTTGGCTTCGGCGAAGTCGGCGTTTGCCCTGGCAACTAGCAGATCTCGCTTGTGTTCGGCGCTGGGCGACTTACTCTTCTCGTTGCCGATCAGATCGATCAGCATCACCTGCGCATCGAACAGTTGCTTCTGTGCCTGCTTGAGCTTGGCTGCCGCCTCCAGTGCGTCCTTGGTTGCCGACTCGATGAGCTGCTTCGCCTCTTGCTGGTCAGCCTGCTGCTTCATGGCCTTGTCAGCAGCGATCTTGCGTTCGGTTTCGACCTGCATGAAATACAGACCGCCGAAGATGCAGCAGAACACCGCGATGACTGTGGCGACGAACAGGCCCGTAAGGACCTTCTGCTTGTGCGACGACACGTGCTTTTCTCCCTGTGTCGCCTCCCCAATTCCCACCTCGCGTTTCAACCGAGATTTCAAGGAACTGAGACCGGCGGTACTGTACGAATTTGCAAGCTTGTTGCAAGAAAATCACACAACTCGCCACCTGTCGATTTCGCAGACGTACAAAAAACACCCCCGTACGGGGGTGTTTTGCTATCGATGGGATACCGATTACATCTTCGCAAAGTGGGCGAAGGCCTTGTTGGCCTGGGCCATCTTGAAGACATCTTCTTTCTTCTTCACTGCTGCACCCTGCTCCGAAGCGGCATCGAGCAGTTCCATGGCAAGCTTCTGGGCCATAGGAACACCCTTTCGCTCGCGAGCAGCGCCCAGGATCCAGCGAATGGACAGCGACTGCTGGCGCTTGGCGGTTACCTCGGTCGGCACTTGGTACACGGCACCGGCAATGCGCTTGGGGCGAACCTCAACGAGCGGCGTGGTGTTAATGAGCGCCTTGTTGAAGACGTCCATCGGCTCTTCCTTGGTGCGGGTCTTAATGACGCCCATGGCATCGGCGAAGATGCGGCGGGCGATGGACTTCTTGCCTTGCTTCATCAGGCAGCAGATGAACTTCTCGACGAGTGGGTCGGAGTTCTGGGGGATAAACGATTTGGGGCGGGTAGCCATAGTCTGTTAGAAAAGAGGATCTTGAGGAGAATTACTTCTTGGGCTTCTTAGCACCGTACAAGGAACGTCCCTGCTTGCGGTCGCGAACACCTTCGCAGTCCAGCACGCCACGGACAATGTGGTAGCGGACACCGGGAAGGTCTTTTACGCGGCCTCCGCGCACAAGAACAACGGAGTGTTCCTGGAGGTTGTGACCCTCTCCCATGATGTACGCAGTCACCTCTTCGCCGTTGGTTAAGCGCACACGGGCAATCTTGCGGAGAGCGGAGTTCGGCTTCTTCGGCGTCATGGTGGTGACCTTCAGACACACGCCGCGCTTCACGGGGGCGCCGTGGCGCAGTTTCACGCGCTGCATCTTGAGCGCGTTCCAGGTGTACTGGAGGTTAGGAGCCTTGGTCCGGCGGCGCACCGAACGGCGCGAGCGGCGGATAAGTTGGTTGATGGTAGGCATAGAATGGGCTGAGATAATAGAGGCTGATTGGCCAGAGGTAAAGGCTTACTTGCCGTCTTCGGCGGAGTCTTCATCCTTGTTAAAGCGCTTGCGGTACGTTTCACCGGCCGGAATGAGGCGACCGATGATCACGTTCTCCTTGAGGCCCTTTAGGTAGTCGACCTTACCGGTCGTTGCGGCCTCCACAAGCACGCGGATGGTCTCCTGGAACGATGCACCAGCCAGCCACGACTCGGTTGCAAGCGATACGCGGGTAAGACCAAGGAGCAGCTGTTCGTAGGTAGCCTCCTTCTTCTCCTTCTTGCTCTTGGACTTAGCCAGAGCGCCGTTTGCGCGGCGGACGTCGGAGATGTCCACAACCTCACCGGAAAGCAGATCTGTATCGCCGCCGTCCAAGATGCGCACCTTGCTGAACATCTTGCGGGCAATGATTTCCAAGTGCTTGTCGTTGATGGTTTGACCCTGCGAGGCGTAGATGTGCTGCACCTCGTGGACGATGTACTTCTGCACGGCGTAGGAGCCCTGCTTTTCGAGCAACTCCTGCAAGTTGTAGTGACCTGCGTTCAGAGCCTGACCCGGCTTTACCTGCTCGCCGTTCTTCACCAGAATCATTTCGCGCGAGCTGAATTCGTACGTGCGCTCCTGGATCTCGGTGTGCTTGATGACAATGCGATCATCCTTCACCTCCGACACCTTACCGGCGATGAGCGCCTTGAGGGTGGACTTGTCGGAGACAGCCTTGGCAACAACAGCGCGCTCCTTCACCTCTTCGCCCTTCTTTACGGTCACCTGGTATCCGGCGGGAACCATGTAGACGTCTTGGCCGAGCTCCTCGCCGATGACGTTGATGTAGGTCACGCCGCTCTTGTGCGACATCTTCACGCGTCCGGCGATATCGGACAGCGTGGCCGGAGTGCGAGGCGGGCGTGCTTCCAGAATTTCTTCGACGCGGGTAAGACCCTGCGTGATGTCGGAACCTTCGGCGACACCTCCCATGTGGAAGGTACGCATGGTCAGCTGGGTACCCGGTTCACCGATGGATTGTGCGGCGATGATACCGACCGGCGTACCAGGCTTGACCGTCTTGTTGTCTGAGAGGTCGCGACCGTAGCACTTTACGCAAATGCCGCCGTCGGTGTCGCAGGTCATGACGGAGCGCACTTCCACTTCGTCCACCTTGTGCTTGTTGAACACGGCGATCAAGTCTGCATCGATCTCCTGGTTGCGCTTGGCGATGGTCTCTTTGCCGGACACGACATCTATGTTGAGCGTGCGTCCGAAGATGCGGTTTTCGAACTTCTCGCCGATGCGCTCGGAATCTGCACGAGTGATCATGTGGCCGATGGCGCACTTGCAGTCATCTTCCTTAATGACCATGTCCTGCACCGCGTCCACCAAGCGACGAGTCAGGTAACCGGCTTCGGCGGTCTTCAGAGCGGTATCGGACTTACCCTTGCGTCCACCGTGTGTGGCAATGAAGTACTCTAGGATCGTGAATCCTTCCTTCAGGTTGGACTGGATCGGAAGCTCGATGGTGCGACCGGACGGGTTGGCCACCAAGCCCTTCATACCGGCAAGCTGCGTAATCTGACCCCAGTTACCACGCGCTCCCGAGTCGATCATGTAAGTGATGCTGTTTGTGCCATCGCCGGACGTGAAAGCCTTGATCATGACAGTGGCGATTTCACCCTTTACCTTGCTCCAAATGCGAATGGCATGCTGGTAGCGCTCGTCGGCGGTGATCCAACCCTTCCAGTACTGGTTGTTGATCTTGCGCACCTTCTCATTGGCCTCTTCAAGATAGCTCTTCTTCTCCTCCGGAATAAGAATGTCGGAAGAAGCGATGGAAATACCCGAAATGGTAGCGTAGCGGAAACCGATGTTCTTGATGTCGTTAGCCAACTTGGACGTGCGTTCGGTGCCGCACAACTCCAAGGACTTGGCGATCATCTTCGATAACGCATCCTTCTTGAGCGTTGCATTGATGCGACCGAGCTCCGGCGGAACGATCTCCTGGAACTTCAGTCTTCCGACCGATGTTTCGATCATCTCGGTCTCCATGGGTTCGCCATCCTTCTTCTCGGCGCCTGCAACCGGCACGCGAACCTTAATTTCGGCCTGGAGATCTACGAATCTGTGCTCGTAAGCCAGAATCGCCTCCTCCGGAGAACCGAAAGTCATACCCTCTCCCTTGCGGCCTTTGTGGGTCTTGGTCAGGAAGTAGCAGCCAAGCACCATGTCTTGCACCGGCGTGATGATCGGTTCACCGGCAGACGGCTTGAGCACGTTGCGGGCGGCAGACATGAGCTCGCGGGCTTCCTTCTGTGCCTGCTCGGAGAGCGGCACGTGCACAGCCATTTGGTCACCGTCGAAGTCGGCGTTGAAGGCGGTACACACCAGCGGGTGAAGCTGAATGGCCAAACCTTCCACGAGACGCGGCTTGAACGCCTGGATACCGAGGCGGTGGAGCGTTGGAGCGCGGTTTAAGAGCACGTACTTGTCCTGGATGACCTCTTCG
>CAZENR010000027.1:0-11694 GCA_964513925.1 uncultured Candidatus Peribacteria bacterium
GCCTACGTTGGTGGTGGCGGTATTGTTGTGTATCAAGCGGTCCGCTGGATTGTACACACGACTTTCGATTATCTTCCGCTGGACTGGGCGTTACGTCAGACACAGCTGCACGCACTCAACCCAGATGTGTGGTATACAACTATTGCAAGTCTATGGGCACCGGCCGTACCGTACGTACGCCTGTTTCTGGAATGGATGCCGTTGTCGGTGACTATATTCATCATCGCGCTGTATATCGGCGGACGCATCGATACGGCTGCCATGGACTGGGAGCGAGAGCACGCCATGGATGATCAGCTACCGCCAGCACCCCGACATCGCTAAGATGCAGATATGACCTTTCCACAACCATTCGTAATCGGATCGTTGGCTTGCGCAATCGCACTGTGCGCGTGTAATCCGGCACAATCCCCTTCTACAACGGAGCAATCGGCTTCCAGCGCATCATCGCAGGTAGTGAAGCAGGTAGCTGCTATTCGCAACGTGAGTGTAAAGAGTGGCGACCGGGTGACAAGCGGCATGGAGGTTTCCGGCGAAGCGCGTGGAACTTTCTTTTCGGAAGGTGTCTTTCCTGTCGAGCTATTGGACGAGAACGGCACCGTGCTGGCCCAGGCAAGCGCTACTGCCGATGGTGAATGGATGACCGAGGACTTCGTCCCGTTTACCGTGACACTCACGTTTTCTACTGCCACAACCAAGGGCACACTTGTGCTAAAGAAGGATAACCCTTCGGGGCTGGCTGAACACGACGAATCGATGCAGATTTCGGTAGCGTTCTAAGCTGCCCCAGCCAACCCTATTACGAACGCCATGGCGCACAGGGCGCAGGAAACAAAGTACGACTCTGCTAATTGGCGATACTTTGGCGGCATATGGGAAACTGCAAACGTAGCACCGTACGCAACCAAAAGTGGTAACAACGGGGAGAATCGAGCGTGCTGGTTAAAGCTATAAGGATGTATGATCCTGTATGCGTATTGACTGAGAAGGAAGAGTGCTAGAGACCAAGTTGCAAGCGAATTGCAGCCACGATTTCGATACACATACATACCCAGTACGCACAACAGCACCAAAATCATGCCATTCAAAAGAAGTAACTGCGCAAGTGCAGTAAGTTGAGCAGGGTACGCAGCAGCTCCAAAATGGGCTGTTTTGAACAAATATTCTAAGAATGTCGATGACTGGATAGTGGTCAGTGGTTGCTGCAACACATCGAACGGATTGAACAGAAAGAGTGTCATTGGCGTTGTTGGTACCCGATAGACATCGGGGAGCAGCTGGATGTTCCCGACCAAGGTGCCCTGGCCTTCGAGCACGAAACGCTGCACAAACAACCATCCGCAGAGCACGGTTATCGCCATGACAAGCTGCATGAATAGAGACACGAATTTTGATGTACCTACGAGCATTCGACGTTGTACGAGCGCAACACAAGCTAAACCAATCCAGACTAAGGCATTGGACTTCGTGAGTAGGCCCAAGCAGAGCAGGAAGCAAACAAGCCACCATGAACGATAATCTTGGCGTGCATGCCAACGCAGTAGCGCGGCAAAGTACGCAAATGCAAGACAGGAAAGGAGTGCATCATTTGTGACACTCGCAGCATGCAACACAAATCCTGGCGAGCATGCAACAAGCAGCATGCACAGTATTGTCGTAGATGCAGGTTCTCTACGCTCGGAGCTAGAGTAAAGAATGCGAACGCACACAAAAGCCATGGCCAGGGTGAGTACGCTCAAGATGAACGTAAGCACCTGCGCATCTTCGAGGAAAGGCCGAGATAACCCGCTAAGCCAAGCAGTCATACGCACCCACGCTGCAGCGACCCAGTAGAACAGGGGCGGCTGATACGTTTGCCAGCCGACATTGTATGCGGGGAGCGCCGTACCCTGTAGCACGATGTGAAGGTATTCGAGGTGACCGCCACTATCCGATGTGCGTAGACCCAATGGGGTGATGCATACAACCAAGAAGCGTAAGGCAATGCCCAGAAAGAACACGATGGAAAGCAATCGGCTTTTTGCTGTAAACACTGCAAACGCAGCTACCACTGCCATGCAAAACAGTGCTGCAATAACACTGTGCAGTGCCCAGGTATTTGCCAAGGAAGGACGCATGCCAAAGAATCCAAGAAACAGCGGCGTTTGTGTATTGGGAATAATCTGCAGCGCTAACGTATTTATTCCAGGGAGCAATGCAGGAAAAACGATGCGCTGCCCCCTTCCGTCATCACAAAGATTCTCACCAAGCGATAGCGGTCGATTGTTCAGGGAAGCCGACCGAAGGCAACCATGCCAAAAAAGAACTTGTTCAGCAGATCCTTTGTGCGGTGCATGAAACGCCATGTGAATGCTCATGCTGCGCGCGCCACTTTCATCGAGAAGTAACGGAAGCACCGCGCTTTGCTCAGCGGCTGCGTCGAGCGAGTAGCGAACCTGCTCAATTGTTGTTGACCGGATTTCGCGCATTGCAAACAATGCGATGCAGGCAATACTCGCGACGCAGACCCACAAGAACAACGTCATACTGATCATCCGTTTTTGACATTGTGTTTGGCGAAACTTCATCCCTCGAAGAATACAGCAGAACACCGCATATTTGCTTGTGTTGCACTATTGTTCAAAAAATGTGCACAAAATGCGATTTCGTCATAGAGATTGCCTTTTGTACAAGGGAAAATCTTGCAATCGATCCCTGAAATGATTGTAATAGTGGACGTATTATTTCCCCACATTTCCCTATGTCGTGTAGTAAGTGTCCCGTCGGCTGTCTTGCCGGCATCCTTGTTATCGTCGGCGCCCTGAACTGGGGTCTCGTCGGTTTGGGATGGTTGGTAGGCAACGGCGCAAACTGGAACCTCGTGAACATGCTCTTGGGTAAGTGGATGCAGGTTGAAGCTGTTGTGTACCTGCTCGTTGGTCTGGCCGGCGTCTACAAGCTGGTCATGTGCTGCAAGTGCTGCAAAGGCGGCTCTTGCTGCGGCGGCAGCTGCCCTGCCAAGTAAGCAGTTTTCCACTCCCCTACGCAAAAGGCCTCACCGAACGGGGGGCCTTTTTGCTAGAGACTTTCCTGCAATTGCCGCAATGTGAGAGCGTTCGGGAACATACGTCCTTTCAGCACAATCTTGTCCACAGTTTCCGTAAGCGGATGGTAGGTGAGATCAAACGACGCATCGCCAGCCGATGTGGCAAACAGCACCCCCAGTACGCGCACGGCATTGCGCTCGCGCGGCGGCACGACAAATGACGTGGTGGTAGCAAACATGCCACCGGCCTGTAGAAGCGCCTCCTTGGTAAGGGCTACCAGCTCCTTGGCATCGCGCTGCGGCTCTTCATCAGCGGAAGACGCAACCGACGACCGTGGGACGACTTTTTCGACCTTTGTCACAGGGTGAAAAGCAGCGGCCAGCGCTGTATCGAGCGCATCACGATCGCCTGGAGCCAAGACCGAACGTGACAAGCCCGCAATGTTGCGAGCGGCATCTGCCCACTGTTGTGACTGCACCGGATACCCGCGTTCCTCCACTGCAACAGACAGTGCAGCGGCATCGATCGCCAAGTGTGCTGCAGATGATGCGTCTAGCACAGCAACGCGCTCTGCCAGTTCGCTCCACCGCGCAATGAATGCGTCAGGCAAAGGCATACGGCCGCCGCGCTCCACCTGGAGCAACAAGGATGCCCATTCGCCCGCCTTATCATCGATCCCGAATCGAGACACCAGCACATCCTGCGCCTGTGTGTCGGTCACCATGCCGCTGGCGTAGGACAAGGCTAGCAATCGACCGAACGGGACGTCCGCATCCAAGGCCTTCGTGCATTCCAACGCCACAAACACGGTATTACCATCGGCTCCGCCGCGTGCGGAAACGGCAGCCAGCATTGCTGCAAACAACGGCGTGAACTGCTCGGTGCGAAGATATGAGTCCACGACGGATGTACGCATGAACGCGGCCGCGGCATCCATGTGTCCTGCCTCTATAGCGTCGCGCAAGGGGTACAGTGGAGTTCCTTTCTGCACTGCAGATAGATTAACGGCATCTACAGGCATGCGGGCCACAATTGCCAGACGCTGCTGCAGCCATTGCTGGGGTACGGTCGACTGCTTTGGTTCGCCGCTACGAGGAATAGAAAGCTGTTGGCCGGCCTGCAGATACCAAGTGTTACCACCGAAGGAAACAGAGATAGGAGAAGCCAATGCGACGACAAGTGACGATGCATCATCGCGCAAGGCATACCACGCAGTGCGTACGCCATGCACAACCGCACCCTCTCCAATGGTCATGCCAGCGGCACCGGCGGCACGTACGGTTGCGGCACCAGTGACCAGCTCCATGGAAAACGCGTCACTGCCTTGTATGCGCCCGTTTTCCAGCACGCCTTGTACGCCTGACGCGGCAGAAAATGCCCTCGCAGCAGTCGCTTCAAGCAACTCCCCGTTCAAGAGAACCGTGCCAGCGTTACTCGCAGCCAGCTGCGCGCGACCACTGTTGGTGCCCGACGCCAGTGCGCAAAGCAGGAGGAGTAGCGTTGCCGGGATTGCCACAAGATGTCTATGGGAGCGCTTCTGCATGCGGAAATGTTTCCCACCAGTATAGCAGAAAAACACCGCAGAATGAAGTGACATCTCCATGTTCATTCCCGTCACATATCCCCCCTCCTTCTTGGAGGCAGACGTCTCGTTGGCGGTGGATCTGCGGGGGGCGGATCCCCGCTGCCGGACATTGGGGGTGGCGGCGGTGGCTGATCACCCATGCCAGATGGCGGTGGCGGAGCAGGCTGGTCGCCGGTATTCGTTGTCGGAGCCGGCGGTGGGTTCGGCGCTGCGTTTTGCGGCGTGCGGAAGAACGACATGAACCTATTTGCCTGAGCGGAAAACTGCGTGGCTACATTCTGAACTCCGGCACCAATTTCCGCATTGCGCTTGGCGCGGACAGCCTGCCGTACCTGATCCGAAAACGTGTTGTCTCCAATGATTCTGTCAGCAAGATTGAGCCGCTGTATGGAAGACATATTTCCTCCAAGGCCATCTGAGCTGTTCAGCGCTTGCAGCACGGCACGGTCGCGAGCTCCGCGCAGCTGCGTGTTCAGCCAGGGGAACCAATTGGTTCGCCCAATAATGTTGCCTGCAGTATTCAGCCGCTCGGTAGGTGTCATGGCATCGAATTTCTGCTTTGCGACTACTCCACCAGCCACGGCGGCACCCGTAAGGGCCAACCCCGAAATGAGCAACGCCTTCACTTTGGGATTCATGCCTTTTTTCAGGCGCTTTGCTTCGGGTGCGGATATTTGCAAACGACGACGCTCTTGCGGCCTGGGGCTGAGCTGTCGCTCTCGTTCCGGAATGCTGGGGGACATAGGCATAGTCGACGATTACGATACGGAGAATTGCAAAAAGCTCAAGAATCTTGCCACATTCCGCCTTGACGCTGCAGAAGCACGCCACGTAGGGTCGAAGCATGCGAATACTGGGCATAGATCCGGGATTGGCGGTGGCAGGACTGGGTTTGGTGCAATGCGATGCACGCAAACGTGTTACAGCGGAAGATTGGTTGTGCATTACCACCGCAGCCGGCACGCCGCTACCACAACGGCTGCTGGAATTGTCGCGCGATATAGAAGCATACATCCTGGAGCGGCAGCCGGATGTAGTCGTTATAGAGCGCCTGTTCTTCGCTACGAACAAGCAAACGGCAATCGATGTTGCGCAAGCGCGCGGGGCTATTCTTGCGGCGGTCGCCAAGCACGGCATTCCGGTGTTGGAGCCCACGCCGTTACAAATGAAGCAATGCGTAACCGGCGATGGAAAGGCCGATAAGCGCCAAGTACAGGACATGGTGGTGCGCACGCTGAAGCTAGATGAATACCCAACGCCCGACGATGCCGCCGACGGTTTAGCCTTGGCGCTCTACGGCGTCTTCACGCAGGATCTCTCAGCCCTTTCGCACGCCGGCATGGCCCACATCCCAGCGGCACATGCCGGCCGCGGACGCGGCGGGAAGGTGGGTGGCCGTAAGGAACGTCTGGCAATCGCCAAGTGACGACAGTAGTGCTTCTTGATGCCGATCATCGAGTTCCGAGAACACGTCATCGAGCAAGATGACGGGGTGCTCGTGCTTCCGATCACGAAACTGCTGCATGCAGGTGAACAGAAGTGCGAGCAAGCTGGCACGCTGCTGCCCTCTGGATGCAAACGTGGCGATATCGCGACCATCCGCAAGCATGCGCCAATCATCGCGATGCGGACCTATGGTAGTAGAGCCTACAATGCAGTCTCGAGAACGGTAGTGAAGCAGCTGCTCGCGCAATTCGGATGCAATATCCTCCGGTGTTACGGCGGTGGTTTTGCGCACGTACTCCAGTACGATGTCCTTCCATTGCTCTCCCAGGGAATGCACATGTCCCGGCATGCTTGTCTGCCAGTCGGCAACAACTTGTAATCGCCGTGCTTGCACAGCCGCACCTGCACGGGCCAGGTCGCTATCCCACGGATCCAGCTCCGCTTCCTTAGCAGCACCCTCTCCAATGCGTTTTAACAGTGCGTTGCGCTGCTTCACAATGCGTTCATACTCCATTCTCTGGGGCAGGAACTGTTTATCGAGCTGCATGAGTAAGCCGTCCAGTACTCCACGCCTGCGGTCCGGAGGACCCGCGAACAGGCCTAAGTCCTGGGGCAAAAACACGACAGAGGGCAACATACCTACAAATTCAGCAAACGGTACGCGCACATCGTTGATGAAAAACGCCTTCTGCTTGCGAGGCGAAAGCTGACACACTGTTTCCAGAGTTGCCTGCTCACCATTTGCGGATACGATCTCGGCACGAACCTTGTAGAACATTTCACCCCAGTGCACCATGTCCTCTGGCTCGGCACCCAACGCCGATCTACCCAGCGACAACAAGGCTATTGCCTCGACGATGTTCGTTTTCCCGACGCCGTTCTCGCCGATAAATGCCTGAATGTCGCCATCATCAAACGTTACACTCAGCGTGCGATGGCTGCGGAACCGGTCGAGGTGCAGGGACAAGAGTCTCACCGGGCCAGCTTACACGACCGGATAGCCGGCGTGGACACACTCCTGAAACACCTTCTGAATTACGTCCAAATACTGTTTGCGGTGAATGTGGCGCGGCAGTTCTTCCGGCAGCACCCACAAGTATCCGTCTACCTCGTTGCCATCCACCTGTATGGCGGCATCGGCAGGCGCCAGGAACACTGCAAAACACAGGGTCTGTCCTGCATTCACCGGCTTGTGCCTTGCAATGAACTCCGGTGGAAAATCGTAGGAGTAGGTGTGACAACTGGTCAGCAGCGGCTCACTTAGTTGCAGTCCGGCTTCTTCCTGTACCTCTCGCACTGCGGCCTGAGCGGCATTCTCCCCTGCCTCCAGCCCACCCTGGGGCAATTGCCAAGCATCGTACACGCGCGGCTTGTGCAATAGCAGTAGTTGATACACCTTCTTGCACTCGCCACCGGGGGCGCACACGTCTATCGGACGCAGCACCAGCGCGGATACAGCCTTGCGGTACTTCTTCTCCATGGATTGCACTATAGCTCCGCCGTACACAAAAAGAACAGCGCAAACAACTTGCGTTGGTGCAAAGGCGAATGCAGGCGAACTAGCTGGAATGCTTCTCTTCCTTCAGCTTTACCTTCACACGCTTCCTGCAGGTGGGGCAGTACTTAAACAGTTCGCGGAAGTCTGCCTTTTTGGACTTCAGGATTCGCACCGTGCAGATGCGCGCACCGCAATCGGTGCAATAGCCGGCGTAAACAGTACCCTTTCCTCGTGGCATAGCCGCGCTACTTTACTTGGGAAGACTTAAGAGCGCAAGGCCTCCGAATGCAACAGCGAAACTGACCAGTTTTACGCGCACCGATTGTGCCGTCAGCACCTCTTTTGGCGCATGTGAGGGCAGAAAACGCAGGAAGAGATATGCAAGCGTAATGACGATGAACGGCTGAACGTTGCTCACGATGGATACGAGCGACAGCGGCCCGTACAGGAACGCCAGGCCTCCCATGAACTCCCCAAACAGGAACGATGCAATGACCGCGCCGCCTATGGCGAAGAAGCGCCAGTCCGCCTTGGAAACCAAGCGCCGTATGCCGCGACGATACGCCGGCACGCAGCAAGGAAAACAGAATGCAATGGTCTCGCGCCCGATGATGAGCCAGAAGAACACCGCAACGACGTCTTGTCCTGCAAGCAACGCCGCCTTCTTGGCAACGTACGTGGGTACGTACAAGAGCGCCATGCCGGTAAGCATGGACAGCGTGCGCAGCAACGAGCCGTGCGTTGGGTTATGGAACGACAGGTACAGTACGCCGCCCACCACCAAGATCGCACCGATCGACTGGGTAAACGTCCACGATTCGGCAAACAGCGTAAACCCGGCAATACTCAAAAAGATGGAAAGAATCGGCCATGCAGCGTTCGTGACCGATACTTCGATGTGATCCAAAATCCAGAAGAACACCAGGTCTGCCAAGTACGCACACAACCCCATGGCCAACAAGAGCGGCCACCAGCCGGTGCGCACATCGTAGAACGCAGTGAGGCACAGGAGCGCCAACACGCTGAATAGCGACTGGCTCCACATCAGCAGCACCGGGCTCTTCTCGTAGTTACGCACCAGCAGCGAATCGAGCACGTTCACAAACGACCAGCCCAATGCCGACAGCAAAATGTATGGAAGCCAGAGCACGTTACTTACCCGACTGGATGAAGTTGAACGCGCTGTTTGCAGCGACCGTGGCCTCGCCTGCGGCAGTGGTGAACTGCGCGAAGTGGTTGCTGCCGCTGGTGACGTCTCCGGCGCCGAACACTCCGGGTACCGACGTACGTTGTGCGGCATCTACTTGCAGGAAGCCCTTGTCATCCAACGTACAACCAAGTGTCAGCGGCAGTTCCACGGCGGGCGTGGAACCGATTTCAATGAACACACCATCCACCGCCAGCTGCTCCTGGCCGTTGAACGGTTTGTCCAGTACGACACCAGTCACCTTCTTATCGCCGACGATTTTGGTGACGTTGCGCTCCAGCACCATGACGATGTTCTGCTTCTCTTTCACTTTCTCCACCCAGTACGGCTCGGCGCGGAACTCATTCCTGCGGTGAACCAGATACACGGTCTTTGCCACCTGTGCCGCGATGGCAGCACCTTCCACGGCGCTATCGCCGCCGCCAAGCACCGCCACTGTCTTATTGCGGTAGAAGAATGCATCGCACGTTGCACAGTACGTAACACCCTTGCCGGAAAATTCCGCCTCGCCGGGTGCGCCGAGGTGACGCTTGTTTGAACCCGTGGCGAAGATGATGGTTTTGCCCTCCACGGTGGAACCGTCGCCGAGCGTAAAGCGGAATCCGCCATCGATCTTGTCGATCTTCTGCACGCGGCTGAGTTTGTGCGTCACCAACTCTCCAAAGCTGAGTGCATGCTTCTTGAAGCTCTCCATGAGATCCGGCCCTTTGATTTCTATGGTGCCTGGCCAGTTGCCGACTTCGGCAGCGGTCTGCCCCATGCCTCCTTCTTCGGCACCGACTATGAATACCTTCAATTTGTACCGGGCGCAGTACACGGCCGCGGTGTAACCGCCGCAACCCAAGCCCACAATGAGAACATCGTACATGCGCGCATCATGCCGCGTAGCCGATGAAATGTAAACGCAGAGGAATGATACGAGGATTCCTTGGATTCCAGGACTCCCTGACTCCAGGGATTCAAGGGAATCTTGGAGTCTTGGTATCTTGGATTCCCGGCATCAATGCAGGACCTGAAACATCCACCCGTACAAACGCTGTGCCCCCTCAACCACTCTGGGGCCGGGCCGATTGAGCAGCGAATCGTCGATGACAAACAGTGCGTTGTTACGCACGGCGCGAAGATCATCCCATCCCGGGCGATGTGTAAGCAGGTGCTTCTCGGCAAACTTCCCCGCCCCGCAAATGCTAAGCACGACAATGTCGGGGTCGAATGCTTGCACTTCGGCAAGCGACACTTCCCTGCTGGGACTTCTCGGCGGCAGCGCAAACGCACTTCCTCCTGCTAGCTGCACCAGTTCCGGCACCCAATTGCCGCTGACCATGGGAGGGTTGTGCCACTCCTCTATATACACCTTAGGCTTAGCCCCAAGCAGCTTGGCTTTTTTGCGGATGTCGCCGTACTGCCGATGCATGTCGGCAACCAACTGATTGGCCTCCTTCTCTCTCCCGAGCAAAAGCCCCATGGAACGAATGCACTCGTCGATGTCGCCCAGCGAACGCGGATCGTGGTGTACAATGGCAAATTGTGCCTGCGCCTTGAGGAAGGCGGCCAACTTCTCCTGAACCAGCGTTGCCGTAAACACGATATCGGGCTTGAACGCCGCAAGCGCATCTGCATCGATCTTCTGGTGCTCGGGTAAGTGCGGCAGGCGCGCAGTGTCGGCGGGGACGTCGCTGTATTTATCGGTGCATACCACCTGCTTTCCGGCGCCAATGGCAAAGAGTATTTCTGTTGCCGCCGGTGACAACGATGCAATGCGCATGACTACAGCATACCTGTTTGCAATTGCCGTGAAGGTATACAATGGCGGACATGTGGACTGCAATTGTCATAGTCGTGGTTCTCGCCGTGCTCGGGGCGTTCGCCTACTGGAACTTTGCAGACTTCCACGAGGCCTTTGCAGATTTACGCGGGCTGGATGCCACCATGAAGAAAGAGGCTGACTTGCTGGAAACCGGCGAACAGGCAACCGCTACGGTGCTCAAAATTCAGAACACCGGCATGAGCGTGAACGATAACCCCGCCGTACACCTGGCGCTTGAGGTAAAGCGTAGCGACCGCGAACCATACGCAACCGTCATTACCACCGTTGTGGACATTGTCGCGCTGCCCCGCGTGCAGCCGGGATGCACCGTGAACGTGCGGGTGAATGCAGCCAACCCCGAGGAAGTTGCAGTCGTCCTGTGAGTGTGATGTCATTTTTTTGGCTTGGAGCAGATCAACGGAACTTGTGGAAAGAAAAATGTGTTGCATAGCCATAGTCGCATATGCAATAAAGAACCATGAACACTCCATCCTCGTCACCAACCAAGCAACGTGTCGGTATTTTTACCGGTGGCGGCATCGCCCCCGGCTTAAATGCGGTTCTTTCCACGGCGGCACGCGTGCTCAAAGCCGAAGGCCACGAAGCAGTGGGCTTGCCGGAAGGCTGGAAGGGCCTGCTTTCGGTGCGCGAAGACGCACTGGATTTATCGGGGATGACGCGACGCGAGCTGCACGACCTGCTGAGTGCGGGTGGCACGGTACTGCGCAGCTCACGCACCAAAATTAAGCCAACACAATATGAGCAGGTGGCGGAAACAGTGCGCGGTTACGGGCTGACGGGACTAATTGCCATTGGCGGAGACGACACGCTGGGCCAGGCTCGCGAGCTGCAGGAGGCCGGCATTATTCGCGCGATCGGCGTACCCAAAACCATTGATAACGACGTAGAGGGCACGGATAAAACATTCGGCTTTGAATCGGCGGTACACCGGGCAGCGGAGCAAATTCGCGACATGCGCACAGACGCGACGTCCATGAGCCGCGTTGCGGTGGTGGAAGTCATGGGACGCAACGCCGGATGGATTACCCTGCACGCCGGAGAAGCAGGCGGTGCTGACATTACGCTTATTCCAGAGGTGCAAATTGATGAGCGGTATTTGATGGA
>CAZENR010000028.1:0-11375 GCA_964513925.1 uncultured Candidatus Peribacteria bacterium
CACCTCCAGCGTGTGCGGCATATTTTGCGCAACCAGCCCTTCCAGGCAGGCGCCAATGTTCCGCTGCTCGTTGAATGCCGGTATGACCACGGAGATCATGAAACCAGCTTGAACCCTTCCATGGCCTGCGTCCACTGGTTCCAGGGCTGCAGGTAACAGCCTGCATTGACAGCTTAGACCCAAAAGCGTAGACCATCGGCGTCGCCGAAATGCGTATTTTCTTACGTCAAATTTCCCATTTTGCATGACAGTCGCCCAGCAGATTTCTCGCAATTGGAAGTCAGGTCTTACGGTTGCACTCGTATCGGTGCCGCTGTCCATTGCGTTGGCCATAGCCGGCGGTGCCACCCCGGTGATGGGCATTCTTACCGCGGTGTGGGCGGGCATTGTTGCGGCACTGCTCGGCGGCAGCGAGTACAACGTAGTCGGACCCGCAGGCGCATTCTCGGGAATCTTGGCCGCATTCGCGCTCACGGTAGGAGTGCAGTACATGCCGCTGTTGGCATTGGCGACCGGAGCGCTCATTTTCCTGTGCTACTTGCTGAAGTGGGAGAAGTACCTGGTGTTCATTCCGTCCAGCGTCATGCACGGCTTCACGCTTGGCGTCGGCCTGACTATCGGCTTAAGCCAGTTGAACTCGGCGCTTGGTCTTTCAGGCCTGCCCGTGCATGAATCGGCATTACTGAATATTCGCGAGTCGTTGCTCCATGTAGGCCAGCTGTCTCCAGCTACTGCCTTGCTGTTTGCGGCACTCCTGTTGCTGTTGTTCGTACTGGCAAAAATATGTCCCGCACTCCCCGGACCCATTCCGGTAGCCCTGATTGGCATTGCGGTAGGATACGCATCGGACCATGGCATGTTGTCGTTTTCGGTGACGACACTGCTTTCCAAATACGGACCGCTGCAGGCAAGCCTGGCGCAGCTTCCGCAGTTCTCCCTGCCTCCATCCTTGCCGGCATTCGCCAAAGCCGCCATGACGCTGGCGGTGGTTGGCGTGCTAGAAACGCTGCTCTCGGCCAAAATTGTGGATACCATGACCGGCACACGGTTCAACCAGCGCCGCGAGGTGTTTGGCTTGGCATGGGCCAACGTGGCGTCCGGCGTAGCCGGCGGACTGCCTGCAACCGGCGTATTGGTGCGCACAGCTCTCAACGCCAAAATGGGCGCGATCTCGCGCTGGTCTTCCGGCTTGAACGCCTTGTTCGTGCTGCTGATTGCGTTGCTGCTGTTCCCCGTGTTCCAGTATTTGCCGCTGGCCGCAGTCGCCGCCATTTTGGTGTTCGCATCCGTCCGGATGGTGGAAGTGCACCACTTCAAAAAAATGTTCGTGTTCGATCAAAGTTCCTTCTGGCTTTCCATGGTGGTTGGCGCACTCACATTTGCCGTCGATCCGATGATCGGTTTGCTGGTCGGCGCGACTGTGGCATTGCTGGAGTTTGCGCAGCA
Source organism: uncultured Candidatus Peribacteria bacterium (assembly GCA_964513925.1). Taxonomy (GTDB): domain Bacteria; phylum Patescibacteriota; class Gracilibacteria; order Peribacterales; family Peribacteraceae; genus DAORHV01. The sequence goes on from CAZENR010000028.1 coordinate 1,447, forward strand.
TCTTTCCAAAGGGCAGAGCGAACTCACCCTGCATAAAGATAAGAAACTCGTTGCACGCATACCCCATCACCGCATTCACGAGTACAAAGACAGTGTGGACGTTGTAGTGTATCGCTTTGCCGGAGAGCTGACGTACTTTAACGGCCCATCGCATGAAGATGCCATCAAGAAACTTTCAGCAGATACGCTCATCTTCAGCTTGCGCAACTTGTTCTACATCGACCTAGACGGCGTAACGGTGCTGCAGGAGATTATCAAGCACTGCAAGCAAGCCGGAAAGACGGTCATTCTTACCGGAGCAGGGGAGTACATCCTGCCGCTTTTGGAAAAAGTCTCCTGGTTCCGACAGGAAGAACAAGACGGGCGCGTATTCTCGAGTACGACCGAGGCGCTGAAGTCGCTGGGGTTTGTATTAGCCTGAGATTACATGTCGTCAGTCGTTATCTTTGCCCTGCAGTAAGCCGTATTTCGGGTGCACGCACATTTTGCCGCTCGGTTTCGGTGCAGCCTAAATAATTGCGAGTAGTATGAAATTGTTGTATAATTACCTTAACAATTATGGCTAAATTCACACTCGCAGAAACACCGGATCGTACGCAGCTTGTCGTTTCTTCCGTCGATGGCGGCAGTGAGATCAGTCGTTTTCCAGTCGAGCAAGTCCTCGCCCGCTTTCAGGGAGACATGCGGCAGCTGCTTTCTGCATTCGAATATTCCGACCGCATAGGCTTGCCCTTGGCTGTGAATGGTTCAGCCGCGGACTTTGGCGAACAGATGCACCAGAACGTACTGTATGATCGCGGCCGTACATCGGACGACGATCGTTTCGACGACTAGTGAGTTACGCGAACCGTCCCTTTTGTCCAGGGATGCAGTCTGTCGTGGTACTTGAATGTGCCGATGCGGTCGAACGAGTACGACGCTTCTTGGTCCGGACCGAGTGCCGGACTGATGAAGTCGAAGTCGTCGCCTTCAATGACGTAGAGACCGTCTTCGTCGGCGTTCACCCAGGTGACCATGGTACCTTGCTGCACTGTTAGACTTGCCGGGTAGATCTTGTCTTTAAACAGCGGAACAATCGTGGCTGGAGGGTAGTACTTTGGAGTTGGAGCTGCTGTGTAGCGCGTTCGCGATGTTGTACTGCGTGCCGGAGGAGTGGTGTAGTTCTTGTAGTACGAAGGCAGGGCATCACGAGAGTCGGTGGTGCGCTGATACACATCGGTGTCGTAGTGGTACGAGCGGTAGTAGTTGTCGTAGTAATACTCGTCGTAACTTTGGTAGTCGCTTGCCGGAAACCGGTAGCGAACGGTTGGGTAGCGGTACTGGGGGTAGTACTGTTGTTGGTAGTAATTGTTGGGATAGTACGGCTGTGCGTACATTCCCGTACCTTGCGTGGTGTAAGCCGGCTGCACGTAAACTGGGTACTGCGGGTAATAGGTGCCCGAGTAGTACGGATCGTAGTAGTTGCCATAGCTATACGTGTTGTACGCGCTTTCGGCACGAGCAAGTGCTGGCAGCAATGCGAATGCAATGGCAAACGACGAGACGATGAGAGTGCGCTTGAGTTTCATAGGAGCGTGATTGTACGTCTGGAGATCATGCCTGCAAGCTACTACGACACAGAGGGCCGATGGTGTCCATAGGGCTACTCCCAGTCGATGGGGTCTACATCGATACTCACTCCGCGCAGATCCAGCACGCCAAGTGTTGCACGCGGGTTAGATCCTTTCAGAAATACGCACCACTTTGCACCCCGCTTTCCCGGCAGTGGAGCTGCCGCCCACGCCGTGCACGATTGGGGGTCGTGCGTATTGGCTTGCTTGGCCAACATATGCGCTCGTGTCTCACCGCCTTCTCGCACAATAAGGCGGATCATTTGTGTTATTGGCGGATACCCGGCCTCGGCGCGCAGTTTGAGCTCGCTATCTACGTATTCGGCAATGGAGCGCGTGGCCGAGAGCGCGATTTCCGGTGTTTCTGGCCGAAAGGTTTGCAATAGAACCTCTGCCTGCGGCGATGCCGGCACGCGCCGGACAAGGCTGCCGATATGCTGCACTACCCGTTCTCCGGCGCGGAAGTGGGGGAGTGATAATCCGATATCGGCAACCAGCACTGCACCCAGTGTCACGTTCGGTAAATCTGCAGCCTTCACAACCGGTTGTGTACCTACCAAGATGTCTATATCGCCACGTTCGGCGCGAGTAAGGATGCTGCCTATACTCTCTTCTTCCAGCGTGTCGCGATCCACCCGCGCCACCCGCGCGTCGGGAAACAATTTCTTGAGTGCTTGCTCCACTCGTTGCGTGCCGGCGCCGATGGCGTGCAAGCGCGGCGACTGACAGTGCGGACATGACTCGGGTACGGGCAGTACTTCTTCGGCGTGCTGGTCTACCAAATGCGGTTTGCCGCCGATGATGTGCACCGGAAGCGGCAAGGTGGTGTGTTTGGATGTCAGTGGTTTGCGACAATCTAGGCACAGCAGCCCCGTGGCGCTGCCGCGACGGTTGATGAGCAACACTGCCTGTTCTTTGCGTTGCAAACGGCGTTCTACTGCTGCAATGAGCGGAGCGGACAATGGGTAATGCTTGCCGCTGACTTCCTGTGCTAAATCAACGACGCGAATGGCGGGCGAACTAGTCTGTTCTCCGGCGTGTACCAGCGAGAAACGTGGTTTGGTTCCCACCGCATGCCGCCAGCTTTCCAGCGACGGTGTTGCCGAGCACAGGACGAGCTTGGCATCCGATGTTTTGCATAGCACTTCGGCCGCGAGCCTTGCGTGGTAGCGCGGTGCCTGTTCGTTTTTGTAGGTCCATTCATGTTCATCATCTACGATGACCAGTCCCAACGATGCCATGGGAGAAAATAGGGCGGTGCGCGTTCCCACTACTACGGGCGCTCCGTTTTGCATGCTGCGCCACAGGCGCCTTTGTACTGATTCGGACTGTGTGCCGTGCACTAGCAACGTTTCGGTGCCAAGCCGCTGGCGTAGGCGTGCAGCCAAACGCTGTGCCGAAGCGACGTCGGCGGCAAGTACGATTGCCGTGCGCCCTGCCCGTATCTGGCGCGCGATCAGTGTTGCATACAGCGTGGTACGGTCTATGCCTCCGGTGTCGATGAGTAGCGTTGGTCGCTCATCGGCCTCGCAGGATGCAGCTGCCGCCAGAGTGGCTTCGTCGGCACTGGGCTCTTGCGGTTGACTGAAATCGGCTGGCTGCTCGCTTTCCGTACGTTCGCCTTTGGTAAGCAGGCCCCGCTGCACCAAGCCCCGCAGCACTGCGCCGGTTGCACCGGTTTCTTGCTCCAGCTCATATGCGCTTATCGCATCTCGACCCTGCAAGTACTCCAGTACCAGCTGTTGCCGCTTCCCCAGTCTGGCGCCGCCCTCGCGTGTGGCATGCAGAGCGTAGGTCACAGTCGTTGCAGGTGTGAGTAGCGACCACGGCGGAGCGGGCAACAATGCTTGTAGTACGTGACGCAGGGTGCAGCAGTAGTAACCGGCCATCCAGCGTGCGGTTTTCACCAGTGCGGGAGAGAGCAGTGGCTTTGCATGAACTACGGCCGAAATGTCCTTGAGCGGATACGCATTCGCGGCATGCTCAGGTCGCACGTCCATGACGATTCCTTCCACGAGTGCGTTACGCAGCGGTACGCGCACCAACATTCCGGGCAACACGTCGGTACCGCAGCGGTAGCTGAGGCCGTTGCCAATTCCTTGCGAGCGCGACGAAAGCACTACGGTTGCTTCCATGCGTTACAGTGTAGCGTACGTCGGAACAACTACTGCGAAAGCAGCAACGCCGCCGATACCGTCAAATCCCAGACGGCTACCACCGCAAAGAGTATCAGCAGGCGCAACTTGCGCGTACGCCGGAAGATCTTCGTGAATGCCAGGAAATACCCAGGCACAATGCCCAGCGGCCACAATACGCTTAAGATAAGCGAAAGCAGCCAATACACATCTGCAGTCATGTGGGCCCAGATGGTTGGGGTAACGAGCGGATGCAGCACCAGCATTGTCATTCCCAGTAGTGCGGCGCCTGGCAAGCCAAGCAGTGGCACTACACCAAAGCATGCGGCGGCGAACACGCCCATGAGCACAAACAACCAGGTAAGGTTCTTTGGGTCGGCCGGCGCGTCGCGCAGGAGGCGGATCATTTGAACGATCTTACGCACATTCCATCAATGAATGCCAGCGATTTCGATGGAAAGTGTCAGCGTAGCAACACTTGCAGACTGGCCATGGCCAACATGCCGCAGAGCGGATACCCGGTGTCGATGAGCAGCAGCCCAAACGGCTTTTGCAAGTATGCGTAACTGGTGGCAAACGTCGCGAACACCGTGCCAAGCCATAGCAACCCGGTGATGGCCAACGCTCCTGCCGGTGTTGCGAATGCTGGTGCCATCTGCAAGACCACGGCGATGACGGTGGACATGACAACGGCGCATACCAAGCTGACGAACAGCGCTTTCATCATGCCGCGTTGCATATCTTGCTTGCTGGCATGCTTGTGCGGCAGGCCGTTCATCTTCATCCAGGGTTGCACAAACAACATGGGTGAATACCAGGCGAAACCAATGACCATGTAGGCGACAACGCCGGCGGCGATTGCAACCCACGGCAAGGAAGAAAGCAGTGGCATGTGAAAGGGGAGGGGAATGTTCCCCAGTGTACCACTCTTTCTGCCAACGGCTAACGGCGCCAGCCGCCGCGTTGTCCGCCCCGCCGCTGTCCGCCGCCTCCCCTGCGGAAACCTCCTCCGCCACGGCGTTGCTGCTGTGGCGGCCCGTCGAAGAGCGGAGGCACGTCACCAACGCTGCTTTTTTTTAACGGACTTTGAATGAGGCGTTCGATATCCCGAATTTCCGAGCGTTGGTCGGGCGTTGCCAGCGAAATGGCGCGACCCTTCATGCCTGCCCGGCCGGTGCGGCCGATACGGTGCACATAGTCTTCGGCATTCGTTGGCAGATCGTAATTGATTACCAATTCGATGCCGGTGACGTCTATGCCGCGAGCGGCGATGTCTGTCGCAACGAGCACGCGGTACTTGCCGCTCTTAAAACCTTGCAGGGCATCGCGGCGCTGTGCCAGCGAACGGTTGCTGTGGATTTCGGCAGAAGTATGTCCCATGGCTTGCACAGCCTTGGCAATCTTCTTGGCGCCGTGCTTGGTGCGCGAAAATACGAGCACGCTGCCCCGGTACTCGCCCAAGAGCTTGCCGAGTACTTCGCCCTTTCCTTCTTTGCGCACCACAAGCAGTTCCTGCTGGACGTTTTCCGATGTGGTACCCGGACGTGCTACTTCCACGCGAAGCGGCAGCTTCATCTGCTTGGTGGCCAACGTCACAATGTCCGCGGGCATGGTTGCCGAGAAGAGCATGGTCTGTCGCTCCGCTGGAGCAGGAACATGTCGCAGGATTTCGTTGATTTGTGGAGCAAAGCCCATATCCAGCATACGGTCGGCTTCGTCCAGCACCAGAATGCGCACTTCGCGCAGCGTGATGCTCTTTTGTTGCAGGTGGTCGATGAGGCGGCCTGGGGTAGCGACAAGAATACGGGGATTGCGCTTGAGCATTTGGCGCTGCAAATGCATGGATGCGCCACCGACGAACACCGCGGTGCGAATGCCGACGATTGGCGCGAACTTCTGCAGTGTTTCGTCGATTTGGTACGCCAGTTCGCGGGTGGGTGCGATGATCAGTCCACGACCGCCGTGCTGCTGCAAGCGCTGCAGCATGGGCAAGCCGAAGGCTAGCGTCTTTCCGGTGCCGGTCTGTGCGATGCCAATGATGTCTTTGCCCTCAATACACACCGGAATCGACTTGTGCTGAATAGGCGTGGGTGCCTTAAAGCCGATCTGTTCAAGACGGTCTAGTAATGCCGGGGCAATGCCGAGGCCTCCGAACGAGGCGTTCGGTTCGGTCTGGGGTGGCTGGGGTTCTGGATGGTGCATGACGTCGTATTGTATATCGGTTTTGCTTCTTCTCCTAGCGGAAAATGGCGAATAAATGCGGTCGTTTCTCAGCGTCAGTCGCTTTGTTGTCGTTATCTGTTTGCGTATTCCCATGACGAAAGTCTTATTGTTGCATTGCCGCCTTCACGGGTAGTCGTGAAATGTTTGACTCGTTGTTTTGCTTCCTCCATCCTGCGCGCTCCATGAACAACGCGAGCCAGTCTCTGGCACAAGCACAGGTGGTTGTTGCCGTACCGTGCGATGAACACGATCGCGCCAACTGTCTGCATGCTCGGTGGGGCATGGAAGAGGTAATGGGACATGTCTATCGCCAGATGGTGCACCATGGACTCACGCCGTTAAGAAGGTTCATTGGTTATGGCGGCAAGGAGCAATGGATGTACGCATTGGTAGATGCGGCTAGAGCAGAAGAGGTGCTGCAGCAACTGGAGCGCGATGTAGAACGACAGCCGGTAGTGCTGTTTTTGCAGGATGTAAACGCGCAAGTGTTACAGGTGCTGCATGACTTGCAGGCTCCCCCGCATCTTCTTCAGCGATAATCCGCTACACTGGTCACATGCCTACAACCAAAACGGATCTTTCTTCGTTGACCAAACTTGGCGCAAAAGCCCGTGCATCACGCACGCTGGAAGCATTCCCGAACCACGCACCCGGATCCCTGGAGGTCGTGCTGCATTGCAGCGAATTCACCTGCGTCTGTCCGCTGACCGGCCAGCCCGATTTTGCCACCATCGATATCCGGTATGTGCCGGGGAAGTTCGTCGTGGAGTCCAAATCGCTCAAGTTATACCTGGAGTCATTCCGCAACGAAGGGGTGTTTCATGAGCATCTAGCCGTGGATATTGGCAAAGACTTCGTCCGTTACATTAAGCCAAGGTCCGTTAGCGTCACCGTGCGGTTCCATGTACGTGGAGGTATTGCCATCGACGCGACGTGGTCGCATCCGAAGCGTGCATAGCGTCATTCTTGACAAAAGCTGTCTTTACACTGGAAGATTGTTTCATGAACAAGCGTGGCTTGCAGCGGCGTGAACAAGTCGTGAGCTCCATGATTGCTACTGCGACCCGCTTGGGCACCGAAGAAGTAGATGTATCTCGCGCAATGCACTTAGCCCTGCAAGAAGGGAAGTCGTTTACCGATATCGGCAGGGAGCTCTTGCCACATGTGAACGTGCATCTGGCGCAAATGGCTGTTGCGCGGGCTCTTCGCGAGGCGCTGGAACCGGAGCTGTATGCCTTCATTCGCGAACGCAACCAGGCAAATGGAGCCACGGAAGGGGGTTTCCATATGTTCCCGGAGGGAACCGACAGGGATGAGGGTCTTGTGAGTCCATGTGAATGCAAGTCTGGCTGGCCCGACGAAGAACTTGCCGACCTGTTGCGGTTTGCCATGGACCCTGCGTGCCACTTTGTGTCCGGCCCGTATAAAGGCCAGACTTCCTGGCGCGTTGTGGCACAGCGGCTCAACGAGCTCTATGCAGAGCAGCGACCCAAGCGAAATGCAAACTCCTGCTACCGCCGCTATCGCCGTCTAACCGATGAGCCAGCGCACGCCGACTGCGAGAAAGACGGTACGGTTATTGAATCGAAAACGGGTTGAAGTTCGTTCCGCGGTCGTAATAGTCCTCGTGTTCGGCGCGCTTCAGCGCACCGGTCACAGCGTATGTGACAGGGGTGAAGAGTACCTCTATCGCTACTTTGAAGACGTAGTTGGCGACAACCAGGCTGAGTACGCTTTCCCAAGGGAATACGCCGACAGCGGCGGCAATGCCGACGAACACGGCAGTGTCCAAAAGCTGTCCGACCAGCGTGGAGCCAATGGTGCGCATCCATAAGTGTCGTCCTGACATGGCAACTTTCATCTTTGCCAGTACCAGTGAGTTGGCGAATTCCCCGAAGAAGTATGCGCAGAGGCTGGCGACGATAATGCCACCCGTGCTTACGCCGCCAAGTATTGCTGCATACGATGCGTCTCCCGCGTACTGTTGCCATAATGCTTCGCCGGGCATGAGCTGTACAACCCATAACGATGTCGTCATGAGTACCGATGCTCCAAACCCGGCCCAAATGACGCGTCTGGCCCTGGCAAATCCGTACACTTCGGTGAGAATATCGCTGAAGATATAACTGAGCGGGAACAGTAGCGTGCCGGCATCGAATGAAAGTCGCAGGCCGTAGAGTGATACGCCCCAGTCAACGATTTTCGCCGATGAGGCGATGTTACTGATCAGCAGTACCGCGACGAATGCGGCCATGACAAGATCGTAGTAGCGCAGCGATTTCATAGGCAGGGGGAAATTAGTGGACGGCAATGGCAAACAACACCGTTTCAATGGCCATGATCACGAGTGATGCTAGTACGAGCAGTAGCATCCAACCGGCTATGGTCATGGGGAGGGAACGTCGATGAGGCGGAGTTTCCGTCATGCAGAAAGTATGCCTGAACTGAGCGCAAGCCCACAATCCCGTCGCATTCGGGGCCAACAACACCCCCGCTGACGAAGTGCATCCGTCAGCATAAACTTGACGATCAGTTTTCGTCACTTATACTGCACCTCTTTTTCACCCTATGCTCTCTACTCTGTTACGGTCGTTTCAGCTGAATGAGACGGAGATACGACTGTTCCTCAAAACCCTGGAACTTGGCTCACAGCCTGCATCTACCATCGCTCGCGTTTGCGACATCCCTCGAAACACGGCGCGAAGCATCCTGGATTCCCTGGTGAAGAAGGGGTTGATGCTCAAAACAAGCAGGGCAAAGACGCAATACTACGCCACTGAGAATAAAGACGGGCTCATCCGCCTGCTCAAGTTCCGTCAGGCGCAGCAAGAGCAGGAGACCCGTCGACAGCTCGATTTGCTCGAACAGTACGGAGATGAATTGTCGGTGCGCCACTCTGCTTTGGCCCGTCCTCGTATTACGTTTTACGAAGGAAGTGCAGGGCTGGAGAAGGTTTATGAAGATACGCTTACCGCACGCAACGGCTTGCGCTCTTGGGCATCGTACGACTCTTTGCACCAAGAGATGAACGAGTACGCCATCCATTACTACAAACGACGTGCGAAGAAGGGTATACCCATGCGATCCATTCACCCCGATACGCCGCTCTCTCGCGCCAGTCAGTCTCGCGACAAGCAAGAGCTGCGCCAAAGTGCTCTGGTTCCAAAGAAGCTGTTCAACTGGACTCCAGAAATTCAGGTGTACAACGATAAAATCAATATCGTGTCGGGCAAGGACAACCTTGGCATCATCATACAGAGCAAGGAAATAGCGGATGCAATGAGTGCGATTTTCGATATGAGCTACCAGGCAGCAAAGCGCTACGGGAAGCACACCCAGCACTTCGACTACGAGGCTCTGGCGAAAGACGAATAACGTAGTATTGAGCGAGAATATGCAATGGCCGAATTTCGGGAGCAGTCTGAAACGCCTACATTCTTCAAGTTGACCTTCTCAGACAGTAAGATATTACCCATCCTGCATCAGTACTTTGGGATGCGGATTGCGTACTTAACGGTCAGCTTCACTTGAACTAAATGATGCCAGAATCTCCATAGCTTGATCGCGTTTATCCCATGGCACAAAAAGATGATCGTGATAGAAGGCCGACACTGGATTAACCGAAATGCTCGCATCAGCGAGTTTTCTCGTAATTGCGGCAAGAAAACCTATCGCTGCAAGATCGGAATGCACAGTAAGTGTAATCATCGCCCAACGTGGCTGCCTTCCTCCGTCCAGCGTGCGTGCTATTTCGTCTTGCACAATTACTGTCATCCCTTCCACCTCTCTGAAAATCATAGTGGCACTTCTCTGTATATCTTCTCCGTATTGCTCTTTTGACGTGAGAAACACGTACTGGCCGTCCTGCATTTCAGGACGCATATTTGCCAGAAGAACTGACAGATTGCTCTCGCCACTCATAGTTCTTGATAGAGAATTGGTCGGGACGGCGGGGCTCGAA
>CAZENR010000029.1:0-3626 GCA_964513925.1 uncultured Candidatus Peribacteria bacterium
CATTCAAGATATTCTCACGGTGCGCCTTGCTGTCCATCCATGCCTGCACGATTGTTTGGTCGTTCTTAAAAATGCCAAGCGCGATGTTCTCGCCCAACTGCAGGTAGTCGTACCCTAGGTTTTGAGCCACGTCCTTGGCGCCATATCCTTCTGGAGAAAAGTGGGCAAAGTACTGCTGGTCGAACATGTCGGTCAGTCGCTGTTGCGCGACTTCCTTCAGGAGCTTGCTCTCCTGCAGCGGCGGCAATGGGCCGTTTTCCCTGCGTTGGAAATTGGTCCATAGCACAATGCCGTCGGGGTCTAAGTATGCGCCCGGCGTGGCATCGCGCACCGACACCGGCATGATTGCCGATACGTTGCGGGACAAATTCTCACGCAGCATTGCATCGAAGCCGGTGACCACCTGGCGCAGATCGATAGATTCCACCTGTTGCACAATCGGCAAGGGACGCAAAAACAACGCCGGTGCGATTCCTAAGCTCACTACCAGCGCCGGAAGCAGGCTAGAATGCCTGGAGTCCCACTGCATGGGGTCGAGTATAGCGCCTTTGGAGCCTGTTTCGAGCCGAGCAACGGGCATTCACTTGACCGATGCATGGCTTTTGTCGGAATCTGTGCGACCTATGAAACTTATCATTCCAGGTGTTCAAGACGCCGCCGAGCGCACGAATCTCATTCCACTCGATGTCGAGAAGTTGGCCGCTCTCGCCTCGCGTCAAATTGTCATCCGCCCCGAGCATAGAGGGTTTGCGGAGCTTCCCATCGATCCGTCGCGTTCGGATATGTGCATAGAGGGCAGCGTGTTGGCGTTTAATCCGGAGGTGCAGCATGACGAAGCCGTGGGCCTGAAACTGGTGCGCGTCGATGCCGGCAATACGCGCAAGGGGATAGCGCTGCAACAGACAAAAGAAGGCGTTACTGCGGCATTGGAAGAAGGGGAGCAACTAGGCATGTATCTGTTTACCCCAAGCCCGAACACCGCCACCGCGCAGCGGTTCGAAGACTTGTGTGTCGATGGCGGGTCTATTGTAAAAGTGCAGGGTACCCGTAAGCGAAGCCTGGTCTGCGCAGTACGGCTGGGGCAGGAGCCGCTGGCCCTGGGGCCACAAGGCGAGTTGCCGGTGCCGTTTTACTTACAGGAACATGGCTTCCCGCGTGCGTACCTGCAAACTACCAAGCGCCAAACGCTGGGCGTACTGACCCCCGGACCCCGAGGCTACGAACGGCGAGTGAACGTAGAGTCGCACGATCTGGTTTTTGGCCGAAACGTCCCCATCGACACGGATGTAACCGTTGCGGTCATGGAGTATGTTGAGCACGCAGATTTGCGTACCGCACCGCTCGACTTGCGCGACCAACTTGGCTCCGTACTTCGCGGAACCGTATCGCTGCAGCCTTCGGCAAACACAAGGCAGCCGGTGAATATTCAGGCCCTGGAGCAGCCGCAACAGCGGTTGGTTACCGGCATGCGCGTTCGTCTGACCAAACTTGCAAAACAAGCGGCGGATGAGGCTGCTAGCGAATGAGCATGGCGTCTCCGAACGAGAAGAACCGCATGCGCTTGGCAATGGCCTGCTGGTACAACTTCATGGTTGCATCGTGGCCGGCGAACGCCGAAACAAGCATGAGCAGGCTGGAGCGCGGCACGTGAAAGTTCGTAATGAGCGCATCGACCATGGAGAAGCCGTATCCTTCGCGAATAAATAAATCGGTTGTTCCTTCGTGCAGCACGATGCGACCATTGGTTGCTGCCGATTCCAACGTGCGCACGCTGGTGGTGCCCACTGCGACGATCGGGTTTCCGGCCGCCTTTGCCTCGTTGAGCAGTGTGGCTGTTTCCGGCGTGATACTGAAGTACTCTACGTGCAGCTTGCCGCTTTTCCATTGGTCTTCCGTCAGCGGCGCAAACGTGCCTAAGTGCACATGCAGCGTGACGAAGGCGATGCGAATTCCCTGGGTGCGAAGCGCTTCAAGCAACGTGTCTGTAAAATGCAACGATGCAGTTGGAGCCGCAATAGAGCCCGGATTGCGCGCAAACACCGATTGATACTCGTTGCGCTGCTGCGCAGGCGAGAGCGGGGTATGCTTGATGTACGGCGGTAACGGCATGCTGCCTGCCGCCTCTAACACATGGTCGAGTTCGGCGAGCGGGAACGATGGCTGTAGCATCCAGTACCGATCATCGCTGCCGGTTACGGTGAACGATGCATGCTCGCCAAGACGCAGAGTTTCACCTGTCGTTAATTTCCTGTTTGCCATAACGCGCACGCCGGCCGCCGTGGTGCCTACGGCCAGCGCAGACACCCGCCCGCCGGTTGCGCGCACCAGCTCTAATTTTGCCGGGATGACCTTGGTCTCGTTGAGCACCAGCACCGAGCCTTGCGGCAAATAGCCACCGATATTGGCAAACGTGCTCCATTCGGTTAATCCAGTCTTGCGGTCGTAGACCACGAGTCCTGCACTGTCACGAGGGGATGCCGGCTCCTGCGCAATAAGCTCCGGCGGAAGTGTGTAGTCGTATTGCGCCAATATTGCCTCAAACGAGGGTGCCATGGTGGTATCATAGCTGGCTATGAAACGCCGACAACTTCAGTCGGGGGATGAAGCGGGGGAGACCGTTCGCCATGCGTTGCCCAAGTTGCGTGCCCTTACCCAATTTGCACGACAACTCACCGCGGGCAACATCGTGCGGTTATCCAAGTTTGTGCTGCTGAAAGTACGTTTGGCGCTGCACGACGTCATGCGTCAGGACGATCACACCGACGACATGCACGTGGCGCAGTTGATCGGGGTACTGAGCATGGCTCAGCCCAACCAGCGCATAGAAATTCCAAGCAGCGTTGCCGATGGCATACGCCCGGATATGGCAGAACTTCTATCGATAGAAGAGGGTGCTACTTCCCCTGAACCAGAGCAAGCAGCTGCTCATTGCTCGGACGCATGATGGTTTTGAGCGCCTTACCCGTTCCATCGATAACGACGAATGTGTCCTGCACGACAACCTGGTACTGCTGTTTGAGTGCCGTGGCCGTATCGTAGTCCACGCGGTATGTAGGCAGCGTCGCCTTGCCTGCGCCGTACGTTTTTGCCAATTCGGCGTCGTGATTCTTGCAGTCGGGACACCATTTGGCATGGAAGAACAGCACCGATGTCTGGCCGTTGCCTACCACACCTTCGGTATACACGCCGTACGTTGCAGCAACCTGCGTTTTTGGGGCTTGAGCAGCCTGTGAGGAAGAGCTTTGTGCCTGAGGCGGATCCATCGTCTTTTCACCGGACATCATGATCATTTCACCTTCGGCCAATTTCTCCTTTGTTCCGGTGGCTGTAACGAGCGTGCCGTCAGTCATTACTTTTGTTCCGTTGCTGATCTGCACGTCCATCTTGAGCGGATCGCGAGATCCGTTCTCCATGACCCTGTACACCACGCCTCCCTGCATCAACAATCCGGAGACCGGGCCTGCCGCGGCAACAGACGAACTGCTGCTTACAGGTACAGGAACTCTGCCGGCAGATGACGACGATGATATTGCCGTGCTACTGGATGATGCGGAGCTGCTTGGTGCGGTTCCGGGCGCACTTACTGGAGGAAGCAACACGCCACTTACAATGTGCATCACGCCGTT
>CAZENR010000029.1:3726-10989 GCA_964513925.1 uncultured Candidatus Peribacteria bacterium
CGGGCGCACTTACTGGAGGAAGCAACACGCCACTTACAATGTGCATCACGCCGTTGCGCCCTGGTACATCGGCAATTGCCACCGGCATGCCGTTGATCTTGATCATGCCCTTACCGTCGTTTTCCACAAATAGCTCGTGTCCCTCGACAGTGCGCAGCTTGGAGCCTTGCTGTAAGTCTGCAGAGCGCAGGGTGCCGGTGACCACGTGGTACGAAAGCAACTGCGTGAGCAAGTCCACGTTCTCGGGCTTTGTCAGCGCCAGCAGCGCGTCCGGCGGCAGCGCCAAGAACGCCTGGTCACTCGGTGCAAAAATCGTAAATGGACCTACTCCCTCAAGCGTCGCATCCAACTTGGCTTGGCGGACAGTGCCCACGAACGTGCGCAGCATGTCGGCCTTTGCCGCGTTTTCCAAGAGTGTCTGCTCTGCGGTCATTTCCACGCCGCCCACATTTACACTGGCTGGCTTATTAGGGCCGCAGGCACTGAGTACGAGCAAGAAAGACAGAGTTGCAACGATGGATGAGCGAGTCATACAGAAGAGGGTAGGGTGAAGGTATGAATGCAAGAATACCGCATGAAAAATATCGGAAAATGCATTGTAATCTAAAATTGACAAAATATCCATAGTATTTTTTAAGATATTTTATTCAACAAACAGCCACGTACACTTTGCTTCCTATGCGTCTTGCAATTTTCTCCACAGTTATCTCGATGGTTGCTGCAGGAACACTCGCTTCAGTGCAGCCACAACCGAGTCAAACACTTTTCATTGCGGCATTACCGAAACCACCCTGTATTGGGGGAATGTTTGGTTGTTCAAAGCTGAAAAATCCACCGTGTATCCCAGGTCTGGTCGGTTGTACAAAACGATAGTCCTTAGTTGAGCTTGGAAGAAGGGGGGCGTACACTTACATGCGTTTTCCTTTCATACGCATGTCGTCCATTGGTCGCAAGGAGCGCATTGCCCGCTCCGCTCTCCTCGTTTCTGCCGCGGTAGTCACCGCGATAGTGCTTTGCATTGGGTATCAGCAGCAGGCCATGCGCAGCAGCCTGAGTGCTTCCGTGCCTCTTCCTTTCGAAGAGGAGTTATTCCAGGCAGAAGCGCCCGGGGACGAGCCGCTGGTTTGGTGTCGCCAAGCAAAGACCGGATTGTGTTTTGAGCAATCAGCGCTGCAAGGCTGCCCAGATAACAGCCAAGAATACTACGATATCGATTCTTGCACTTCCGCAACTGAATAATGGCCACACGCAAGAAGCACACCCACCCTAAGCGCGGCCACCCCGAATATCACTACAGCCAATTGGTGCTTATGGGTGCCGCTTTCGTCGTAGTGATGATCATTGCCATCGGTTACCGCCAGGCGCAATACAGCTATGGCAGCGTGTCATATGCTCCGCGTCACGGGGATGAAATGGCTGCAACGCAAGAAGATTCCAATGCCGGTGCTTGTTGCGCACAGGGTGAATGCCTGGACCTTACGCGCAATGAATGCGACGAAATTGACGCCGTGTACTGGCCTGATTCCGACCTGTGTGTTACGGCGTGCCCCGTAACGCGATAACCGAACAGCGCGGCTATGCTGTTATTTGGCGATGGCGATGGTTTTGCGCATGCGACCAGCACCCCGCAATGCAGCCCATGTAAGCATTGCGCTGCAGCCAAGCAACGGCAGCATTCCAAAGAACGGTTGCAGCCCAAAAAGTGTTCCGATATTCGGCAGCACCGATCCGCGTAGCAGTGCGGGGAGATGATGGGTGACAAGTGGGAGAAGGATATACTTCGTCGGCATGGGGTCCACCGCTGTTGCGATTGCTTGCAGCACCACCGAGATCACAACGAGCGCGCCGCCCCAACGGGGGACAATTTCGTATCCCAGTGCCGCCGGTATGACGAACAATGCGATAACAGGTGCCAAATAACGAGGTCCCACTGCAGCCCCACCGCTCGCGTTATCCGTTGCGGCGATTGCCAGTATTACCGCAATTGCGGCGCCAAGGGTTGCAACGCATAGCAAACGATTGCGACGGTACAACTCTGCCCAACCGGGCAGCGCCAATGCCAAGAATGGCGACCAGAAGAACAGTCCTTTGGAAGGACTGAAGAGCAGCAGTATCAGGTTATCCAATCGCGGGACTGGCGTGACGCCGTAGAATCCTTGATCCATCCACTGGAATGAATTGAGTCCGTACCCAAGTTGCAGCGGGTGCCCGAAGCACAGCCAATTCGTCAGCGGCAGCAGGAGCAGCAGCACCGCTGCAATCCATGCCGAACGCAGTGCCGGGCCATAACTTCGTCGAGCGAATACAATCCATAGCGCTGCAGCCGGAAACACCGCCATGTATTCCCCCAAAATCGCCAGCGCAACGGCAATGCCGAACACGGTGCTGCGACGCATGGTTTCGGCTGTGCCGCCGTATTCATTGAGCATGGTCCATGTCCCAGCAGTTAGGAGAATGCCCATGCTCAACGAGAGCATGCTGAGAAACAGGGTGAAGAACCGAATGCTGACGTCAATTCCAGTCGCGCGCGCTACTGTCCAACAACACATGAGAAAAACAGATGTAAGGCCGATGGCTCTGGCGCCTTTCCACCAGACAATGACCGAGGCATGCGGCTTCATCTGCTTTCCTGGTGGCAGCAGTGCCGCCGCAAGGGCAATGCTCAGTAATCCAATGGTACTCGTATGCGACATGAACATCGTTCCGTACGGCAGGGCTATGGTGCCAAGCCAACATGCAATAGTCATGATGGCAGCGGTACGTGGTCGCTCACAAAAGCGCAGTAATACAATCCAGGTTGCAATGGTGCCAAGCATTGCAAGCAAGACCGATGTGCTGAGCGTCACCCACCATAATGCGAAAGAAATGCCAGGGCGCGATGCGGGGCGGATGCCCAATGCATGCTCCATCGCCACGGACGCGGCATATGCCGGAATACCCAGGTAGGTGGTCCCGGGTGCTTTGTCGCTGTAGTACTTTCCTTGGTAGTACGCGACATCTTGGGTATTGCGGCGCATGGTATCAATAGTCATTCGACCTTCCACGACCATGGCGTACTGCATGTCGATGCGCGACAACTGGTTGTGTCCAAGCGGTTGAAACCACCAGGCACACCAGATGCCGGTAAGCAACGCGAGCAAGATGCCGATTGTCGTTCGAGCCATATCCATGATTCTAGAGCATTGACACAAACGTGTTTTTTCTGTAAAAGACCGCGCGCATGAATTTGCGCATTTTCGGTGAGCCAGAGCCAGAATCTCCGGCTATAGGCACTGGTAATAAGGTGATGTCGCATGTCGAGCACGCGCTCGCGCTCGGCCACGGCGGCGCTACCGCTTGGGCCAAGATGGACATGGAGCAGAACCTTGTTGCGGTAGAGGCTGAGCTGCAGTCCATCTCGGTAGATGCGCAAAAACTTGCCCAGCGAATACAGCAGCGTGGCGCAGAAGGCGTACCGGAGGAAGAAGTGCATGCCGAGTGCTCGACGGATATGCATGGCTTACAGCAGCGCTTAGAACTGCATGTGTGGCGCAGATGCCTGCATTTGTCACAACGCTTCGGAAGGCAGGGTGCTCGTGAACGCGTGCACATAGAGCTTGTAGATAGGTTCCTGAATGCCGTATTGCTCATGCGCCAACTCTTTGCAGATCATGACTTCGGCGAAGGCCAAATCTTCTTGCGAGGCATTCGTATTTCGCACGACACCATCCAGGAAATTATGCAGGTGTGTTCTTGGCAGCACGCCGATGGGTCGGATGCTCGCCGGGACTTGCGTCACGCGCGTGGAGGATAAGCGCGATCATGCCGGTAACGAGGAGGATGTCTGCGCATGCCAGGGGCGCCAATGACCAATGGCCCCAGAGATTGAATGCCTGACCGATATTCGGCATGAACGTGCCGGAAGCCAATGCCGGCAGATAGTAATTGAAGAGCGGAGATGCCACGCGTTCGGGCATGAGCGGATCGACAACCGTGGCCAGGGA
Source organism: uncultured Candidatus Peribacteria bacterium (assembly GCA_964513925.1). Lineage (GTDB taxonomy): Bacteria > Patescibacteriota > Gracilibacteria > Peribacterales > Peribacteraceae > DAORHV01. Next base: position 7,710 of record CAZENR010000029.1, read on the forward strand.
ATTCAGTACTACCGAAGGGAGCAGGAGTATCCAGCCGAGGAAGGGAAACCGTTTCATGCCTGCGGCTGCGGCAAGTGTGATAAACGGCACCGCTGGCGCCAGATACCGCGGACCTACGGCATATCCTCCGTAGGCACTTTGCATCAGGCTGAGCCCACCGAGTGTTGCTAGCGGAACCAGCAGGCACAGCCAAAACAGACTGCAGTTCTCCAGCCATAACCGCCAGTATCCCGGCAGGCACAGTAACAAGAAAGGCGACCAGAAGAACAGTCCTCTGCCTTGGCTGATGAGCAGTGCGTACATCAAATCCCAATTGATGTTTGGCACGATGCCAAGCATGCCCGCCTGCATCCAGGCGGCGCCGTTATGCTGATACCCAATCGTCAACGGAGACCCGAATGCGAAGGTGTTGTAGGCAAGAAGGAGGGCAATGGGGCAGGCGACTCCGGACACCATGCGCAGCGCGCGATGCCTGGAGGAATATGCCGTGAAACACACCATGCCAAGTGCGGCAAGCAGAGCCGGATACTCGCCAATGCAGGCCATACCGCAAGCCAGGCCGGCAACAATGTCCGCATTGCGCGCGCCAAGAGTGCCCCGTGCCGCAAGCAGGACGCTGCGCACGAGCAAGCTCAGCATGCTGCACGCCGCCAAGAGCACGCCGGCGACGAATGTAGCGCCGTTCCATTGCGCAAGTGCAAGCAACGTTCCACTTACCATGCCCGCCAGCAGCCATGACGTTAGCGTGTCACCCGATGTCTTGGAGGCGTTTGCAGGCGGCGGAGTGATTACTAGTAGCAACGCAATGCATACCAGTCCCATGGTCGAGGCATGCGAGAAGAGCTGCGTGGAGTACGGCAGTTGTAACGTGCCAAATGCCATTCCTGCCGCCGCGATACATGCCGTTTGTATGGGAAAAAGGCGCAAGCAGCATAGAAACATCGCCACGGTTCCCAATGCTGCGAATAACCCACTGGATCCAAGTGTGGCAAGCCAGAGCGTTACGGTGGTGCTTTCAGCGGAGAGCGGATGTCGGCCCGTTACGGTAAGCACTCCCGTGGTTGCCGTAAATGCAGGTAGCGCCAGGAATGCAGTTCCCGGGGCCTTGTCGCTGTACACATGCCCGTCAACTTCGGCTATGTCCATGTTGATGGATTTCAGCCCGTCTATGCGTACCGAGTGTTCGTGCACCATGGCCAGCAGCATGCTGAATCTTGAAAGTTGGTTTGGCCAAAAGCGCTGACCGGTGTACCCCGCTTGCAGAAGTACCGCCAAAAATAACATCGCGCAAACGGCCTGTATGTGCGTTGAGCGTGGCGTGTGCTTCATGGTCGCGTACGAAGGTGTTCCGCATACTCTTCGAGAAATCCGTGCGACCATCCTGCAATGCCAACGCACAGTACGACGGGGCCGCTCCATAGCACCGCCGTGGAAGCGCCGTGTGCCACCGCCCACCATCCGAATAGTGCGGTGCTCAGCGCTCCAAATGCCATCAGTGCGATTGCGGCAAGCGGCGAGACCAGTGCTGCGACAGCAAGGGTGGTTGCCGTCAATGGGAGCGCCATGCCGCATGCAATGTGCGCAGGATGCAGCCATGCGTTGTCTTGGAGTGCCAAGTGCATGCGCCCGCGTCCGTAACTGCGCATTTGCCAGTAAAACGCTCGAAGCGTAGTGCGCTTGTAATGCAGTACCCGTACATCCGGCACTCGTAGTAGTTTCCAGCCGCGCTGCAGCAGCAGGCGTCCCAGCTGCAAATCTTCGCCGCTGGTTTCTTCCCACCTTAAGGGGAAGATCTGCTGCAGTGCCTCACGTCGACAAATGAGGTTGCAGCCCGGCAAGTGGCGCACTTCCTCCACGTTGAATTGCTCTTCCACGTGTGCCGCACCCGCAATGTTCGTCGCCGCGCGGAAGAAGTAGCCAATGGCTTCGGCAATTGGCCCTTGGCCTCCCGGCACGGGACTTGGGCCGCCCACTGCGCCCACCTTCGGGTCCGCAAAATACGGGATTGCGTTTGCAAGCCAGCCAGTATCTACAATGCAATCGGCATCCGTGAATGCAATCAGTTCACCGTGCGCTATGGAAAATCCGATGTCTCGCGCGTGGCTAATCTTCAGGCCGCCGTTCTCTAGCACAATTCCGCCGTGCTTGCGCGCTATCATCGCTCCATTGTCCGCAGACTGGCCGTCTGGAACGATCAGCTCTATGCGTTGTCGCGAGTACCGTTGGTTGCAAATACTCCGCAGGCTGTCGTCGAGCATCCAGGCCGAATTGCGGATCGGCACGATGACCGACACGAGAGGGAATTGCTCCATCGGGTTATGTGCGGGGTGATTTGTGTGCTTCGTGATTCAGCAGCCAGCGCTTTACCGAAAGGCCGGCGCTGAACCCGCCAAGCCGACCAGTACTCGCGATTACCCTGTGACACGGAATAACCACCAACACAGGATTGCTTCCACAAGCCCCGCCTACGGCACGCACCGCCGATTCCTTGCCAATAGCGCGAGCCACCTGGCCGTACGAGGCGAACTTCCCATGCTCTATGCACGTGAGTGCATACCATGCCAGTTTTTGGAACGGCGTTCCTTCCGGACTGAGCGGTAGTTCGAATTCGGTGCGCGTTCCCGCAAAATACTCGCGCAATTGCTGGACGCATGAGCGCAGCAGCGGCGTCGGGGCGTTCTGTTCGGGACTGCCACGCACCAGACGAATGGAACGAATGTGCTGCTTGTCCGCGGCAATTTCCAGTGTGCCCAGCGGTGATGCGATGCGCGTGCGATCAAGATCTTGCGGCATGTTGCTGTGGAAGAAAGGAAACGAGCAGCTCTCGCGTGCGGGGGCCATCCATTTCTATAAGAACTATGCGCTGCCACGTTCCCAGTTGCAACTCGCGGTTCTTGTACGGCACGAGCACGGACGGTCCGATCATCGACGAAATGATGTGGTCGCCGACATGCGCCGGATTATGCGGATGCCGGTACCGCAACTTTGGCACCATTTCCACAAAGGCATCCAGCATGTCTAGGTCGGTTCCCGGATCCAAATCCGCAGTCGTGAGACAAGCGGTGGTATGCAGCACGAATACGTGACACAGCCCGCTGTCATCCGGGGCGTTACGCACCTCCTGCGCCAGTAGCTCGGTAATATCCACGACGCGCCGGTGAGATTTGGTGTCGACCGTCAGCCGCTTCATGCAGTGAGCATACCCCTTTTTTCGGCTTGCACTCAATGAAGAAAGCGTATGCGCGTCTCGATTATTGACCGCTATCAATTGCATTCGTAC
>CAZENR010000030.1:0-10578 GCA_964513925.1 uncultured Candidatus Peribacteria bacterium
CCGGGCATGGTGCCATGGCGCTTTAGGAAACTGCAAAACAAAACAACCGGAGTCGAGTTGACCCCGGTTGTTGCTTTGCGTGAGAAAGAAATTAACGGCGGAAGGTGCGGTTGTTGTAATCCTCGATCGGACACTCGCCGCTGCGCTGCATTTGCAATTTCTTCAGCGGGGAAATCTCCGGATTCCAGCACTCCTCGCTGTAGGTGGTGCTGTCGTCTACCGGCTGCCACCACTCGTTGGTGTCCACGCTGTCGAACGTAGCTCCATCCTCGGTCATGCCTTCATCCGTGGTTGGTGTGGTCCAATCCTCTTCGTAGGAAGGAACGCCCATCAGCTCGTTGTAGTGCTTCTCCACGTCTTCCATGGTCCAGGCGTTCTTCGGAACTTCCACGTACACCGGAGTCGACTGGCGCTGCGCGGTGCCGTTCATGGTGATCTCGGCGTTGCCGCCCATCCAGTGCAGCGTGAAGCTGCTGTGCTGGTAGACATCCTGGTTATTGGTGTCCACCTTCATGCTCATGTCCAGACTTTCGTTTGCCAGATCGCGGAACGGGAAGAAGTCATCGGACGTTCCGGTGTTCTGTGCACCCAAGGAATCACGAAGCATGTTGCTCACTTCGACTGCTGCCTCCGGAGTGAGGGTGAGCGTGTAGGTGTTGCCGTTCTTCGTCTTGGTGTGGCTCATGTTGAACGCGGCTGCCTCTGCAGCGACGTCCGGCATCATTGCCTGGTTCAACTCGGAAGCGAACATGGCGTCATCCAAGGGCAGCTTCAGCCAGACGTTCTGGCCGAACATTGCCTTGAAGGTCATGAAGACATCCTGGTAGCCGCCGTCGATGCTGTCGAGCTTCACGTAGACGTTGCCGCCTTGCACCAGCAGCTGAGCCTTGGCGCGAATCTTCATGCCGCCGCGGACGATATCGAATGTGAACTTCACCTTGCCCTTGCTGCTCATGATGTTGCTGGCAGAGCCTTCCGAGGCGCCGCTGGCCCATACGGCAAACCAGACGTCGTCGGCGTGGCCCTTCGCCGTAATGGAGAAATTCTGAGGGCGCGATTCATCACGGGTGGCAGCCAGCAGATCCGACGGAGTCGAAAATTCGGCCAGAGCCGTTGCGGGCCCGAGCAGCATACTTGCCGCCATGGCCAGAGAAACCAGTTTGCGCATGGGAAAAGGGAGGGAAAAGATTGGGGCTCACGCTACCAGATTCGTTGCATCTGGCAAGTCGAGCTCGCAGTCGTTACGGGTCGGCTACTTATACTGGCGCCATGCGGAGTGTGCGTGTGCATCGTTCTCAGCTTGCGCGGATTGTCGTATGGCTTGCCGTACTGCTGTGCATTGTGTGGGCATGTAGTGTGTTTGTGCCGTTGCAAGATGATGAGTTAATGCACTACCGCTTGTTGCGTTGCATGCAGCCGGGTACCGCCATTAGCCCGCAAGACGATTGTACCGGCTTTTGGGATTTGAACCTGCTTGGTACCGGAATCATGTTGCCGCTGCGCGTATTTTGGTACTCGGGTGTTCCCCCTGCGTTCTTCTACGCGCCGTTGTATGCCGTATGGCATTCCTACGATTCGGCGCGTTTTCTCGGCGCTCTGTTTTTGCTGTTGCAGGCGTGGCTGCTGGGCAGGGCGTATGCACTTCGCACATGGTGGGCGTTTGGAGCGCTGCTGCTGTTTTTCCCGTATGCAGTGCAGCACCTGGCAGACACCGGTCCGGTTGGCTATGCCATTACCAGCGTCTACGTGCTGCATGCTCTGTTTGGTCGTTGGGCTGCGCAAGGCCGGCTCCGATGGGGGGTATTGTCCGGTTTCGTAGTAGCACTGGGTATATGGATTAAGCTGGTGTACTTGTGGCTGGTACCTGGTTTGGCGATGTTGTGGTTGCTCAAAATGCACGAGGTACCTGCTGCGCGTCGTACCCGCATGGCGATGCAGGCAGTCGTTGCAATGATGGTTGTCGGTTTGCTGCTGCTCCCGTTTCTGCTTTCCACCGACCCGTACCAGCCAGGGCGGTTGGTGGTGCTGGAGCAGCTAACCGGGGCGCAGACGTATGGACTTTGGCATCTGCTCACCCATGCCGCGGACATCCCTGCGTTTCAATTGCTGGTACATCCGCTGGCAGCCGTACACAGACTCTTCGTCTTGCCGCCGGCCGGCTTGTTCGACGGCAGTATTTCCCTGCTCTTATATGTTGTAACTCCATTGTGTGCCGCAGTCATCGCGCTGGGTAAGCGCGGCCCAGCTCGCCACGATGCCCTGCGGTCGCTGTGGTATCTGGCAGCGTTTTGGATCACCGTGTTCTGCATTGCCCGCGCTCGGCAGACCTGGGCTATGCACCATGTCATCTTGGCGTTTCCGTTCCTTGTTCTCGCCGCTTGCGAATTGCTGTCCGCAGTGCGCAAGTGCGGAGTACTTGCACGACGCAGGTTGCTGGTATTCGCCACGCTGTTTGCCGTTGCCAACCTTGGATTGTATGCCGCACTTCCGCGTATGACGCCGCGCAGTGAGACCGATTGGTCGCGCACCGCGGTGCACAAGGTGCTCAGTAGCGATGTGCTATCGCATAGATACATCTACGTCACACTGGATTTGGGCATGTACTTCTACCAGACGACGTTCGGGCCATGGCACCAGATGAGTATTTTCCGTGAACCTTTCCATAAGGAATGGCAAGGGGAGCAGCTGAAGGAGTTTTCGTCGAGGAGCGGCAGAAAACTGCTCTTTTACTACGATACCAAGGCGAGCATGAGCGATATGGACTTGCTGCAACGCATGTTCACACTGCGTCGTTGCGCTGCAATTCCAGAAGATGCCGTTTGGCAAGTGCTCTATGAGCCGGACGACACTGTCGATACTCCTTGCGAGGCACGGTCCTAGAGCATCTTCTTCAGGTACTGCCCGGTGTAGCTTTCGGTTACTTTGGCAACCTGTTCCGGTGTTCCTTGGGCAACAACACGTCCTCCGCCCTCGCCGCCGTCCGGTCCGATATCCACGATGTGGTCCACCGACTTCACAACGTCGAGGTTGTGCTCGATCACCAATACGGTATTGCCCTTGTCCACAAGGCGCTGGAGTACGTCCAGCAGTCGCTGGATGTCGTCAAAGTGAAGACCGGTCGTGGGTTCATCTAAAATGTAGAACGTCTTTCCGGTCGCGCGCTTGGTGAGCTCGGTTGCAAGCTTGATGCGTTGCGCCTCTCCTCCCGAGAGCGTCGTGGCGCTCTGGCCTAAGTGGATGTATCCCAGTCCCACGTCTTGCAGGGTTTGCATCTTGTTCTTGATTGCCGGGAACGCGCCGAAGAAATCCAGTGCCTCGGAAATAGTCATATCTAATGCTTCCGCAATCGTCTTGCCCTTGTACGTGACCTCCAGTGTCTCGCGGTTGTAGCGTTGGCCGTGGCATGTTTCGCAGAGCACGTACACATCCGGCAGGAAGTGCATTTCGATACGTTTCAGGCCGTCTCCTTCGCAATCTTCGCAGCGGCCTCCAGATACGTTGAAGCTAAAGCGCCCCGGCTTGTAGCCGCGCGTCTTCGCCTCGGGTGTCGACGCAAACACATCGCGCATTTCCGTGAACACGCCGGTGTACGTGGCCGGATTGCTGCGGGGAGTGCGTCCGATGGGCGACTGGTCTATGACGATGGCCTTGTCCAAGTGCTCTATGCCTTCAATCTTCTCGAAGTCCTGGCCCTTGCTGTGCGCTTTGTTCAAGCGCCGTTGCAGTTCCGGTGCCAGGATGCCGTGAATCAAGCTGGATTTTCCGGAGCCGGATACGCCGGTAATGCCTATGAAACAACCCAGCGGCAACTCCACCGTCACATGCTGCAGGTTGTGGTGGTGTGCATCGACGATTTTGACGACTTTACCGTTGCCCTTGCGGCGGTGATCCGGAATAGCGATTTTTTTCTTGCCGCTCAAGTACTGTCCGGTCACAGATTCCGGAATGCCGACGAGCTGCTTGGGCGTTCCCTGGGCCACGATGGTTCCGCCGTGCTTGCCCGCTCCCGGACCAATTTCCAGAAGATAGTCCGCCGCCTCGATGGTTTCCTGGTCGTGTTCCACCACAATCACCGTGTTGCCGATGTCGCGCAGGTTGTTCATGGTGGCGATCAACTTGCTGTTATCGCGCTGGTGCAGGCCAATGCTCGGTTCGTCCAAGACGTACAACACGCCTTGCAACGCCGAGCCGATTTGCGTGGCCAAACGGATGCGCTGGGCCTCGCCGCCGGACAGCGTAGCCGCGCTGCGGTTGAGCGTGAGATACTTGAGTCCCACGTTCTCCAAGAAGCTCAAGCGTGCCACGATTTCGGTAATAACCTTGCGGACGATGGCGTATTCGTAGGCGCTTAACGCATCGGATTCCTTGGAGCCCTTCGCGTCCTTGGAGTCTTTTGCGGGAACAAGTTTCTCGAAGAACTTCTTTGCGGTACTTATGCTCATTCCGGTTGCATCCACGATGTTCTTGCCGCCCACGGTCACACCCAGAATTTCCTTCTTCAGGCGCTTGCCTTGGCAATCTGGACACGGCAACTCGAACATGTAGCCCTCGATTTGGCTGCGCGTGTACGAGCTTTCGGTTTCGCGGTGGCGACGCTCCAGGTTGGGAATCACTCCTTCGTACACGGTTTGGTAGTGACCCTCCAGTTTTTCGGTGCTGAACTCCACATCCAGTTTTTCCGGATGCCCGTATAACACGATTTGCTGCACTTCGGGAGTCAGCTTATTCCACGGGGTGTCCAGCGAGAACTTCAATTTTTTGGCCAACGCTTCGAGCGCCTGCATCATGAAGCTCATGCGTCCGGCGGAGGTGGCCCACGGGTGGATGGCGCCTTCGTTTAAGGTCAGGTCCTGGTTCGGCACAATCGACCCCTTGTCCACCTGCAGAATGCTGCCGATGCCGTGGCATGTTCCACAGGCGCCATGCGGCGAGTTGAACGAGAAGCTGCGCGGCTCAATGGACGGGATGCTCATCTCAGGATAATCGGGGTTAACGAAGCGGTCGCTGAACTTCGTAACTTCTTTTGTGTCTGCATCCATGACGAAGACCATGCCTTCTCCCTTTTTGAGCGCCAGCTCCACCGAGTCGGCCAAGCGCACGCGGTTGGGATTGGGTTGCTCCACTTCGGTGCCATCGGAAAGCTTTTCCTTCACGGGCTCAAAATCGCGGATGATCAAACGATCCACCACGATATCGATGTCATGCGACTTCTTCGGGTCCAACTGTATATCTTCGTCGGTGGTGACGACCTCGCCGTCAATGCGCATGCGCACGAATCCTTCGCGCTTGATGGTGTCCAAGATCTTCTGGTGGGCGCCCTTGCGTCCAATGACCTGCGGTGAAAGCAGGAATACCTTCTTGCCTTCCGGCATTGCGGTAATAAGATCCACGATCTGTGTGGATGACTGCTTGGTAAGCAGTTTGCCGGTAATTGGGCAGTGCACTTTGCCCACCTTGGCCCACAGCAAGCGCATGTAGTCGTAAATCTCGGTGACTGTTCCCACGGTAGAGCGCGGATTGCGGGCCGCGGTCTTTTGATCGATGGAGATGGCGGGTGACAGGCCTTCGATGCTGTCGACCTCCGGTTTTTCCATTTGCGAAATGAATTGGCGAGCGTACGCCGAAAGCGATTCGGCATAGCGGCGCTGGCCCTCGGCGAAAATGGTGTCGAATGCCAAGCTGGACTTTCCGGAGCCGGATAACCCGGTGATCACCGTCAGCTTATTGCGCGGAATTTCCACGTCTACGTTTTTCAAGTTGTGCATCCGCGCACCTTTGACTTTGATGAAATCCATGGAGGACATAGGAAAAGAATGGTTTAGCACTAAACCATAGCCGATGGACTATACAGGAAGGAGCTAGTGTTTGTCTATGGGCACAGGCCGGGGAATTGCATGTGCGCGCCAGGGAAAGACATTTCGTACATAGTCTGGTACCGCGCATTGGGAGGCCGCATCGATTCTGCTACGCTTACATGTAATTTCCACTGATTCACCTATGTTTCGCGTTCGCGCCGTTGCATCGTCCACACTGCTTCTTCCTTTGGTTGCGGTAGCCGCTGCGGCGCCCCTGAGCGTGACCGTAAACGGCAGCACCATGGTATTCCAAGATGTGCCTGCCAACGCTTGGTACGCACAGTACATAGAGGTTGCCGCAGTCGCAGGGGTCGTGGAGGGCTACAAAGATACGCATGGCGTTCCCACCGGCTTCTACGGACCCGGCGATAACGTCACCTTCGCACAGGCGATGAAGATCGCAGTCGAATCCGCCGGATACCCGGTGGAGGAATATCCTGCATCGCAGACGTATACGGATCACTGGGCTGCTCCGTACATGGCCGTAGCCGCCGATCAAGGCTTTGCTTCGGTTGCAGGCCCGCGACAAGACATCGACCGTCCGGCAACCCGCGCCGAGGTAGCGCGGATCATTGTGGATGCATTCAAAGTCGCACCCGGGAAAATGTCGGACGAGAACTACACCGATGTCAGCGACGAAACGGCGCATTCCACCGCTATTGCGGCGCTCACCAGGGATCGCGTGGTCATTGGCGATACCTCGCCCGAGGGCTCGCCGTTACACACGTATCGCCCGGGCTTTCCGGTGAATCGTGCCGAGGCCGTGAAAATGGCCATGACGGCCTGGGAGGAGTACGGCGATCGAGGGGAGGGTGTGCATCCGCGCGAGGTGCCCGCATCCTCCGCTGGAAGTACATCGTCGGTACCCGGTGGCACTCTGCAAAGTTCGGCTTCTTCGCAGGGGTCCGGCACGCAGTCGTCTGCGTCTTCTCAGAGTTCGGTAACCCGCAGTACGATTGTGGAGTACACCGATAGCGGCTTTGAGCCCGCTGTCATTTCGGTGCCGGTCGGCGGATCGATCACCTTTAAGAACGATACTCAGGGAACCATGTGGATCAAAGGTACGGCCGTGGGAACGTCGGACTCCTTCGATGCCGGTACCAGTGTCGGCCAAGGTGGCGTATTCACGTTCAAGTTCACCAAAGCCGGCAGTTGGACGTTCTCCAACTATCTCAAGCCGGATCACACCGGCCGCGTCATGGTGCAGTAACTCCTGCTTGCCGAGACCAGCGCACTCGCTTACACTCGCCGCCTTTCGGGCATGCCCGAAGGGGAGATCCTTGGCAGGATCGGCGGACAAGATGCATTTCTTTCTCCTAACCGGATGGTGACGTATGCGAAACGGGTGGGGCAGAGTCTGGTTGCGCATGGGCGCGATGGCGGCGGCGGTCCTGATCTTGGGACTGCTCGCCAAGTGGAAAAGCGACGAAGCGAGACAGCGGAACGTGTTCGCTGTCACGCTGCAGAGCAGCGGCTGGGCCAACGACAAGTTCCTCGGCAAGCAGTACCAGCTGTTCTACAGCGGTATGTTCGGCAAGCTGGGGCCGGACCCGCAGTCGTTCCGAGAGCTGTACGCCGCGCTCGGGAGCGACTCTCTGGCCGAGCCGGTGCACGGCGGCTGCGCGGTGCTGTTTCGAGACAAGCCCGAGCGGGTGGTGTACGCGGTGTACATCAACTCGTTCCGAGCGCTACTGATGATCGGCGGCCCGGTGCAGCAGGGCGAGGCCGAACTGATGAGTGAGACCATCCTCAACCTCGCCTGGGATGCGGGCGTGAAGCCCAGGCGCGTGGCCAAGGTGATGAAGCTGGATGAAGAGGTCCAGCGCTGGGAGTTCACGTTCGAGTACAACTAACGCTAGCTGTCCGCTGTCCTGCCACCTCCCCCTGTTCCGCTTCGGCGGGATAGGGGGGTTCGGCATGTTAGCCAATCACAATGCTTCCGTTTTTGGCATCCACGGTGAAGCTGTGCTTGTCCTTCTTGGAGTCAATGAGCTTGAGGGCCAGCGGATCGAGCAGATCTGTTTGGATCAGCCGCTTGAGCGGGCGCGCACCGTATGCCGGCTCAAAACCGTTTTCTCCAAGCCAGTCTTTTGCCGCATCGGTCACCGTCACACGTATACCTTTGGTTTCCAGGCGCTTGAGTACGGAGGCAAGTTGCACATCCACAATTGCGCGGATCTGCTCCTTCTTCAGCGGTTCGAAGATGATGCTGTCGTCGATGCGATTGATGAACTCCGGGCGGAAGTGGCGCTTTAACTCGGCGAAAATTTCTTCCTTGGCAAGAATGCCACCCATCTCTTTTTCAATCTTGGATTTGCGTTTTGGCTCGCTTGCAGCACTCATCATGGCCTGGATCTTCTCCGAGGCGATGTTGGTGGTAAGAATCACGATGGTGTTCGTAAAGTTCACCGTGCGACCTTTGCTGTCGGTCAGGCGTCCGTCATCCAGAATTTGCAGCAGGATGTTAAAGACATCGGGGTGTGCCTTTTCAATTTCATCGAACAGAAGCACTGCGTAGGGGCGTCGGCGCACGGCTTCCGTCAGTTGCCCGCCCTCTTCGTACCCCACGTATCCCGGGGGCGAGCCAATGAGCCGCTGCACCGAGAACTTCTCCATGTATTCCGACATGTCTATGCGAATCATGGCACGCTCGTCTGCAAAGAGATATTCGGCCAACGCCTTTGCCAACTCCGTTTTGCCCACGCCGGTCGGCCCCATGAAGATGAAACTGCCGATGGGTCGGTGCTCGTCGCCGATGCCGGAGCGGGCACGGCGCACCGCGTTGCTGACGGCGCGCACGGCTTCGTCTTGGCCGATGACGCGCTTGTGCAACTCTTCTTCCAGCTTTTTCAGTTTTTGCGTTTCACTCTCAAGCATCCGCGTTACCGGAATGCCCGTCCAGCGGCTGACCACTTTCGCTATGTCTTCGGCTGTTACTTCTTCTTTTAACAGAGTGGAGCCGTCGTCGGCTTTTTGCAGCGCCTTTTCCACTTTTTTCAGTTCGGCTTCCAGCTGCGGCAGCTCGCCGTGTTTTATGCTGGCTGCGCGCTCAAAATCGCCCTCGCGCTCGGCTTTTTCCTGTGCCGTCTTCAGTTTATCGATCTTCCCCTTTACCTCTTTTAGCTGCGTATGAGCTTGTTTTTCCGCCTTCCACCTGCTTTCAATGCCGCGGATGTTCTCTTCCTGGTCGGCAATCTGCTTTTCAATCGCTTTCAGGCGCTGCTTGCTCTCCGGATCTTTTTCTTTCTTCAGCGCCGCCTGCTCAATTTGCATGTTGCGCATTTTGCGCTCCAGCTGATCTAACTCGGTGGGCTTGCTCTCCACCTCCAGCTTCAGTCCGCTGGTCGCCTCGTCTACCAGGTCTATGGCCTTATCTGGCAGGAAGCGGTCGGTAATGTAGCGCTGGCTCAGTTCCACCGCGGCAACAAGCGCTTCATCGCGAATGCGCACGCCGTGGTGCACTTCGTACTTCTCCTTAATGCCGCGCAGAATAGACAGCGTGTCCTCGGTAGTCGGTTCGTATACCGGCACCGGTTGGAAACGACGTTCCAATGCGGGGTCTTTTTCTATGTGCTGACGGTATTCTTTGATGGTCGTGGCACCGATGGCATGCAGTTGACCGCGTGCAAGTGCTGGCTTCAGCAGGTTGCCTGCATCGGTGGCGCCTTCTGCAGAACCGGCGCCGACGATCGTGTGCAGCTCATCGATAAACAGCATAATGCCGCCGGACGCTTCGTCTATTTCTTTCAGCAGCGCCTTCAGCCTGTCTTCGAATTCGCCCCGGTACTTGGTACCGGCAATCAGTGCGCCCAAATCGAGGCTCAGCAGGCGCTTATTACGCAAACTGTCGGGCACATCGCCCTGTACAATGCGCTGCGCCAGCCCTTCCACAATCGCCGTCTTTCCTGTGCCTGGCTCTCCCACCAATACCGGATTGTTCTTGGTGCGACGGCTGAGAATTTGCATTGTGCGGCGAATTTCTTCGTCGCGGCCGATGACGGGATCCAACTTGCCGTCACGCGCCAGCGCCGTGAAGTCCACGGTGTACTTGGCGAGTGCCTGTAACTTGGCTTCGGGGTTCTGGTCTGTCACGCGAGATGAGCCACGGATGCGTTTGAGTGTAGCAAGGAGTGCTGCCGCATTCACATTGAACTTCTGCAGTAGCTCCTTGGCGTTGCCGTCCGTGAGTGCCAGTGCCAGCAGCAGATGTTCCAAGGACACGTATTCGTCCCCAAGCGCCTTCATTTGCTTCTGCGCTTCGGCGAGCACCAGTTGCAACGAGCGATCTGCCGACAGCTGTCCCCCCGAAACCGTGGGCTGCTTTTGGAGCGCTGCATCAATGGCCGCATCCACTTCGCCGAGCGGCGCGCCCAGCTCCTTGAGCAACATGCGCGGTATACCCTGGGTTTGCTGTAGTGCTCCATGGAGCAGGTGCAGCGGGGTCAGGGTGCCATGCGATCGCTCCACCGCGATTTGCTGTGCGGCGACCATGGCTTGTTGTGCCAGTTCTGTGTAGCGGGAGAGATCCATATTGGAAGCCGAGGAATCAACAAAATTAGCACTCAGCATTGTAGAGTGCTAACCAGGGGCAGTCAAGTGCGTCCTGCTACAATCTGCTCATGTCCGTATCCGTCCAGCTGCGCGTCACCGGCAAGGTGCAAGGTGTGTATTACCGGCAAAGCACGCAACGCAAGGCCGAAGCATTGGGTCTGAAGGGGTACGT
>CAZENR010000031.1:0-10537 GCA_964513925.1 uncultured Candidatus Peribacteria bacterium
GAATAGTGGCGGTAGTACGAGCTGATAATGGCCTGTTGTGTGTGACTGTGATACATCTGCCCCGTAGTGTTGTCGTAGTCGCAGTTCTCAGGGAATTTATCGATAAATGCCGGCATGAACGGCGTGCGGCACTCTTGACCAAAGCACTTCTTGGAAAGCTCTGGTGGCATGAATGGCGCGGTGACGTACGACTCGTCTCCGGTTAAATAACCCACTTGCAAGATCTCGACGTCTATTGGAGGTCGCGTGCCTTGATCGTTGTAGTCGAAGCAGTAGGTCTTTACGAAGTTGAAGGCAAAGTGCTGGATATCGTCGTTGCCGTCGCCGTCTAGGTCGTCGTCTTCGTCGGTTGTGTGGCACGACATCACCGGGCGCGGCGCATTGTCGGAAAGAGTGCGGAAGCGCTGGTACAACTTTTCGCACTGGTGCGGGGTCGCATTCGCATAACGGATGCAAAGCAATTCCTGATTTACCTCTACTTCGCCAGGGCCAGTGAGCTCCGTACCGGTGTTGGGGTCTCGATCCTGATCATCATCTCTCAGTCCATAAATAATGTCGCGCTCCTTCAAATCTTCATCTACATACTTTGTTTCGTAAATATTGCAGGCGGACATGAATCCTTCGGTGGTGTCGGGGAAGATGTAGCTGCCGCGTAGTCCTATGCCGGTTGTCTCATTGGTAATCGGCTCCTCGTTCTGCCGTCCCGGGAGATCGGGGCTGATGTCCGGTATGGGGATGCAGTCCTGGCTGCCGTCTTCGCACTTGAGCACGTACTTGTGTTCCATGGAGTCGGCGATGTCATCGATTGCATCGATAATCGCCTGGGCGCGCGGTGGCGGGTTGGCTTTTAGCTCTTCACATGTTCCGGTCGGTACCGATGTAGCCAGGCCGATGTATGCGGCTATGAATGCCGGGGAGAAGCTGCCGACGTTGTAACATGGCGGGGCTATTCCAACGCAGCTGACTTCGTTGACGCCGAACTGAATGCAGCTGTTTATATTCAGCCCCACTTGTTGCGCAAGAGGCGTATCGAACAGGCCGTCTTCCTGCATCGCACTGCATTGGGCCGAATATGCCTCGGTCTCGAAATTGCAGCAGCCTCCCGGGAGCGGGTTTCCAGGTCCTGCCTCGGCTGCTTGCTTGGCGTGCACCAATTCGTGGATCATCAGGTACTCCGTGCCGCCGCCTGCCGGCGTGGGCTTGGACATACAAATATTAATGGTGCCGTCTGGCTTCATCAGGTCGGTAGAGCCCGTAGTACCATTACAAGCATTTACACCGTCGATGCAGTTGATCTGTAGCTTTGGTATGGTCGCAACGGTGGGGTCTTCTTCAATTTTTACCCTAGATTGCGGATCCCATCCGCCGCAGGTGACGCTGTCGACGTTGGTCTTCACTTCGCCAATGCCAAAATGCACATCGTGATACGAATCCGGCTCGTTCATTTTAGGCTTCAACGGAGCCGAAAAACTCGCTGTTGGGATGGCAAGCAGCAGGAGAGCCGGAAGCAAGAGTGCATACCTTCGCATTCCGGGGATCTATCGTACTGCCAGAAGCCAAAAAACCGAAGCAGTAATCACTAATCTATTGGGCGCCAGATTCAAAAAAACGGCAAGCAGCTTTCGTTGACGGTCCAGCCTCTCAGCGTACCCTCAGGCACGTCTCATTCATCCGGCGCTCCGCTCCCGCGGCGCTCCGCGGAAACGAGCGCACGGTTCGAGGCCTCCTCTACTTCCATTCCCCCATTGCGATGTTCTCTCTCAATCGCATCGAAATCATCGGATATCAAACACAGCCGGTGAATCTTCGCCAAACTCCCGGTGGCACCAGCGTCACCGATCTCAATATCGTCGTGCCCTACACATTCCAATCCGGCAAGGGCGAGCAGCTTTCCGGCAAGAGCTTCCACACCGTCACGGTGTGGGGAAACATGGCCGATGTCGCCGGACAGTACGTCCGTCCGGGCAGCCAGATGTATATTTCCGGCCGTCTGCAGACCGATAGCTGGGAAGACGAACAATCCGGCGAAAAGCGCAGCAAAACCAAGGTGGTTGCCATGGACATGATTTTGCTGGACCCCAAGGGTGGGCAAATCGAGGTGCCGGCCTCCGGCGCAGTGCTGGCACAGTGCTTAAACCGCGTGCAGGTCATTGGAAATGTAACGCGCGACCCCGAACTTCGCACCACGACCAGCGGCCAGAATGTCCTGTCGTTCGGCATTGCCACTAACGAACGCTGGAAAGATAAGGCCTCCGGCGAAATGAAGGAGCGCACCGAATTCCATAACATCGTGGCGTGGGGCGACCTTGCCGTTGCGATTCAGGCAAACGTAAAAAAGGGCCAACGCGTCTACGCCTGTGGCCGCGTGCAAACCCGCAGCTTCGAAACCCAGGCCGGACAGAAGCGCTTTACTACCGAGGTCATTGCCGACCAGGTGAACCTGCTTGGCGTGAAGAATGCAGATGCCGTTGCGGCGGTCGCTGCCGATGGAGCCGCTATGTCTGCCGCGCGTTCTGTGGCACCCGCACGCAAAGCCGAGCCCGTGGCCGCAGGGGTGGCTATTCCGGAGATTAAGTACGAATCTGAGATTAAGCCCGAAGACCTGCCTTTCTAGGGCGCAGTACATACAAAAGAACACCGCTCGTCATTCGGGCGGTGTTTTTACATGTCCATTTCCTGCGTGGCAGACCAATTCACCGAGCGATCGTATGCATCGAGCGTGCGTGCCAGGGATTCCAAGGGCACGACAACTCCTTCTAGTACCACCGCATCACAACGCGTATCCCAGTGCATCGACAGAGTTATACCTCCTGCTATGGATGCAATTGGCGCACGATCGGTGATGGTAATGGTGGCATGCAACACGGCATCGACTTTGCGTATTTCCGCCCGACATCCCAGAGGTATCATGCGCGCCAACACTGTTTCTGGATCACCTGCCAACACCCCTAACAAGTCTTTGTGTGCATCGTGCCGAGCCAGCTGTATTCCTGCGGGCTCCATGGATAGAGCGCCCGCGCTTACCGTATCGGTAGATTCCAATGTTTCCGGCATGGCGGGACTATAAAGCTTGCCCTACTCGCGTCAATCATCTGCTAATAGGCCAGCGATCCGTCGTTTTCAATGAAGCGCATTTCCACCTCTAGTTCTTCAGGAATGGCGGCTCTCACTTTTTCCACAACACCCTTGGCATCTGCGTACGTTGCCTCCCCTGCGTTGATAAGGAAGTTCGCGTGTTTGGTGCTCACCTCCACGCCGCCGATTGTACAGCCCCGAAGCCCCGCCTTATCGATAAGCTGCCAGGCTGGCACGCCGCCCACTGCCTTAAAGCATGAGCCAGCGGTTTTGAGGTGTGGCTGCGTTTCGATGCGTTTTTGCAGCAATCCCTGAATGGTTGCCTGCACATCGGCAGCGGGGCGCGTTGGCACGGAGAGTTCCGCTTCCCAAATGATGCTTGGCGCCCGCTGATCTTTGAAAAAACTTTCTCTGTACCGGAAACGACAGTCGTCTTTGGATAGCGTCTTCCATGCGCCGTCTATCAGCGCGGTCACGCTTACGACGAACGAGTCGATCCAGACGCCTTTCGGACCTTGCCCCGCATTACCAAAGAGCGCGCCGCCCACCGTGCCGGGTATACCTGTGAGCGCCGACAGATCCAAGTTCTTGGCAGCAAGCTCGTTTATGAGCATTGCCAGATTCTTGCCCGCGCCTACGGTAATACGATTTTCGGAGATGTCGGTCTTCGTATTGCCGATTTGTACCGCGAACACCTCTACCGTGCCATCTGCAAAAATAGTGTTGGAGCCGCTACCGAGTACGCACAACGGCAATTTCCATTCAGCAGCGCTGCGTACGGCTTGCTCGCAGTCTGCCTGCGTTTGCAGCATTGCATACCTGCGCACGACCCCGCCGATGCGCATGGTTGTTTTGCCTTTGATGGAGAACAGTTCCTGAGTATCCATGTGTTACAAGCTCAGGTTACGCCGTTTTTGCGGCAAGCACACGCTGTTCAATTTCTTCCACCGTATACACCCCCGGTTGCAGCACCGCGTGCATCTGCCCGCAATAAAAATCGACGGCGGTCGTCACTCTTACGCCGCAGAACAACTCCA
This sequence comes from uncultured Candidatus Peribacteria bacterium, assembly GCA_964513925.1. Classification (GTDB taxonomy): domain Bacteria; phylum Patescibacteriota; class Gracilibacteria; order Peribacterales; family Peribacteraceae; genus DAORHV01. The sequence goes on from CAZENR010000031.1 coordinate 4,113, forward strand.
ATAACTGCCCCTCCCCCACATCTACCGCATCTGGACCGCAGTAGTAATCAATGCGTCGCAGTTCTCCCTGAGTCACGATGGCAGCCGTGTGATGAGTGGAGCCGAACCCTGAAGGAGGAATGGTAATGGGCATAGTGGCTCACTATTGACGAAGAGGGGGACAATGTCAAAAAAGCAGGACAACATCCGTGCCACATGCACTAGCGCGAAACGAAGTCGGTCATCTTCTCCATGCTGTCGTACAATTTCTGCTTGGTGCTGCCCAGCTGCATGCGCTGCAACACACTTACAATCACACCCAATACGAGCATGATTCCCACAGCGATGGCGTAGTGCGTCAAAGTGGGCTGCACGTTGAGCAGCAGCAGCGCCATAAGCCCCACCAGCGCCAGGAAAATACCACAAATGATTCCCACGCCGAATGTGACCAATACCAGCTTGCTGCGGTCTTCCTGCGAGTCGTTGGGTGCGCTGGCCAGCTGCGTGAGGAGCTCACTGCTTACGATAACGGGTTCATCCTGGCACTTCTTGAACAGCGCCTGCACCTTGCGCTGCAGGATGAGGCCGACGAACGTCTTAAACGGCACGCTTGTCCTTCCCTCGATTACCGCTTTGCCGCCGTCGCTCAGTTCTACTTCTACTTCAGACATGGCTCACAGTGTACCAGCGCTCTCGTGCCATGCATACTGGACGCATGCAATTCATCGCACGCACTTCTTCGTGGGATCCACTTGGTTCACCTCTTCCAATAAGCGATGCCCGCAAGCAACTTGCCGATGCCGAGCAAGAGCGCGATACGTTGCAAGCAATTGCCAAAGGCACACATGCCGTGCGGTACCTGGGCGTAGGGGCGGCGCTATTCGTCTTTGGGGGACTTCTGCGCGGGCTTATGCTTGGGCTGCTACAACTTGATCCGACATCGCCGATCGGACTTGGGCTATCGGCAGCTCCTTGGTTCCTGGCAGTCGTATTCTTGGCAATTGGGTTTGCGCAAACCAAACGCCAGACGGATGCCGTTGCCGCGGCAATGCTCGTTGCAAAGCTTCGATTTGCAGGAACACATGGCTGGAAAGTCGCCTGGAAACAAAAGAGGTACCGCGAACTACAAGCGCAGTTTCCTGCCTTTTTCACTCCCCGAGGCAGCAGTCCGGCAGTGGAAGAGGAGTGGTGGGGCGCCTGCATGCACGAGGAGCGAGAGTACGATTTTTGGCTGGCGCAATTATCCTGCCGGATGTCTCGGGGCAAGAGCTCGTTCCTGGAATATTCGCACGTCGTGGGTGTCCGTATGCGTTCGCTTGCGCCCGTATCCGTGAGCCTGGTTCCGGAAGACATGGGGCACAAACTGCTGCACCTGTTTCGCGCCGAATATAAAACCGGGAACCCAGAATTCGATGGAGCATTTCATATCGGCACGCCTGCGGATGGCCAGTCATCGGCGTTACCCGGTGTGCTGAACCCCCCGTTCATTGCGGCATGCTTGGGGCTGCGCTCGTCTGGCAGCCGCCCCAGAAAAGTGTACTTGCATCGTGAACGCGACATCTTGCTGGTTCGGTGGCTGCAACCGGATTTTGAGAACGGCATGTTGCTCTTGCAGCCGCAATCTCCCAATGATGCTGCGGCTTCCATGCAACAACTCGAAATACAGGCGACAGAGCTGCTCACTCCCGTACTCCGGATGACGCAACAAGCTGGCTTATAGCCGTACCGCGGACAGTCGCTTGAGCGATTCTTCTTTGCCAAGGGCGGTTGCAACTTCGAATGCACCGGGGCTGAACTTCTTGCCTGTGAGCACGGCACGCAGCGGCCACAGCACCTGGCCCTTCTTGTACCCTCCCGCCTCAATTGCGGCAGTGAGTTTTTCCTGCACTTGGGCAAGGGTCCAATCGCCGATTCCCGAGAGCGTTTCCTGTAACAGTGAGAGAATCTTCGGCAGCGTTTCTGCGGTGACGCCCTGCTTCTCATTAATGAGCAATTCTGCAGTCACCTGAGCGGGCGGCTGGTAAAAGAAGTCCATCAATTCCGGAGCGTCCTTGTAGAACACCGCTCGTTCTTGAGCCAATGCGGCCTTCTCGTGGAATCTGCTGTCTTCTTTGGCAGCAGGATACACCGCGGCAACAATGGGGCGGATGGTTTCGGCAAACGTGGCCGTGGGCACCTTGCGCATCCATTGGCCCTGCAGCCAATCCAGTTTCTCCAAGTCGAAGATGGCACCGGACTTCTGCACGCGCGCCAGCGAAAACTGCTCGATGAGCTCTTCCAACGTGAAGATGTCCTGCGGAGTGCCGGGGTTCCAACCAAGAAGAGCCAGGAAGTTTACTAACGCTTCGGGCAAATACCCCTTCTCAATGTAATGTGATGCGCCAACGTCATTTTGGCGCTTGCTTAACTTGCTGCGGTCTTTGTTCAGCAGCAGGGGCATGTGCGCGTACTTCGGCGGCGTCCAGCCCAGCATCTCGAAGAGAATGAGGTGCTTGGGCAGGGAGCTTATCCACTCTTCACCGCGAATGACCATGTCCATCTGCATGAGGTGGTCGTCTACCACGTGCGCCAAGTGATACGTGGGAAATCCGTCGGATTTCAACAGCACCTGGTCATCCACCGTGTGGCCGCGGAAGGTGAGGTGTCCGTAGATTTCGTCCTTGAAGGTAATCACCTTGTCGCGCGGCACCAGCATGCGTACTACGTGCTTTTCCCCGGCTTGTACTCGGCGCTGCACCTCCTCCGGCTTGAGCGTGTGGCACAGGCGATCGTACATTTGAGGCTGCTTCATGCGCTCTTGGTCTTTGCGCATGCTGTCCAGACGTTCGGGAGTGCAGAAGCAGCGGTATGCATGGCCTTGTTGCAAGAGGCGCTGAACGTGTTCGTTATAGGTGGTGAGGCGCTTGGATTGATGGTACGGCCCATGTGGCCCGCGCTCTATAACGTTGCCTTGGTCATCCAGCATCACACCCTCGTCAATCGTCATACCGGCCCATGTGAGCGCGCGTACGAAGTCTTGCGTGGCACCTTGCACTTCACGCGTTTTGTCCGTGTCCTCGATGCGCAGCGTGAATGCATCACCGCTTTGCTTGGCGGTAAGCCACGCGAACAGAGCGGTTCGCAAACCGCCGATATGCAGCATTCCGGTGGGCGATGGAGCGAAGCGTGTGCGCATGAGTAGGCCGAAGATACAGGGAAATACCGCAGAACGAAAAGAGCCAAGGCTGTTCTCGTCCTTGGCTCCAGAGTACCCTTGAATTGGCTCTCAACCTAGTTCAACACCTTTACGGTAAAGGTTACCGGCGTTGTAGGCATATCGTTCGCGCGGCTGCGATCAACCTTGGCAATGGCCGATACGACATCCTGGCCCGCTGTTACATTCCCAAAAATGGTGTAGTTGGGAGGCAGCGGATAATCGGTCTCCATAATGAAGAACTGGCTGCCGTTGGTGTTGGGGCCGGCATTCGCCATGGCCATAACTCCCTTCTTGTAGCCGCGCTTGTACACGGCGGAGGAGGCGTCGATTTCATCTTCGAAGCGCTCGCCGTAAATGCTGGCGCCGCCGGTGCCATCGCCGTTCGGGTCGCCGCCCTGGATCATGAAGCCGGGAATAACGCGATGGAAGGTCAGTCCGTTGTAAAAGCCCGAGCTGGCCAGCGCCATGAAGTTCGTCACGGTCTTGGGTGCGGTGTCCGCATCCAGCTCCACGGTGATGTTGCCCATGCTGGTCTCAAGAAGGGCCGAGTGCTTTCCGGTAATGAGCTTGCCGTCCCAAGTCCACTTCCCAGCGGAAGAGGACGAAGAGGCGGATGAAGAAGAGGGAGATTTTGGAGCCATACAGGCGGCCAGTGTACCAAGTGCAACGATACCCACAACAACAAGCAGTGCGGTGCGCATGCGGAACGGGGGAAAAAATGAAGCGGGGCCGTATTCTATTGCCGCTGCTTGGCGGCGTCCAGCAGGGCCGAAGCGATAGCGGTTGCTGCGCCTTGCGGAATGCATCCCTGCAAACGTTTGCCAAACTCTTGGCGCTTGTCCGGATGCTCCAGCAAGCCTCGCACAGTCATTGCCAACTCGGTCAGTCGCTCCTGCGGCAGCAGCACGACGGCATCTGCGGCTGCGAACTGCTCCGCGTTCTTTTGCTGATGATCCTGCGCCACTCCTCGCAGCGGCACGACAATGGCTGCCTTCGCGTTTGCGGCAAGCTCCGACAGCACCCCGGCGCCTGCGCGGGTAACCACGACGTCAGCCAGTGCGTAGAGGTGCGGTAGTTCTTCAGTGACGAACGGGCGCGACCAATATCGGGCGTGTTGCTTACCAATTTCTTTCCCGGCACCGGTGATATGCATGATGTCGGCAAGGTCGATGAGCGAGTTGAACTGCGTCTGCACTGCCTGGTTGATTGCTGCAGATCCTTGGCTGCCGCCGATGACCAACACCACCGGCCTACGACCCGAAAATCCGGTAATTCTGCGTCCGGCATCTACGGATCCGGCTGTCACCTCCTGGCGTACCGGGTTTCCTGTATACAGCCCGTTTGCCGGAGCATGCTGCACAGGCATGCCCAAGCACACCGTAGTGGCAATTCTTGCAATAAGGGCGTTACCCATGCCACCCGTTGCGTCCGATTCATGCAGGACAATCGGCAGTCCAAGCAGGCGTGCGGCAAGACAGGCAGGCACACTCACGTATCCGCCCTTGCTGAATACCGCCGTAGGACGTACTGCCAGCAGCACACGCAAGGCGCCGAGAAACGACCATGCAAACAAGAAGGGAAATGTCAGCCATTTCACCGTAAGGCCGCGGGGGAATTTTGCCGCCGGCACGCAGCGGTACTCCATGCGTTCGTGCTCCAGGAAGGCAAGCTCATCTTGTCTGTTGGCGCATAAAAAAACGGGCCGAACGGATGCATCCAGACCAAGGATTGCACGTGCCACGGCAACAGATGGGGCAATATGTCCCACGCTGCCTCCGCCGCAAAAGACAATAGTGCGCATCATTTACACATGGACGAAACGCTTCAGTGCTCCGGTATGCGAGGCGCGATTCCTGCGACGCAACAGCGCATCATCTTGATGACTATGCATGGAAATATTCAGCAGAATTCCCACTCCACCAAGGGTTGCGATGAGCGAAGATCCGCCGTAGCTGATAAAGGGCAGAGTGAGTCCGGTAAGCGGGAAGATGGAGAGGTTCACGCAGATGTTCAAAATGGTCTGGAAGGCAATCCAGGTGGTAATGCCGGTACCGAGCAGCAACCCGAAACGGTCGGGTGAATTGCGCGCCACCTTCAGACCCCTGTACACCAGCACGCCGTACAGCCCCAGCACAATCAACAGGCGCAGAAATCCAAGCTCTTCGGCCATGGCGGCGAAGATGGTGTCGGATTGCACTTCCGGCAAATAGCCGAATTTCTGGATGGATTTGCCATAGCCGACCCCAAACAGGCCGCCGCTGCCGATGGCAATGAGCGCCTGGTGGATCTGGAATCCGATTCCCTCCTTAAACGTTTGGTCATCCGGACGGAACAACACGTGCAAGAACACCGAGAAGCGGTTACGCACGTACTCCTTGTTCAAGATGATCGGCAAGCTCAGCAATGCGGAAATGCTGCCGCCAAGCAATAGGTGCAGGAAGTTCCCTCCGGCAATGAAGAACATCGTCGTCGCAATGACTATGAGCACCAAGAATGACCCCAAGTCCGGCTGAATGGCCACGAAGAACGTAGACAGACACAGCAGCGCGACGAACGGCAGAAAGCCTTCTTGGAACGTAGCGATATCCGCCTCGCGTTTTTGCAGCCACACCGCAAGGTAGAACACCATGGTGATCTTTAAGAACTCCGATGGCTGAATGGACATGCCCGCAAGCTGGATCCAGCTGCGAGCGGTGCCGTACTCGTTGCCTACGCCGGGCAAGAACAGCGCCATCAGCAGTACGAGGTTTAACAGGAATAGCGTCCGCGCGTGGCGCTCCCAGAAGTGGTACGGAATAGAGCTCGTAATTCCCATGACGGTTAACGAGGTCACCACGTGGACGAAGCTGCGCCACAGGTAAAACGAATTCGAGGGAGCCGCGGACTTGGCCAAGGTCAGCTGGTAGCTCTGGAAGACGCTTACGCTACCAATCATCGCCAGGCCGAAGAGCGTTAAGCCCAGCGCAATGCCGAGGAGGAGAAAGTCCGCGCGACGGAACATGGGCCGCCATCATACTCCACCTCGCTACCTGCGGCGAACTATCTGGCGCTTGGCAGTCTGGCGCGGCTACCATGCACCCATGCTGTTCGTAGTCACTTGCTTGGGAACCGTGGCACTTTCGTGGGCTGCTGCAGCGTGTGCGGAAGCTTTTCTCACCCGCGTACCGCTTCTTGGCACATTCGCAGGATTGCAGCTCTCGCATAATCCCGGCGTGGCATTCGGCATGCACTTTCCTTCGCCGGTGCAAGA
>CAZENR010000032.1:0-10211 GCA_964513925.1 uncultured Candidatus Peribacteria bacterium
GGAGGCAAGAACGGCGTCAATTTGGGTGCGACCAAGAACATACTGGGTGTCATTGCGCATCCGACAGCGGTGATCATAGATACCGAGTTGCTCAAGGGTCTTCCCGCCACGGTCCTCGCCGAAGGTTTGGTGGAAGTCGTAAAAATTGCCGCCATTGCGGATGCGCAGTTCTTCTCGTGGCTGGAGCAGCATATTGCCAAGGTGATCGCCAAAGATCTTGCGGCATGCGAAGAATGCATCGCCAATGCCGTTGCTTTGAAGGCTCGTATCGTCGAGCAGGACGAGCGCGATGAATTGGTGCGCCTGCACTTAAACTATGGCCACACAGTTGGTCACGCCGTGGAGGCCAATTCGCATTTTGCACTGTCGCATGGAAAGGCGGTGAGTATCGGCATGGTGGCCGAAAGCCGCATGACCGGCGGCCACGGGCTGCAGCGCATAGAAGCGTTGCTGAAGAAGATAGGCATGCCGACGGAATTGCCGAAAGACGTTCCGAGCGCCGTGCTGTGGGAGCTGATGCAGCACGACAAGAAGAATGTTGGCGGGCAGGTGCGCGTTGCCGTACCCAGTGCGCTGGGTAGCGCCGAAGTTCGTACGATAACACTCGCAGATTTTGCATCGCTGTTCTCATGAGCACGCAGCCGCTCCTCATCGAGCCCCTTCCCTTGCCTTGCAACGCAACACTCACGTTGCCCGGCTCCAAGTCGCATGCCAACCGAGCGATTGTGGCTGCATGTCTTGCCCAAGGCGAAACGATCATTCGTAACGCAACTCCCTGCGACGACGTGCGGGTGATGGTGCTGGGCTTGCAAACCATGGGGTACGACGTTGCCTGGCTGGATGAAGCCGAAGGCCGCCTGCGTGTGCGCGGTGGCATTCCGCAAGACTCATCCGCATCAGGCGAAGTCTTTTGTGAGAATGCGGGAACCACGCTGCGCTTTCTGTGTTCTGTGGCAGCACTGACGCCCGGACGCTGGACGGTAAGCGGCAATGAGCACATGCGCCGCCGTCCCATAGGCGATTTGGTCGCGGCACTGCGCGCGCTTGGTGCGGATGTCTCCGATGCCAACGGCAAGCCTCCGGTGGTCATTACCGGTGGCAAGCTGCGCGGCGGCTCCGTATCCGTGGACGCATCGAAGAGTAGTCAATTCCTGTCGTCGTTACTGCTTGTCGGCGCGGCGCTGCCGAAAGGCTTGCATGTCACCGTGGCCGGAGAGCTGACATCGCCGGGATACGTGGAGCTTACCGAGCGGGTGCTCACCGATTTCGGCGTGGGCGTACGCAGGGAGGGAAACTCCTTCGCGGTAGAATCGTCTGCGCTTGCAGCCCGACCCGACGGCTATGACATAGAAGGGGATTGGAGTGCCGCTGGCGTGTGGCTGATTTTGGAGCAAATCAGCGGCAGCCACATCACGTTCACCAATCTCAGCGAGGAATCGTCGCAATCCGACAGATTGCTGCCCCAAGCAATTGCAGCACTCGCCAAGTCGGGCAATGCCACGGTGGATTGCACCGATTTCCCCGATCAGGTTATGAACTTGGCGCTGTTTGGCGCATTCCGCTCGGGAACGTTGCAACTCATCGGCGCACGCAATCTTCGGTACAAGGAGTGCGATCGGCTGGCGGTCATTACCGCCCAGTTGTCCAAGGCCGGCATTGCCATACGCGAGCACGATGACGGAGTGACCGTGCAGGGAATGGGTCACAAGCGTCCGCTGCCATCCATCCCGGTGAGCCTAGATCCGCACGATGATCACCGCATGGCAATGGTGTTTGCCGCGCTTGGGTTGGTGCGCCCCAACGTGACGGTGGAACATCCCGCATGCGTGGCCAAGAGCTACCCCAACTTCTTCTCGCACCTGGCACAGGTGCGCGCGTCGCCAAAGCCGATTGCCATTGTGGGGATGCGTGCCAGCGGCAAGACCAACCTGGCAAAACGCTTGGCCAAGGTGCTGGGCATGCGCGCGATGGATACCGACAAAGTCATTGAAGAAGAAGTGGGTCCGCTTCCGGACTACATTGCGGCATTCGGCTGGCCCGAATTCCGCAAGCGCGAAGAAGAGGCCGTTGCCCGCTGCATGCAGTCGGGTGCCGTGGTATCGCTTGGCGGCGGTGCTTGCGAATCGCCGGTTACCCGGCAGCTGCTGAAGGAACGCGCCGTTACAGTGTGGTTGCATGCCACTGTGGAGGGCACCGTGGAGCGACTGCAGAAGGTGAAGCACAAACGTCCGAAGCTGACAGACCTTTCCCTGGAGGAAGAAGTGTCTCAAACGCTCGAGCGCCGCAATCCGCAATACAAAGAAGTCGCCATGGCGGAATTGTCGCATCGTATTCCGTTCCCCGCCCAGGTGCCGAAAACCATGTCCAAGCTCAAGCGCCTGGTTGCGTTTTACGATTTGCACGCCAAGCGGTTCATTCCCGAAAGCGAGCACTTCGCCAAGCCTCCCCGTCGCCGCAAGCGCTAGTGACCATGTTCGTTGTCACCTTGCCCGCATCGGCCGAAAGCGATCCGAACGCGTTTGCCCGCAAGGCCGAGCGCAGTGGTGCGGATCTACTCGAAATCCGCGGCGATCTCACTCCGCAGGCGCGTTTTTCCAATCCGGGATTGCCGGTACTGCTTTCGTTGCGCGGCGCGGATCCGGCACTGGTGGCGGCCGTGAAGCCGGAGTACCTGGATGTCGAATTATCGGAAGTCGATGTTCCGGTTCCCACCGGATGCACTCGTATTCTGAGCTACCACAACTATGAAGAGACGCCGTCGCTGGCGCAGCTGCGTACCGTGCTTGCGACCATGCTTTCTCACAAGCCGGAGATCATCAAAATTGCAACGCTCGCTCGTTCGTATGCCGATATCGTCACCTTGGAGCGTTTGCGCGAAAGCATGCCCGAAGGACAGCGCCATGTTTTGCTTGCCATGGGAGACAAGGCCGGAGTCCAGCGGATTTTGTCGCCGTATCGCAACGCGCTCACATACACCTTTATCGACGATGGCGAGGCGGCCGCTCCCGGCCAATTGCCGCTGAAGACGTATCGACGTTTTGCTGGGCAGCAGCAGCCTGCATTGTACGGGTTGCTTGGCGGGCCGCAGTGCGTGAGCAGTTTCAGTCCCATCATTCATAACCTGCTGTTCGATGCGCAGGGCGTCCGTGCGCTGTACACCATTTTCCCCACCGAGGATCTGGCGGATGCCATGCAACATTTGCCGCAGTTGGGTGTACAGGGCTTTTCGGTCACCGCTCCATGGAAGCGTGATATTTTGGCCTATGTCTCGTCTAAAGACGAACTGGTAGCCGAGCTGCAGTCTGCAAACACGCTGGTGCAGGAGCACGGCGAATGGAAGGCGTACAACACCGATGTCACGGGAATTTTGGAGGGGTATCCGTTCTTGGCAAAGGCAAAAACATTGGCCATTGCCGGTACCGGCGGCGTGGTGCCTTCGCTTATTTACGCTGCGCGCAAGGTGGGAATAAAAACCATCACGGTCTACGGCCGCAATGCAAAGGCGCGGACCCAAATAGGTGAGTACTTCCAGGTGCAGACCGCGCCATTGGAGGATATGTGCCGCACCCTCCAGGACGTGGTCATGTGGGCGATTTCGGAAGATGCAGACGTGGCCTTGCCCCCGGTGGGAGAGCGGCATTCCTATGCGGTGGATTTGCGGTACGCGCAGTCGACTCGTTTTTTGGCCGAAGCTGAACAGCTGGGGTACGACACCGTGAACGGGCTACCCATGTTGCTGCACCAGGCTTTTGCCCAATTCAAGCTGTTCACGGGTATTTCCACCGACGACAATTTGTTTCTATCCTTGTTCAATTCCCTTCGAACGCATGGCAAGCAATAGCTTCGGCACGCTGCTGCGTGTCACCACCTTCGGCGAGTCGCACGGGCCGGCACTGGGCGCCGTTATCGACGGCTGTCCAGCCGGCATTCCGCTTTGCGAAGAGGATTTTCTTCCGGAGCTGCGCCGTCGCCGGCCCGGCCAGAGCAGTGTGACCACTGCGCGTGCCGAGGAAGACGCGCCAATCATTCTGTCTGGCGTCTTCGAAGGCAAGACCACCGGCATGCCGATTGCTGTCATCGTGCAAAACAAAGCGCAGCGCTCGCAAGATTACGAAAAGCTGAAGGCGGTACTGCGTCCGGGGCATGCCGATGGAACGTTTCAGGACAAGTACGGTCATCGCGATCATCGCGGAGGCGGTCGACAGTCCGGACGGGAGACGGTGGCGCGCGTCATTGCCGGCGTGGTTGCGCGCAAGCTCTTGCCTACGTCCACCAAGATTATCGGTCATACCGTGAAGGTAGGGCCGTACGAAGCGAAAATCTTCAAGCCGCAAACCATCGAAAAGAATCCCATGCGCTGTGCCGACCCGGAGGCTGCAAAACAGATGGAGGCCTACGTGCTGAAGTTAAAGTCTGAGTACAACTCCTCCGGCGGACTCATAGAGATCCGCGTGACCAAGCCGCCGAAGAATCTTGGCGATCCGGTGTTCGCCAAATTGAAGGCCCGCCTTGCGGATGCCATTATGAGCATTGGCGCGGTGCACGGGTTTTCCTATGGTGCCGGTTTTCAGGCTGCCGACATGCAAGGTCTGGATTACATTGCCGACAAGTCGGTGTTTGGCGGAATACTTGGCGGCATTTCCACGGGCGATGATTTGGTGCTGCATGTCAGCGTGAAGCCGTCGACATCGGTGGGCAAGATTGCCAAAGAAGGCCGACACGACCCTTGCATTGTTCCGCGAGTCATTCCCGTGGTGGAAGCCATGGTCGCGCTGGTCTTGGCAGATTGTCTCTTGTTGCAACAAGCCTACGAGTAATTTCCCCCTTTCGTCATGACTCCTTCCATTGTCTCCGTCCGCGCCCGTATCGATGCGCTGGATGATCGATTGCTTGCCATCCTCGCGGAGCGCATGCAAGAGGCCGTACAGCTCAAGCCGTTGAAAAAAGGCCAGATACAAGACCTCGCACGCGAGAAGCAGGTTCGCGAGCGCTGGGTCAACCGCGCAACAGAGCTGGGGTTGTCGCCGGAGTTCGCTGTGGCGCTGCTGGCGATCGTGCTTGCCGAATCTAAGCGTCTACAAGCATGAAGTCCGCATCACGAACATCCGTAGGTATTATCGGTGGCCGTGGCAGAACTGGCCGCCAGTTTGCCCGCTTGTTTCGTGCCCAGGGTTTTCGAGTACAAGTTACCGGCAGTAAGGACAAAGAGCGCAATCTCGAGCTTATTGCCAAGTGTGACATTCTCGTCTTTTCTTTGCCGCTTAGCCGCACCGCTGCATATATTACGCAGCTTGCCGCGCATGCGACCCGGAAAGATCAGCTTGTTATAGACGTCAGTTCCTTAAAGGAGCACGAAGTACGGGCAATGCTGCGCTTTCCCGGCGAGGTGATAGGAATGCATCCGTTGTTCGGTCCAACCACCGAACCAAAAGGGGAGCGCGTCATCCTGTGTCCCGCGCGTGCAAAGGCAAGCTCTGTACGGTTGCTGAAACGCTTTCTGTCACGTGGCGGAATGAGTACGACTATCATGACTCCACGCGAGCATGATGAGTTGATGGCTACGGTGCAGGCTATACCCCATCTCAAAAGTTTCTTCATTGCCGATGTCTTGCGGCTCGGTGGGATCGATTTGCACAAGACGCTATCGTTGTGTACGCCTATCTACGAGCACGAATTCAATATCGTGGGTCGCTTCTTGGATGATCATCCGGATTTGTACGTTCCCATCATTTTCCGCAACCCGCGAATCGTTGAGGTGTTGCAAACCATGCAGAACGTAATTCAGGACTACCTACACATTGCGCAGGCATCGGACTTTGCAGCTGCAGAGCAGCGATACGCCGAGTGCAAGCGTCACTTTCAGCCCTTCCTCCGGCGTGCTCGTTCCCGTAGCGAGCTGTGCATTCGAGCCCTTCTTTCCTCCTCACAATGATCATCTACACGCTTGGGCCTTCTGGCACGTTTTCGCACGAAGCCGCACAGCAAATCTTCCCAAACGACGAGATTTCTTTCGAGCCCAACTTCGATGCCGTGTTCGATACGCTTTCCAAACATCCCGATGCCGTGGGTGTGGTTCCTATCGAGAACAGCCTGCACGGTTCGGTGGACGAAATTCTGGATTTGCTCCGCGAAAGCAGCGTCAAGATATGGCGAATGCACGAAGTGTCCATTCATCATTCGTTCGGTGCCCGCAATCCGGCCAAAGTCACCAAGATCGCAAGTCACAACCAGGCACTGCGCCAGTGCCGTAAGTGGCTGCGCGAGCACTACCCGCGCGCCGAGCACTTGCCCGCAAGCAGTACAGCAGCCGCGGTGAAGTTGGCTGCGTCCGATGACAGCGTGGGTGCCATAGGTTCCGAGAGACTTATGCGCTCAAGCAGCCTGAAGGTTGTCGATACGAATATCGAAGGCGATGCAAACACCACCCGCTTCGCCATCGTCTCTGTGCGTGATCCCTTCCCCGGCAGCATGCGCACTCGCATGAGCATTGCGTTGCACCCGTTCCCGTACGAAGACCGTCCGGGGTATTTGCATATGCTGATTACGCCGTTTAAAAAGCATGGCCTCAACATGAGTCGCATCGAAAATCGTCCGACCGGCAAGAAGCTGGGAGACTACAACTTCTTCGTGGATTTCGTGGGCAGTCCCAGTGATCCGAATGTGCAGAAGACACTTGAAGAACTTTCGCTGCTTGCCAACATTCAAATTCTCGGCATCTGGTAACTGCCCTGCTACCATCGTTGCATGTCACATCCCTTCACTCGTTTGCCGTCACCCAAGCCCGATCCAATCTTCGCGATTACCGCGGAGGCAATTGCAGCGGGTCCCCAGGCAATCAACGGAACCATCGGCGTGGTCATGGACGAAGAGGGGAAGGTGCTCATGTTTCCCAGCGTCGCCGCCGCGCTCAAAGATCTTGGCTCAGCGCTGCAGAAGCAGAACATGGGTTACCCGGCACTTGCGGGAATGCAGTCGTTCCGCACTGCGGTTACCAAGCTCATATTGGGCAACCGCAACGATTGCATCACCGCGTTCGCCACCACTGGCGGTACGGGTGCAGTCACCATTAACCTGCGTCTCATCAAGCTGCTGTATCCGGATGCCCCTGTCATCCTGCCGCTTCCGGCGTGGGCAAACCATCCTCCGGTCTGCCGTGCGGCAGGTATTCCCATTATCGAGGTGCCATACCTGTCTAGCGACCAGCGACCGCAAATAGACCGGTTACTTGCCGCCATTCAAGATGCCAAGGGTCCATTTTCCATTCTCTTGCAGGTGGGTTGCCACAATCCCACCGGCTTAGACTTTACCGACGATCAGTGGAAACACATTATCGATGCGCTCAAAGAAAAAGAGTGTATCGCGCTGCTGGATTTTGCCTACCAGGGGTTCAAAGGCGAGCCGGCAGCGGACGCAGCTCCCATCCATTGGTTCGCCGATGCCAAGATTCCGCTGCTCGTTGCCTGGTCTGCATCAAAAAACCATTCCATATACGGACTACGGTGCGGCCTGGCATGCGCTTTTGCGCCCAATGCGGCAATGCAGCAAACGCTGGAAGGGCATTACTCCACGCTTACCCGCGGTATTCACTCCGCGGCGTCCACGTTTGGGCAATTGGTGGTTGCCCGCGTGCAAGAAACGTATCAGAAAGAGTGGTTGGCCGATCTGCGCAGTGCGCGCGACACGGTTGGAGCCAAGCGCCAGGCAATGCTAAAGCACTTGCCGCCGGCGTTCCGGAATGCGGTCAGCGGTCACGGCATGTTCGCCATGTTGCCGCTTACGCCGGAGCAAGTGGACGAACTGAAGTTGAAGCATCAGGTGTTTCTTACGCGGGATGGCCGCATCAATATCGCGGGCATTCCCTACAAGCGCATAGAAGAACTGTGCAAGAAGATAACGGCGGTCGCCGGTTGATTTCTTGACATATGGAGCTACCGGCGTACAGTGCGCCCGTGGTTACACGCTCTGTCTCCATGATGGCCATGTCGATGCGTCCCGCGAGGACAGAGGTCGCCATGAGCTAAACACCGCTCATAGCCACCCGCCTCGCGCCGCAGCCGAGGTTCTCTTTTTGCTACTTCCCTTCCTCTTATGAACTCCTCAGACTTGCAACACCCCGTAGATGTTCGCGATATTCTCCCGGATACCTACGATGGCAATACCATTATCAACTGTCCGCCGTGGGCCTTTAAGCCAGATCAGTGGACGCGTGCATTCCTTCGCGGCGTAGCCAAGCTCGATCTTCGCGACGCAGTGTCGGCGGAAGCCGGTGTCGGCCCGGGTACCAACCAGCTCTACGTCACGCGCGTGCAGAAGCCAGGTATTTCCTATGGATCGGATCTAGATGGCCGCTTGCCAAAAGTGGCTTCGGGAAACGTGCTGCATGCAGCGGGACAGGAATCACAGCAACGCTTCACTCCGATTCATGGCAACCAGAGCTTGCTCTCTTGGATAGTACGGCAGCGGCTGGATGTAGTCCTTGCCTGTATTCCACAGGTTCCAGCAGACCATCATGACGAAGAGACCTTGGCGCAAGTGCGCAAGTTCGCGGCAACCGTGAATGGCAACGGTACCGATGTGCAAACCGACGCCCTCTCGCACTACTACGACCCCGATACGTACGTATCCGACTTAAACGTTTTCGGTCTTGGGCTCAACGATCATTTACTGCAACAAGCGCGCGGCGTGCTGCGCGCCAAGGGTAAGGCGATTCTCAACCTTGGCGGCCGCCCGGGCCGTGCAACGCTCGAGCATTTGTTTAAAAAGAATGGCTTTACGCCAACGCTTTTGCACAGCGAACTTATTGCACAGCACGCCGGTACGGACTTAGAGCCGCTAGCAACGCTGGAAGCGCAGACCGATCACAAATTTGAATTTTTCTCCGATGCTGAAGGCAAGCGTCAAATTACCGCGCGTGAGGCCGAAGATCTGCGCCGTGCCGGACACACCGTGTACCACAACATCTACGTGTTTTCCGGCGAGGTGGCGTAAAGTACCCGCATTCCCCACATGATCATGACCCGATTCTCCGCCTTTCAACAGCGCATGCACGCCAAGGAGAAGCTCCTTCTTTCCGGCGCGTTCGGTACCGAGCTGACGCGTCGCGGCGTACCTACCGATTTACCGCTGTGGTCGGCGCCTGCAAACGTGGATCACCCGGATGTCGTGCAAGCCATTCACTTGGAGTATTTGCAGTGCAACGTCGATCTCATTTCCACCAACACGTTCCGCACCAACCGCCGTACGCTCGAAAAGGCCGGCAAGACCGCGGCTGACGCCCGCAGCTGGACGGATGCCGCATGCGCGTTGGCAAAAGAGGCCCGCCGGCAATCCGGGCGCGATGCGGTAGTGATCGGCGGTTCCATGGCGTCTCTGGAAGACTGTTACCAGCCCGACATTGTTCCGCCGGATAGCGAGCTTCTACCCGAGCATGCCGAGCACGCGAAAAACCTGGCCGACGGCGGCGTGGATTTTTTGTTCATCGAAACCATCAACTGCATCCGCGAGGCCGTCGCCTGTATGAAGGGTGCCAGCGCCACCAAGCTGCCTACTATTCTCAGCTTCGTCTGCAACCGCAAAGGAGATCTGCTTTCCGGCGAACGCATTGAAGACGCGGTGGCAGCGGTGTTGCCGTACAAGCCCGTTGCGCTGTTTACCAACTGCTCGCCGCCGGATGTCATCGATGCGTCGGTGCAGCGCCTG
The DNA here is from genome assembly GCA_964513925.1 of uncultured Candidatus Peribacteria bacterium. Taxonomy (GTDB): domain Bacteria; phylum Patescibacteriota; class Gracilibacteria; order Peribacterales; family Peribacteraceae; genus DAORHV01. The sequence continues at coordinate 9,700 of CAZENR010000032.1, forward strand.
CTTGCAGCTACAACGCTGCCAGTTGGCGTGCATGCCAACGGCGATGGCGGGCCGCAAGACGTGGCCGGATGGGCATTTACCGGACAGGATTTGTCCGATGCTTATGCCGAATACGGCAAGAAGTGGTGGGCCGCAGGTGCCACGGTGGTCGGCGCATGCTGCGGCAGTAATCCGACGTACATTCGCAAGCTGGACCAGGTGCGCAAGCAACTTGAATAAAGTGCGCGTATACTTTTGCACGTGTTTACCGGAATTATCGAAGCCACGGCAACTGTGCTCAGCCAGCAAGACGGAACGCTGGTACTCAAGCGTCCGCGCATGTTCGACGACTTGAAGGTCGGCAGCTCCGTTTCGGTATCGGGCGTCTGCCTGTCTGTCACGCAGTTCAATGCAGAGAGCATGCATTTCGACGTTATTCCCACCACGCTCAAAAAAACCAAGCTCGGCTTTCTGAAGGCCGGCGATGCCGTGAACGTGGAGCGCGCCATGCAGGCAGGCGGCCGCTTCGATGG
>CAZENR010000033.1:0-9349 GCA_964513925.1 uncultured Candidatus Peribacteria bacterium
CCCGGTATTCGAGTGCAACCAGGAGCGTGTCGCGCATTGGGTCAAAATGGGTGCCATCCCTAGCGACACCGTAGCCCGCCTGCTCAACCGTGCCGGCATGAAGGGTATGGACAAGTACTTCGTTCGCTACGCCAAGCAGAAGTCTAAGAAGGAGGCAGCCGCCGCACCCGCAGAGGCTCCCAAGGCCGCTGCTCCCGCTGCAGCCGAAGCTCCCAAGGCCTAATACAGAACCTGGTGACAAGCGCTCTTATTCCCGTTATCCTGTTTTCCGATGTCTGATCAAGCTCTCCCCGGATACGAATTTATTCAAACAGTCCTCGGCATGCTTGTCGAAGACAAAGACCAGTTGGTCGTAGAGTCTCGCTTGGACGACTTGGGTGTGCTCATTACCGTGCGCGTCAGCGACCGAGATATGGGCAAGCTCATCGGCAAGAGCGGCCAGACTATCAAGTCTATCCGCACCTTGTTGCGTGTCATCGGTGGTGCGGCAAACCAGCGCGTGAACTTAAAGGTTCTGGAGCCGGGACAAACAGCTTAAGTAACCGACCTTTCTTTCCTTTCCCACTTTTCCCATGATTCGCAGACTCATCGAGAGCGGCTCTGTTGTGCAGATTGTCGCCACGCTTATCGCTTTCGGTCTTATTTTGTCGTCGGTTTTGAGCTTGGTATACATCATCATCGGCGGTATTACCTTCATTCTTTCCGCCGGCAACGAAGAGAAGATCAAGAAGGCCGTGCACACCGTGCGCTATGCAATCATCGGTCTGTTCGTTTCGTTCATCGCCTTCTTCTTGGTGTCTTGGGTCGCCAAGCTGCTGGACATTCCGTTCGATCTTTCCTTCTCCACGATCTTGGATCTTATGAACGAGCTGTTCCAGTCGTTCCGTTAAATCCCCTTCTCCTTACGGACACAAACCCCGCAAAGCGGGGTTTTTTAAAGCCATCGATTAATATCGTTTGTACTTCGGCTGTCTCAGCTTGTTCATCTTGCGTATGGCCTTGTTTTTCACTTTTTCAGCGTGCAGAGCCAGGGTTGCATCGATGCTGCCTGACGTATCGAAGGCATTTGCGTCAACGTCTTCCCTGTCTTCATCCAACGCGTAACACACGTGTTCTTGCTGTAGGGCGCGGAGCTCGCCGAATGCTTCCTGAATCTCTTTCAAGTCGATATTCCCCACGCTGCCTTCAGGAGTCTTGAATGACAATTGCACGATCTGCTTGGTAAGAACCGCCGCCAGGCCGCGACCTTTTACCGTGGCGAATTCCATCCGGAGGCGACCTTGCCGATTTTCGTCTTTCACCATCTCCTCGAGAATCTGCGCCATTCCGTGGAATACGGCGTGATGTTTTTTGTACAAATCGCGCGGCACACGCAGGTGGGCGCAGGCCGTAATGAACGGATTCCGCGTGCCGTCGTGTTCGCTGTAGTACTTTTCAAACCGCAGGTTGCTGATGATCGGGCGCGAAGTGAACGCCATGCGTGCCCCCATAACCATCGACAAGGTCGTGTTTCTCATGAACGCGTGCGCCGGTACGCCCGTGAATCGTCCGTATGCCGCGCAATACTCATCGCCAAAACGTCCTATCAACTCCCCCATTTTATCTTCGGGAGGAGTTTCACCGACGCGCTGCGTCCTATCTCCCGACATCAGGAATAGACGCTCGAGATTCGGGAATCCATGCAGCGAAATGCTCTCTCGGCGGCCTATGCCGAATGACGACAGTGTCAAAACGATGAATTTCCGGCGGCCTTTCGCCCATTCCTCCGGATTGAGCTGCGTATCAGGCGCCTCGCTGAGGGCTTGTTTCAAGTGTTCGTTGAAGCCGTGCCCTGACGGCAAAAATTCCTCCAGGCCTATATCGATGCCACGTGCCTGGTCCATAATTCCCATTTGCAGCAGTGCGGCGACTCTCATTAATTTGGGGTCGCGTTTATTCTGACAGTTCACGATGACCGTTGCGTCATCCTCAAGCAACATGCTGGCGGCATCAAGCATGCGTTCCACGGTAACTGGGCCGGTGTAGTCCAGACTCGCCAATCCAAAGCGTTGTTTCGAGCGCATATCTGACAATTTTCCGGTATACGTCTGGATGCCCGCTTCTCTTGCCGATGCCAAGAATTCGGGCATGACATCTTCGTCGCATTCCACGCTCGTGATGTTGCCCGGTGTAAATTTGTGGTGGATATATGCCAGTGGCTCGAGGTTCTTTCTGCCGCCGAAGCACACGACTTTCGTATGCGGTCGCTCTGATTCCGGGATGGATTCGCATGCATACTGCATGACGACGTCATTTCGCCATGCGGTCTTTTCCGGGTTGTCGTAATTGAATGTGGCGCCGGTGACCACCGGCGGCCTTGCCTCGATGACCGGAGCGGCAATAACAGGCGTGATGTCGACTTCTGTCACCCGCTCCGTTTCATGCACTGCATCCGAGGGGGAGAGTATTGTCGGCGACGCGACCACCTGCGTCGTTGCGCTTTGCGTGCCGTTCGCTTTTGTCTTGCGGACGATGTGCGTCTTCAATCGGCGCCGGTATGCCTCTACAGCGCTTTGCAATTGCTCCAGTGTCGCGCCCTTCTCGAGTCCGCCGATGTGCAGGAAGACGTCTTCGAGTCCGTTCCAGGCATCCGTTTGTCCGGAGGCGGCAGACTGTTCCAGGTAGTACCAAGTCGATACGACGTCATCTCGAGAGAGCGCAGTCGCCTGTGCTTCTTGAATCGCCTGCGTCGCCCAATACCGAACGTACGCAGTGACACTATTGAGCGTCCCCTCGCTGCAGCCTAAATTCACGGCCAGTTCTTTACGCTTGCGCGTAAGTGCCGCCTGTAGATCGGGAACGCGCTCGAAAATGAGTTCGGCAATCGCCAGCCTTGCATCGCGCACCTCTTGCGGCGTTAGGTCCTCCGCCTTTCGTAAAGGCGCAGGGCTGTCGATAGCGGCGTTACCTGCGTTCATGCTGTAATTTTACTTTCTTTAAAAATGTTGTCAAATGTGCTATCTCGGTGCTCGCTACTCGAAAAAGACCCCGGTACCGGGGTCTTTTCTTTTGACGATGATCGGGTGCGCTAAGCAACGATGCCGAAGCGCCGGTGTCCTGCGGCGCTGCCGATGGCGGCAAGGCCGAGTACGAGGCCGATGAGCGCGTCCATGGCGCCACCGGTGGTCGGGAAGTCGGTGAAGACATCGGTGGATACGGTGCGTACGCGCTCGGAGAGGGCAACACCGCTGACGTCACGGCCCGAGATGGATGCTACGTTGTTCAAGTCGGCTGCGTTCGGCGCATCTTCGGATACACGCAGGATGTAGCTGGCTTGCCAGGTTTGGCCGGGAGCCAATACTGGTACCTTCCACTCCATTTCACCGCTGGTCTGGCGTACTAAGCTGCCAGGGGTGTCGGTACTCACGAAGCTCATGTACTGACCGTCATAGCGATCCATAATCACTGCGTCGGAAATGGTGTGGTCGAGCGTGTTGCGGACGTAGAGGGTGTAGCGGATGTCGCCGCCGGGAACCACTTCGCTGCGGTCAACTCCCTTGCGGAACATGACCTGCTTCACCTGGCCTTCGGTGCTGCGTTCGGCAACTTGGGTCGTGTCGCGGTCGCTGCTGCCTTCTGCGGTGACACCCGCAAGCAGCGCGGCGCCGATCGGCGCATCCGGTCGCACGCGGATGGTGAATTCCACCTGGCGCGTGTCGTTTGGTGCGATCTGGAAGATGAGCCAGCGGACGTTGCTGCCGTCCCACTTGCCACCCTCGCTGGAGGAGACGAACTCGGCGTAGTGCGGTACAGATGCGCTGATGTTGACGTTCGTGCCCACTACGTCGGCATTGTTGCGTACGGTCACGACGTAGTGAAGATCCTGGCCGACTTCCACGGTTTGGCGGTTGTCGGTAATAGTAGCGGAGATGGCATTGTACGGCAGTCCCACGCGAATGACGGTTTGGTCGACGGCATTGCTGATGCCGGCATAGACGCGCGTGCGGAAGACATAGCGGTCTTGTGCGCGGTCATCCAGGCGGACGGCAAACTGGAAGGTTTTCTCTTCCTTGGGCTCGAACGAAACGTCCGGCCAGGTGATGTTGCTGGTCTTGCGCTTGTATCCCTCGGTTGCCGACAGGAACTCTGCCAGCCATGGGATTTCCACCGATACGTTGCTCTTGTTGCCGACGTTGCTGTCGTTACGCACGCGCACGGTGTAGTTGAGAACGTCGCCGGGGCGGGCAAATTCCTTGCCGTCGGTAACTGTGACCTTCAGCGACTGGGTGTCGGGTGCAACGCCGCGCTCCACGAGCGTGGTGTCGGTCGCCTCGGTGCCCTGAGCAAGGACGCGAGCGACGATGAGGTGGCCTTCGGGGGCATTCGGATCAAGGTTTGCCTGCACGGTCAGCGTGCGAGGTACGTTCTTGTACACCGAAACGTTGGTCCATGTTGCGCGACCCGGTGCCAAAGCGCCGCCGTCGCTGGCGGATGCCAGAGTGACCTGGTGCGGGATGTTGAGCGATACGTTTACGACGCGAGCATCATCGCGCTGCTGCTTGAGCGTAATGACGTAGTTCATGGCGCCGCCGGGAGCAATTGTCTCCTTGTCGTCACGGATGCTAATGAACAGGCCGCTGGTGCCGCGACCCTCGAAGTCATCGTCCAAATTTTCGCAGTCGTCGTCTTGGGGGTAGTCCACAAGACCATCGCTATCATTATCCTTGCCATCGGCGCACTGGGCGCGGTCGGCAGCGGCAACGGGCTCCGCCGTGAGGGAGAACAGCCCGGAGAACGCTGCAGTGAGCAGGACTAGCAGCAAGGCTGCAGCCAGCTTCTTCTTGGCGTTCGCAAGGGAAAGGAAAGAGGAAGTTCCGTTCACGGGAAAGGGGGGTATGGAGACAAAAAGGCGATAGTTATACCCTGAACTTCCCAGAATGTCAACATTATATTACATTCATACTTATTCCCATACCTACAGTATTCGTCAAAGCCTTCTTCAGTCCTATTCTAAGCCAAATCTGCCTATAACCCTGCTGTAAGCGATCTACTCCTCTTCTTGCTGGGCATCGGTACCGTCGGCAGCAGCTTTCTTACGCTGCTTGGACTTTTGGGGCTTAGGTGCGCCTTGCTGTCTCAAATATGACGGAATCAGCAGTGCCGGCTTCACGCCTTCCACTTGTCGCAGGACGGGCAGGTCCTCCACGGCGATTTTGCCCATGTACAGGGCTTTCATGTCTCCGCCGGAGGCAATGTAGCGCTCTATGGCCTTCAGTCCTCGGAAGTAGACCAGCGTTTTGGTAAAACAGCCGGGTTCTGCGGTATCAGCCAATCCCCGTTTCAGTTCAATCGTCTTTCCCAGGGCTTTTTCTGGCCGGTAGTGCAGGGCTTCCACAAGGTAGCGGCGCGTGTCGGCAAACGAGTGTCCAAGCGCATATTTGGCAGCCAGGACGCTTCGGGCATGATGGAATCGTTTTTCGCTATAGGCTGACAGGACGCGGTTTTGGTTATAGATAGCCAAGCCTTCCTGTGTATCCAGGTAGTTGGCGAAACCCCTGCGGAACAATTCGTACGGTTGCATTTGTCCGTTTTCCGATGTCAGTACGTGGGTTTCTATCTCGTGCGTCACCAATGCTTGTACATGCTGCTTGGTAAACCTGGCGCCGGCGCGTAAGAACAGTCTCTTATCCCCTGCTGCACAGTCTGTTACCAAGCCATCGCGTACCATCACTTGCCAGTCGTGCAGGCCGTAGTCGCGCAGTGCCTGCTCGAAGAGTGGCACAACGTCTTCGGGGGTCAGCCACTCCTCGGGTGGAGGCGGAAGTTCGCAGGCGGTTTGTGTAGCAAGCAGCCCGGCTGCGTCTGCTACCAGCTGTGTAGTCGGCGCACCATACAATGCCTGCGAGGCAGCGCTGAACAATCTGGCATTACCGCGCGATTGCAGGACATCGAGCTTTTTCAGCAGTTCCTGACGCTTGCGTTCCAGCAGTATACCCAGGGGGGATGCATCCACAGAAACATCCTGCAGGCGGCGCTGCACATCCGCGATATCCAGTGAAATCGGGGCATACTGGAACACTGGGTTGTAGCGCAGGTCGGCAAGCGCTCGCTCGCGCTCCTCGCGTAGGTTGGTAGGCCGGATGTTCCGCAGCAGCGCAATATCGCGATCTAGCTGTGCTAGCGCCCTGTCCGCTGGCTGCAGGTATTTTTTAATGCCTGTACGGGCGGCTGCGGCACGCTTGCCCGGGTCGATGAGAAAGCCTTGTAAATCGCGTCTGCCGATAACGGCGCGGGTTTCTGCCCCTGTGTCGCCGCTCTCGATGACTGTTTGGATTTTCTTGCCTCCCAGCGAGAACTTCGCCCTGTGTACGCCTCCCTCGGCTTGCTCCAGCAGATCGTGTTCCAGTAGTTGCTGGATGAGCGACGGATGAAACACGGTTCGCTCATCATCCGGCGAAACAACGCACGGCTCTTCCAGGCTGTACTCTTCGCCGACAAATGACAGGGCTTCCTGCAGGCCAAGTACCGGCTTTTCGTCATCGCGCTTGCGCTGCGCTCGTTTCTCCCCGAAGAGTTCCTGCGAGAGGCGCACGCCCTTCTCTGGCGTGCTTACCTGCAAACCTTTCACACGTTCCAACCTGGCGCGCAGCGGCGCCAAGTTCGCCACCTGCACCATCAGCCCGGCCCGGGCGTTTACTTCCAGCAGCACCGGCCCTTGCTCCTCATCGATAGTGAGATCCACCGCCAGATAGCCAATGTTTGTCATGTACTGGATGCGCGATGCAATGAGCAGCATCTCTTCCCAGAACGGCAGTTGCATGCCGCGAACCGGCGTGCCATGCGGCAGTTCTGTAACCATGTGGTGGTACTGCGCTGCGTAGGTAGTCGTGCCCTTCGCCATATCCAGCCCGATGCCTATGCCGCCTAAGTGTACGTTGGCTTTTCCACGACTTTCCGGCGTCGGTATGCGCAGCATGGCCATAACCGGAATCAGGTTGAACACGATGATGCGTACATCGGGCAGGCCCGCCGGGCGGAACGGCGTAAGCGAGTCATGCGCGACCAAAATGCGCTCGAAGAACGCAGTGTCGTTCATGCCGTTTACCGAGAACTTTCCATCCAGAATGTCTTCGATGTGCGAGACCAGTCGCTCGCGGCTTACCGGATGCTTGCCCTGCTCTAAAAATTGCCTGTTCTTCCGTCCCTTCAGGATGAGGATCCCCTCCCCTCCGAAACCGTAGTTGGGCTTGAGGACGCAGGTATCGGGCAATGCATCGAAATCGAATTCGCGCAGCTGTCGCCTGCTCTCTATGCGGGCGTACACCCGTGCCGTGGGGATGCCACGTGCTGACAGAAACGACTTTGTTTTCATCTTGTCATCTGCAAATGCCACCGCGCGTCGCGGGTTGTAGGGTTTGATGTACAGCAAATTGCGAGCATTCAGGCCCAGTACGCCATGGTTGGAGAGGAAAGGGAGCAGCATGTGGCGCTATTCTTCTTGCAGGTGCTTAAATACTTCGCGGAAGCGGAAATACTCAAGTAGGCGTAACCCAGTCCAGCGGCCGAGCATGGCATTGATGACAATGGTCAGCAGCACCACCTCGGGGTAGGCCAACACGAACGACTGCAACAGCGGCCACTGCACAATGAACACGCACAGCAGCGCGGCAAGCACCGTTTCGCCAATGCCTACGAATGCCGATCGGAACCCTTGCTCGGTTTTCATGTTGAGGAAGTTCTCGGCAAGCGAAGACATGATGAGCAGAATGAACACCGTGTCGCGAGAGAAGGTAATGCCGAACAGCGTGCCGATGCCAAGAAGAAGCAGCAGCGTAAAGCTGACAACGGTCAGAATGATCGCCACCTTGGGAATGTAGAGCATGCGCCACCGCCGCATGACCGAGCGCGTGAAGTAGCCAGTCGCGAGAATGAAGAGCAGGAATAGCAGACCAATCCACCAGCCCAGTGCCAGGAAGCTGAGCGCGATGATGGATGGCGTGTACAAGCCAAGCGTGGTAATGCCGATGATTTGCTTGAAGAACGCCAGGATGGTGGCAATGAGTGGCAGCATGAGCAGCAACAGCACCGTTTGGCTGGAAACGCCGTGCGTGAGCATGTAGTTGACGAGCGTCGAGAGCGCATCCCACGGTCGCAGGAACACGTTCTCCGCCGTAACCGACAACACTTCTATATCACGCTGGCCGAGGGTGGTGAGGAACGCGTCGAAGTTCTCCGACAGCAGTAGCGGGTTCATAGCCTCGCTTCGCGTGAGCACCATTCGTTGCGGTTGTAGCACGGAATACGGCCCGCGCGCGGTGCGCGCCAGTGTGCCCAAACTCCTGTTGCTCATGACTACGACGTTCTGGTTTTTTATTGCGTTGGCACGCTCGGGGTCGGCCTGCACAGCCTGGATGAGCGCCTGCAATCCGGAAATTCCTTCAGTCCACACAACGATTGTCTCGGCGTTGCTGAGCGCTTGGCGCTGCTCGGCAAGCGCCGTGGCCAGCGCGTCGCCGGCTTGCAGGCCAGCGTTTCCGGTCGCGGGAGTAACGATGCGCAGGTACGTGCCGGCTTCGTTGGCGGCTTTGGCGTGCAGCGCAAGTTTGTCCGCAGAGACGCTGTCGTCGGCCAATAGCACCATTTTCCTGTTGTACACGACAACCGTATGCGTCGTTTCCGATTCCGTGACCTGTCCCGAGAGCGAAACCGTACGCACCACCAAATGGAAGACCAGCGTTCCCGGCTTTTCGGGGGTGTAAATAGCCTCGACGCTTCGGCTGATTGTCTGCCTTGGTTCCTCTATAAACCAGCGGTACTCTGTTTTTTCCCCGCTGACAGAACTGGATGATGCATCCAAAATAATGGTGCGTCCAACGGCAATGTCATCCGGGCCTGTAATTACCGCTTGTATCCCCTCTGAATCGGTTGGAACCCCCTGGGCAGCCGCAGGCAGCGCCAAGAGCAGCGAAGCGGCAACTCCGGCTACTGCGAGAAAGCGTGTATGCATAGGCTGAGTATACAGGAATTCGGCGTCAGCAAGAGGTGAATGCTATCTTTTACATACTAAATAAATATGGTATAATAGGTATAAGAAACACAGAAATATCACTCTATGGACACAGCGCCTTTCCAAGACGATGTTCGGCATATCCAATGCGTATCCGCTGCGGTGCTTGCGCATATTGCAGAGGAGGCTGCCAGGTTGACGCCGGATCAGCGCGATGCCTTGCTCAAGCGCCTGAAGAAAGGCGATGCAAAGCAGCGTTCGTTTTTTGCCAAAGCGATTGTGAAATTAGATCACGTCTTCCATCGCCTCGTCTCCCGCCATCATGCCGCATCCTGAGCTGCCTTCATCGGGTCCGGAGCGCAT
>CAZENR010000034.1:0-9282 GCA_964513925.1 uncultured Candidatus Peribacteria bacterium
CATCATCAGTTCGTACTACCGCCACTATTCCGGGCCGCTCTTGTACAACCTGGGCGTGAACATCCGCGAAGTGAAGCATGGGGACACAATTCAAGAATGGAAGGTGCGCGGCGAATGTTACGAGTACTACGACGTAAGCATGGATGGCGCGCCCAACGGCGAGGACTGGGAGCCATATATCAGCACGATGTTCGACGAGAAGTGCGAGTTGATCATCGGCACTGGCGAAGACGACAGTATCGACCCGCATCAGCAACATCCGCTTAAGCCGGAATGGAAGCCCGGCGACCATATTAGTGGCAACAACAACACGCAGAAGGAGAACTACATGCCCGAAGTAGATATTTCCGAGCCAGCGCGCGGCGGGCGCACCACCCCCGGAGGGCAAATAGGCTCGCCTCCCGAAGCTGATGCCTGGCTCTACGACGACCAGTCCACACTGGCGATGCTGGACAACCGCAAGGTACAGCACGTGCAACGCCTGTTCGAGGACCCGAGCGATCCAAGCGGGTTTTTGGACGCGCTTTTGGAAACCAAAGTTCGCGGCGGGAAAACTGTGGCGCCCGGCGGCAGGAGCGATGCCTTCGACGATACTGCGGAACGGGAATTCAGTGAGTGGTGGGAAAAGCAGCAAAAAGAGCTCCTGAAGCTGATTCGAGACCCGACGGTGAAGTTGATCATGCCGCCGCGCTTCTTGGTGGGCCTCAGCGAAGATGACCCGCTCATCCGCATGGCAACCGGCCTTGTGCAGCAACCAAGCGGCAACGTGGAAATGACATTGCGGGCCGGGCCGGATGAGCTGGGTGCCGTGCTGAAATCATTCCAGCAGTTTTACATCACGCCCATTCGCGAAGTGCGCATACCCATCTTGGTGCCGCTAGCTTCGCGCAGTGAGCTGAATTCACGCAAGGCCGAATGGAAGCTGTGGAAGCAGCACAACCCCTCCATTGCCGGACAGGCCGATCCATTGATCGACAAGATTGATGAGTACCTCGCGGCTATCGAGCGCGTGCGTCTTACGCGCTTGGCATTAGCAGGACGGCTGCAAAAAATGTACGAAGTGCAAACTGAAATCCGTGAGTTCTTTGGCGAGTGGTACGTAACCAACAGCCAAATTTTGCTGGATGCCGCGCAGGCGTCCATCGAGCGCCAGAAGCTCAAGACTGTTTGGCGCAAAACGCAAAAGGCGTGGCTGCAAGCCGATGCATGTCAGATTCTGTGGTGCAGCAACCAGCGGTACTCCGCACCGGTGTATACGCTGCTGGACAACTGGTGGCGCCAAAAAACACTGCCGGAAGATAGTCCGATTATGACGCGAGATCGCGATGATCTCCCCGAGCCACCCACGCTGGAGGGACTTGCGCCGGACACCCCGGACAAGAGCTACGACTTCTCCTACATGGGCTTATCGCAAAACCAATGGCGCGTGCCGGTACTGTGGCCGGTCAGCGTGCGCTTAAGCATTCCGCTGCCGCCAACGTACAAAGACAGCACTCCTTCTCCGGCTAGCGAATATCCTTCGCTACCCGACTATCCGGATGAAACCGCATTCGATGGTTTGCCCGTCCCTACCGTGCGCCTGCCAGACCAGACGTTCATCGATACCATTCCGCTGCCAGACCTGCAAACCGCCAAGCGCAAGCTCATGCTTATTCGCGAAATGATCGAAGGCATTCCGGTCACACAACAAGAGCAGGAAGAGCAAGAAGAACAAAACGGCAACTCCTCGGCGGAAAGCGGTACAGATACCTTCCCGACATTCCGAGACAGCATGCGCGGGGCATACTGCCGCATGCAGCCCAGCGTGCTCACCCCGCCCTCGAAAGAAGAGGACATCGCCATAGACGAAGACCGCGGGAACCCAGTGAAGATCATCCACACGGAAACGGATTTGATGGAGCGCGCCGGTCGCCTGTGGGCGCGCTGGATGCCGCAGCGGCGCGAAGACTACGCAGGCCGCATCATCCGCGTTGGCGAGAAGTACCCAGACGAGGAAGATCCGCCGCCATGCAAGGACGACGTCGTGTGCATCCCCATGCCCGACGAACAGTTTAAGGGTTGGAAATGGCAGTGGTTCACACCGCTGCACGAGGGATCATTTGAATCCATCGTGAACGACATCCGCGATCTCACGCTGCCGGAAAATGAAACTGAGAACCCGTTTGCGGATTCCAATGTATCGCTGCTGGAGCGACTCTTCCCTAAGCTACAGGTACCCATAGATATCAAGCTCAATCCTCCACCGCAGGACTAGCCATGAAACATGCGTTCTACCGCCTACTGGCATTCGCACTTCTACCACTGCTGCTGCAAGGCGCGCTGCCAGTGCATGCCGAAGGTGAAGACTTGAATGTGGAAAGCTGTCGCGAAGCGGTGGTATCCGCTCTCTCGTTTGTACACGATGAGTATCGCAGCGTGTTATTCGGCAGCAGGGAAGACGCGGACGGAAAGTACATCTCGAACACCGGCGGCGAGGTGGATGAGGAGCGCATTGGTATTTTCGAACGCCGCTACCGCGATACCAGTGAGCTTATTTGGCCCATCGTGGAATCGTATCGCGTCATGCGCTGTCGCAGCTTATACGTCTGCCGGCTGATGGAATTATCTCTCACGAAGAGGGAGGACGAGAACGATCAGTTAAACTTGCATTTACTTGGCTGTGCAGCACGTACTGCTGAGCCTATCGACTTGTGTTCGTTCGGTGATGCCGGGTCGCTCCCGGATGCAAACGTGCTCACCACGGAGTGTAAGCAGTTGGTAGAGGACAGCCTAACTATGGAACAAGCGGTACTGCGTTTGGCTGTGGCCTACGACTCCGGCTACCGCGGGGCTTTGCAGTTTGTGGGCATGGCTGACTGGATGATGAAAGACTTCCCCAAGCGCGCGTTCCTGCCGCTGAGAGCAATGGTCAACATGCTCGGCAAGCTCTACCAAATTCCCTGCTTCTCGGGTCAGTGCGATCTGCCTGACACATCCGATATCCAACTCCCCGGCCCGAGCGGTTTCGATCCGAATTCCGGCGACAGCGCCACCCTGGACTAACAACCTATGACTCGCCACGCCTCAACATCGGCATCGCGAAAACCTCACGCCCCTGCAGGAATGGAGCGGCTGTGGATAGGCATGTTGGCGCTCATCTTGGGTATGAGCATTCCTGTATTTGGCTCACAACTCATCAAGGCACAAACGGCTGCCAGCGCGGGATCGTCGTCATCGCTCTCGGACTTGGACGATCACCGCAGCTGCACGTCGAGCGGAACGATCTTCTTCGGCATTCGGCGCCCCATCGACGCGATCAATTTGTTCCAGCAGCTCGCATCCGGCGTCGTGGCGGAGCGCGAGCAAATCTTGCGAGACGTCACGCTCTGGGAATGTTTCGATGGGTCCGACGGCATTCAGCCGCCACCATCTCCACTGCTACAGAGTCTCGCATCGCAGCTACCTGGATGGCACTACAAATACACCACCGATGTAGCGGGTTTGGGCATGCAGACCACCTACGTCCCCAAGCCGGTCTACTTTGAATCATTCGCCTCCATTTTGATGGAGCTGGAAAGGGAGTACGAGTGCAAGTTGGCCGAATTCCAGCCCGAAAGCGTGCTAACCGTACGCACAGACCAGGATTTGGATGGCCCCGACGGTGCGGCAAACTCCGCTGGATCAAACTACTGCTGCGAAAAAGAGACATACCTTTGCGTGGATGCTAATGCGCCAGACACAAACGGCAATCTGCCCGAGTGCGATCCGGACCGCTACCAAGGGCCGGATCCGGTGTGCAACACGGAGTGTACGGTAAGCGACCACTTCGACAACTTTGGCATGCGGATCCAGAACAACTTCGAGCGCATGAACCGCGAGCGCAAACGTGCCCGCGTGGCAGTTGAGCGCAGCATCATCACCCTGCGTTCGCTGGAGATGTCTGTCGTGTTTGCGGTTCAAATGTCGTGCTTCCAGCGAGCTGGATTGGATATTAAAAACGAATTGGCACTCATGGCGGACGGCACCAGTTGCATGCCGAAGATTTGGGACTCGGTGAACTCGCTGCACGACCTGAAATCCGAATCTCCTCCCGAGCTGTGATGCTACGCCGCGCCATTATCGGCTTGCTGCTTACTCCGCTGCTACTTGCGGGAGGCGTGGCACGCGCATCCGCAGCGGGCAGCACGTCGATGTTCGACATCTTCTTCACCGATGCTCTTGAGCAAACGCGTAAGCCGCTGATTGTCGATGAAAAAATCGAGGAATTTATCATCCATGAAATGGAATCCTGGGAGGAGAACGGTATCCTGCTCTACCCCAGCGATATTCGCGCCGCACAGCTGAATGACGTGGGTGTTTTGTGCAGCGACAAGCTGGACTTCCGCACGTTCCAAGAGTTGAAATTCAGTCTTGGTGGACTGACGGAAGGCGTGGGCTGCGATTCGCTGCGCAATGCAATCCTGTCGCTGCTCGATACAGAAACGGAAATTAACGTACTTGGCGACAACCTCACCATCATCGCCAACGGCGGATCGCTGGCATTCAGCGACCAGCCGAATCGGCCTGCAAACATCGGTTTCTCCACCCTGCTCACCACGCGTGTATGGACGGGGACCGGCACGAACATTCTTCCTTGGCCCGATGCCGCCAATGACCATGTGGAGAACAGGTTGATTCCCGAACTTGCAGAAGACCGAGTGGATGACGCCATGATGTGGGTCTATCAACACGGTTACTTCCGCCAGAAGCGTGAGGCAGATCCCGAATTAAATGCAATAAATCTGGATCGTGACAACGATGGATACACGGTTGGCATGGCACTCGAGGAGCTGGCAGGTATTTTGAATATTCGCCAAAACGAGTACACCAAAAAAGGTGAGTTCGTTGTGCCGAAGATGGGTAACCTCAAAAACGTCGGGTTATGGGCGAGGGCGGATGATCTGGGAATTATGTGGATCTATCCGAACCATTTCATGCGCATGGAAAGCATAGAACCAGCCGATGAGTACCCTGAATACGACGAAGACCAGGGTGACAGACTGGCGTATCCTTTCACGTACGCAGGCAATGTCACCTTACCTGACGATATCCGCAGCCCACTCTGCAGCCGTAGCGCCGCGCGACTGGGGTATTTGTGTCGCAACGTGCCCAAGCCGGTGGAAAACTGCTCCGGTGCGGACACCGAGGATGAACTGAATTTGATTCGCTGCGACGAAGAAGAGCGCGAGACCATCGACGGTCCGGAAATTTGTCACGACATCAACGTCCTGTTCAAAGACGACGGTACATCGCTCTGGGACCCCAACAACCCTCAGCAGGTAAACCCCGCGCTGACCCCAGCGGACGTGCGGCATATTTGCAGCCCAGAGAATCGCGTCATGTACAAAGACGAAATTCTCGGCCATGCGTGCTACACCGCATTCTGCGTGGCACAGTCGCACAGCGGACACACGCTAGTCACGAACCGCAGCCCCAACTTGGTATCGGAAGCCACATCTCCATACCTGGCTTGCATGCGGCAAGATCCGCATTTGGGCCTGTATTCCGAATTGGCACAAATGACCCCCTTCGCGCTGCCCTCCTACATTGGGCACCACTTGGCACAGGAGTACGAACGCGAGTACTGCGCAATTACCGGCTTACCTCCTCACCCTATAGCCGGCTACTGCGGCTATCGGGAAAATCGTCGCTTCAATTCGCCGCTGTACACATTCGAAGCCACAACGAATAACGCCAAGGAAGAATTGCGCATCACGAAGGAGGACCAAGACATCTACTTCGGCATCGCGGCGGTTATTGGCTACCGAGCAGCATTGGATCAGTGGATCCCGGTACAGCGAAAAATGGTGGGAAGCATTGCCACCTCTATTCAGGAAACCGCCACACTCCTGCGTGAACTCAGCCGCGCACCACTTACCAAAACCCCTTGCCCGTGGACGGGGCCGTTCCCCCGCAGCACCCCAAGCTCATAAATGCACATGCGACGCCTCTCACTCCTCACCGGCACGGCTCTGCTATTGCTTGCACCCACACTGGTGCGGGCAGAGGCGCTGTCGCCATGGGTGCAAGAAGTGCTGGATCGTATCGATGCCGGCATTTCCGCAGCGGGGATATACGGCCCGGAGTCCAGCTGCCGCAACGACGATAAAGACAGTCTCATTTCGGAAGCTGAGGCTGCCATTCGCGACTACATAGACGTCCGCCAGCAAATCTCCCGCCATAACGGGTACTTGCGCGAAAATACCGTGTGCTTCCAAGGCGATTTGGACCTGCTGGAAGATAAAATTCACGAGGTGCGCGAAGCCATGGTAGATGCCGTCGATACTTGCAGTAGCACGCGTATGCGCACGCTTCGCGAGGTGTTTGCATTCGCTAGCGATGCCTACCGCCTGCTTGCCCTAAGTGGCAACGATCCATCTACCAGCAGTGACATGTTGCTGTATGAATACCTGTGGGAAGACTCCGGCCTGCTGGAAAGCGGAACAGGCGGAGGGCTAACCGATAAGCATGCCGATGCGCCGCTGTGCCCCTTCACTACCGATTACTCTCCGCGGTCAATCGGTTACACCTTTAACGATGCGGCGGGAGAAGGTTTGACGCTCGAGAGCACGGATTTAAAGAGTTACGGTTGCGATGCGGAAACAATGCGAAACTTGGAGAACCAAACCGACGAAACTGACAAAACTGCGGAATACTTCGAGGAGACCGATGCTTTTGCACAGGAGCTGGCAACGACGGTGAGCACGTTCGTGAACAACATCAATGCAACCATCGCTGCACTGCGGGGAACCAATCCCAATACCGATCCTCTTCCGCAGCCTACAACACCGCCACATGCGGAACTTGCCGGGTGTTTACGGCCGCAATTCCCGCCCGCAGCAACCAGTAAGGCAGACCTGCCATGGGACTCGTTCTTCGACGATTACCCGGATTACTTCAGCGCGGAATACATGCACGATGTGGAGATCGCCCCGGGCGTATCGCTTGTTACCTACAATCCGCCGCCGGAAAAAGCGCTGCCGATCGGACTATTCCTGCGCCCTGCGTACGACTACTTCTCTGAGTTCAGCAATCCGGTTTCCATGCATCGCCGCCTTACGGCCAAGCGCACGCTGATCGGTAATGAGCGCCCGCTTCCGGTAAAGGCCCAGGGGCGCGGCGAGAGCTTTGACAACTCCATGTTCCTCTTCATTTACGGCACCGATGCGGCTGCGCAGTATCGCTACATTTCCGCAAGTATCGACCGCCAAACCGGATTCTTGGAGGGTACAAATCGCGATGCCATCGAGCGCACCATCGACGGCTTCTTGCCGCTGCAGGAAGCCGTGACGGATATCAGTATCGTGGCAGAGGAGGAGCTGCCAAAGTACATAGAGGACTTTGGATACTTCATGCTGCGACAATGCGTCAACGGCCATTGCAGCGCGGAAAACGGCACGTTGGACACGATGATGAAGCGCATCTACAACCCGTACTGCCATCCGTATGTTTCCGGTGAGTACAAGGATGCACGTACCCATATTAAGTGCCTCTGCATCACCAAGGACGAAGATCCGGACGGCCTCAATTTGGACGATTGCAATTGCGCAAACCCCGGTGCCGACGATTGTAAGATCTACTGCGCGTACTGCCAAAAAAACCCCACCGACGAGGAGCAGAACGAATACAATGAGATGGAGCCGGAGTTATTCCCTGGTTGCCGCGTCGAGCACGGAGATCCGGATACCGGGTACTAGCACCGCTTTCGTGCTGTACGGAGTCGGATTCTTGCTACACTCCGTGCATGCAAGAGCAGGACTTTGTCCACATCCATTGTCACTCTACCTACTCGCTGTTGGAAGGACTTCCAACGCCGGAGGAAGTGGTATTACGTGCCAAGGAGTTGGGGCACAGCGCGGTGGGCTTGGCAGATAAGGGGTACACCTACGGATTGATTGAATTTTACAAAGCCTGCAAAGATCACGGCCTAAAGGCAATTGTGGGCTTGGAGGCTTACGTGGCAGCACGCACTCGTCATGACAAAGACAGCTCCATGGATACGCGTCGGTACCCGATTGTACTGCTTGCAGAAACAGACGAGGGGTATGCTAACTTGCTTGAACTGGCCACGCGCGCGGCATTGGAGGGCATGTACTACAAGCCGCGCGTAGACGCAGAGCTTCTGGCAAAATACGGGAAGGGCCTCATTGCGCTGAGCGGGCCAATTAGCGGCGCCATCCCGCAGGCCGCACTAGCCGAGGACATCGATCGCCTACAGTCGCTCGTGGAGCAGTACCGTTCGTATTTCGGTAAAGAGAACCTCTATTTCGAGCTAATGGATCTGCCCAATGTTCCGGGGCAGGCCGAGGTGAATCAGCAGCTCATTCGCTACGCCAAAGAATGGGGGGTGCCGCTGGTGGCGACGTGCAACAGCCACTACTGCCGTCCCGACGACGCCGAGGCACACGATGTACTGCTCTGCATTCAAAAGAACTCCAACGTGTCGGATGGCGGCCGGTTCAGCATGCGCGACAGCGACTTCTCCATGCGCCCGTACGCGGACATGGAGCGCGCGTTCGGTCATGTGCCCGAGGCATTGCAGAATGCGCGCGTCATTGCCGACCGCTGCAACGTTAAAATTCCCTTTGGCCAGTACAAAATCCCCAAATTCCCCGTCGCAGCAGGGCAAACAGAGGCACAGCTGCTGAAAGAGCAGTGCATAGCTGGCAGTAAAATGCGATATGCGGGCGCCGACGAAGCAAAGCTGAAGCAGATATCCGATCGCCTGGAGTACGAACTGGGCGTCATCGATAAAATGGGGTTCTCCGGCTACTTCCTCATCGTTGCCGACATCGTGGGTGAGGCAAAGCGCCGTGGAATCACTGTGGGTCCCGGCCGCGGATCGGCTGCAGGCTCGATCGTCAGTTACGTCTTGGACATCACCACGTTGGACCCGCTGGAGCACGGGCTGCTCTTTGAGCGCTTCCTCAATCCGGAGCGCATCTCCATGCCGGATATCGACATCGACTTCGCAGATACGCGCCGAGACGAAGTGTTGGAATACGTCCGCACAAAATACGGTGCCGACAGGGTGGTGCAAATTTGCACCTTTGGAACATTGGCTGCTCGCGCTGCGGTGAAAGACGTTGGTCGTGCATACGGCGTGTCATTTGCGGAAATGAACGCCTTGGCCAAATTGATTTCGGAACGTCCTGGAACGTCGTTGGACGAAGCTTTGGAGAGCGACGAGCTGCAGTCGGTGCTGAACACGAACGAGACGTACAAAAAAATCATCGAGGTGGCAAAGAAGTTGGAAGGAAAATC
>CAZENR010000035.1:0-8879 GCA_964513925.1 uncultured Candidatus Peribacteria bacterium
CCCGCCTCAGCGGGACGTGGTGGCTCATTGCGCACGCGCTTTTGGTTCTTTTGTCACTCGGACAAAAGAACATACGCAGTATTCAAACAAGTGGCACCATTTGTTTTCTTGCTCCAAAGTTTCTTCACTCCTGAAGAGCTCATCAACATATCACTGGTCTAGTCCACCAGAAGCTTTGTAACTTTCACAGAAAGGCTTTTTCTGCTATACTGAGCAGATTCTTCCTCATATACACACCTATGTCCGCAGTCGCATTTTGTGCCGCACTCGACACCATGAGCTTCATGCCAATGGCATTTATACGCTACTTACAAGCCGGTGCCGAAGGCATGACATCCAAGGCTAGAGAGCAAATTATCGCCAAGTTCAACCGCGCCAATACGCTTGCCGCTGCCGCTCTCAAGGACGGCACCAAGCGTATTGCCGCCATTCGTACTGCTTAAGCTTCTTTTGCTTTTCTCCATGCGCCATTTCTCCCATTCCATCTCCGAACACCGCTTGCTGTTTCGTGGCGAGACACCGAGTGCCGCCCAGGAAAGCAGCGACTCGTTGGATGTGTTTACAAACGAGTTGCGCCAACTTACTGCCGAGCTGCGCAAAACGTATGCAGATACCACTCCCGGCGATAGCCGCCGCGACGACGCGCGCGATGTCCTGCGCGACACCGAGAACAAGTTGGAGGGTATTCGCGGCAAGCTGTTTGCCGACCTGCGCGATTCCGGCCTGGTTCCAGGACTGAAGAATTACATCTCGCTGGGTGGAGATTTTCCATCCTTGTCTGCCGGTTTTGGCTGGCAGCCCGACAGCGGCCGCCTCTGGTTCGATGCCGACACGTACCCAGAGTACACCGGCGGCGATAGCGAAGACGGTCATGGCTACTCGCTAGATGACCCGGGTACCGACAGCATGTTCAGTGCGCTTGTAGGGACGCCTGGCAACATAGATCTGCTGCATCTGTTCTCCGGCCATGCCGCAGAGCCGCTGCCGTATGGCGAGCGCGAAGAACCGTTTTATGTCGCACCCACGGGCTTGTTCCCAAGCCCAATCTCCATGATTGCGCCGCAGTACGGGGCAGATCGTAGCCGCATTCGTTCTACAACGGTGGAGGGCTTGGATGCACTGCGCAGAGCTATTCCACGCACCGAAGGTACGCCCGAAACACGTCGTCGTGTTCCATACGGAACTCCTGGTAGCGATGGGTTCCCGCCGGCACCTCCGGCATCCGAACTGCGCGTAAACGAAGACGAGGCTTCCGGTACGCCGGGCAGCGGTGGTTTTCCGCCTGCTCCCCCGGAACGCGAGGAGTCGGTGCCGCCGCCGGCCCGCAGCGAGACTCGTCGAACCCCGCGCACGCCGCGTACTCGCCCTGCTGCAGCCGCTCCCGAGCGTACGCCGCAGGCAGACCAAGTGGAGAAGCTAGAGACCGAAATGGCCGAAACCCGCCGCGAGTACAATGCCGCTCGCAGCGAGGCCAGCGAGGCCCGCCGCTTACCGCCTGGTCCCGACCGCACTGCGCGTCTTACCCGCCTGGCGGAACGCATGGAGAACATGGTTGCACGCATAGAAACCCTAGAGCAGGAAATTCGTAAACTGCGATCCAGCATTTAGTGCCTATTGCACGCGAAAGCCCGCCGTCCTTGTTGAAGGGACGGCGGGCGGTTCGCTGCGGGGGACGCATTCTTGTTACTTCGTGACGACGCACCACGTAGAGGAAGACGTCACGAAGACGTGCAACTTCCCATCGACGTACGTGTAGCAGGAGCGCGTTAAGACGCCCGGCTCACGGTAGTAGATGTACGTGGGAGGCTCGGCAACCTTGTAGACCGTTTTGTATTCCCGCACGGTCAGCGGGGGTCGCTTTTCGAGGGTCAGGACGCGGGATTCGACGCTGGCGACGCGGGTGGTCAGGTCGGCCGTCTTGCGATCGGCCTTGGCCTTGTCGCCCTTGAGGGCAGCGACGTCGGCCTTCAGGGTTGTCACATCGGCTTCCACCGCGGCCAGTCTCTTGTCGAGTTTGTCCAGCGCGCTCTCGATCCGGACGAGCGGGTCGTCCGGTGGGGGTGGCGGTGCCGGGCTCTTCTTGGCCGGCGCCTGCGCGTACGCGGTGGAGGTGGAGTTGCCGAGGCAGAGGATCGCGATAATGCTCGCGAACAGCAGCACGCTGAGGCTCGTGCGGGCCGTGTTGATCGGGTTCATGTCGACTCCAGGTTCTTGGTGCAGTGTTGTCGGTAATACCGCGTGTGTGCACCGTGCACACGCGGCGAAGGGCAAAAAAACTTCGATCGATCACTGTGTCCCCCACAGCGTTTCTACCAGCACAAACGCAATTCGCTGGCAGAAAATTATGGGGGACACCAAGCCGTTGGTTCCAAAGAACCGCCTGATCTCTATTAATAATTATACAATATAATATAAATATGTCAATATTCAGTCTTGGCTAATGCTAGCCGAAAAATCCACGACTCCAAACAAAAGCGAAGTAGTGGCATGAATACATTTTTTATACAATATCTTGCGATCTTGAAACGGTTCGTTTCATGAACGAAGAAACTCAGATTCTTGCCTTTCGTTCTTGTTCGATTGTTGGACACGGAGGGATGTGTCGCGCATCTGGCTGGTGCCGTTGTGCTCCCGCTGAAGCAGTCCGTAAAACATCTCGAAGAGATGTAGGACTGCGAGGCGCGTGGAGCACAGGCCAGCCAGCCTGCCGCGCGACGTTTTTACCCCACTTTTTTAAAAAAGTGGGACACATTTACTAGGGCAGAACACATCGAAACGAGCTCAGTTCTTTTTTGCTCTGACAGAGAACATTTCTCATCAAGAGAATGAAAATATGAATAATGTGCTTGGGAGTGGATTCCACACCGTGGCTCATGTACACTCCGCGCCAATATGGCTAGCCTCATTCTTGCAGACGGCACGGTATTCCGTGGCCAGTCGTTTGGCGCAAACGTCGATTCGGATGGAGAAGTTGTCTTCAACACCGGCATGGTCGGCTACCCCGAATCCATGACCGACCCCAGCTACCGCGGCCAAATTCTCACCTTTACTTATCCGCTTATCGGGAACTACGGCGTCCCAAGCGAGGAGAAGAACCAGTGGGGGTTTTCCAAGAATTACGAGAGTGAGGACATTCATGTCCGCGGCATTATCGTCAGCCAAGAAAGCCGCGAATACAGTCATTACACAGCTGTCAGCTCGCTGCATAACTGGATGCAGCACCATGGCATTCCCGGTATTTCCGGTATCGATACCCGGGCACTTACCAAAAAACTGCGTGAAACCGGCGTCATGCTGGGGCGCATTGTGCAGGACGACACCAAAACCGATCCCGGCACCATTGCCGACCCAAACCTGCTGAATTTGGTAGCCGAAGTCAGCTGCACCAAGGTAGAAACCTACGAGCCGGAGAGTGGAAACCCTGTGGCCACCATTGTCGCTTTCGACTGCGGCATGAAGCGCAACATCATTCGCAGTTGGCTTAAACGCGGCGTGCGCGTACACCGCGTGCCGTGGAACTACGACTTGTCCAAGCAGGAACTCAAGTACGACGGCGTATTTGTGAGCAACGGCCCCGGCGACCCGAAGATGTGCAAGGAAACCATCGCGCAAATGCGCTGGGCAGTGGATCAAGGTCTTCCAACCTTTGGCATTTGTCTGGGCAACCAGCTCTTGGCGCTCGCACTCGGTGGCGATACCTACAAGTTGAAGTATGGCCACCGAGGCTGCAACCAGCCATGTGTAGAGTGGAAGGACGGCAAGGCGACCGATCGCTGCATCATCACCTCACAGAACCACGGTTTCGTTGTAGATGAGAAAAAATTACCCAAGGGTTGGCACGTCTGGTGGACCAATGCCAACGACGGAACGGTAGAGGGCATTCGGCATGAATCCGGTAAGTACTGCTCGGTGCAGTTCCACCCCGAGGCCACGCCTGGTCCCGAAGATGCTGGGTATCTGTTCGATGAGTTTTTGAAGGTGCTGAAGTAAGGATTCCTTGGATTCCAAGACTCCAGGATTCCCGATGAAGTGTGCTATTCTGAAATCCCCGTTTTCTGGACTCTTGGAGTTATCGGAATCTTTCAATTGGCATCTCATCTATGGCCGTCCCCACCTATACCATCGTTTGCACCAAGAAGCAGCTCGTTGCCCCCGGCGTGTACGAGTTGCGCTTTCACAAACCAGAGGGGCTCACGTTTAAAGCAGGACAGTTCGTGTTGTTCGATGTGCCGCTGGTCGCAAACCCAGCCGATACCCAGCCCAGGGCGTACTCCATTGCATCTACGCCTGCAGAGCAAGAGCTGTTGTTCTGTATCAAGCTGCTTCCGGGCGGTCGCAGCAGCAGCTGGGTGGAACACGTGGTAACGGTAGGAACCAGCGTTACCATCAAAGGTCCGTTCGGGGTGTTTGTGCTCAACACCGAGAAAACCTCCAAAGAGTACGTCTTCATATGTACCGGGGCAGGAGTGGCGCCATTTCGTGCGCAAATCAAGCACGCGCTAGAGGCAGGGGAGCGCCGTCGTATGGATCTTATCTTCGGTGCGCGTACCAAAGCCGACTTGTTCTGGGTGCAAGAATTTGAGGCGCTTTCTAAGCAGTATCCCAATTTCGGCTTTCACACCTCGCTGACGTCCGGCGAGCCCGACTGGCACGGCCACCGCGGTCGCGTGCAGGTGATGGCGCCGGAGGTGATTGGTGACAGGGGTGCCAATACATGCGTGTACATTTGCGGTGCGCCGGACATGGTCAAGGATGTTAAAACGCACTGCATCGAGCAATGGGGAATTCCAAAGGCGGATGTGCATGCAGAGGGGTATATTTAGGGGTATTTCGATTCCAAGACTCCGAGATTCCAGGATGCCCGAAATCCGAGCTGTGCTTGGAATCGTGGAATCCGAGGAGTCTAGGAATCATTCCTTTGGCAACTTCATTTCCCCTCGCTCTATCATCTCCAGCACCTTGGGGAACCATTCTTTTTCCAGCGCTTGCACCCGCTGCTTCAGTGCGTCCACCGTGTCTCCCTTGAGCACGGGGCACTCTTTTTGCAGTAGCGTGGGTCCGGTGTCCACGCCTTCATCAATAAGATGAATGGTCATGCCCGATACGCTGTCTCCGGCGGCCAGCACTAACTCGTGCGCATGCGCACCCTTGTGCTTGGGCAGCAGTGCCGGATGTACGTTGAGAATTCGATTGCGCCAGGTGCGCACGAACCATGAGCTCAAAATGAACATCCATCCCATGCAGGCGATAAGCGTGCCGTCATTTGCACCCAAGGCGCGTATGGCGTCATCTACGCGCTTGTCGAATGTTTCGCGGCTTTCACCCTTCTTGCGTGGAACGATCTGTACCGGAATGCCAGCGGCCCTGGCTGTTGTCACGCACGTGCGCTCCTCTTTGTCGGCCACCAGTCCAAGGCATGGAGCAGTCAGGCTGCCGTCTTTCATGCATTCCAGGGTGGAGGCAAACACGGTACCGCGCGAAGAGCAAAGTACAACGAAATTCATGGACTAAGAATAGAGGGGGATTTCCAGTACTCCAAGGATTCTTGCATACAACTGGACTCCTTGGACTCCCGGAATCCGAATTGTGCTTATTCCTTCTTTTGCAACATATCCCTGAACAAATCTTCTTCAGGTTCTATGCCCGGTACCCAGCCGCAGTAATCACTCAATTGCAGTCCGTGGTTGCGCACCACTGCAGCTGGTGTGCGCTGCGCTGCATTGCCCATGACGTAATTTGCCGCAATGCAGAGCTGGTCCGCCACGGCCTCCTGCGTAATACGAAGCGTATTGCCGAACAGGTCGGCGCCTCCGCGGAAATCTTTTAGCGGATCGAATCCGCATACTGCCAGTGCGAATGCCACCACGCCCATGCGTCCCGGCATACAGCAGGAATCGCCGATAACGACGGCGACCTGTTTGTCGCTCTTGGCACGTATATCGTGCGCCAACCGTTTTGCCGAACCGGCTGGATCTTTCGGCCAGCCCACGGCATGCCCGGGAGCGATATTCGAAAGATCAAGTCCTGCGTTTGCCGCAAGCAACGCACCTACAGGAAATCCGTCCGGGCGAAGATAGGTGAACATGGCCTCGGGACAACTGCCGCAAATCCACCCGTTCATGCGCGCTGTTTCGTCCAACACTGCTTGGCGGAACTCCGGTGTCTGACCGCATTTCCTGCTCCACTCCAGCGCTTCGGCGCTTGGGCGCACTGTGGTCAGGTCTATTGCAGCGCCTTCGCAGGTAGCCACCGCCTTCGATGACACGACAAGAATGTCCCCGTCTTGCAGCATGCCGCTGGCGACAATCGCCGATGCGAACGTATCGCCCGCATGCAAGACAGGTGTTTCGATGGCAAGAACCTCCATGACCGTATTCTATCAGGTGTTTTGATTTACTCGTCGTCGGTCCAGATTTTTGCCTCGGCCGTGTTTTGGAATAAGAGCGTTCGCTCGTGCTTTTCGTCGGTAGCCAAGTCTACGCTGGTAATGCGCACCGATGCCGTTTGCCCGGAGGGACTGTGCAGCAGAACGCTGTCGGGAGCTTGCTTGGTGCGCAGCGTCATACCCATCTTGGCCGGGATGGTCCAGCGAATGAAACCGAAATCCGGATCTTCCTGCGTGACCAGCCAAATGGAGCCACCACGCACCTCCGTGCGTTCCCAATCTTCGGGCAGGCTGACTTTCAGCGGGAACGCGGAAGAGTTGTTTATTTCGATGTGCCCCAACTCTCCCTTGCGGGCCACCAACATATCCACGGCTGTGGGAGTTTCGTGCTGCAAGCCGATTTCTGCGACCACGGCTGCAGAGTTCTTTGCATTCCCGAGCGCCGCGGAAAACATGCTCCTATCCACCACGCCCAGCACCGCGAGCACCGCCATGGCCGATACTGCAATAGCCACTTGGGTTCCCAAGTGCCATCCTGTAGTGGTGCGGACCGGGCGCGCTGCAGCAGCCTTCTTTTTTCTAGTGGTGCGGCGGCGGGTGGTGCGCGGAGACATCGCTGTGCATCCTACCCAAGGAATGCTTGCCGTGTCGCATGTTTTCTGTTGCCACGCGCAGAGTCTAAGTATGCAATCTTCTCTTGTCATAACAACTGAGCGTTTTTTTCGTGCCAAATTCTCCGCTCTCTGCTATACTGAACAGGTTATGGATTTCAACCCGCACTCCCTCCATCAGATTCTGCTTCGCATTCGCGAGCAGATGCGCTGTCCGCAGTGCGGTACGCGCGTGCAGGTGGACTTTCCGTCCATCAAAATTGCGGGGGATGATTTCATGTTGTTGCAGCTGAAGTGCGAGAGCTGCAGCGCGTTCATCGTCTTGCACGTCAATCTGACCGAGAAGAGCAAGGAAATCGATGTGCCTTTGGACAGCGGTCGCAAGAACGCATCGTCCCAGCTCATCTTGGACGAGGGTGAAATGGAGACATTGCAGAATGCGCTCCAGGCCTATGAAGGTTCGTTCGAGAACTTGTTCAAGGCGTTTCAGGAGCCGACCGTCCCTGCAGAGCAGCCCAAGCGTTTCGACGGGCCGAGCGCGATTGTGTAGACCAAGGATTCCGGGATTCCTAGACTCCAAGATTCCAAGATGACTTGCGCTTGTTCTGCATGGTTACATCCTGGAGTCCAAGGAGTCTTAGGGAGTCTTGGCATCCAAGGAATCTTGGTATCCAAGGAGTCTAAGGAGTCCCAGTGTCCAAACCCCTTGCGCTACCCCACTCTTTCGGTATACTTTCGCCACAATCTTCGGAGCACCTCTCTCGATTCAGACGATCGACCAGGAGGCGCTGCGATATTCCGTGCGTGGAAATCTCTGCCTTCAGAGCCACGTTTCCTTCCCTCCCAGTCGTATGGCGTTCACGCCCCGCACTTCCGACTCCTTCGATGCCGTCGCGCTCAGCGTGGCCAGCCCGGAGGATGTTATTACCTGGTCCCGCGGCGAGGTCACCAAGCCCGAGACCGTGAACTACCGCACCCAGCGTGCCGAACCGGATGGGCTCTTCTGCGAGCGCATCTTCGGTCCTACGAAGAACTTCCAATGCTTCTGTGGTAAGTACAAGGGTATTCGTTACAGCGGCGTTGTATGTGAAAAGTGTGGTGTAGAAGTAACGCGCTCCATTGTGCGCCGCGAACGCATGGGGCACATCAACTTGGCCGTGCCGGTAACGCACATTTGGTTCTTGCGCAGTTCGCCTTCGCGCATCGGCTTGCTGCTCGACTTGTCCATTAAGACGCTGGAACAGATCGTCTACTTCTCCGCGTACATCGTCATCACTGTCGACGAGGCCGGCAAGGCCCAGGCCGAGAAAGAGCTCACATCCGAAATTGACGCTCGCCGCAACCAGGTGAAGCGCGAGCACGACGAAGCTCTTGCCACGCTCAAGTCCGGCGATGCCACCCGCGACCAGCTCGACGCGCTCGACAAGAGCACCGCCGAGAAGCTCGAGACCCTGAAGGCCAACTACAAAGTAGCCTTGGAAGACCTGCGCAACCTGCGCGTGGGCACCGTGCTCTCCGAGCTGAAGTTCCGCGAAATGAACATGAAGTTCGGCCACCTGTTCCGCGCCGGCACCGGTGCAGAATCGCTGCGCGAGATCATCATGGCAATCAACTACGATCGGCTCATCGAGGACTTGGGCAAGGAGCGCCTGCAGAGCAGCGGTCAGCGCCTGAAGAAGGTGATGAAGCGCCTGAAGTTGGTGCAGTCCCTCAACCAGGCGAACATCAAGCCTGAGTGGATGATTCTCACCCGCACCCCCGTCATCCCGCCGGATTTGCGCCCCATGGTGCAGCTGGATGGAGGCCGCTTTGCCGCCTCGGACTTAAACGACTTGTACCGCCGCGTCATCAACCGCAACAACCGTCTGAAGAAGCTCATGAGC
>CAZENR010000036.1:0-8368 GCA_964513925.1 uncultured Candidatus Peribacteria bacterium
TCGCCGCTTCGTCCCCACGAAAGCGGCTCAAACAGGCACGTTTGCTTGCGGCCCCGCTTCGTGAAGAACCGCAACGAACCCTTTCAAGGCGGCGGAACGAAGAAGTTCTGAGCAATAACTCAAACCTCCAAAGGGCGGCGCGCAATGCGCTCGGGGGCCTGCGGTCTGGCACGGCGGTCGCGACCGCCGTGCCGTGGTGGCTCATTGCGCACGCGCTTTTGGTTCTTTTGTCGCTCGGACAAAAGAACACATACCGCGCACAAAGAAGTGGCACGAAAACTGAAGGTGTCCGAGCAAAAGCCGGGTGCACTTCGTACTGTATTTTGCTGCTAGAAAATTCTGAGAATTTGGTAGTCGACTGTCGTTCACTTTACTTCGCTAACTGAGTGGCTATTGTACAAAAACGCAAAATTTGGTATACTAGGGACAGTTACTTAGAAAACTCACACTAATCTCACTTCTACGCAATGCCCGACAACGTGGCTCCAGATGAGGCAGAAACCAAGTTGCTTGCAGAGCAGCTCTACGACCTGATCATGGCCGATATCGAGCCGGATCTGCTGCTTGCAAACATTCCGACCTTGGACAAAAAGTACGAGGGTGAGAGTGCCGAGGAGCACGGTGCACGCATGAAGCGCTACGAGGCCGCATACAAAAAGTTCGATGCAGAATTCGCCAAGTTCATGAGCGAAGTGAACACCAAGGTGAAGACCTCCAAGCGCAACGCGCTGAAGGAGGCAGAGGAGCAGGCCAAATCCCAGGAAGAGAGTCAGATGAACTCGATCGAGTCCGCGTTCACCTGACCCTCCTTTATCTCATAGCCATACACATACCCACTTCCCCCATAACACGTATGGAACACATCTCTACTTCTTTCTTCCGCTCCAGTGTCGCTGGAAGCTTCAAGGAGCACCGGATGGTGTTCCAGACTTCGACTCCGGAAACCCGCTTCAACAACGTTGATGAGGTGAACACCGAGAAGTCCCGCATCGAGGCGCTCATTAAAGAGAACCCCGATCCGGCTACGTCTGCTGGTGCATCTGCCCGCACCGAGCTGCGCACTATGCGTGCTCGCGCTTTCCTTGATGGATACACTGACACCGGTGTTCGCGATGCAGCTCGCGCTGCCGTCGACACGCTGCAGAAGCTTTCTGACAGCGCCACCGAATCGCGCACCGAGGTTGCAACCGAAACGACTCGCCTCAAGGATCAGCGCAGTGAAATTATCAATGCTATTAACGCCCCCGGCGGCCGCGACAACGGTATCAACCTTGCTGTACAGAAGCTGAAGGAGGCTACCGACAAGCTGAAGGTGCTTGGCGACAACGCCAGCCCGGAGGCAGCGAAGATCAACCGCTTGGACATGACCACCTTGCTTCGCGAGCATGTGAAGGCCATTCAAGACATGGCAGCCACTGGCAAGCTGAAGATTGAGGGCACGACCGAGGTTTCGGTGACTGCTCCGCCGCTTACCGAGGCTCAGAAGAACAAGCTAACCAAGCCATACTCTGCTCTCACTGCAGCAGAGGTAGGTGCTAACACCAATGGCGCCAAAGAGACCTTGGGTCGCGGCTTCCTCCGTGCCAAGGGTGCTACCGAGGCCGGTAACGTCTACACGCTTAAGGCCACCGTCGCAGGTGCCGAAGTCACCGTTGCTGAATACACCTGGGATGCCGCAGGCTCCAAGTGGACGGTCAAGTTCCTGAATGCCATTCCGCCAGCACTTGGGCCAGCAGCAGATGTTTCTGCTGCAGCACCGATTCCAGCCATTGCAGGCGCACCCCCAGAGGTCGCAGCTATTCTTGTTACCCAGAATGACATTTTGGACAAGATGAAGAACGGTGTGGCAATTGCCGCTCCCGATGCCGCGAAGCTGGAGGCAGTCATTACCGACGCCAATGCAGGCGAGGTCGCAGAGGCACGCCGCGATTCTGAGCGTTTGGACAAGGCTCAGACCGACTTTATGGAAGTCGACTTTAGCCAGGCTGTACGCAAGGTCGAAGTCGCCCGCGATGCTGCAGGTACTCCCGAAGGCAAGACGCGCGCTATCCGTGACGAAATGGATCGCAACGCTCCGGCACCTAAGGGTTTGCGCGTGCAGTGCAACGAGCGCCGCAATGCAATTTGGACCGAGCTTAAGACTCTGTCCGAGCGCAAGGCACGTCCTTCCAACTATGCAGATCTCGTACAGAAGCTCGAGACTCAGTTGCGCCAAGTAACCACCGAGCTGCGCAATAAGGAGGTCTCGTTTGGTCTGCGCACTGCTCCGGCCACTCCGCCGGCAGCTGAGACCCGTGTCGATCGCCCAGCCCGCACGCTCAATACGCGCGTTGAGGGACGCAACATCACGATTACCGTCGAGCCGGCCGATGCTCAGGTGAGTATCAAGAAGCCGGACGGTACCACCGAAGTACGCGCAGCGACCGCCGGCACCATCCGTATCGAGAATGCCGCTCCTGGTCGCTACGAATTTACCAGCGGTGGCAACCGCGCAGAGGTAACCATTGAAGGTGCTCCTGCAACTCCGGCTACCCCGGAAGTCACTACCTTCCTCGGTTCCGATGCCGAGCGCACCACGCTCAAGAACGCCCTCAGTGCCAACGTTGGCAACTTGGATGTTCCTGCAGTCCGCGATGCTATCGCCGTCTTCCAGAAGCGCTTGAGCGCCGTACCGGTCGCACAGCGCAACGATGCAGTCAACCGTCTCATTGCTGCAACCCGCACTCCAGCCACTGCCACTGCAGACGGAGCCGAGATCGCAGCAGTTGCCGATGGCGACAGCTTCCGCTTGGAGGCCCGCCGCATCAACCGCACGCCGGCTACTCCTCCGTCCGCTCCGGAGCGCAAGGAGCGCAACGAGCGTCTGAGCGAGTTCATTAAGGTGATCATCGAGCTCATCCGCGCCCTGATCCAGGTTGAGCAGGCCCGCAATGCATCCATCGATCGCTTCCTCACTCGTTCTCTCGAGAACCAGCAGAAGTTCATGGCCGACATGCAGGCCCAGATGAAGGCTTTCCCGCCGGCAGGTCGCCGCACGCCCGCTCAGGACGAGCAGTTCCGCCGCTTGGAGGCCCGCTACAAGGAGGCTCAGGGTCAGATTAAGACCCTCGAGGCCCGCGTAAAGGAGCTTGAGAGCCGCCATGAGAGTGCCGTAAAGGCCGCTGGCCGCACCCGCACCTTGGAGGTCCGTTGGACCGATGAGGACCGCCGCTGCGCCCGCCCGCCCGTTGTGTGCGTACGCCCCGGCGCCATTACTTCCGTCGGCCCGGCTGTTGTCGCAAACGACATCGCCATGGTTCGCCGCGAGGTTCCGTTGGTCGCCACCACCGTACCCGGTGCCGCAGTACCGACGCGAGAAGTTCCCACCACCACGTTCTACGTTGGCACGATGGTGAACAACTACGGACCAAACGCTCAGACGACCGTCATTGGCTCTTCTGCCAACAACGTAGTTCCGCCGCCGCGCGTTGTGCCGGCTGGCACTCCTCCGCCTCCGCCGCGCATCGCAGGTTCCGGCCCGGCTCGCGAAGGCAGTCTGAACGGCTAGTTGGTACGAAAGGACTACTTCGATCATTCTAGAGAAGCTTCGGAAGGGCCGACTGGTGCACAACACTTAGTCGGCCCTTTCCCTTCTCCTCACACAAATACAAACACACACATGCCGCCAAACGGACCAGACTCCGGCCACCCGTATGAAATTCCGGTACCGAACGATTTTGAGCCGGTACCAGAGAATATTGCACCGGGCGAGCGCAGCAAGCTCGAAGCGCAGCGTTTAAGTAGCTTCCTACGCTCCGAGCGTAGCAACGATTTGCGCGGCACTTGGAGCGCAGCACAGTTCAGCGGCAATTACGCATGTAGCACGGGCCGCATTTTCGGCATCAATTACGACTTGCAAGTACCAGCAACCGGCGATGCCGTAGTGCAGAAATTCGAGAACGGCAGTTGGCAGCGCGTGTCTTTTCCTACTCCGGACAGAACCGCGAACTACGGCTTGCAAGTGCGCATACAGGAACTGCGGAAGGAATTCGCAGGTCGCGCAGGTGGCACATCGGTTCGTCCCACCCCGACTCCAGACCGTCCGGCTCCAACCCCCGAGGCAGCACCAAATGCCATGGTCAGTCGTCGCGAGGCGGTGCTCACCGTTCCCGGTGGCCGCAGCTGCTTGGTAAGCGTGAACAATGTCTGGTACGACGTGGTGGCACTCACCAGCGGCCAGAACGAATTCTACGTCTACAGCAACAACGCCTATCAACGTGCCAACCCATCCGGTCCATTGCTCAAGGCTCTCCAAGCCGAAGCGAACACCATTCGTGGCCGCGCCACTCCGGCGCCCACGCCCGACCGTCCCACCCCGACTCCAGACCGTCCGGCTCCAACCCCCGAGGCAGCACCAAATGCCATGGTCAGTCGTCGCGAGGCGGTGCTCACCGTTCCCGGTGGCCGCAGCTGCTTGGTAAGCGTGAACAATGTCTGGTACGACGTGGTGGCACTCACCAGCGGCCAGAACGAATTCTACGTCTACAGCAACAACGCCTATCAACGTGCCAACCCATCCGGTCCATTGCTCAAGGCTCTCCAAGCCGAAGCGAACACCATTCGTGGCCGCGCCACTCCGGCGCCCACGCCCGACCGTCCCACCCCGACTCCAGACCGCCCGGCTCCAACACCCGAACCGTTGCCAGAGGGCGCCACACCGCGCGATCGTGCGGTGAATAGCGTCTTACGGCTGCGGTTCCCCGAAGGCATCTCCTATGCGCCCGAACGCGGACGCATCGAGCGCCACTTGGCGGTGAACCACATCGAAGACCCGGCAAACTACGCACGGCACATGCAGGCGACCGCCGAAAATTTGCGTACGGCACTTGCTGCTCGTCCGGGTGTACGCGGTACCGTGACCGTCGACGGTCCGCGCTTGGTGTTTGTCACACAAAACAGCGATACGCGCTTGGTGGCCAACGCGCAGTACGTATTGCGCGATCGCGCACCGGGTACGCCGAGATCGGTGAGTTACGTCGTGGACCAGGGTCCCGCCGCAGGTACCGAGGTACGCTTCTCGCCAAATGGCCCAACCGGCTTAAACGATGCGCAATCGCGCCAAGTTGCCAACTACGACGTCTACGAATTCGCAACGTCCGGCGGCACGCTGCTGCAGATGTACGGTCGTGACGGCAGCTTGCGCCAGTCTCTGGGTGGCACGTACCAAGGTGGGGGATTCGTCCCTTCCGAAATTCGTTCGTACTCCGGCCAGGGAGATCCGCGCAACCCGCGCCCCAGCGTTGTACGCATGCTTGGCTCCGGCACGGTACGCATGCCGGACCGGGAGGGGTCATCGTCTACCGTCGACTACCGCTTACAACGCGGTACCCACTACGTGCCGGAATCCGGCGAGCCGGTGCGGTCGTACGCCGAGGCAACCGATCCAAGCGGCACGCGCCAGGCGCGACGCAACCAGTACCGTCAGCTGCTTGGCCAGGGCCGCACTCGTGATGCAGCCAATTTGAAAGCGCAGTTGGATGCCGAGTTAAACAGCAATCTCAACAGCGTGCGCGGCTGGATGCGCAACTTGGTTACCGCATGTCGCGGCAATCCCAAGGCCATTACCGAAGCCGTGACCGGCGTCATGACGTTTACCAACCGATTCGAGGATGCGGGAGCGGTAGGTCGTCGAGACCGCGCAGACCGCGGCGCGGACTTGCAAAGTCCCGAACTCACCGTGTTCCTTGGCGGAGGTCATTGCAAGGACTTTGCCATGCTCATTCAGCGGCTTTGCGCCATGGGTGTCGAGCAGTTCCCGCAGAGCGGCGCGCGCGCACTGGTGTGTCGATCGCACGAGAATCATGCTTCCACGTACTACATTCAAGAAGTCCCGCGCGATGGCGGTGGTAGCGCCTACAAGCTGGTGAAGATGCACGTAATCGGCTACGAGGAGAGCGGTCCGTACGGCAGCCCCGTGGAGGCATTGCGACATGTGTGGGATACAAGCCAGAGCAGGCATGCAACGGCATTCGATCATGCCCGTAGCGTGGATCGCAACACTCCCGGAGGCGATGGCTTGGTGGTGTTCGACCCGCCAAACGGTGCTACCGAGAACGAGGCCGGGTTCGGTTACACGCGCTACGAGGACGCAGTGCCCTACATGCTTAGGCGCATGGCCTAGCAAGAGTGGGGGACGAACGGCTTCGGGCTTCTGAATATGCGATATTTGTGCTATAATAAGAGCAAATATCCATACTCATATTTCCATGAACGCAACCGTATTCCGCGACAAGGTACGCCATGCAGGCTATTTGCCGCAGGCGCTTGCTCAGTATCTGGTGTCCATTGCCGACACGCTCAAGCCCGATGTGCGCGAGCGCATTGCCGGCAAGATCGATGCAGGTACCAGCAAGCTCCTTGCAGCCGCCAAGCGCGCCGCCGAGGATTTGGACAAACTTGAGCGCAAGGCCAAGAAGTAGAGCTACGCATACACACACCTATCTCATTGCCCATTCGTGCCATGTCATTCTTGGAACACCGTTTGCTTTCGCAGCGTTCGCCCGATGCCCCGCGAGGGGTGGAGCTTCCTTCCGGCGACGAACTACGCTCCCTTGCCGACACTATCGGCAAGCGTGCCGAAGGCATGATCCAGCAATTGCTCTCGCCGCAGAACCGCCGCGAGATCAACCGTATCGTCGAAGGATTGAGCAAAGAATTTGTTCAAGTTAAAGACCAGCTGTTTGCGGAAATTCAGCGCGATATTCCCAAGCTCAAAAACTACTTCCGCCTTGGCGGGAGCTTTGGTGCCCGTGCCGGAAATTACCAGCTGGAAGAACAAATGAACCGCTTGCGCGTGCTCAATGGCGAGCGTCCGGTGGATGTACCAGCGCGTAACAGGGGATTCTTGAGTTCGCTCGTTGGCAACGACGATGACACCAGTGATGTGCTAGAACTGTACGGCGAGGACGCCACTCCGTTCTCGGGCGAAATCGGTGGCGGATTCACCCTAGGCAACGATGGTGTCATGGTCTCGCTGCTTGCGGAAACCCGCGCCGAAAACGCCCGTCTCAGCGCAGAGCGCGGCCGCGTGCTGAACGAGTCCCTCTCGAAGCTGGAGGCACTGCGAAAAGAAGTGGAGCAGGATGAGCAATCTGGAGAGACGCGTACCAATTTGCAGCCACGCGATGGCGAAACGCGCGATCAGCAGCGCGCACGACTAGAGCAATCGTTGGCCCAAGCGCAGAAGGCATTCAACGAGCAGAAAGACACTGTAGACCGCTTGGTTGCTGCCGGTTCAGCTACACCTGCCGAAACACTCAGAACCGAACGAGCTAAGCTGATAGAATTGGAGCAGCAGGTTATTGGGTTTGAAGGGCAAATTACTGCATTGCGAGGCGAGCGCGTGGACGACAATCCACAGCCGCAGTAAAGTTCGGCGCACGATAAAACTGTGGGAGAGCACCACAGCCTGTCATTTTTGACTTTGGCCGGTGAAGGCCTTGTCCCGCATGAACTGCGGTGGGTGTTACTACGGTGTTGTGGCTCAGACGTCGTCTACTTCCCGGGTCACGGGTAGTAGGCAAACGTCCTTCCACACTTGCACTTGTAGTAGTAACACCCGGTCGTGCTGCTGTAGTAGGTCCAGCCGCACAACTTGTAGTAGCGGAGGTCGTTGCCGACGTAGTACGACCCGGAGTAGGAATACCCCGGCGTGATGTCGTAGGTGGTCGTCACCAAGCTCCACTTGCGCCCGGTGCTGTCGTAGAAGTACTCCGAACGCGTCTTGGTCTCACCCCACGATGACACGTAGACGTCGTACGCCGTCCACGTGCTGTAGTAGGACTTGACGTACGTGTAGTCATAGGGGTTGTAGACGTAGACGTCGGCCTTCGCGGTCTGCGTGCTGGTCAGGCCGAACAAGACCAGCAGCAGGATCAAAATGGGGATGCGCCCCATAGGTCACCTCGTTTTCAGGTTGTTGATGATGCTCCCCCAACACACCCTGCTTCGTCTAACACCACTGGCTCTCCCGCTTGCGCGGCAGTGGTATCAAACGCTGCACGGCGGTCGGGTCGCCCTGGCGGGGCACGCCTGTAATCGTCACGGATTTCCCGCGACAAGGCGTCCCCTGGTTACAAAACAGGGTGGTTGGAGGTTCTCCCTGTGTCCCACATGGGAACAGGGCGGTGGTGTGAATGACCGCGAACCGGCACAGAATACCATTTTTTGATAAAATGTCAATAATACATTACATTCGTTTTGTTTAGGGCAAGAATCCATTGTTTTTCATTGTTGCGAGGTCAGCGCATCTCCCTTTTACTCCAATGAAACATTTTCCACTTTTTTGGCGCAAAAAAGTGGAGCAAAAAACATGCCGCTGGTGAAAGCG
>CAZENR010000037.1:0-7146 GCA_964513925.1 uncultured Candidatus Peribacteria bacterium
CGTCTCCCGCCATCATGCCGCATCCTGAGCTGCCTTCATCGGGTCCGGAGCGCATCGACGATGATGTGCGTTCGTTCAATGAACGCATTTCTAAACTAGCGGCACAC
The DNA here is from genome assembly GCA_964513925.1 of uncultured Candidatus Peribacteria bacterium. Lineage (GTDB taxonomy): Bacteria > Patescibacteriota > Gracilibacteria > Peribacterales > Peribacteraceae > DAORHV01. The sequence goes on from CAZENR010000037.1 coordinate 108, forward strand.
CCCATGTTCGCTGGCGATCACCTTGCGCGTGAAGAGACTGCGATCGTGTTAGACCAGCTGCACGACGACTTGGATACCAACAGCCAGGCGGTCTACAGCGATATTCATAAATACCTGCCCGAGGTGTCCGAGCCGGTGCGTCTACATGATGGCGACATGGTATCCGGTTTGGAATACAACAACGGCTCGTTGGCATTTCATGGCGAGCGATTCGGCGCATTGGACGGCAAGCACTTGCCTGTGCGTGTACGTGGACACGAGCGTCGCAGCGGCACGGTGGTGACAAGCGACGGTCATGTGCAGCCCTACATTCTGGAAGGCAACAACGATGCCGAGCAGGAAGATGACTTCCCGCTGTTTCCCAGCGAAACCGAGCCGCCGCTTCCGCCGTTGTACGCGGCCGGAGGACTGCCTGGGGCCTAAGAGGGCACATGTTCCGCAGGCATGTAGAACCCATTGCGACGCAGAAGAATGCGCTGTTTCGTTTGGTGTGACTGCACGATGCTAGCAACGCTGTGTCTGTCACCAAGCCATTGTCTAGCATACGGGCATGCGTTCGTATCTCATACTGTCGGCATGCGCACTCTTGATCGTCGCCATTACTCCTCGTCACGCAGCGGCCTCATGCGTGCCAGGCGGATTCTTGCTGCATCTTCCACTGTTGGAAGGTGGAGGCACGCGAGCCGAAGACTCGGTCGATCCACTTGTGTACGGCGCGCTCATGGGTGGCACGGGGTGGGCGTTTGGCCCGCCTGCGTTCAGGCAGGGGTATGCTCTTTCTTTCGATGGATCGGATGACCGTGTCGTCGTTGAACGCGCCTTAGTTTCTCCTGGCGAATCGTTTTCGTTCAGTGCCTGGATACAAGCAGATGCGCGCTTTACCGGCGGGAGCATTGCATCGCAACTCTCTATCATTACCCATAGGCCGCAAGGGTGGCATGTGTATCTGTATCCCGATGGATCTATCGCGCCTGTGCTGTATGGCGATGCGGGTGCTTTGGACCAGGTAGTGCCAACACAGGTGCTCGATGGAGCATGGCACCACATTGCAGTGGTATTTTTGCATGACGGCACTCGCGCGTCGTCATCGCTTTTTGTAGACGGCGTCTTTGCTGGAGCCACGCGCAATGTGATCGTGGGCAATACGCAGGCGCAGGCGCCAATCGTGCTCGGGGCATTGCCGGGTGGCACCGGCTTTCGCGGATTGCTTGCGGACATAGCCGTGTATGCACGTGCATTGCATGCACAGGAAATTGCACGACAGCATGGTCTTTGCAGTCAAACTAGAGCGTTACTCAGCATCCCGACACAGTCGCAGATCGTACACCCCAAGCGTCCTGCACTCCCCTCCCCGAACGTAGTCGCAAGATCTAGCAGTCGGCTTGGTGGCGGCAGGCACGGGCACCGCAGCGATATGGTGTTGGCCTCGGTGCAGTTTGTTCTTGCGCAGCACTCTGGCACGACAGTGCAGCAAAAAAATGATCCGCGCCTGTGCGCACTGCGTCGCACGCTTGGGGTACGCCCCGAGCCAGATGTTGCAGCGTTGGTTGCGAAACGCATTTCGATGCAGCTGCATACTTCGCAAGAAGGAGTACTTGCGGCGCTGCGTGACCCTATGCAATGCACACCACAACGCGCTGTCGATGTACCCGCGCCGCCAATCCCCTTTCCCATCGACAAAGAAGGTCTTCCTGTTTCGACCAGCGATACATGGAACCGCTGCGTTCGCTTTGGCTATGTGACACTTCCGATGATTCGGCAGAACGCAGATCTCACACCCGCGAATGCACGCGGAACACGCATGCGTCCGAAAACGTGCGGTGACTACGCCTTGGGCGACGATCGCTGGCGGCATCCGGATTTTCCTGCGCTAGAGTACTTCGAATTTCGAAGGCGACCGCATACCCTCCTGTTGCCGCAAGGGTATCGGCCTTGGATGCTTGATGATAACTAGGACCGTGCAGCTATTTTTTAGTCTCTTGCGATTTGCCGTCGGCTGTACCGATCTATGAAAGCCAGAGGATGCACAGGTTTTGCAGTCCAGAATGAATTTGCAGGCGCATTGCTATCGCCCCCACGACGTACTTCTAAGTGCAAATGCGGCAAGGTGGTCTTGCCAGACAGGCCGACTGTGCCGAGGGTTTGCCCAGGAAGAACATTCTGGCCTTGTTGTACGTTCAAGGTGTCTAAGTGAGCGTACACGGAAAAAAATTGTCCCTCGTTGTTCCTGTGTTCTACTACTACGTACGTTCCACGAACCGGGTCATGCTCTGCGGCATGCACTTTTCCGCCGGCAACCGCACCCACGGGCATACCGATTGGTAGTTTCAGATCAACTCCGGCGTGGTGTCCGCTGTATTCGTCTGCATCAAGATCATATGCAGCCATGTATCGAGTCGAGTAGTAGAGTTTTGTCGTCACAAGCGGGATATTTTCTCTGTCTATGCCCGTATCCTTCACTAAGCTTCGTAGAGGAGTCGTCAGCGTCTTTCTGTCGTATGCCGGAACAGCTACCCAATCATCAGGTTCAAACTCTGCGTAGGAGCGGTTCCACTCTGCATCGCTACGCATAGCGCCCCAGTTTGGTATGTGGTTGACCGGGTGCATCGCGAACTGAAACTCCGGAAAGCCTTTTTGTTGTTGCGAATTGTCTTCGGTAAGCGGCTGCTGCGACTGTGTGTTGGCTGCATGATGAGCCGCAGGTTGTCCTGCAACATCCAGTGAGTTATCGGCATGCATTGCATTCACAAGTATGAGCATGCTTGCGAGTAAGCAGAGCCCAGCGGCAGCAAGCAGACGCTCTTGTCTTTGAAGACGAGCCCTGAAAGCGAGGGGAAGATCTGCAAAACTCATTTGAGTGTTTATTAAGTATATTATACATTAATAAGCTAAATATGTAAATTTGCTAGAAGGCTTTCTAAAGCCAAAACACCAAAAGTTTGACTAAGTAAATCAAAGTTCCTTAAATATAATATGTATGCCAAGGTTTCCAAGTTCACCGCAGCAGCGCCTGGCAGCAGATGTTCGAGAAGTGCGTGAGCTGCAAGATGCCATTGGCGACCGCCTGGAAGGATTCGATGAGCGCGTGCTCGTTGTGCTTGCCGCTGGAGCCAATGCCGACTCGCTCTACAAGCCTTCACTTCAACGCTTGCTCTGGCACTTGGGAGATACTTCGCGTCGGGCAAACATCGTGTTGGTGCAGACAGATGGTACGCAGTTCCCGCAGGATTTCCGCCCCGACGACACAGAGCGCATTGACCTTGAGGTTGCAGAAAAAACCGTACCCGGCCTGGCGATGCCGGTGTACAAGCAGGATGGCTCGCCCGATGAGCCATATTTACTGAGAGATTCCCAAACAGAACCACACACGCTCCATGTGTTGCATCAGCCTAAGTCCCCGTATACCGGAGGTAAGATCGGCGGCTTGCGCGATGCATTTGGCATGCTGCTTCGCAGTCTTACCGTTCGGGGTAGCGTGCCGTCACAGACGCTGTTCATGGACGCCGAGAGCGCGTTCTATCAATTTCCAGGCAGAGTGACCGCAGCACCAGAAACCGATTCTGACGGTGTGAATCCGCTGTTGGATCTTCTCGAGGGCTGCGGCGCACCGCACGTGATTGGTGCGCGTATGCGGCTATGTGCGTATCGCACGCTTGTCTCCGGTGAACGCGTGCCCGATTTCGATGCCCCGGTCTCCAACATGCATGCGGCAATCAACTGGGCGTATGGACTTCCGCGCCATCGCTACTTATCCGGCGGCGGAATCGCCGGCAGAACCAATACGCTCTTGGCACTGGGGCAAACGGTATCCAAGTATCCAGGGTTACGCTCCGAGGATTTGGCGGAACTGGCCCTGGCGGAGAATGCAGATATTCCCTGGGGGTTGACCATGGATCAGATGTTTACCAATCTGTGTCCTCCCGCCGTCGAACATAGCAAGGCCATGCAACAGTTGGCGCGCTGGAATCATGGTAAAACCGCGGTTCGTGAATTGTACGGTATCGATAACCCCGAAGGCTGCGGTTCGCTTGAGCGTGTGGCAGGTCGCTGCCTGGATGCATGGTACCTACTGCGCGACCCGCGACGGGCACTGCGCATTCTGCAAAACAGACGAGACATTCGTGCAGAGCGAGCGACGTACCCGGTGGAAGATCCGCTCTTTGGCTCGCCCGAGTGGACGACAAGCTAGGCCAGGGTGTATACAGTCTTCCATGCAACGCATCGTTCGTCTTACTGCAATTTCCGCTGTTCTTGCCTGCCTGGGTGCTTGCGGCCCATCTGCCACTTCCGTTCCACAAGGCCCGGAGGTTACCGGTGTCCGCGTTACGTACATGGCAAGCAAGCCGCAGGTGGTTGGGTATTTGTCACGCCCGCTGACGCCCGGAAAGCACCCCACGCTTATTCTCATTCACGAATGGTGGGGGTTAAACGATAACATCCGAGCGCTTGCAGATGACTACGCACGTCAGGGGTACACCGCACTCGCAGTGGACTTGTACGCAGGGAAGACCGCTGCCACCGCAGACGAAGCCAGGGCACTTTCCAAGGCAGTGTACGACAACCCCAAGGAGGCACTGGAGAACCTGAAAGCCGCGGTGTCCTACATTTCCGGTTCGCCATCTGCCGATACGGAACGTTTGGCATCCGTTGGCTGGTGCTTTGGCGGCAGCTGGAGCTACCAAATGGCCAAAAACGATATGGGCGTGAAGGCGGCAGTCATCTACTACGGTCTGTTCGATACCAAGGACGACCTGAAAAAGATGAAGGCGAGTGTACTCGGGCATTTTGGCGATAAAGACGCCGTCATTCCGGTGGAGTCGGTGATGGAGTTCCAGAAGAAGTTGGAGGCGGTGTCGGATGCAAACGAGGTGTTTATGTATCCCAATGCCGGACACGCGTTTGCCAACAAAGACGGCGCCAACTACGACGCTGCCGCAACGCAGCAGTCCTGGGCGCGCACCTTGGACTTCCTTGCCAAGCAGCTGCAGTAACTACGCTGCCTTACGTTTCTTTGCCTGAGCATTCACCGTTTCTTGTAGCGAGAGCAAGTCGCCTGACTTTATGGCTTCGTCCAGCTCTTCTTCGCCAATCAGCTGCGCGGCTTCCTTGTACGTCTGCGCGTGCCGCAGGTACTCGGCGGTCTGCTTGTCATCCTGATTGTTCTCCTTGCTGACCTTTACCACCGCCTGGCCTTCTACAAGATCTGGGTGCACCCGAAACCGCCTTCCGTTTACCGTAAGCACTTCGCTGTTGAACACCTTGGCCTGTTCTTTGCGGTGCCACTCCTCGTGCTTGCAGACATGCTTTCCATACAGCAGATCGTCGTACTGCACATCGGGACTGAGTGCGACGTCGTCATCCAGCGTAATGCGGTCCCTGCCTGGCTCGTACAATCCGGCTGCCTGCTTGGCCCGCAGATCCATGACGATATAGTTCTTATCGGTCATACCCATAATCACCCGCTGCCGACGGTACTCGTCTATTACGCTGCGCGTGGCACCGTCTATTCGGCTTTTGTCGCCGCGAAGGCGCTCTGTCACATCGTCTATTTGCTGCTCTGTATCCTTGGTGATTGCACGCATCTCGGTTTCCACGTTTGCAGAAATCGCCCCGCGTTTTTGTCGTGCCAAAAACGATTGCTTCAGTACCCGGCGTACGGTGGTTTCAGGCGTACGGTCTATATCGCGAAATACGTCTTTGCCTAAATCGGGTGCAAAGTCGCTTCCCTCAGGCGTTGTATCGTCTTGTCCCGGGACTGCTGGCATGTGTGCGTTTGAATGAAAGAATATTCAACAGCATAACACAACATCGCAACTTTTGCTTCTCAACCTTGGCTTCTTTTGCCAAACTATGCGCAGTTATTCGGCCTGCGGAAGAAGGCGCGCAGTACATCCTCAGCAAGATTCATCTTCTTGGAAAGATACGTGAGAGCATAGTCTTTTCCAGCCGAAGTAACAGTCGTCTTGTTCATGGCGCGCTTTACCGAACACAAGAATTCAATGTCGTGCGTGGTGAAGGTGTACGTAGACCCGCCCGGTTGAGGCAAGCCCGCGTAGTGATTTGCAAACATGATGTCGATCATAACCAAAATCACCTGCGTATTATGACCACGATGAGAACCTCCACCTCCTCCCCCGCTGCTTCCGCCAGTCGATCCTCCTCCCCCGCTGCTTCCGCCACCTCCACCCCCACCCTCTGAAGCGTAGGCCATTTCAATGGAACTGGTTATATACTTCCCGGTGCTTGGGCCGAGAATGGCAACGAATGCAAGGACGGAAATAAGGATGATTGCGTTGAATTTTTTCATAGTAAAGCAAAAGTACCTAGCTTTTCCTAATGAGTCAACGTGACCTAAAACCAGTGTCTTTTGCCAAGCAGTTCATTCGGAATTGCTTTACAGCCGCCTTTGGAAAAGTGTCAACGGAGAGAAGAGCAGAAAATGTCATGATCACCATACATACTGGCAATGAATGGCAGTAGCCTGTTTTTCATGCGTATTGCCACCATCCACCAATTGGTAGCCTTGCAGGCCACTCCGGAGCGCGTGTACCAGGTGCTTATGGACAGCGAGCATCATGCGGCGTTCACCGGAAAAGCGGCCACTATTTCGCCTACTGCCGGCGGGGAGTTTTCGGTGTGCGATGCCGTCATTACCGGCACCAACATTAGCGTGGAACCCGGGCGGCGTATTATTCAACATTGGAGAATGCAGGGCTGGCCGCACGGACACGTGTCCGAAGTGCACATGCAGCTGGAGCCCAGTTCCAACGGCAGCATGCTCAGGCTGGTGCATAAAGACGTACCCACCGACCGGGCCAAGGAGGTAGACACCGGCTGGGAGGAGCTGTATTGGAAGCCGCTTCGTAAGTATTTGAAGCAGTCAAAGCCTGCTAAAAAGCCAGCCAAGGCCGCGAAAGTGCGAAGCAAGAAGCCTGCATCGAAGCGGCGCTGACTTTCGTCCAACTCTTCGTTACAATCCCGCTGCATTGGGGAGTCGCCAAGTGGTAAGGCAGCGGCCTTTGGAGCCGCCATTCGGGGG
>CAZENR010000038.1:0-5527 GCA_964513925.1 uncultured Candidatus Peribacteria bacterium
TGTTCTCCGCCACATTGGAGCAGAACCTCATTTTAGCGGCGTTCATTCCGCTCATTGTCTACATGAGCGATGCAGTCGGAACACAGATGGAGGCGTACATTATTCGTGACCTTGCGGTGAATCATTCGTTGCCGTTTCTTCGTTACCTGCTGCGCCATTTCAGTATCATCGTCATCATTGGCTTGCTGCTTGGTGTGTTGCTCGGCATTGCCAGTACAATCTTGTACGGCCAGCCGATCATTGGCGTTGTGCTTAGTATTTCTCTGTGCGCTGCGGTCATGTCATCGGTATGTACGGGGCTTCTTGTGCCCTATCTGTTTAGTCGCTGCAAAATGGACCCTGCCGATGCCAGCGGGCCGATATCTACAATCCTGCAAGACACCATCAGTATTGTCATTTACTTCGCCGTAGCGACCGCATTGCTGTAGCGCATTACTCCGCAGCTTCGAGCTGACGCTTCTTTGCGGTGACGCAGTTGCGGATAAGACTGGCGACCGTAAGCGGCCCAACTCCTCCCGGAACAGGCGTAATGGCGGAAGCGGTATTCAGCAGTTGTTCGTAGTCGGCATCGCCGCACAATTTGCCGTCCATTCCGCGGCTGACGCCAATGTCGATGACCACGGCGCCGGGTTGCACCATGTCCTTGGTCACCATCTTCGGCGACCCCACCGCCAGGCACAGAATGTCGGCTTGTCGCGTGATGGTAGCAAGATCCTTAGTCTTGCTGTGACAAATACTTACGGTGGCGTTGCGGTTTAACAGCATGACAGCAAGCGGCTTGCCGACGATATTGCTGCGTCCCAGCACCACGACATGCTTGCCGGCAACCGGGATCTTGTAGAAATCCAGCATGGATACAACGCCTGAGGGTGTTGCCGGCGGTAGGTGTTCGAATTCGGTGGATAGGAACATCTTCCCCAGGTTGTATGCGCCGAAGCCATCGACATCCTTTTTCGGGTCGATGGCGCGGATGACCTCTGGAACGCGGTCTTGCAGGTGCTTTGGCAACGGTAATTGCACAATGAACCCGGTTACATCCTTATCTTTGTTCAGCTGTTCTATGGTCGCCATGAGCGCACCGAAGTCGATGTCTTCCTGCAAATGCATGTGTTCATGACGCATGCCCACTGCCTCGCAACTCTTCATCTTCTGGCGAATGTAGCTGGCACTTGCAGGGTCGTTGCCGACTTGCACTACCACGAGCTTGGGGTTGAGTTTCTGTACATCGGACTTCAGTGCATTGAGCATGGCTTCTGCAACTGGCTTGCCGTAGAGGATGGTGGCGGACATAGCGTGATGATAACAGCCGGGGCTAGTAGTCGGGAAATGGTTTTCAGTCATGCCTCCAATATGCCTCGGTATTCAACATCGGGAATCCAAGGAATCTTGGAGTCGGGGAATCCCTGCGAGATTCCTTCAATAAGTGACGCTACGTTCTTTTCTTCTAGAGTTGCGACGTGCACTGCGGACACTTCTTTGCCTGGAGGGCGATTGTTGAGCAGCACATTGGGCATGCTTTTGTCGTTGCCGGAGCGGCTTCCGGAGCTTTTTGGAACCGATTGAGTTGCTTGATGATGACGAAGATGCAAAGTGCGACAATGGCGAAGTCCACGACTGTTTGAATGAACATGCCGTACTTGATGGTCGTTTCGCCCACGGTGTAGGCAAGCGTGGAGAAGTCCAGCTTCCCAAGCAGCAATCCTACAGATGGCATGAGAATGTCGTTGACCAGCGAGCTGACGATTTTACCAAACGCGCCGCCGATGATAACGCCCACGGCGAGATCGACTACGTTGCCACGCATGGCGAATGCACGGAATTCGGAGAAGAATGACATGAGTTGTGGGGAAAAGGTGTGCCTATTCTACGTGCTTCATGGCGTCTAGGACAGGTTGGGCCAACCAAGCAGCAGCCAAAGTATGGCCAGCAATGCCGGCTGGTGGACAAGATAGAGCAAGAGCGACCTTCTGCCTGGTAGCAGCGTCCAGCGAATCCACCTGCATTCAAACCCAACATCTAGCCACCATCGAATCTCTGCATTCTCTCGGCTAAGGGCGCATTTGCCGTTGTACGCAACACTGGCAATTGCAACACCGATCAGTACAACGCCAAACCAGGGTATGAGCGGAAAATAGTCCCAGGTGTTCAATCCGTAATCGTGTATGCCAAAAGGGAACAACAGCGGGTTGGGATTGTTTGCCGCGCCTACCAGGCGCGTAGCCGAAAGCAATCCCACTCCTGCAAACAAGGATATCTGCCCGTAGCGAGACAGTACCGAGCACAGCAACAGCGAAACGCCGATAAGGTGCAGAATGCCGAATCGAATGTAGGCACCTGGTTCCACGATGTAGGTGAGGATGGTAATCCCCATGCCGCACGCAAGTACAGTTGCGCCGCGCCGCAGAAACATGCGGTGCATTTGGCATTGCGAATAGCCTGCCGCATGCATGCCCTGCCACATGAGGCGGCTGCTGACACCGACGAGTAGTAAGAACAGCGTTGCCGTGCATACTGCTAGTACGTGCAGTGCGCCGCCAAAGACATCGATGTTACGCCCGTAGAACACAGCCAAATCGAACGCGAGGTGATATGTCACCATCATTGCAATGGCGAGTGTTCGCAGGAAGTCGATTTCCGGGTAGCGCCGCATGCGCATTACGCCGCCACCTTGCGGGCGTAGCGGGAAATGTGGTTTAAGTGGCTGAAGATTTCGTAAATGCCACCCAGCACGCTGGTTTCGTGATACGAGATGCCTTTGCGCTGGCAGAATTCCCGGACGATTTTCTGCGCCTTTGCCATTTTGTTGCGTGCCATGTACGGGAACAGGTGATGCTCGATTTGATAATTGAGCCCGCCGTACACGAAGTCCGTAAGCAAGCCGCCGCGCATGTTGCGCGATGTCAGCACCTGCTCGCGCAGGAAGTCGATCTTGTCCCCCGGGTTAAACGTAGGCATTCCTTTATGGTTGGGTGCGAAGATCATGCCCAAGTACACGCCGAACAAGATTTGGTGTACTGCGATGAAGGCAATCGCGTACCAAAACGGCAGTATGCCGAATACCAACGAGAGATACAGCAGGTAGTGCCCGAAGTACGTAACGCCATCGAGCCATACCTCTTTGAACGGGTTGCTTATAATGTGCTTAAGCCCCGTAAGCTTAATGGACAGCGCGGGAAACGGCAGGATGAGGATGGGGAACAACCACGCTTGGCGCTTGATGACAAAGCGCTCCAGCTTGCTGGTTTTCTCGTGAACCTGATGCTCGTCGAAAGCGATCATTGGGTATTCCAAATCCGGATCTTCGTCGTGGCGGTTGGGGTGAAGGTGGTGGTTGTTGTGCTTGAACATCCAGCTGGTGGCGCTCATGCCGATAAGGAATGTGCCCGGATACAGCACCATGTCGTTGAGCCACGTGCGGTTGAAGATAGCGCGGTGTCCAGCGTCGTGTCCCAGCAAGCCGATTTGCCCGTACGCAAAAGCCAAGTAGACGGCGGCAAGCAGCACCAGCCAAATATTGTCACGGACGAAGTACAGCAATACAAAGCCGCTGGCCCAGAAGAGGAATGTACTACTAATTTTCCAAGCGTAGTACATGGGACTGCGCTTAAACAGTCCGTTGTCGCGGATAAGTTTCTGCAGCTCCAAGAAATCTTGCGGGTTGTACAGGATGGTCGTGGTGTCCATACCCAAAGTGTACGTGAGCCTCCGGTTTGCGCAAACAGCTATGCCGATGCCAATGTGAAAATCTGCTGCGCAGCCTTGTCTAAAGTGCCACCGGTGTTCACAACGGCAATCGATGCATCTTGAGCGGCGGCCTGCTCGTACAGCGCGTAAACTTTGCGTTGGAATGTATCCTGCTCAAAGACGTCTTTGTTGCTGCGCATGCCGACCCGCTTGAGTGCGGTTTCCAGACCGGGCAATGCAAGTATGTGCACATCGGGCTTGGGAAATGCCGCATTTACCCGCTCAAGCCACTGTCTGTCCAGCCCAAGCGCTTCGCCGTACACCAACGTGGACAGCGCATAGCGATCGCAGACGACAGTTGTGCCCGCAGCCAGCGCCGGCACGATTTCCAGTTGCACGTGCGCGGCGCGGTCGGCGCAGAACAGCAGTTGCAACGCCGATGGTGACGGAATAGTTTTGGCCGAAAGCTGCGTCCGCGTAAACGTGCCGATAGGTCCGCTCGTAGGCTCTGCTGTGAGGAGAACATCTCTGCCCTTTGCACGCAGCGCCTCCGCCAACAGCTTGCTGTGCGTGGTGGTGCCGGCTCCGTCCGGGCCCTCGATGACAATGAAGCGTCCTGGCATTACATGCGTTGGATAAGGTCGTTAAGCGTGCTCGTCATACTCTTAATAAGCAGCTTGGGAGGCATTTCATTCACCGAGTACACCATATTCACTTTTTCTTTTCCATCGGCAATGCCGATGACAATGAAGCCGGGTACGCCCAGGCTTTTGAGGAATTGATTGCACTGGTCCTGGATGTTCTTCATGTCCATGACAAAGAATGGGAATTGCTACCCGAGTATAGCGAATGTTTAGCCATGCAACCTACTGTGGGTGGACGGATGGTCTTATCGTTCTTTGCCGACATTCCTTGTCTTGCCAGACTCGCTACAGCTACTTAGCCTGGTTCTTCATTCTATGGCGCACGACAACGTGGAAAAACTCATCGGCTTACTGGCGGGTACGGAGGACCCTGAGCACCCGCAGAACGCCATGCTTGTTGCGGAGCTGGCAGACCCGGGTTCTAAGGCTTCGCAGCTGCGTGACCACATCCACGTGCAGACAGAGCTTTTGTTGAATGCTCCGCCGCACGAATTACGGCTGGATGTGGAGCAGGGCTTGGCACTGGCGCTCACCGCCACGCGCAGAACAATGCATACGCCAGGCTCAGCCGATGCGCATGTCCCGCGCGCCACTGCAGACGATGTCGGCGCGGTAATTGAAGCGCTGCGAATGCGGCCGGATGCCCTACGAACCAAGGCTGCGCGCGATGCAGCGGTGACTGCGAGCGTTGCCAACATTCAACGTCAGAACCCGGCAACGCGCATTGTGGACGAGGCCGCTTTCAATGCCGCCGTTGGACAGTGGATGAAGGCACATGTGCAGAGTGTGGATATGCTGCTGCGCAGGAAGTAATGCAAATCAGTTTTATACCAGCAGAGATCTTCCACTTTTTTGGCACAAAAAAGTGGAGCAAAAAACATGCCGCTGGTGAAAGCGTTCGGCGGTTCTTGTTCGTTCATCGGGGCCTGCAAACGTGAACTCGCCGCTTCGCACCCACGAAAGCGGCTCAAACAAGCACGTTTGCTTGCGGCCCCTCTTCACGAAGAACCGCAGCGAACCCTTTCAAGGCGGCGAAAACGTAGATGTCTGGCTTATCTATTCAAGCCACCAGAGGGTGGGAAGCGCGCCAAGAGTGTGGGGGCCGGAGGACTGCGACGGTTCGCCGCAACGAACCGGCCGTGGGAACGCGGCGCGCACGCGTTTTTGGTTCTTTTTCCGCTTGGGAAAAAGAACATATC
>CAZENR010000039.1:0-3756 GCA_964513925.1 uncultured Candidatus Peribacteria bacterium
GGTGAAGACGCTTACGGAAAGTCATGAGCCTGCGACGCAAGTCGTGGTGAAGAAGCGTGCTGAGCCAAAGCCCGAGAGCAAGGAAAAGAAGCCCGGCAAGAATGTGCTGCGCCGCGCGTGGGATGCCATTCCTACGTGGGTAAAGGTTGCTGGCGGCGTCGTGCTTGCGGCGTTCCTGACCAAGTATTTCTTCCAGTTCATGAGTAAACAGCATGCGGAAATCGGCAAGCGTACCCACGAAGCAGGTCGCGGCGTAGCGGGAGCCGTGAATCGTGTTGCTCCCGTAACCGGCCAAACCGGCAGGGGTGCGCCGATGGGTGACCCTGGTTCTGGAACTATCGATAACAACCCTCATATTTCAGGCAGCCCTGGGGATCGTCTTGCGCCACGGCGCAGGGGGGACCCTGAACCTAGGCGGCAGTAAGTGATTCTGATCTCTCAACACAAATACCCAAAACTACATGCCACAAGAAACACCAGCACCAATCGAGCTGCGTCTGTCGCCACAGTCGCCGGGTCCGGCAGAGCTGGGGAAGCAAGCGCAAGAAATTCGTAGATTGCTCGGCATGGGTGTTGCAGGGGACACGCTGATGCGCAGGCAGCAGCGCGATAGGAACCAGGGCGACCGCCTTCCTGTCGATTTGCGCGCGGATTTCGATACCGCTCGGGTAGAGGCGCGCACAAAAGAGTTGGAGCTGTTTCGGGCTTTGCGCGGTACGGACGAAGTGCGCTACCGCACAACGCAGGAATTGGCAGTTCTCCGTCAAACGCTGGACAGATTGCGCGTGCATTCGGATATCAACGACAATGCTGCTGAACGCGAGCAGCAAATGCGCTTGTTGTTGCCGGGCCTGCTGGACTTAGACCGCAGGACAACGCTGATTCAGTACAATGACGCGCTGACCGATGAGTTGCTCGATACCGTAGAAAAATATGCCACGTTTTGGGCTGCGAATGCAGATCTCGCAAACTATTTACAGCGCCAGCAGCCTCCAACTCTTTGGCAGCAGTTGCAACTGCAGGAGCGAAAGATTGCAGCCATGCTCCAGGAGATTCGAGCACTGTTGCCGCAGACCAGCAGGGTGACCGAAGCCAGGACGCTTCGGTATCAGCTGAACGAGGATGCTATTGCAACGGCACTCAATGCCGTTCCTCTGGCACGAAGGGTATCGACTGTGCAAGAGTTGTTGCGAGACTATCCGGCGCTGTCGGCTGTTCCTACAGCGCAACGTACGATGACCGTGCAGCAGCTTCTGGGCAGTTCCGAGCAGATGACAGGTGCGCTGAATCGCGTGCCTGCTGCAAGACGCGGCTCTGCCGTGAGAGATCTCCTGCGTGACTTTCCAGACCTTGTCGTCGTGCCCGAGGCGCAGAGAGGGTTTACTGTGTCGCAATTAATGGGTCCGATTAGACCCACCTACCGCACGCTGGCGCAACAGATCGACAACGAAGATTTGGTTCGCGAGCTGACGCGCGACGGCAACACGCTGCGCAGCGTGTTTTCAAGGCGCTTGGTAGCCGTGGAGAACAGCATACGCGTTGCTGCTCCGCGTATTGCGGCGTTACTTCCGGATCGACCGGAGTGGGAGGTGGAGGCATACGAGCTATTACAGAAACTCGTGTTTCCAGCAGGCCAGCAAGTAGTCGATGGCAACCGCGTGGAAATGCTTACCTTGCAGCAGCTTCGCGATCGCTTCCGGACGAACGCGACTATTACGCGGTTGTACGAGCTGCTGCCGAGGGAGCTTCGCAACGTGAAATTCGAAACCATCCGGGCCGACGTGGAATCGCGCCATATTTTGCGTGCGGGAGTGCCGGCTGAACGTGCGACCACGCTGGAAGTGCTATTGCTTCCGGCAAAGACGAGATTGGCAAACCCAGACAGGGAAGTGGACACAGTGGATTGCACGTTGCAGGAATTGTGTGCCGCATACCCGAACCAGCAAGTGCTGCTGCAGTTTTGCCAGCTTGTCGCTACAGACACACTTGCAAAACGCTTGCGCGATCTGAACCCGGAAGAATTGAGCCAACTGCGCTCGGCACGATTAGGCGCATACAGCGAGAATATTGAAAAGCGCTCTCGCGATATGTTCCGCATCGGGCAGGTATGGACGGACGTGCAAGGAAACAACGGCACGTACGAAACCCGTATCGCCAATAACATGTATGCGGAAGTTCTGCTCGCAAAGGCCGATCGGTTGTGCAATGACATCTTTACCAGCGGAAATATTTCGGATTTAGGCAAGCTGATGGACGACTACAAAGCGGCCATCTCTGCCGAAATGGCGTACCACGAACGCGCTTTGGCCATGAATGCGCAGGTGATGTCGCTGGTCGCTATTCGACGGCATTTTGGCCCCATGACACAGCTTGCGGTCTATAACGAAATTCGACTGAATCCGCGCCAAGTGCAGGCCTTGCAACAGAATCTGCCGCCGCAACTAGCTGCAGAACTGGATTCTGAGTGGGTGCGATACGGCGTTGGATTAAAGGAGTACCTGAATGCAATTCAGGCGGTTATCGATCGTTACGGTAACCAGGTGGATCATGCCAAGGAGCGCCTGGTTCGCAAGCTGGATCACGTAGCGCAGGCACTGAGCCAGGGCTTGCAGCGTGTTGATCAGGTGGCGTGGGTATTGCCCAACATCATTACGCTCGGTAATGCCCGCAGGCTGGCGAGAGCCGCTGGAGCAAGCTGGGTTGTAGACCGCGACGCAATTCGCAAATTATTGGAGGAAACGCGCGGGGAATTCGTCACGCTGCGAGATGTATTGGTAACCAATTTCCAGACCGACAGCGCCGCAGCTCAGACGAACGTCAGAACCACAGTCGATCTCATCCAGGAGCTCACAAACGCCGTGCCGCCAAAGGATCTGGCAGCGGTTTCCGTAGATCCTGTCATTCCGGATATCGCCGCATGGATTGCTAATCCTCCCCCCTGGCTTACGCCGGAAGCGAAAAAGGCATACCAAGATGCCAGGGCTACGCGTGACGGGCTCCCCAATTCGCCGGAGGGCGCCAGAAATTTGCGCGTGGCAACGGATCGGGTGCGTCGAGCAGAACAGGAAATTCTGCGCTTGTACCTACGCGATTGCCTCCGACGTTACAACGAAAAAAAGGCTGCGCTCGAACGGGCGGAGAAGGCGGGTGTTCCGGCGGATATAGAGCGAGCAAGGAGGCAGCTCTATGACGAAGGTGCCGATATTAGTGGGTTGTACTTGCATCTCATGCGCGAGCTTGAGGATAGAGATTTGCCCGCAGTACAGGTACATGTCCGCGCTCTCATGGATGCGCTGACGGAAAAGATTGGCTTCCATGCCAGTCGATTCCATGAATATGACCAAATGCAGGATGTGCCGTTCTCTATCGCTACCGGATTGGCAGCTTCGTACCTTACCTACAACATCGCGTTCCGTCCGGTGCTGCAGGGTCTGGGTCGCGGCATTTACAATCGTTCGTGGGCGCTTGCTCGCCCGACACTGCGCGGGCCTTTGCCGACGTTTACATTTATCCGAGGAGGGAGAGGGTTCTGGAACCAGGCACTTCCTTGGACACTGGAAACAGTGTGGAACCAAACCGTAGGAAGAATTCCAGGCATGCGCGTCACACCCGGCGGTACGATTCCTGCAAACGGACCCATCAACTGGGCCAGGCTGACTCCAGACACGCATGCAAGTTACCTGCGCCAACTGGGCAACGAAGTGCAGCAAATTTCCCAAGAAGCTGCGCGCGTAGGGCGGCTCCCAACAACGGACC
>CAZENR010000040.1:0-1843 GCA_964513925.1 uncultured Candidatus Peribacteria bacterium
ATGAGCGGAATGAACGCCGCTAAAATGAGGTTCTGCTCCAATGTGGCGGAGAACAGGCCGATAATTTTTGCAGAGAGCAATCCGCCGACCAGTCCGATGAGCAGCCAGGGGAGACGATGCCGAATAGACGACCAAATCGAAAGTTCCAACACGTTAGATTGCAGGCCTCCTTCATGACTGATACCGGCCATGCGCAAAGCATCTTCATGCATTTCGGTATACAAAATCGTCATGATCGCATCGTTGGGCAGTTCACCCAAAAACGTATGGTGTTCGTCTACAACCGGAACCGCCTTGATGTTGTTCTTCAGCGCCAGGTAGGCTCCGCGTTCCTGGTGAGCAAGCGGCTGAATAGTAACGAGGGACGTACGCTTGCACACATCTCCAGCTATGGCGTGCGCGGGGTGCAAGAACAGGTCGCGAATGGAAAGTACGCCCACCAGTTTGCGCGCATCGTTGAGTACGTAAATGTAGTTGATGGTGTGAAACCAACTCGAATGCCGCTCAATGACAGCGCGTACTTCGGCAAGAGTGTGCTTTTCATGAACGATAGGCACGTCCACCACCATCCTCCTGCCAACGGTGCTGCGAGGGTACTTGTGCTGAACGGTGCCGTTTTGTGTATGGACTGCTTGCATCGCTTTCCAGACAGTATAGCAGAAAATCGCCGTTTACGGCAGGTTTCGTAGTGCGGCTGTGTATGCCTCCGTTTCGCGCAACCTGAAGAATGTCCTGGCATGCTCATCGTATACCCATGCCCGTGGCTGGACCTGCGCGCCAAAGCTCGTGACATCGACATCTATCGCCCATCCGAATCTGGATCCGCAAAGCATGCCGCCGCGCAAACCCTCTCGCCGGAGCACGGTGGCGGTATGTGCTACGAGGACGAGCGACTCGTCGGTGATGACAACGTGTCCAGCTCCGCAATCTCGTTCGCGCGCCCAGCCCCACAGCGTAAGCAGGGAGCCGCTACGAGTGACGTTCTCCAGAAAGCCGTATTGCTCCTGTGGCGAGCCATCCCAGTGCGCGTCGGACGCGGGTGTAAATCGACCCAGAAAGCCGAGGTCATCGAGCATAGATGCGTACTCACGCACGAAATCAGCGCGCCCAAAGAACAGCGGGGCCAAACAGGAATCCGTAGCACTATCGTATGTCTGCAAACATGCTTCGGCATGTCGCAGCAAGGTAAACCTGGATTCAATCGGTCTGGGTGCCTGGAGCGACTTCACGCTACAGGCCAACATAATGCTGAGCAGGAACGCCTTCGCAGTGTTGGAGCGGAGAGAGACAGTGCGAATGCACAGGGCGAGCAGCATTACGACGCCAGGGAACACCAGGCCTAAATACCTTGATTCCAATGGCTGTAAGCGGCTGACGGCAATGCTCACTGCCTGGAGGACGGTAAACAGGAACAAAGCACCTGCCTGGACTGCAAACACCCTGTTACGCTTGAAGCTGTCCCGCAAGCAGAAGAATGCCGTTAAGCAAACAATCAGCCCCAGAAACACCAAGACAGGATAGGAAGATGGCTGGGTGCGACTATGCGGCGCTAGTGGAAAGGCGATGAGCGCCAGCGTATTACCTACGAACGTAGGAAGTGAGAAAGCCGCCCGATGCGGGAATGGGCCAAGTTGGGAAAGCGCAAACAAACAAGCAACAGCAGCTGCGCAAACCCACAACCCGATAGTCCCCGCCTTCCACTTGCGTGGTGCGGGCAGGCAGGCAATGCAGAGAAGTACAACTATCCACGACAGCATGCCGCTGGCGAATGAATACGTTGCGAGCAAGCACAGGACTGCCGCGCCCAACACCGTCTTGGACGACAGGGGCCGCAACGTTACCA